>JARLJG010000065.1 GCA_031291325.1 Burkholderiaceae bacterium
CAAAAGCGCGCCCCGCGGCCACCCCGGCCCCCCGCGCCGGTGTGACAACGCCCGCCAAACCCCCCCCGCGCCGCCCCCCCCGCCGGCCGCCCCCCCCCCCCCCCCCCCCCGGGGGGGGCCCCCCCCCGCCCGCGCCCCCGACGGAGGGTTGTGTTGTAGCCAAGTGATTTGCACAGGAAATATTCAGATCAACTATTTATTTCAGCAAGCGCGCCAGTTCCACCGCAGTTTTCACCTGCATCTTGTCGAAGATATGCGCGCGGTGCACTTCTACCGTGCGCATGCTGATGTTGAGCTTGTCGGCGATTACTTTGTTCATGTTGCCGGCCAGGATCAGTTCCAGCACTTCTTGCTCGCGCGCCGACAAGGCCGCCAGCCGCGTCTGAACCGCCGCCATCGCGCATGCCTGGCGCGATGCCGCGAGCGCCTCTTCGACCCGATCCATCAATTTATTGTCGTTGAACGGCTTCTCGAAAAAGTCGAACGCGCCGCGTTTCAACGCATCCACCGCCATCGGCACGTCGCCGTGCCCGGTCAGGAAAATCACCGGTATCCGTTGCGTCAGATCGCGCGCCGCCAGCGCGTCGAACAGTGCGACTCCGCTCATGCTCGGCATGCGCACGTCGAGCAGCATGCATTCGCCTTGCAGGTCGAGCATCGTCCCGCTGTCGAGCATGGCCAAAAAAGCTTCGGCGCTTTCGTAGGCGGCGGCAGGTATTTTGCGCGAGGTCGCCAGCCACGCAAGCGAATCGCGGATCGCTTCTTCGTCATCGACGATATGCAGCATGCTGTCTCCTATTGTTATTCTATGAATTTCGGTCTGCAAGCCGCCTGCGCGTCAATAGGGGCGGGTGCTTGCGTCGGTTGAGCCTTCGCTTTCTACCGCAACTGGCAACGAAAACGTGAAAATTGTCCCGCCCGCCGGATTGGCGGCATGGGTCAAGGTGCCGCCGTGGAATTCTATCGTGGTGCGGCAAATGTTCAAACCCATGCCCATGCCTTCTGCCTTGGTCGAAAAAAACGGCGAAAACAAGCGCTCGGCGATTTCTCGCGGAATGCCGGGGCCGCAGTCGATCACCGCTACCACCACGCGTGCGGTGGCGCCGGAAGTCTTATCCAGTGTCGCCTGCACGCGCAAGATGCGGCGTTCCGGCGCGACCGTCTGCATCGCTTCGACCGCGTTGCGGGTCAGGTTGAACAACACCTGTTCCAGCAGCATGCGGTCGGCGTTGACCGGCGGCAGCCCCGGCTCGATATCGAGCTGGATGCCGACGAAGAATTGATGCGCCTGCATTTCGATCAACGGGATCACGCCTTCGATCAAACTTTGGATGCGCACCGACTCGCGGATCGGCTCGCGTTTCTTGACGAACGCATGCACGCTGCGGATGATCTGCCCGGCGCGTTGTGCCTGGGCGTTGGCATTTTCCAGCGCCGAGCGCAATATGCCGGGGTCGACTTGCCCGCTTTGCATCGCCTCGCCGTTCAATATGTTCAAGGCGCCGCTGGTATAGCTGGAAATGGCGGCCAGCGGTTGATTCAATTCGTGCGCCAGCGTCGAGGCGATTTCACCCATGCTGGCAAGGCGTGCGCTGGCCTGCAATTTTTCCTGTTGCTGGCGATTCAAGTCTTCGACGCGCTTGCGATCCGAAATGTCGAGGATCGATCCCATCCAGCCGGTGTGTTTGCCGCTGTCGTCGACCAGCGGCGATTCGAAGATGAGAACCGGGAAACGTTCGCCGTTGGCGCGCTGGAAGATGGTCTCGAATTGCGGCGTCACGGTGCCGGCCAGCACCTTGGCGAAGCGTTCGCGATATTCGTACATCGCTTCCGGCGCCCAATACGGCATCGGCGGCAATTTGCCTATCAGTTGCTCGGCCGGGGTGCCGACCATTTGGCAAAACGCCGGGTTGACATAGGTGATACGGCCATCCAGGTCGCGCGCCCGCAAGCCGGTCAACAGCGAGTTTTCCATCGCAATGCGAAACGACACCTGTTGCCGCAGCGCGCCCTCCGCTGCCAGACGGCGGTTGATGTCGCGCCACAGCGCCCACAGGCTCCACAGCAGGCCGAGCGACAACACCACCACCGAGCCGACCAGCAGATTGGGCAACAGCTTGGGCGCGCTCTTGATGCTGTTGGTATGCAGCGTCAAGGTGGCGCCCGGCAGCTCCATCAGGTGAGAATGTGTATATACGCCGCGCCCCAGACCGCCGGCGGCGCGGCGGACGATGATGGTGTCGTCGTCGCCGCTCAGGCTGATTTCGTTATCCTGGGCAAACCACCACGGCACCATTTGGTCGAGAATGTTGCCCATCTGGTAGCTGGCCACCAGGCTGCCGATATAGTGCTCGCCGTTATACAAGGGCACGTGAAAATCCATTTGCATCGGGCCGTTTGGCGGCGGGGTCGGCGCCGGTTGGCTATATTGCGGGGCGCGGGTTTGGCGCGCATGCTGGGCGGCGTCGCTGGAGCGCGCGGAAAGATCCAGCCGTGCGCTCGGCGCATCGTCGGTGGAGGCGAGAATGTTGCCGTCGGCATCTTGCCGCACGATGCGGCTCAGTTCGCGGTTGTTGCGCATCAGCGTCGTCAGCCGCTCGCGCAAGCGCGGGCCGGACAAATAGCCGGACGCGACTTCGGATGCGATCTGGCGCAAGCTCTCTTCGTCGCTGCCGAGCTGGAAGCGGATCGCTTGCTCGACCCACAGCGTGTCGGCGATCAGTTGTTCCTGTCTTTCGTTGCTTTCCATGCGTTGCGCCTGCCACGGCAGCCACAGCAAGGTGGTCAGGAACAGCAAGATCAAAAAGATCGGCAACAGCCATCGCACGGTCAGGCGGCGACCGGGAAAGTTGAAACTGAATTTCAGATGGCGGGTGCGATCGTTCATTGGTTAGCGGTAGGCGGCAGGGACATATAATTGCCTGCAAGCCATCTTACACGCTTGCCGAGCGCTTGGGTGCGGCGGCTAGTGCGGTCGCCTACCATTGCGCATGGTGAAACAAAGGCGGACAATTGCAGCATGAATATTCGTACCATAAGCGCGATGCAATCGATAGTCCGGGCAATTTTCGTATTCCTGATCGGCATGGGCTGGGCCTCGGGCGCGCAGGCGCAAACGCCGATTGTCATTAAGTTCAGCCACGTGGTTGCGGCCGATACACCCAAGGGAAAAGCGGCGCTGCGTTTCAAGGAATTGGCGGAGAAGGCCACCAATGGCCGCGTCAGGATCGACGTCTACCCAGACAGCCAGCTCTACAAAGACAAAGAAGAACTGGAAGCCTTGCAACTGGGAGCGGTGCAAATGCTGGCGCCGTCGGTGGCGAAGTTCGGCACCTTCGGGGTGCGGGAGTTCGATGTCTTCGCGTTGCCCTATATTTTCCCGTCGCGCGACGTGTTGAACCAGGTCACGCAAGGCCCCATAGGGCGCGACTTGTTGAAAAAGCTGGAACCCAAGGGAATTACCGGATTGGCATTTTGGGACAACGGCTTCAAGGTCATGTCGGCCAACAAGCCCTTGCATCGTCCCGCCGATTTCAAAGGCTTGAAGATGCGGATTCAGGCGTCGCGTGTGCTGGACGCGCAAATGCGGGCCTTGGGCGCAATTCCGCAGGCGATGCCGTTCTCCGAGGTATACCAGGCGCTCAAGACCGGGTTCGTCGACGGCACGGAAAATCCGCCGTCGAATTTCAAGACGCAACTGATGGATGACGTGCAAAACAATCTGACGGTGTCCAATCACGGCTATCTCGGCTATGCGGTGATCGTCAACAAGAAATTCTGGGACGGCTTGCCCGACGACATCCGCACGGCACTGGAAGGCGCGATGCAACAGGCAACGCTTTATGCAAACGAAATCGCGCAACGCGACAACGAGCGCGATTTGGCCGATATCCAGAAAAGAGGCAAAACCAAGGTCTACCAGTTAAGCGCGCGCGAGCAACTTGAATGGCGTCAAGCAATGTTGCCGGTGCAGCAACAGATGGCCAACAGCATCGGCCCGGATCTGATTGCGGCAATCAACAAGCTTGCGGCCCAAGCGAGCCGATGACGCTTTTCGGACACGGTTTTTGGTTGTCGATGGCCGATTGTGTTGGTATTGATTTAATGAATTGCCGGGGTGAAATTTTGTGCGTTTGCACAATATCGCAAGCTGTTGCAGATTGATCGCTTTGCGATAAAAGCCAATAAAATTAACTAGCAAATACCCCGCCGCTGCTGGTAAAGTTCTGTTTTAATTTAATGTGCCAAATAATATTGCGGTAGCGACGAGGATCAAGTCGCCTCGATTTGGCACAAGCGGATTTGTAGGCGGCGGGGCATAAATAACGGTATCGATACCGAGGATGTTCGAGGAGACATGCATTTCTATTAAAGCTGATGTGGCAACACCATAAGCAGCACGGAATGCAAAGCCGTATTTGGGGCGCATCGCAAGATGCGCCTTTTTTGTATATAGTGTCGCCATGGAAAAAAGACCAAGCGGCAGCGATATCTTTTCGGCGATCGTCGAAGCGCCGTTCGGCGCAATCGGTGTGCGCACCGAGGCCGGCGTCGTCAAGGAACTGGTTTATCTCCCTTCGAGCTTCGACGGCAAAGCGGCGACCGATCCGTTGGCCGATAGAGCAGCACGCCAGATCGCAAAATACCTGGACGACCCGGATTTCCGTTTCGACCTGCCGCTGGCGCAGGTCGGCACCGCCTATCAACACAAGGTATGGAAAACGATTGCCGTCATTCCGCGCGGCGATGTGTTGACCTATGGCGAAATTGCCAAGCTGATCCGTTCCGCGCCGCGCGCGGTCGGCCAGGCTTGCGGCGCCAACTGGTTCCCGCTGGTGATTCCCTGTCATCGGGTGACGGCGGCGGGCGGGCTGGGCGGCTTTTCGCATCACGACGACGAAACCGGATTTCATCTCGGCGTCAAGCGCTGGCTGCTGCGGCACGAGGGCGTCGCGCTTTAGGATGGATGCCGACCAACCGGTTCTGCCGCCCGATAGCCTGGCAATGATCGACGATTTCTGCGATGCCCTTTGGCTGGAAGACGGCTTGGCAAAAAATTCGCTCGATGCCTATCGGCGCGACATGCGCATATTTGCGCTCTGGCTGCATGTCGAACGCGCGAAGAATTTGCTGGCCGCGCAGGCCGAGGATTTGACTGCCTATTTTGCGGTGCGCCACGATGACTCCAAGGCCACCTCGGCCAACCGGCGCTTGGCAGTGTTGAAGCGGTTTTATCGGCTGGCGTTGCGGCAGAATAAAATCGGCGCCGATCCTTGCCTGCGCATGAAGTCGGCCAAGCAAGCGCCGCGCTTCCCGAAGACCTTGTCGGAAGCGCAGGTCGAAGCCTTGTTGGCGGCGCCGGATACCAGCACGCCGCTCGGTTTGCGCGACCGCACGATGCTCGAACTGATGTATGCCAGCGGCCTGCGGGTCTCGGAGCTGGTGCTGTTGAAATCGCTGGAAGTCGGCATGAACGAAGGCGTGCTGCGCATTACCGGCAAGGGCGACAAGACCCGGCTGACGCCATTCGGCGAAGAGGCGCGCGCCTGGATCGAACGCTATCTGCGCGAGGCGCGCCCCGTCATCTTGAACGGCCAGATCGACGACGCCTTGTTCGTCACCGCGCGCGGCGGCGCGATGACCCGGCAAATGTTTTGGTCCTTGATAAAACGGCATGCGAAGACCGCCGACATCCATGCGCCGTTGTCGCCGCACACGCTGCGGCACGCGTTCGCCACGCACTTGCTCAATCACGGCGCCGATCTGCGGGTGGTGCAATTGCTGCTTGGTCATGCGGATATTTCGACCACGCAAATCTATACGCATGTGGCGCGCGAACGCTTGAAGAAATTGCATGCGCAACATCATCCGCGCGGGTGAATATCCCGTATGATCTGCCTGCGCAGAGCTTGTTTTGAAATGCAACAAACGTCGAAAAAAGCGCGGCGACGGTGAAGCGACATGATAATCTGCAATGGTGGAAACAGCTTTTTTCGACCTGTTTGATTCTGGTGTCGGCTGTTTGTATTATTGTTCAGGTGACATGTTGAAAACAAAAATTATGCGTCGGGTGAGCGCGGCAGTCGGCAATCCATTGCGGCCGGTGCGGCGCGGACTGCAGAGCCTGGCCGACGTGCAGCGGCGCGAACGCGCGCGGCTGGCGGCGGAGATGGCGGCCACTCGCGGTTTGATGCCTTTGTTGATGAAACAACGCAATGGCAATAGCTGGTCGGTCGAGGATCGCAAGAAACTCAAGGAAGATGTCGCGGCATTGATGCATATCAGCCCCTACCTGATCTTGTTTGTGGCGCCCGGCGGCTTCATTGCGATGCCGGTGCTGGCGTGGTGGCTGGATCGGCGGCGGCATCGGCGCGCCGACGTGCGCGAACCGTCGGCGTAGATTGGCAATTTTTAGAGATGCGTTTTATATATAGGATGGTATGACTTACCCGGTAATCGATACGCAAATTTCGCCCGAAGGGCGGCTGGAGGTTTTGTCCAAATCGGAGGTCAACAAGCTGCGCGACAATAGCCAAGGCGGCTTGTATAACCTGTTTCGCAATTGCTCGCTGGCGGTGCTCGACTGCGGCAACGATCTCGACGACGGCAAGGAATTGCTGGAACGATATTCGTCGTTCCATATCAGCATCATACAGCGCGAGCGCGGCATCAAGCTCGACATCAAGGGCGCGCCGGCCAACGCGTTTGTCGACGGCAAGATGATCAAGGGCATCCACGAACATCTGTTCGCGGTGCTGCGCGACGTGATCTTCGTCAGCAACGAAATCATCGACAATCCGCAATTCGATCTGAGCACGTCCGAGGGCATCACCGACTCGGTGTTCCATATCCTGCGCAATGCCGACGTGTTGCGGCCGATGACCTCGCCCAACCTGGTGGTGTGCTGGGGCGGGCATTCGATTTCGCGCGTCGAATACGATTATTCCAAGCATGTCGGCTACCAGATCGGCCTGCGCGGCATGGATATCTGCACCGGCTGCGGCCCCGGCGCGATGAAAGGGCCGATGAAGGGCGCGGCCATCGGCCACTCGAAGCAGCGCATCAGCGGCGGGCGCTACCTGGGTTTGTCGGAACCCGGCATCATCGCCGCCGAAGCGCCGAACCCGATCGTCAACGACCTGGTGATCTTGCCGGATATCGAAAAACGGCTGGAAGCCTTCGTGCGCGTCGGCCACGGCATCGTCGTATTTCCCGGCGGCGCCGGAACGGCGGAAGAGATCCTTTATATATTAGGGATCTTGCTGCACCCGGAAAACGTCGACTTGCCCTTCCCGTTGATTTTCAGCGGCCCGGAAAGCGCGCGCGATTACTTTACCCAGATCGACCAATTCATCGGCGCGACCTTGGGTGAAGACGCACAACGGCGTTACAAAATCATTATCAACGATCCGGTCCAAGTCGCGCGGGAAATGCACGACGGCATCAAGAAAGTGCGCGAATACCGCAAGGATCACGCCGACGCCTATTATTTCAACTGGCATTTGAAGATCGACGCGGAATTTCAAAAGCCGTTCATCCCCAGCCACGAAAACATGCGCGGCCTCAGCCTGCATGCGAATCAGGAAAGGCATTTGCTGGCAGCAAATCTGCGCCGCGCGTTTTCCGGCGTGGTGGCCGGCAACGTCAAGGATCAAGGCATCCGGGCAATCGAGCAGCACGGCCCGTTCGAGATTCGCGGCGACGCTGGCATCATGCAGCAAATGGATGCGTTGCTGGCTGCGTTCGTCAGCCAGCAACGGATGAAATTGCCGGGGAAAAAATACACGCCGTGTTATCGGATCGTGAAATAGGCGACACGTCAAGATGGCTAAATTGACATTGGATCGCATCCTGCAATCGCAGGGTTTCGGCACCCGCAAGTGGTGCCGCGAATTGATCGAAGACGGCGAAGTAAGCATTGCCGGCGCAGCCGTCACCGATTATCGCGCCGCGTTCGACACCGCCGATTTGCACTTCACCCTGTTCGACGAGGATTGGACCTACCGCGAGCACGTCTACATCGCATTGAACAAGCCGGCCAATATCGAATGTTCGCGCAAGCCCAGCCACCATCCGGGCGTGTTGACCTTGTTGCCGGAGCAATTCACCTGGCGCGAAGTGCAGCCGGTCGGTCGGCTCGATCACGATACCACCGGCATGCTGCTGATGTCGGACGACGGCGCTTTCATCCACGCGCAATCGTCGCCCAAACGTCATGTGCCGAAATTGTATGTGGCGACCACGCACGATGAAGTCACGGCGGCGCTGATCGAGCAACTCTTGCATGGCGTCAAACTGCATGATGAACCGGAAGCACTGGCGGCGGTGACCTGTCGCCAAATCGACAGTCACCGGCTTGAAATCGTGCTGGAGCAAGGCAAGTACCACCAGGTAAAACGCATGTTGGCGGCAGCCGGCAATCATTGCACCGCGTTGCGGCGCACGGCTATCGGTTCGCTGACGTTGGACGCGCTCAATCTGGAGGAGGGCGAATGGTGCTATCTGGATACGGCGCAACTGGCCTTGCTGGTGTGAAAGCTGTGCTCACGCCGCCGCTGCCGGTGCGCGACGGCGTCGGCCCCAGTTTTCTGTGGCTGCCCGAAGGCGCGTGGAAAGACATGCAAAGCTTCCTGGCGGCTTGGTTCGCCGATGTCGCCGCCGCGACCTGGCAAGCGCGCATGGACAAGGGCGAGGTCGTCGATCAACACGGTCGGCGCTTGCAACCGGATAGCCCGTTCAAGCGCGGCATCTGCATGTTTTATTACCGCGAGATCGAAGCGGAAACGCCGATCCCGTTTGCCGAGCAGGTCTTGTATCGGGATGAACATATCCTGGTGGCCGACAAGCCGCATTTCCTGCCGGTGATACCGGGCGGGCGCTTCTTGCACGAAACCCTGCTGGTGAGATTAAAAAAGAAATTATCGCTCGAACATCTGGTGCCCCTGCATCGGCTCGATCGGGAGACAGCCGGGGTGGTTTTGTTTTCCCACAATCCCGCCAGCCGGGGCGCATATAATGCGCTGTTCCGCGAACACGCGATGGAAAAAGTGTATGAAGCGCTGGCTCCGGTCGACGCGCGATTGCAGTTTCCGATGACGTATCGCAGTTGCATCGTCAAAGGCACGCCATTTTTTCGGATGCAGGAAGTCGCAGGCGAGCCGAACTCGGAAACCCGGATCGATCTGTTGGAACAGCGTGGCGGCATCGGGCGCTACCAGTTGCGGCCGGTCAGCGGCAAGCAGCATCAATTGCGCGTGCACATGGCGGCGCTCGGTGTGCCGATTTTGAACGACGGCGTCTATCCCGACGTTTTGCCAAGCAAGGGCGACGACGTGTCGCAGCCGCTGAAACTGTTGGCGCAATCGATTGCGTTCGACGACCCGATTAGCGGGCAAGCGCGCAGCTTTACCAGCGCCCAAACTCTGAAGGAGGAATAACAATGCGATCAACCAGAGCCAGCGCGGCGGTAGGGCGGCTGAAGTCGCGTAGCGGCAATAAGCTGTATTCGATGGTGTTGACTTCCGACCGCATGTTTTCGCTGGTGCTCGCAAGCGACGCCGGACTAGCGCCGGTCGCGCAAGGGGAGCCGTTGCCGCTGGACGCCTTCGTCAAGTATGTCGATGGCCTGGGGCCGCAGACGCCCCGGCGCGTCACCAAGAACGATCTGGCGTTTGAAGCGCAACTCGGCAAGAGAAACAAATAGGCTTATCTGAAAGACTAAGTTTCATCTGAGTGTTTTGTGTGTAAAAATATTAGTCTGGCGTTTGCGCAACTCTCGTCATTCCCGCGAAGGCGGGAACCCATAGGGAATTCGCTCGTGCTACCTCACTATGGATTCCCGCCTTCGCGGGAACGACGAAGTTTTTTGTTATACCTGCGCGAATGCGGTTCTTTGCCCACAAAAAGTCGGAACAACCAAGAACAAAAACGGGCCGCAACCTTGCGGTCGCAGCCCGTTTCAGCAAGTCGGAGGGACTAGCTTATTTCTTGGCGCGGCTGGCAGTCTTGGCGGCGTTTTGCGAAAACTGTTCGACCGTGTTGCTGACGTTGCTTTGCAGTGTTTCAGCAGCTTGCTTGGCTGTCTTGCTCAGTTGGTCGTAACCGGCGGAAGCGTTGCCGATGGCAGTCTTCACCAGTGCGATCGCTTGTTCCGAACCGGCAGGCGCATTCTTGCTGACGCTGTCGACCAATTCGATGGCCTTGCGGCTGCTTTCGGCGATTTGCGCTTCGGCGGCCTTGGTGAATTCGGCTTGCGTAGTCGACGCGATGCCGGCCAGCGAACGACCGTAAGCAATCGCCTTTTCTGCGCTCGGTTGCGCTTGCGCAGCGGTCAACGAAAAGAATTCTTGCGGGTCTTTGGCGGCCAACAGCTTCTTGGCAGTTGCCGAAGACTCTTCAAACGAGGCTTTGGCAGCGCTCAGGTTCAAATCGACAATCTTTGTGACGCTTTCAAATGCATGGTTGGTCAACGCGGTCAGTGCGGCGATTTGCGCTTCGACGTTGGTTTTGATAGCAGACGAGAATTGCTCAGGCGTGGTAGACATTTAGTTCTCCTAATGGACGAGTGATCCGAAAATAATTGGGTAACCGCAAATGGTGCGATGCAACAATTCCAATTCTAAAGACTTGCACGGCGATGTCAAGCACTATTTGTGCGTTGCACAAAATATTTTCGATTCTTGCTCGAAAAGCCTGGCATAAGGGATTCCAGCAAGATATATGCCAAATTGTCATGCCTGTGGCTACTGAAATGATGCCCTGATGTTGCAATGCGACTGTTGAGTTTCGTGCATGCAAATGTTGCACCCGCAGCAATGTCGTTGGCTGGACAAATAGCGCTTTCGGGTTTGCGAATCGCGTGGATAATGCGGATGCGTGACGTTTGCGCTACGTTTGCGTTAGCGTTTTGGTTCGCACAGGTTATTATTCTGTGCGTCAATTCAAGGCAATCGAAATGAGTAAAAAAGACCATGTGTCGGAGACCCCGGCAACCCAATTCTTGCGCAAGGCCGGCGTCGCCTTTTCCGAACATCCCTACCAATACGAAGAACATGGCGGCACCGAGGTGTCGGCGCGCGAGTTGGGCGTCGACGAGCATCATGTGGTGAAAACCCTGGTCATGCAAGACGAGGCGGCCAAGCCCCTGATCGTGTTGATGCACGGCGACCGCAAGGTCTCGACCAAGAATCTGGCGCGCCAGATCGGCTGCAAATCGGTCGAGCCGTGCAAACCGGAGGTGGCCAGCCGCCATTCCGGGTACCAGGTGGGCGGCACGTCGCCGTTCGGCACGCGCAAGCCGATGCCGATTTATATCGAGCGCAGCATCCTGGCGCTCGACAAGATTTATATCAATGGCGGGCGGCGCGGCTACCTGGTCGGGATTGCGCCGTCCGCGATGCAGACGATATTGAAACTGACGGCAGTCGATTGTGCGTTGCAGCAGTGAAATATTCTAGCGATCGGAAAATTGCGGGGATTCAATAGGTATCATACGGCGACGCGCGCCGGGGACCGGGCGCGCAGCGATCGTGTCAATGGGCGGAAAGAAAAAAGCATGAATACAATTTTATTTGGAATCGGCGCTTACCTGATTGGGTCGATTTCCTTTGCGGTAGTGGTCAGCAAATTGTTTGGCTTGTCCGATCCGCGCACTTACGGATCGAAAAATCCGGGCGCGACCAACGTATTGCGCAGTGGCAATAAAATTGCTGCCTTGCTGACCTTGCTGGGCGACGGCTTCAAAGGCTGGGTGGTGGTGTGGGCGACTGCGCATTACGGCGCGCAGTTCGGCGTCGAGGACAAGGGCGTGGCGCTGGTGGCGGTCGCGGTTTTCCTCGGGCATTTGTGGCCGATTTACACCAAATTCGTCGGCGGCAAGGGCGTGGCGACTTTTTTCGGCGTCGTGCTGGGCTTGGACCCACTGCTCGGTTTGGCTGCATTGTTGACCTGGCTGGCGGTCGCGGCGCTGTTTCGCTATTCCTCGCTGGCGGCTCTGCTGTCGGCCTTGCTGGCCCCGGTCTATTTTGGATTGCTGATCGGCGCCGACGAATTGGGAACGCAATTGAAATTGGCGGCAGTGATCTTCATGAGCGTCTTGCTGATTTATCGGCACAACCAAAATATCGGCAATTTGCTGGCCGGCAAGGAAAGCAAGATCGGCGCTAAGAAGAAGCCAGCCCACTCAACTCATTGAGCGGCCAGCGCGGACGCACGTTGAACGCGTAATCGCGCTTGGCCGCGTCCGGGTTGAGCTGCAAGCGCATCGCACCGGCGAACGCGATCATCGCGCCGTTGTCGGTGCAAAATTGCAATTCGGGATAGAAGACGCGGAAATGTCTCTTTTGCGCGGCGGCATTCAAGGCCGCGCGCAATTGACTATTGGCGCCGACGCCGCCGGCAATCACCAGCCGCTTCAAGCCAGTCTGCTTCAATGCCGTCACGCATTTGGCGGTCAGCACGTCGACGATGGCGTCGACAAAGGCGCGCGCGACATTGGCCTTGTCTTGTTCGCAAATATTGGTAATTTGTTGTTTGACAACGGTCAACACCGCCGTCTTCAAGCCGGAAAAGCTGAAATTCAAATCCTTCGAGTGCAGCATCGGGCGCGGCAGCTTATACACGCCGGGGTCGCCGAACTCCGCCAAGCGTGAAATCGCCGGGCCGCCCGGATAACCCAGCCCGAGCAGCTTGGCCGATTTGTCGAAGGCCTCGCCGGCGGCATCGTCGACAGTTTCGCCCAGCAGCGTATATTGGCCGACGCCATCGACCCGCATCAATTGCGTATGCCCGCCGGAAACCAGCAAGGACACAAAAGGGAAGGCCGGCGGGTTGCTGGTCAATAGCGGCGACAGCAAATGCCCTTCCAGATGATGCACGCCTAGCACCGGCTTATCCAGCGCCAAGCCCAAGCCACAGGCGACCGACGCGCCGACCAGCAAGGCCCCGGCCAAGCCCGGCCCTTGTGTATACGCAATCGCGTCTATCGTCGATAACTCGACCTTGCTTTCGGCCAATACCTGTTCCAGCAACGGGATCGCACGCCGGATATGGTCGCGCGAAGCCAGTTCCGGCACCACGCCGCCGTATTCTTCATGCATCGCCACTTGCGAGTAAAGCGCGTGCGCCAGCAAGCCCTGTTGTGTATCGTACAAGGCCAGGCCGGTTTCATCGCAGGAGGATTCGACGCCGAGGATAAGCATAGGAAAAGAGAAGCAAACTATTGCAATCCGCTATTGTAAGCGTTTACCGAATCGAAACTGCCGGTTCATAGTAAGCTACGGGCGTGACTCAAAGTTGGGAGGAATTCTCATTACCCCCTCCGTCGTTCCCGCGAAGGCGGGAATCTATAGGGAGTCAGTCTTGGCTGGCGGCTTATGGATTCCCGCTTTCGCGGGAACGACGGGGTCTTTGCACATTGAGTTAATATTTTCTACGCAGTTTGAATCGCACCCGTAAGCTACCGGCATGGAAAAATCATTGAATATGGAATCCTTCCCCGCAACCCGTTTCATCAAGGAAATCGGACGCGGCAAAAAAGGCGCACGCAGCCTGTCGCGCGACGACGCCTGCCAGTTGTATACAGCCATGCTGGATGGCAGGGTATCCGACCTGGAACTGGGCGGCATCATGCTCGCGATGCGCATCAAGGGCGAGTCGGTCAGTGAAATTGCCGGCTTCCTGGATGCCGCGCAAGCATCGCTGGACTTGCTCGCAGCGCCGCCTGGGTCGCATGCGCCAGTCGTGATACCGAGCTATAACGGCTCGCGCCAGATGGCTAACTTGACGCCTTTGCTGGCCTTGCTGCTGGCGCGCGAAGGCGTGCCGGTATTGATACATGGCGTCATCGACGATCCTGGGCGGGTGACTACCGCACAGATTTTGCAGGCGCTGGGCGTGCACCCGGTTGCCGGGCATGCGCAGGCGGCGGCACAATTTGCCAATCAAGCGCCGGTTTTCATGCCGATCGAACACTTGGCGCCGCGCATGGCGCGTCTGCTGGCGTTGCGCCGTATCCTGGGCGTGCGCAATTCGACCCATACGCTGGTCAAATTGATCCAGCCGTTTGCGCAAGCGGCGCTGCGGCTGACTTCGTATACCCATCCTGAATATCAGGCGATGTTGACCGACTACTTTTCAACCGTTGCGCCGACTGCTGCTGGTGACGTATTCCTGATGCGCGGCACCGAAGGGGAAACCGTGGCCAACGCCAGGCGCGCGCAGCAGATCGAATGGTTCCACGCGCACGAATGCGTCACCTTGGTGCAAAAACAAGAGCCGTCCGACGAATTGCCAGACCTGCCAGCTGCGCCGGATGCCGCCAATACGGCGGCGTGGATACGCTCGGTATTGAACGGTGCATCGCCGGTGCCGTCGGCAATTGCCGAGCAAGTCGCGCATTGCGTGTGCGTATCGAAACAAATTCGCCAATTGGAGCGCGATGACAAAGCACTATGATGTCGCGGTGATCGGCGCGGGCGCAGCCGGCTTGATGTGCGCGGCGGTGGCCGGGCAGCGCGGGCTTTCGGTGGTATTGATCGACCACGCGGAAAAACTGGCCGAAAAGATACGCATTTCCGGTGGTGGGCGTTGCAATTTTACGAACCTGACAGCCGGCCCACAAAATTTTCTTTCGCAAAACCCGCATTTCTGCAAAAGCGCGTTGTCGCGCTACACGCCGCAGGATTTTCTCGATTTGCTGAAACGCTATCGAATCCCCTATCACGAAAAGCACAAAGGCCAGTTGTTTTGCGACCGCTCCGCCGAAGACATCATCGACATGTTGTGCGCCGAATGCGACGCCGGCAATGTCACCTTGCGCATGGCTTGCAAGGTCGCCGGCATCGGCAAGCAGGGCGAGCTTTTTCGCGTCGATACCGACGGCGGCGAGATTCTTGCCGGCAAAGTCGTGATCGCCACCGGCGGCTTGTCGATTCCCAAGATCGGTGCAACCGATTTCGCCTTTCGTATCGCCAAGCAATTCGGCCTGAAGTTGATCGACCCGAGGCCGGCGCTGGTGCCGCTGACCTTCGACCAGGCGTTGTGGCAGCCCTTTGTGCCGATGGCCGGCATTTCCTTGCCGGTCGAGATTGCAACGGGCGACAAAAAAGCGGGCGCTCACTTCCGCGAAGACTTATTGTTTACGCATCGCGGCCTGTCCGGTCCGGCAGTGCTGCAAATATCGAGCTATTGGGAACCGGGAGCGGCCTTGACCGTGAATCTGCTGCCGGACACCGATGTCGCGCAAACCTTGATCGACGGCAAGGCGAGCATCAAGAAAAATCTCGGCAACTTTCTTGCCCAACTGTTGCCGACGCGGCTGGCCGAAGGCTGGCTGCAAGTCAACGATTTCAAACCGGACGCGCGCTTGGCGGACATGCAAGACAAACAATTGCGGCGCTTGGGCGAATCCTTGAATCGCTGGCAAATCGTGCCGAACGGCTCCGAAGGTTTTCGCAAAGCCGAAGTCACGCGCGGCGGCGTCGACACGCGCGAGCTGTCGCAGCAAACGATGATGGCGACCAAGGCGCCGGGTTTGCATTTCATCGGCGAGGCGGTCGATGTCACCGGCTGGCTCGGCGGTTATAATTTCCAGTGGGCGTGGGCGTCCGGCTTTGCAGCCGGTTCTTCGGTATAGTAGATAAGCGCAAATGAGCGGATTTACGACACTCGAAAGTCGCGAGCAAATTCGGGCTTCCATTTTCCATTTTAGCCTGCTATACTCTCTGTCTTCCCATAAAACCTTGGTTTGAGTTTACATGACCACAATTCGCCTTAAAGAAAACGAGCCGTTCGAAGTCGCTATGCGTCGCTTCAAGCGCACTATTGAAAAAACCGGTTTGCTGACCGAGTTGCGCGCGCGCGAGTTTTATGAAAAGCCTACAGCTGAACGCAAGCGCAAGCTTGCCGCTGCCGTGAAGCGTCATTACAAGCGCATCCGCAGCCAGCAATTGCCGAAAAAGCTCTTCTAATTTTTCGCCGCACGTTTGTGCGGTTAAATTGCAAACCCGCTCCGGTAATGCCCGCAGCGGGTTTTGGCATTTGAGTGTAGTTGCCTGTAAGTTTGCGTGTTTGACATGATGGAGTGAGCATGAGCCTGAAAGAGAAAATCACCGAGGACATGAAGGCCGCGATGCGCGCCAAGGAAACTGCCAAGCTGGGCACGATCCGCTTGCTGACCGCCGCGATGAAGCAAAAGGAAGTCGACGAACGCATCGAACTCACCGACAGCCTGATTCTTGCCATCATTGAAAAGATGATCAAGCAGCGCAAGGATTCGATCACCCAATTTGAAGCCGGCGGACGCCAGGATTTGGCCGACATCGAAAAAGCCGAGCTGATCGTGTTGTCGGCCTATATGCCGGCAGCCTTGTCGGATGCAGAAATTCAAGCCGAAGTTGCCGCCGCCGTAGCAGCAGTCGGCGCAACCGGCCCGCAGGACATGCGCAAAGTGATCGATGTGCTCAAGCAGAAACTGGCTGGCCGCGCCGACATGGGCGCGGTGTCAGGCTTGGTGAAGGCAGCGTTGGCCAAAGCTTGAGCTTGCTGCCGCCGGCGCTGCAGTGATCCCGCAATCGTTCATTCAGGATTTGCTCAACCGGGTCGACATCGTCGACGTGGTGGGCCGTTATGTGCAATTGAAAAAAGGCGGCGCCAATTTTTCTGGCCTGTGTCCTTTTCATAACGAAAAGTCGCCCAGTTTCACGGTCAGTCCGACCAAGCAGTTTTATCACTGCTTCGGCTGCGGCGCGCACGGCACGGCGATCGGTTTTTTGATCGAGTATTCCGGCATGGGCTTTGTCGAGGCAGTCAAGGATCTGGCGCAAAACGTCGGCATGGTGGTGCCGGACCAGGACGAAAAAATCCCGCCGGCGCAGCGCGCCGAGCAGCAGGCCAAGAGCATGGCCTTGTCGGAAGCAATGACCCAGGCTTGCGACTATTATCGCCAGCAGTTGCGCGGCGCCGAACGGGCAAAGAATTACCTGAAAGGTCGCGGCTTGACCGGCGAGATCGCCAACCGCTTCGGCATGGGTTATGCGCCCGAAGGCTGGGACGGTTTGCGCAGCGTGTTTGCCGATTATTCGGTCGGCGCATTGGAAGAGGTCGGGCTGGTCATCGACAAGAGCGACGACGACGGCTCGCACCACAAGCGCTACGACCGCTTTCGCGACCGCATCATGTTCCCGATTCGGAACATCAAGGGCCAGGTCATCGGTTTCGGCGGGCGCGTGCTCGATCAAGGCGAGCCGAAATACTTGAATTCGCCGGAAACGCCCTTATTTCAAAAGGGCAGCGAACTGTATGGCTTGTTTGAAGCGCGCCAGGCGATTCGCGATGCGGGCTATGTATTGGTAACGGAAGGCTATATGGACGTGGTTGCCTTGGCGCAACTCGGATTCCCGCAAGCAGTGGCAACGCTTGGCACCGCTTGCACGCCGATCCATGTGCAAAAATTATTGCGCCAGACCGATCACGTGGTGTTCAGTTTCGATGGCGATTCTGCCGGACGGCGCGCGGCGCGCCGTGCGCTCGACGCCAGCTTGCCGCATGCGACCGACGACAAGATCATCAAGTTCCTGTTCTTGCCGACCGAGCATGATCCCGACAGCTATGTGCGCGAAATGGGCGCAGAAGCGTTTGAACAACAGATCAACGACGCGATGCCGCTGTCCCAGTTTTTGCTCAAGGAAGTGCTGGGCGATCAGGATTTGAATACGGCGGAAGGCCGGGCGCGCGCGCAATTCGACGCCAAGCCGCTGCTGCAGGCGATGCCGCCATCGTCGCTGCGGCTGCAAATCGTGCGCGGTCTGGCGCAGGCCACGCAAAGCACTGCCGCCGAGATCGAATCCTTGTTCGAATTGGAGCAGCCGATCGCGCGCGCGCGCCAGGCGCCGCCGCGCAGCAAACGCATGGCGCCGCTCGGACTGGAGCGGCAGATCATGCGCCTGCTGGTCGCGCACCCGGTTTTGGCCGGCGAATTGGACGATGCCGCGCTCGACGCGCTCGCGCATTTCGCCCCCGATAGTGCGGAAATGTTCGCGCAACTGATTGCTGCCAGCCAGCAGATGGGCGCGCAAGCCAGTTTTGCAGGACTGGTCGAACATTTGCGTATCGGCGGCGACGATTTCGAGCCCTTGATTAAGGAAATTGTGGCTGAAGCTGAAACTGAAGTCGATATTGCTCGAATTGAACTTGCAGGAGCGATTCGGAAAACTAAAATGACAATACTGAAGGACGAATCGGAGAAGTTAGCACTGACTGGTGGAAATGACCCGATTGCTAAGGCGCGTATCTATGAAATATCGAAACAACAGAATTTGTTGCGCCTTGAAGCAGACGCTGAAACCAAAGCTCGGTAGGAAAGTTCCCTCCCCCTTGCAGGGGGAGGGTTAGGGAGGGGGTAGAGCGGCGGAGATGCATGAATCTGTAATTTGGGCGCTCTACCCCCATCCCAACCTTCCCCCTGCAAGGGGGAAGGAGCCTCTGTTCGGCGCAGGGGGCTGGAGTAAGTTGCACGATGTGATATAATTAAAAGCTTTTGATTCAAGGTCTTACAGTAGTTCGTTAGGTAGATGCCGCGCCTGAGGCGCAAAAGAATTCGAGTTGACGTGTAACGAAATGCGGTTTGATGCCGCAACAAAATGCGCTGGCGTTGCATCGGTCGGTAGTCGGTTTATAAAACAGCGCAATAGTCCGCTCGGCTCATGTGGCCAGAGCAATATTAGTTGGTTGTTGATTCCATGGCGAACGCAATGAAGAAACCCGCGAAAACCCAGACGCCCCCTACAAAAACTGCAAAGTCGGCTGCGTCTAAAACGACGGCGAAACCTGAAACGAAAACGGCTGTAGCCACTAAGCCATCCGGCAAGGCAAAAGTTGCGGCGCCAAAAGGCGCCACTGAAAAAATCTTGAATAAGGCCGAAACGAAAGCGGTCGCCAAAACGCCTCGCAGCACCGGCGCCAAGGCGACGGCTTCCGCGACAGTCAAACCATTAGCAAAAGTTACTGAAAAGCCGGTACCAGCGCAATCGAAAGCCACTGTGACAACCAAGAAAACCGAACCAAAAAGCGCAATCAAGCCTGCCAAGATTGCCGAAAAAAGCGACAGCAAACCTGGCGTTGCCGTGATGATTACGTCGACCGTCAGTCAAACCACGGATGCCGCCACATTAGCGGCAATCGATACTTCCGGCTACGTGCTGCCTTCGGTCAAAGTGCCGGGGCGGCGTGGCCGCAAGCCGAAGGAATTCCAGCCGGAAAACGACGAAGTCGCCGCCTTGAATGCGGTCGAGCGCGCCGAACTGAAAGCGGTCGACAAGGCCAAGGCCAAGGATCGCAAGGCCAAGGAAAAAGCCTTGCTGAAAGACGCCTTTTCGTCCGACACCGAAGCCACCGAAGAAGAGCTGGAACGGCGTCGTCAAAAGCTCAAGACCCTCATCAAGCTGGGCAAGGAACGCGGCTTCCTGACATATTCCGAGATCAACGACCACTTGCCGGAAAATATCGTCGACCCGGAAGCGATCGAAGGCATCATCGGCACCTTCAACGACATGGGCATCGCCGTCTACGAACACGCGCCGGACGCCGAAACGCTGCTGTTGTCCGATAACGTCGCCACCGTCGCCAGCGACGACGACGCCGAAGCGGCTGCCGAAGCAGCGCTGTCGACCGTCGATTCCGACTTCGGCCGCACCACCGATCCGGTGCGCATGTACATGCGCGAAATGGGTTCGGTCGAGTTGTTGACGCGCGAAGGCGAAATCGAAATCGCCAAACGCATCGAAGACGGCTTGAAAGACATGATCCAGGCGATCTCCGCCTGCCCGACCACGATCGCCGAAATCCTGCTATCCGCCGACCGTATCGGCAACGATGAAATCAAAATCGATGAAATCGTCGATGGCCTGGTCGACATGACCGTGGCCGAGCCGGTTATCGTTGCAACCTCCGCCGTCGAAGAGGACGAGGAAGAGGACGAAGAGGAAGAGGAAGAAGAGGAAGACGAAGGCAGCGCTTCCGGCGCCGCCGGTTTCTCGGCCGAGCAATTGGAACAATTGAAGCGCGAAGCGCTGGCCAAGTTTGCGACGATTCAGACGCAATTCGACAAGATGCGCAAGGCTTTCGAGAAGGAAGGCTACAACTCCAAGTCGTACGCGAAAGCGCAGGAATTGATTTCGCAGGAATTGCTGGGCATCCGCTTCACCGCCAAGGTCGTGGAAAAGCTGTGCGACACGCTGCGCGGACAAGTCGACGAAGTGCGCCATATCGAAAAGCAAATCCTCGATGTCGTGGTCAACAAGTGCGGCATGCCGCGCAGCCATTTCATCAAAGTCTTCCCCGGCAACGAAACCAATCGCGAATGGGTCGACAGCGAAGTCAACGGCGGTCATTCGTACAGCATGATACTTGGCCGCAACGTGCCGACCGTCAAAGAGCTGCAACAGAAATTGATCGACCTGCAATTGCGCGTCGTGTTGCCCTTGCCTGACCTGCGCAACATCAACAAGAAGATGGCTGCCGGCGAAATGAAGGCCCGCAAAGCCAAGCGCGAAATGACCGAGGCCAATTTGCGCCTGGTGATTTCGATTGCCAAGAAATACACGAATCGCGGCTTGCAATTCCTCGATCTGATCCAGGAAGGCAACATCGGCCTGATGAAGGCGGTGGACAAGTTTGAATATCGGCGCGGCTACAAGTTCTCGACCTATGCGACCTGGTGGATACGCCAGGCGATCACGCGTTCCATCGCCGACCAGGCACGCACCATCCGCATCCCGGTGCACATGATCGAAACCATCAACAAGATGAATCGCATTTCGCGCCAAATCTTGCAGGAAACCGGCGCGGAACCCGATCCGGCAACCCTGGCGATCAAGATGGAAATGCCGGAAGATAAGATCCGCAAGATCATGAAGATCGCGAAAGAGCCGATCTCGATGGAAACGCCGATCGGCGACGACGACGACTCCCATCTGGGCGACTTCATCGAAGACAACAACACCCTGGCGCCAGCCGATGCCGCCCTGCATGCATCGATGCGCGGCGTGGTCAAGGATGTGCTCGATTCGTTGACGCCGCGCGAAGCCAAGGTATTGCGCATGCGCTTCGGGATTGAAATGTCGACCGACCACACGCTGGAAGAAGTCGGCAAGCAATTCGACGTCACGCGTGAGCGGATTCGTCAAATAGAGGCAAAAGCGCTGCGCAAGCTGCGTCATCCATCGCGCTCGGACAAGCTGAAGAGCTTCCTGGAAGGCAATTAAGCCGGCACTGCACGGTTCGTTACCCGGATTCGTGCAGTGTCCCGGCGAAATAGTTTACTATCTAGCGCTGAAATTTCACATCGCCGGTCGGCGATGAAGCGTCGATTGATGCAGGCGAAAGTCTGCAGAAAAAATTGGGCCTCTAGCTCATGCTTGGTTAGAGCAGCGGACTCATAATCCGTTGGTGCCGTGTTCGACTCACGGGAGGCCCACCAGAATCTATGGGAGGACTTAGATGGGAATCTAAGTCCTTTTTTTACAGACTTCAATGTTGGATGTGAACAATTCTGCACGACCTATACAAAATTTTGTATAATTCGTCACGCGTTCCAGTCAAGCGCAAGGTCGTTGGTTGGGTGAACGAAATTTTTCGATTTGAATATGGCTTGAGGCATCGACGGATGACTGGTATGGAATTCGGCCGGAATGGCAGTGGTATTGTGCGTGAGCCGGAGGCCAGCGTTGCCGCGCGATCGGAATTGATGGTCAAATTATCCGAGTTGATAAAGCACCAAGGCTGGACGCAAAAGGAAGCAGCGGCCAAATTGGGCGTCACGCAACCGCGCATTTCCGATTTGACGCGCGGCAAGATCGACCTCTTTTCCCTGGATACCCTCGTCGACATGGCAGCAGTAGCGGGGATGAGGCCGCACATAGTGCTGGCGGCAAGCGCGTGAAGAAGTCGTTTATGCGCATGCCGTCCAGAAAACAGAACAAGTCGTTATTGAAGAAAGCAAGGAGTGTCCGTTTGTCGGCAATGCGCTCGACCAGCAGAATTCCATCAACCTATCATGCCTGACAATCAAGCCGCCTCTGAACATTCGGTATCGCCAGCAGTCCGTTTCGAAGATTTCGGATTGTCTGCGGACATTTTGCGCGCTCTCGCCGACCAGGGTTACGTGCATCCGACGCCGATTCAAGCGGAAGCGATTCCCATCGTGCTGCAAGGGCGCGACGTGATGGGCGCAGCGCAGACCGGAACCGGCAAGACTGCCGGTTTTTCGCTGCCGATCATCCAGTTGTTGCTGGCGCAGGCCAGCAACAGCGCATCGCCGGCGCGCCATCCGGTGCGTGCATTGATTCTGACGCCGACCCGCGAACTGGCTGACCAGGTCGCTGAAAATGTCAAAGCCTATTCCCGCCATACGCCGCTGCGCTCGACCGTGGTGTTCGGCGGCATGGATATGGCGCCGCAAACGGCGGCGCTGCGTTCCGGCGTCGAGATATTGATCGCAACGCCAGGGCGCTTGCTCGATCATGTGCAGCAAAAGACCTTGAATTTGTCGCAGACGCAGATATTGGTGATGGATGAAGCCGACCGCATGCTGGATATGGGCTTCTTGCCCGACTTGCAGCGCATCATCAATCTGTTGCCGAAGAAACGCCAGAATTTGATGTTCTCGGCCACTTTCTCGGGAGAGATCAAGAAGCTCGCTGCCAGCTTCCTGAACGATCCAGTCACCATCGAAGTCGCGCGCAGCAATGCGACCGCCGATAACGTGACGCAAATCGTGTACAAGGTTGATGAAGACGCCAAGCGCGATGCGGTTTCGTACCTGATACGCGGGCGCGATTTGAAGCAAGTGCTGGTTTTCTCGAACACCAAGATCGGCGCTTCGCGCCTGGCGCGGCAACTGGAACAGGAAGGCATCAAGGCGTCGGCGATCCACGGCGACAAATCGCAAGTGGAACGGATGGCCGCGCTCGATGCGTTCAAAGGCGGTTCCATCGATGTGCTGGTGGCAACCGATGTCGCCGCGCGCGGCCTGGATATCGCCGAATTGCCGTGCGTGATCAATTTCGATTTGCCGTATAACGCCGAAGACTATGTGCACCGGATCGGCAGAACCGGCCGTGCCGGCGCGTCCGGCGACGCCATTTCGCTGTATTCGGACAAGGACGAACGCTTGCTGGTCGACATCGAAAAGATGATCAAGCACAAGTTCGTGCCGGCGCATTTGGCCGGATTCGTGCCGCAACCGAATCGCGGCAGCGGCGAACGTCGACGCCGCGACGAAAGCGATGCGCGGCCACCGCGCTCGGCGCCTGCCGGGCGCAGCGCCTACGCGCCAGCGCCGCGCAAGGAAAAAGTCGATCCGTGGTTCTTGAAGCCTTACGAACCATCGGTGTCCGCAGTCACTACTGCGTCGGAAGGCGCAGCCAAATCCAGCTCGATCAAGCCGCAAAAAGGCAAGGTGGCGGCGCTGTTGGGCGGCTTGCCCAAGCGTTAGAACTTGACGCCGTCATGCCGGCAGCTTCGGCAGCGTGCGGCGCAGTTTTTCCCAGGCTACTGTCGCGTCGTTCCAGAATTGATCGAGCGAGCGTGGCGGCGCCAGCGATAATCCCAGGAAGTCTGCTGCATCGACCAGCGCCTCAAGCGGTTGGTCCAGGTCGAGTTCGCGCGCGCCGGTCTGTTTCGATAACTTTTCCCCTTCGCTGTTCAATACTACCGGGACGTGCATATACGCAGGCGTGGGCAGTTGCAGCAAGCGTTGCAGATAAATCTGGCGCGCGGTCGAGTCGAGCAAATCGGCGCCGCGCACCACATGGGTCACGCCTTGCGCCGCGTCGTCCACCACCACGGCAAGCTGATACGCCCAATAGCCATCCGCCCGTTTCAACACGAAGTCGCCGACCTCGGTGGCGAGATGCTGGATTTGCGGCCCCATCCAGAGATCGTCGAAGCGGATCGTTTCCTCTGATTGGCCCGGTTCAGGCACCCGCAAGCGAAAGGCGCGCGCCGCGCGCCCCGGCGCCAAGCCGTTGCGGCAGGTGCCGGGATACACCGCCGCGCCGTCGGCGGCAATGCCGAGGCGCGAATCGGCGATCTCGCGCCGCGTGCAGCCGCATGGATACGTGTAGTCATGCAATTGCTCGAACGCGCGTCGATACAAATCGTGGCGTCGGCTTTGCCACACCACGTCGCCATCCCACTGCATGCCCAAGTGGCGCAGCGTTTCCATTATCTGCTCGGCAGCACCCGTCACCGTGCGCGCAACGTCGATATCCTCGATGCGCACCAGCCATTGCCCGCCATGCGCTTTGGCATCCAGGTAGCTCGCCATCGCCGCCACCAGGGAGCCGGCGTGCAACGCTCCGGTGGGGGAGGGCGCGAAGCGGCCTATGTAAGGTGCCGTCATCGTGTCAGTCTTCGCTCAACATTGCTAGCACAGCCGGGTCCGCCAAGCGGTTCAAAAACCATTTCAGGCATTTGCCGCGTCCATCGGCCCGCCAGGCGATTTGTTTGGCGATCGGCGCGCGGATTTCCTGGGTGCGTTTTTCAACCAGCGCGCCGGATGCCAGATGCGGCGCCGCCAGCGCGCGCGGCAAATGGCCGCAACCCAGGCCGGCCAATTGCGCGGCTAACTTGGCCGATAGCGAAGGCACGGTCAAGGTTGCCTGCCCGCTCAACAAGCCGGTCGAATAGCTCGGCAGCGAGCGCCCGGTGTCGCCCACCGCGATCGCCCGATGGCGCTTGATCTGGTCGGCGGTCAAAGGCTCCGGCAATGCAGCCAGCGGATGCGCGGGCGCGACCGCAAAAATCCATATGCTGGACGGCATCGGCATGGTGCGGAAACCGCCAGTCATGCGGCTCGCTTCCAGCCCCGACTGGATCGCGCCGATTGCCAGATCGGCGTGTCCCGACAATAGCGACTCCCACACGCCCGACAAAACTTCAACCGAAAAGCGCAGGCGCGTGCCGGACTCCTGGCGATCGAATTCGGCGATCAACGGAATCATCTTGTCGAAGGTAATCACGTTGTCGAGCACGATGCGCAATTCCACTTCCCAGCCGGTGGCGGTGCGCTTGACGCGCTGTTCCAGCGCGTCGGCGGCGTGCAGCAGATGTCGGCCTTCGGTCAATAATTCGAGTCCGGCGGCGGTCAGCTTGGCCCGGTGCCCGCTGCGGTCGAACAGCAAGACATCCAAGTCGTCCTCAAGCTTGCGCACGCTATAGGTCAATGCCGACGGCACGCGATTGAGTTCCCCTGCGGCCCCGGCAAAGCTGCCTTTGCGGTCGATTGCATCCAGTATTTGTAGTGCTTCGAGGGTCAAATTCATTGCAAGTGGTTTGTTCAAAAATATTGAATGAATTATCGAAAAATAGCATCTGTTAGAACCGAAGGCAAGCGCATATATTATGCTAAGTATGATTCAAGGAGGGGACTTTCGTTACCCCCTTTGTCGTTCCCGCGAACGCCGGCATCCATACGGTGTCACTGCTGGCTGGCTGATTATGGATTCCCGCTTTCGCGGGAACGACGGGGCACATTGAATTGATATTTTCCGCGCAGCTTGAATCTCGCCCTAATATGCTGCAAGCGCAATAAATTTGACTATTCGGAGAAAAACGATGCTTGAATTACGTCGAAGCAACGAACGCGGCCATGCCAACCACGGCTGGCTCGACACTTACCACAGCTTTTCCTTTGCCGATTATTACGATCCGCAACACATGGGATTCGGCACGCTGCGCGTATTGAACGACGACCGCATCGGCGCCGGCAAGGGCTTCGGCACCCACGGCCACAAGGATATGGAAATCGTCACCTATGTGCTGGAAGGAGAACTCGCGCATAAGGACAGCATGGGCAACGGCAGTGCGATCCGGCCCGGCGACGTGCAACGCATGAGCGCCGGCAGCGGCGTCATGCATTCCGAATTCAACCATTTGCCGGACCGGACCACGCATTTGCTGCAGATATGGATCGAACCGAACGTGCGCGGCATCGCCCCCGGCTATGAAGAAAAGCGTTTTGCGGCGGAGGAAAAACGCGGCCGCCTGCGCTTGATAGCGAGCGCCGACGGGGAAGACGGCTCGGTGCACCTGCATCAGGATGTAAAGCTCTATGCCGGCTTGTTCGATGGCGACGAAAGCGCCAGCCTGACGGTGCCTGCCGGACACAAGGTCTACGTGCACGTGGCGCGCGGGGAAATCAGCGTCAACGGGAAAAGCTTGGCGGCGGGCGACGCCTTGAAGGCGGTGGATGAAAAGGAAATCGCATTGGCGCACGGCAGCGGCGCCGAAGTGTTAGTGTTCGATCTGTCGTGACGAACGGCTTTCGGGTCGAAATTTATCGAAGTTTCAATAACAAGGAATAAGGAAAAAGCATGTCTAAAATCGCTATTGTGTATCACTCGGGTTACGGTCACACCAAGAAACAGGCAGAAGCCGTCCATGCCGGCGCGCTATCGGTCACGCCGACGGTCGAATTGATCGCCATCGACGCCGAAGGCAATGTCAGCGAAGCGGGATGGGCCAGCTTGAATGCAGCCGACGCCATCGTGTTCGGCTCGCCGACCTACATGGGTTCGGTTTCGTGGCAGTTCAAGAAGTTCGCCGATGCGTCGTCCAAGCCGTGGTTCACCCAAGCCTGGAAAGACAAGATCGCTGCCGGCTTCACCAATTCGGCATCCATGAATGGCGATAAATTATCGACCTTGCACTACTTGTTCACCTTGGCGATGCAGCAAAGCATGATCTGGGTCGGCACTGGAACGATGCCGTCCAATGCCAAGGCCGCCCAGCGCAACGACAGCAATTTCCTCGGCTCGTTCGCCGGCGCAATGGCGCAAAGCCCGTCCGATTCGTCGCCCGACGAAGGTCCATTGCCGGGCGATCTGGAAACCGCCAAGCAGTTTGGCAAGCGGATTGCGGAAACTGCCGCGAAGTTCGGAAAGTAAGTCGATAGAGACGGCGAAGGCGGCGCGGGTTGTAGCGATGCGCCGCCTGCCGGGACTTTTACAAAGGTCCCGGATTTGCCCTTGAGTTATCGGGGTAGTCTGCACTTGCAATATCTGGGACGCGACTGCAGCCTGAACCTTCGATTGCGGCTGACAGGTTTCGAGGCGCTCAGTCGACCCAACAAAACCTCGGCGAGCTGGTTTTCAATATTACACTGATTTTGAACTGAACCATTCCCAGGTTCTGCGCAAGTCTGCCGCGAAATCGCTGCTCGGTTGCCAGTTGAATTCCTGCTTGACCAGGGAAATGTCCAGCACGCTCTTCGGCACGTCGAGAGCTCTCGCGCTTTGGTAAATGCACTCGATCGGCTTGCCGCTGACCGCACGCAGCGTATCGATGATTTCGTTCAGGCTGCGCCCCTGGCCGCTGCCGAGGTTGAATATGTGCGCTGCGCCGTTATAGTCGATGCCGGCGACCATCGCGTCGATCACATCGTTGATGTAAATATAGTCGCGCACCACCGAACCGTCGCCCCAGATTTCAATCGGCTTGCCTTCGGCGACCTTGTGCATGAAAGCGGCGATCGCACCTTGCGCCCCAGGCCGCTGTCTTTCGCCAAACGGGTTGGCAAGGCGGAATACCACGAAGTCCAGTCCATGCAATTCCTTGAACATGGCAAGATATTTTTCAATGGCTAGCTTGGTGATGCCGTACGAGCAAATCGGATCGGTCGGATCGGTTTCCCTGATCGGCAAGGATTTCGGCTTGCCGTAGACGGTGCCGCCGGAAGACACGAAAATCACTTTTTTCACGCCGGACTTCAATGCGATTTGCAGCAGGCTGAGGGTGCCGACCAGATTCGACTGCACGTCGAAAATCGGGTCGATGTTGGACGAGGCGGGAATGGTGGTCGATACCAGATGATAGACGACGTCGATGTCCTTGAGCGCGGCATCGATCAATGAATGGTCAGAGAAATCCCCCAACATATAATCGATTTGCGCACTTTTCAGCCACGCCGGACGGATATCCACCGGAACCCGATCCAGCACTCTCACGGTATGGCCGGACTTAACCAGGCGATCCACCAGATGCGCGCCAATAAACCCGGCGCCGCCGGTTACGAGAATTCGCTTCATTTTTTCTCCATTGCATGTCGATTGTCGACATTCAATTCATTGCCGTATCGATCGAAGTTTATCCGATACGGCAGCCCGGTGTTAACTCCAGAGGCAAGCAGTCGATCCACCCGATACGCGCCGACAAGCCTGGCGCCGCCGGTCATAATACGCTTCATTGCGCTTCTCCAATCGCCTGCCGATATTCGACATCCAGCGCATCGACGTATTGATCGATGTTCAGCGGCGTGATGGCAGCAGCCGACAAGCGCTTCAGCAGATCGGCGTCGGTGAGCAAGCGAAGAATCCGGTCGCGCAATTGGCCAGCGCTGCCGGGTTTGAACAGCAAGCCGTTGCGCTCGTGCGCAACGATGTCGGACAGTCCTCCAATATCGGAAGCAATCAACGGGCAGCCGGCAGCTTGCGCCGACAACGATACCAGAGGCATGTTTTCGTGCCACAACGACGGGATGACCAATGCGTCTAGGCCATCCAGTATGACGGGGATTTTTGCATTTTCAAAAATTCCGCAGAATTCCAGTCGCTTGTCTTCCTGCACGTTGCGGATCAAATCCTTTGAATATACAGTCTCGTTGTCGGCAAATTTTCCGTAAATCTTGACCTGAATCGGGAGGTCGGCGGGCAATAAGCGGATCGCTTCGACCAGTATATGCAGCCCTTTATGAGGCAAAAATTGCCCGATAAATCCGAGCACGAGATCGCTTCCGGTGCGTGCGCGGGTTCGCTTGATATACCCGTGATTTTTGATCCCGAACGGCAAGATGCGGAAATTACCGTGGCCAAGGCCGCTCTTTTCCAGCGCCGTCTGCGCGTGCCGGGTCGGCACAAAAATCGTTCGCAGCGAATGAAAGCGTTGCGCGATGATCTCGCCCCTTTTTGCCAGAGCCTGCACGACGCCCACGCGGCCCGACAAATCTTTTGCATGCGCTTCGAGCAATTTCATTGCGCCGCCCAGTGCAACGATGGGCACGCTTTTTATGACCCCGGCAACCCAGGCCGGTTGCGATATGCCGGCGATATGCTTGAAACAGTTTGCGCTGTTCCTGTCCGGTCCCTCGCAAATTGCGCCATTCGACAGCAATAACGCCTGGGTTGGGCAAATCGACCAAAAGTCCGTCGCTGTAAACAATGTGGGGATGCCGCGCGCGTCGCAGGCGTCGATGGCCCTGATCGACAGCCGGCCAAAGTGATGAAAATGCACGATGCCTGGTTTGAATTCATCCAATAACGTGCAGAACCCTTGTTCAAAGACCGGGTTGGCATAGTCGTCCCGCATCGGGTTGCGCGGGCCGCCTAGCGGTGCGCGCTGGTAGTTGAATCTGACCACGCGCAGGTCGTCGATGCGGTATTCGTCGAAGTGGTCGGCAAGCCCCGGCTGGCGCTCCATCGGGTAGCCGGTCACGACGAGCACCTCGTGGCCTTTTTCCTTCAACGCGATGGCGACATCGCGCACCAGGGTTTCGGTACCGCCAAAGAATTCAGGCAAAAATAAATGCGTGGTAAGGATAATTCTTTGAGGTCTCATAAATTCATTTTGTTCGACAACCATTCCGCTGCGACAATTCAGAGCCAATTTTCCGAGAAGTGGTCACCGATGCCGGCCAAGTTTCCTTGGTCGTCAGTCTCAGGATTGCTGCATTCATGTGGACGTTTTCCCGATCCGTGAATTCCGGGTTGAATTCCGCACCCAATTCCAATAGCGCGGCGATGTGCGAGCGTGCGGCAAATCATATGGAGCGGAGAAATTGAAAATTTTTGCATCAACGCTTGACTAAAGTATTAAGGAAACTTCGTTGCCAATTCGGCAGCGCGAGCTGGCAAACAGGTCGCAGGTGCAGCACGTTTCTACTTGGCAAAGGCGGCGGCCTCAGCGGTGTTTCTAACGCAGCAATGGTATCAGAATCCCAACGCATTACCGGCAAATGGACGCTTGCTCGAATCGGTCGACACAAATTTGTTGCCGGTGGACTGAATTTTCTTCGATGATCGCGGTCAGAGTAAGGCAATGCACCTTGCGTTACACGCCGACCTTACGGTTTTGGGCATTTGGCGGGTTTGAATGCACAAAAACTGATTATACTTACCGGTTGGCTCGATGCATGTTCGGATTTTTGCACATTGTTGCCAGTGATGGTCGGCAGTTTTGCGGTTTCACTTAGTGTTTCATTACGGTTCCAACCAGATTTTCCCCTATTTTTCTTGGCTCCCGGTGCATTTAGCTGCGCCGGAGAGTCGATGAAATCGATCAACAAAGATGTAAATATAATAATTCGCCTATGCAAAGCTGGAGAATGCTCGTTAGAAGTAGTGCGTTTGCCGCCGCCCTGATGGTGGTGCTCGGGACGGTTGGCACACCAGCACGCGCCGACGACGCGCAAAAAGCCCCGCCGGGATTCGGCGGCCACCCGCGAAAAGGCCCGGCGGGCCGCATCGACGATCCGCAAGAAGCCCCGGCGGCTGGCGGCGACGACGCGCAAAAAGCCAAGGCGGCGTTGGCGGCGAAGGATGTCGACAGTGCACTGAAGGCATTAGGCGTGCCAAAGCCCGGCCCCGGCAAGCGCATCTTGCTGGATGTCCCGGAGATCATCGATGAAAAGGCGAGTTTGGTCATCAAGGTGAAAAGCGCCATTCCCAATTCCGACTGGATTGCCATCTTGATCGACAAGAATTTGCCGCCGTTTGTCGGTCAATACGATCTGGCCGCCAAGGCGACCTCAATCGAGGTCAAGACCAAGCTGACGCAAACTTCGACGATCACGGCGATTGTGCGTGCCGATGGCAAGTATTACCGGGTCGACAAGGAAGTCAAGGTCGCCGTTGCCGGCCCTTGCGAGTAGAATTGCGCTTTCTTCATGCCCTCATTTCCTCCTCATAGATGAATGCTCCATTGTTGCAATCGACGACCATCGGCCAACTGCTGCTGGCGCGCAGCCTGATTTCGCAGGCCGACCTGGATAAAGCGCTGTCTTTCCAAAAGCAGAGCAAGGCGCGCCTGGGCGCGGCGCTGGTGCGCCTGGGGGCGATTTCCGAGGACACCTTGTTGCCGGTGCTGGCCGAGCAGTTGTCGATGACGCTGCTCGATGAAGAAGACTTGCCGGTTCGCGGCGACGATCTGCTGCGCACCATGGAGCAAACCGGCATTGCGCCGGCCTGGTTTGCCGAACAGGGATTGATCGTCTGGGAGGGTGCGGACGGCGCAATTCACTGCGCATCCCGCAATCCGGCTAACTCTTTCTTGCAAGAAACCATGGCGTTGGCAGTTCCCAGCCATGCGCTGATATGGCATTTCGTCCGCACCCGCGATGCGGAGCGGCTGGTCAAGCTGTTGCAGCCGAAGCAGGAAGCCGGCTATACCGACGAAATTGCGCATCTGAAGGAGTTGGCGGAAGAGGCGCCGGTGATCGAATTGGTCAACAATGTGCTGGCCCAGGCAACCGACGAAAACGCGTCCGACATCCACGTCGAACCGGAAGAGCACGAGTTCTCGATCCGTTTTCGTATCGACGGCGTGCTGCAGACCCGCGCGGTGATGCCGCACGAACGCTTTGCCGCAGTCGCCTCGCGCATCAAACTCATTTCCGGCCTCGACATCGCCGAACGACGCCTGCCGCAAGATGGTCGCATCACCGTGCGCGCCAGCGGCTCGGACATGGATATCCGCGTGTCGGTAGTGCCGGGCGTGCATGGCGAATCGATCGTGATGCGCTTGTTGCCGAAGGATCGCGCCGATTTCCGGCTGGAGCGGCTCGGCATGGAAGCCGACCATTTGCAGCAATTCATGCGCTGGGCCAAGGAGCCGCACGGCATCTTGCTGGTCACCGGGCCGACCGGTTCCGGCAAGAGCACCAGCCTGTATGCGGCGCTGGCGGTTGCCAACGACCGCCAGAGCAAGATCATCACGGTGGAAGACCCGGTCGAGTACAAGATGCGCGGCGTCACCCAGATACAAACGCAGTCCGAGATCGGCTACACCTTCTCGCGCGCGTTGCGGGCAATACTGCGGCACGACCCGGACATCATCATGATCGGTGAAATCCGCGACGTCGAAACCGCCGAAATTGCGGTGCAGTCGGCACTCACCGGCCATATGGTGTTTTCCACGCTGCATACCAACGATTCGATTGCCGCCTTCACGCGCTTGATCGACATGGGCGTGGAGCCGTTCCTGGTGGCGTCGTCGGTGCGCGCGGTGGAAGCGCAGCGGCTGGTGCGGCGGCTGTGCCCGGATTGCGCGCAGCCCGGCACGCTGCCGGGCGGCATGGAAGAGATGGTCGAGGCGCTGCGCCAGCGCTACCCGAAGCTGTTGGACAGCGAACCGAACTGGCGCACCGCTTGCGGTTGCCCGGCTTGCCACCAGACCGGCTATCGCGGTCGTCTCGGCATCTATGAATTCGTCGACGTCTCGCCCGCAATGCAAGCGGCGATCATGCGCCGGCTGCCATCGCACGAAATGACGGCCATCGCGCGCGCCGAAGGTTACCGCAACCTGCGCGAAGACGGACTGATCAAGGCGTGGCGCGGCGCAACCAGCCTGGATGAAGTATTGCGCGTGACCGGCACGACCAATGCCGAGGAAGTCTAAACGTGGAATATAGTTACGAAGCAGTCAATCGCGACGGCCAGGTCATGAAAGGCCAGATCCAGGCCGCCAGCCAGGCGGATGCGCTGCGGATTCTGAAGGATCAGGACTTGACGCCGGTGACGGTTGCCGAAGCCGGCTCGGGATCCAAGACAAGCGGGCGGCGGGCGACGAAGTCGGCGTCGATCGACGACAAGGCCATCGTGTTTCGCGAGCTGGCGACCTTGCTGGCCGCCGGCGTGCCGCTGGCGGAGGCGGTCGATTCCACCAGTCTCGCGCATGGCGACACCCAGATCGGCGCGTCGTTCGGCCTGGTCTACGCGCAGTTGCGCGGCGGCGCGCCGTTGTCGCAGGCCTTGCAAGCGGCTGAACTGGAATTGCCGGAATATGTGTTCCAACTGGTCGGCGCCGGCGAATTGACCGGCAAGCTGGCGCAGGCGTTGCATAGCGCCACCGACCAGATGGAGTACGAGCAGAAAATTCGCCAGGAAATGCGCAACGCGCTGATTTATCCGAGCATCCTGGTGTTTTCCGGGATTGCGGCGACCTTGCTGATTTTCATCGTTGTGGTGCCCAAGTTCACCAATATGCTGAAGAACACGCACGCGAAGATTCCGGCTATTTCGGTCTGGGTGCTGAAAACCGGCTTGTTCGTGAAAGAAAATCTGTTGTGGTTCGGCCTCGGTTCCGCGGCGATTATTTTTGCTATTGCGTTCCTGCTGTCGAATCCGAAAGCCAGGAAGCAGTTGATGGAAGCGATTTCGCACTTGCCGTTGATCGGCGCCTGGCTGGTCGATACCGAAATCGGGCGCTGGGCGGCCATGCTGGGCACACTGTTGGATAACCGGGTGCCGATCGTGCGCGCGATGGAGTTGGCCGAATCGGGAGTGCAACTGAAGGCGGTCTCGCATAAACTGCAGCTTGCCGTGCGCGACCTGCGGGCCGGCAAGAAGTTGGCCGACGCGTTGGCGCTGCATCGCACGGTCAACCCGATGGGGATCAATCTGGTGCGCGTCGGCGAGCGCACCGGCGAGTTGCCGGGCATGCTGAAAACGCTCGGCAAGATGTATGAAAATGCCAGCCGCGAGCGCATGAAGCGCTTCTTGATTTTGCTGGAACCGGCCACTATTCTCATCGTAGGCTGCGTGATCGGATTCATCATGGTCGCCATCATGTTGGCCATCACCAGCCTTTCAACCATGACTTTGTAAACGTGTATATGAATCGGGAAATACAATGAAACAACGCACTCGCTCTAGCGGCTTCACGCTCATTGAAATGCTGGTGGTATTGGTCATCATCGGCTTGTTGGCCGGGCTGGTAGGCCCCAAGCTGTTTACCAAGGTCGACACCTCGAAGATCCAAACCGCGCAGACCCAGGTCAAAATGCTTAAAGGCGCATTGGAAACCATGCGTCTCGACATCGGGGTATTTCCCACCGAGGAGCAAGGCCTGGCCTTGTTGAACGAAGCGCCCAAGGATGAAAAGCTGCGCGCCAAATGGCACGGCCCCTATCTGGACGAGGCCTTGCCGAACGACCCGTGGGGCAATCCTTACCAATACAGCATGCCGGGCAGCAACGGCCAACCGTTTGCGCTGTATTCGTTCGGCGCCGACGGCAAGAAGGGTGGCGAAGGCAACGATGCCGATATCGGCATGCTGCCGCCGGAATAACGCTCGCATGAATGCGAAGTTATCCGTTGGCGGCTACACGCTGATCGAATTGCTGGTCGTATTGGCCTTGATCGGTTTTCTCACCGCGATGGTGGCGCCGAATTTGCAAAGACTGACCAACGGCGCCACCTACTCCACCCAGCACGATGCGTTGATTGCCGACATCACCGGCCTGAGTTATCGCGCCTTTGCCAACGGCCACGGCATGGTGCTCGCCAACGATACCTTCGGCGCGCTGCAAAGCGACGGCAATCCGCTGCTGGCAGTGCCGGAGGGGTGGCGGGTGGCGGTCAAGGAGCCGATTCAATTTACCTTCAACGGCTTTTGCAGCGGCGGCGTGATTACCATCACCGCGCCCGATCTGGTCATCGAAAACCTGTATCTCGAACCGCCTGCCTGCCGGGTGCATAGCGATGCGTAAGCGTTTGCGCCGCAGCCTGGGCTTTACCCTGCTCGAAGCGATCGTCGCACTGGTGCTGATCGGCGGCGCCGGCATGGCCTTGTTTTCCTGGATTAACGGCAGCATCGTCGCGTTGCGCCGGGTGGAGGACGCCAACGCCCGCAACGAGGCGACCGCCAACATCATCGAATATATGCAGGCGGTCAACCCGATGCAGACACCCGAAGGAAGCGCCGATTTCGGCGCGTATCAAATTCAATGGAAAGCGGAGCCGCTGATCGACCAAGTCGACGGCGTCGCCAATCCGCAAGGCAACAGCCTGTTTCAACTGGGGCTGTACCAAACCAAGATCAATGCCGTGAAAGCGAACGATCCGAACTGGTTCGACTTCACGCTCAAGCTGGTCGGCTACAAAAAAGTGCGCAACTCGCAGACCCCGGTTCACTGATGGCTACTCCCATTTCCGCGCCCGCCCGCTCTCCCGGCTTCACCATACTTGAAATGCTGGTGGTGTTGATTATCGTCGGCTTCGTCACCAGCATTTTGTTTCAGGCGCTCGATCAGGTCTACAAGCTGCAAAGCCGTTTTGGCGTGCAATTGGCGCGAAGCCAGCAGGGCGCGATGTACACCGATTGGTTCAGGCAAGTGGTGCAGGGGTTGCAAACCGATTTTCCGAACGGCAAGGAAGTGTTCAAAGGCAGCGAAACCGAATTCACCGGCGTCACCACCAGTCCGTTGTCGGCCAACTATGGCGCGTCGACGCAAGTTACGCTGACCCTGCAATACAATATCAGCGAGGAAGCGACCGAGCTGCTGTATGGCGCCGACGCCCAAAGCATGAAGCTGTCGTCTTGGCCCGGGCGCAGGTCGGGCCGCTTCATCTACGTCGATGCAAAAGGAGATCAGCACGATACCTGGCCGCCGCGCTTCGACCTATGGCCGCAGTTGCCGAATTCGATTTTGCTGGAGGTTCAGCAGGATGCGGAACCGCAGTTGATCGCCGCCGTGCCGCGCGGTTCGCTGGAGGCGAAAGCGGCCACTACGGAAATGACGGGAACGCCATTTTGAAGCCGCCGCGCATACCGAAGCAACAGGGCTTCGTCCTGATCCTGACGCTGTGCATACTGGCGGCAATCACCATCGTCGCCGGTTATTTCGGGCTGCGCATGCAGCAGTCCTTGCAGCTGGCCCAGATGCGGCAGACGCTTAACGACAAGCAGATTGCCATCAGCAATACCCGAGCCGAAATTCTATTTCGCCTATGCACCACGCATCTGAGCCAATATGGACTCGGCGTGCCGAAGGGCGAAATCGCGCTCGACGATCGCCCCTATGCCAACGAGGGAACCACCGTGCAATTGCAGGATGCGCGCGGCTTGATTGCCATCAACTATATCGACGACACGCAGTTGTACAATTTTCTCGGCGTGATGCAAGTTCCGGTCGACCAGCGCCACCATTTGATCGATACGCTGCACGACTATACCGATGCCGACGACCTGCGCCGGCTGGAAGGCGCCGAATCGGCGGAATACGCTGCCGCCGGCTTGCCGCCGCCGCGCAATATGCCGCTGGTTTCGCCGTTCGAATTGAAGAGCATTATTGGCTGGCGCGACATGCCGTCTCTGTGGCAAGACCCGAGCGTCACCGAATTCGTCAGCGTTGGCGCGATCGCGCCGATCAATCCGAACACGGCGCCTTGGCAAGTGTTGGCCGCGCTGCCGGGCGTCACGCCGGCGCTGGCAAAGGCGGTGGTTGCCAGAAGGAAGCTGGGGCCGATCGATGTCGCCCTGTTCGAGCAATTGACGGGAACCAATCAGTCGACGTTCCCGCCGCAAGCGGTCGCTTATCCGTCAGACGGCGTGAGAATAACGCAGCGCGCAATTGGCATGCCTTGGGCGATCAGGTATAATTTGCGGCTAACTCCGTTAAGCAGTATTTCTCCTTGGCAGATCGGCTACTATTATCGCATTGAAGACAAATCGGATCCGGCCAGCGCAAACAATGTCGCCAACAGTTCAGAAATTCCACAACTTCCGGCTCGATCGGTTGTCTCTGCCGCCCCGTCGGTCCTGCCATTTCAGTGATCGGGTGGAGCTTGCAGCGGGACGCATCGGCGCGTCGCAATGGGTGCTTTCGCGCGCCCTGTGCCGCTTCAACCGTTTCGACCTGACCCGTCTGCCGGCGTCCAAACGCAAAGCCGCGTTGGCGCTGCAATTGCCGCAATGGAGTCCGTACGCGGATAGCGCCTACGCGATTGCCTGGCAAAATGGATTTGCCAGCGTCTGGTGCTGGGATAACGCCCGCATCGATGCGGAGATCAAAAAGCACGGCAAGACCCCGAAGTCGCAGCGAAAGATTCCCGAAACCCTGTTGCGTGCGCCTTTGTCGGCGGGTTTGCGCTTGCTGAAGTGTCTGGACGGTGTCGAAGGGCAATATTGGCAGGATGCGCAGCTTATCGCCAGTCGCTGGTGGCCGCAGCGGCCCGACGAGCAGGCGTGGTTGTCGTTTCAGCGCGACTGCGGCATTGCGCCGGAGCAGCAGGAAGGCAGCAGCACGTTGCAGGATTTGCCGCTGCAATTGCGGCCGTGGATCAAAATTGCCGCTCCCTCCGGCGCGACCGACGACATGCCGCTGGCCGAAATTGCATTGTATGGCGCATTGACGCTTGGGCTCGGCGTTACCACGGTCGTGCTGGCGATGCAGCATCACCAGATCGATCGCGCAATTGAAGAGCGCAGCCGCGAACTGGCGGCGATCAAGGGCAAGGCGGGATCGGTGTTCGCCGCCCGCGAATCGGCCTTGGGCGCGCTGACCCGGCTCAAAAGCATTGAAACCATCGAGCCCTACCCGCAGCCGCTGGTGTTGATGGCAGCGTTGGCCGAGACGCTGCCGAAAGATGGCGGCGCCTTCGTGCGCGAATGGGACATGAGCGGCAATCGCCTGAAAGTCGCCGTCAAATCGCCGGACGCCAATATCGCCGGCGCCGATTACGAGCAAGCGCTGGAAAAAACCGGACGATTCGGAGATATTCAAATCATAACCGACGCTGACCCTAAAACGACAGGATTCTCGATGACAATCCGACCACTCGACCCGGCAGCCGTGCAAGAGCGCGCCAAATGAACTTTATCGTCCAGTTGCGCTCCAATTACCGCTTGCGTGTCGGCTTGGCGCTGATCTTGGGCATTGTCTGGCTCTCGTTGCTGCTCGATTTGCACGACCAGAATAGAGCACTGCAGGATCGCTACCGGCAGGTTGCGTCGCAATTGGCGCGCGTCGATTCGCAACAAAAGCAGACGCAATGGCTGACCCGCGCGCAGGAGGCGAAAGATGCACTGGCTGGGGTCGAAGCGCGGCTATGGCAGAATCCGACCGTCGGACTGACGCAGGCGCAACTGCGTGACTCGCTGCTGCAGCAATTGCTGCAGGCGAAGGCTGTGCAATACCGGGTCAAAGTGTCGGAGTCGAGCGGCGACAAGAGCGACAGCAAAAGCGGTCGATCGGGCGATCCTGCGGACTTGGTTCGTGTCAGGGCCGAGGTTGAGCTCAATACCGATCCAGTGGTCTTGAACAATCTGCTGACGGCGATCGCCACCGGCGAGCATCAAGTTGTCGTCGAGTCGCTTAACGTCAAGTTGCCGCGCACGACGATGACTGTTGTGTCATGGCACAAGCTGCAACCGATCGCTGCGGGTTCCGGCGTTTCGGCGGCCAACGCCTTGCAGCCGGCCGCCGCGCACTAGCGGCGAGAAAGTATAAAGAGAGACCATGCTTCGAAGTATTGCCATCTTCATTTTGTTTGCGCTTGCCGTCACGGTTGCGTGGATGCTGTGGCATCCGGTAGCGCTGCCGGAGCCGCGCGCGCTGCGCGCGCAGGACGAAGAGTGGCGTTTGCCCGAGGACGGGAAAGTCGATTTTGCAGCGCTGGCAGCGACGATAGACAAAGATAAATTATGGGGCACTGCGGGCCTAGCGGCGGCGGCGCTGGCGCCAGTCGACGAGAAGCCGTTGACTGCCCCCAATTGGCACATTGTCGGCGTGGTTTCGGCGGGCGACGAGCGCTACGCGATGCTGTCAGTGGATGGACAGCCGATACAGCAAGTGAAGGCCGGCGAGAAATTGCCTGGTGATATAAAAATTGTCAACATGACGGCCGATCGCGTGTGCATTTTGCTCAACGGGAAAAAGCGTGTCTTAAAAACCTATAAAGAATGATGGTAATCACACTATTTCGTCGAATTTCGACAACCTGGATCGCCATTGCGCTGCTCGCTTTGACGCTAGTCGGTTGCGCCGTCCAGCAAGGGGTGATCCCCAAAGCGCTCTATACTGCGCCCGAGACAACCAGCGAAGGCGGCGGCCGCCTCGGCGCCGACACGCAAAGGAGTCCTATGCAGGTGACCGTGCCGCCTGCGCCGCCCGCCGCGGTCAAATTGTCGTCGGTGAAAAAGGAGGCGCCGGAAGCCGCCAAGAACGAGAAGGCCGATATTTCGCTCAGTTTCGATCAAATCCCGCTGCCGAGCTTTATCCAGGTGACTTTCGGCACCATCCTCAAGAAAAATTATAGCGTCGATGCAGCGGTTGCCGTGCGCACCGATCTCGTCACGCTGCGCACCAGCACTGCGCAAACCCCTAGCCAGGTGTTCGAAACCGCCAGGATGCTGCTCAAGACTTACGGCATTGCAGTCACAGAACTGGGTGGTTTTTATAAGATATCACCCGACAAGGATCAGAACAGCTACGCGCCTGAAATTCTTCGCGGGCGCGCGCAGCCCGACGTGCCGTTGCCGTTGCGGCCGGTCTTCAACCTGGTGGAACTGACGGCGGTCAAGAGCAACGAGGTCACCAGTCTGCTGAAAACCATGTTCGGTCAAAAGCTCAATTTAGTTGACAACTCGAGCCTCAATGCGATTCTGATCAGCGGCCAATCGAACGACGTGACTGCCGCCTTGGAAGCGATCCAGGTGCTGGATCAGCCGCTCATGCGCGGGCGCAGCAGCCGGCGCATTACCCCGAGTTCGCTATCGGTCGACGAGTTGTCGAAAAAGCTGATCGAAGTGCTGACAGCGGAAGGCTATTCGGTATCCAGCAACTTCGCGCAAGGCGGGGCTGTGCCGATCGTGCTGATCCCGGCGCCGACCTCGAATTCGCTGCTCGCGTTCGCCGGCGACAAAGCCATTCTGAATCATATTGTCGATTGGGCCAAGCAACTGGATACGCCGGATAGTTCCGGTCGCCGCAGCGGCAATTTTTTCACCTACCCGGTGAAGTTCGGCGACGCGCAGACCTTGGCGAAAACCATGCAAGACATTCTCGCGTCAGGTTCGTCCGGTTCCGCCACGACCACGGCGGCGGGCGCAACCGGAACCGCAGGCGCGGCCGCGCATGCGCCCAGCAAGATCGTGGTCGACACCGGCTCCAACACGCTGATTTTTGTCAGCACGCAGGAACAGTTTCTACAGTTGCAGGATATTTTGAAAGAATTGGATCAGCCGTCGAAATCGGCGCTCATCGAAGTGACGGTGGCGGAAATCGACGTGACCGATGAGAATTCGCTTGGCGTGGCATGGGCATTGAATGGCGGCACGTCGAGCAGCAGTAGCAGCACAACAACGACCGGGGTGACGACGGCGGGCGCCAGCGCACTCTTGAGCGCCACCGGTGGCCTGACGGTGAATTACCTCAGCGGCTCGGGCAAGGTCTCGGCAACGCTCTCCGCGCTGGCCGCCGTTACCAAGGTGACGACCTTGTCGACGCCACGGGTCATGGCGCGCAACGGCGAGACCGCCACTATCGAAGTGGGCGATCAGGTGCCGATCATTACCAGTCAGCTTAGCAGTTCCAGCACGGTAACCACCTCCAGCGGCACCAGCTCCGGCATTTTGCAGACAGTGCAATACCTGCCGACCGGCGTCATTCTTAAAGTGAAGCCGATCATTCATTCGGGAAGCAGGGTCGAGCTGGATGTCTCGCAGGAAGTCAGTTCTGCGGCTGCGACCACCACGGGAGTGAGCACATCGCCAACCATCAGCACGCGTAAAGTCGATACCAAGCTCTCGATACGCGATGGCGCCACCGTCTTGCTCGGGGGCCTGATGTCCAGCAGCGATTCCAAGGGCGTGTCTGGCATTCCCTTGCTCAAGGATATTCCTGGCGTAGGCCAACTGTTCCGCACGAATACCAATTCATTGGTGAAGAAGGAATTGATCGTGCTGATTACGCCCTATATCATCGACGACGATCGGGTCGCCGAGCAGGTGACCGAAGCGTTCCGCGATCAGTTGGGACCTTGGGCGCAAACGGCTCCTGGAGATGCCCCCAAGACGAAGGTCATGAAGCAGCGCGTCGAACTGCCGGTCAAGCCAGAAGCGCCGCCGGTTGCACCGCCCGCAACGCCGACGATGCCGGACGCCGCAACCGAGGAGGCGCCGCCGCAGGAAGCAGACGCGCCGCAACCCGCCACACCCGCTGCTACGCCGAAACCCGTTGCGGCACCGAAACCCGGCCCCAAAGTGAGCGATCCCGGGTTGCTGGAAGAATTGCGCAAGGCAGCGAATGGCAAATAGGCGGCGAAAGTGAATCCGGGTTCCAGCGCCGGAAGAAACGATCCCTGTCCCTGCGGGAGCGGGGAAGAATTCGAGAACTGTTGCGGACAACAAGGCTTGGAGTCGCGTTCTGCGCAATCTGCACCGCAAAGACCAGCGACCGCCGCGCCGACAGCTGTCGAATGCAATCGGCTAGCCGCACTCTTCAATGCGGGTCGTTTCGCGGAGTTGGAAGACCATGCGCGCCAGTTGATTGGGCGCCACCCGGAGTCAGGGTTCGTCTGGAAGATGCTGGGCGTAACGCTTCAGGTGCAGGGCAAGGACGCGCTCGCTGCGATGCAAAAAGCGACGCTGCTGATGCCCAACGATGCCGGCGCGCACAGCAACCTGGGCAATACATTGTTGAGTCTGGGGCGGCTTGACGAAGCGGCGGCCAGCTTCCGCCGGGCGCTGACAATACAGCCCTATCTTGTCGAAGCGCACTATAACCTGGGATTGGCGCTGAAAGCGCTGGGAAAACTCGACGACGCGGCGGCTTGTTATCGGCGCGCGCTGGCGGTCAAACCCGGCTACGTCGAAGCCCACAACAACCTGGGTAACGCCTTGCGCCAACTGGGGCGGACGAACGACGCGGCCGCCAGTTATCGGCAGGCTCTGGCGCTCAAGCCGGATTACATGGAAGCGCACAACAACTTGATTTACGCGTTGCGCGAGCTCGGATTGAGCGACGAAGCAGCAGCCTGTTGCAGGCGAGCGCTGGCGCTTAATCCGGACCATGCAGAGACGCACGACAACCTGGCTCATGTGCTGAGCGACATGGGTGAGCGGGATCAGGCAATCATTTCCTACCGCAATGTGCTTGCACTCGACCCAACCTGGCTTGGATCGGGCGCGGCCTGCTGGCTGACGGTCCTGTATTTTCTCAAAGAAGATTGGGTGCAGTGCAGGGACATGCTGATAACGTCGCAAGAGGTCAAGGGGATCGGCACGGAAGAGTACATGCATGGCCGGATTTACCGCAACTGCGTCGCCAGGCTACTGCGCTATTTTGAACAATACGGCGCGTTGAATGCGCAAGCGGGAGAACGCGATCATCTTTATGTGATCGGGGAAAGCACCAGCTTGACTGCGCATTGCGCGACGGTCGATTACCGTGGGCGGAAGATGCGCGGCAAGGCCGAATGGATCGTAGGGTGCAAACAGTGGCACCTCGGCAACGATGTCGCGAATCAGCACAAAAGCCGCTTTGAAAGCATCGCGGCGGCGCTGCCAAGCCGGTCGACGATTCTTCTCAGTATCGGGGGGCTTGATTGCTTCCCTGGCAAAGGAATCTTGGAGATTTGCCAAAAAAATCCCGCTGCGTCGCTGCAAGACGTGGCGCTTGCCACTATCGGCGGGTATGTGGCGTACGTGTCGAGAATCGTCGCGCCATACGGGCACCGCGCAATCGTTGGCGGCGTGCAGGCGCCCTGTATCGGGCTGGTTCAATCGCTGCCCGACACAGCGCAGCAACTGGTTGCCTTTGTTCGTCTATTCAATGCCATTCTGAAGGAAAAGGCGCGCGCGGCGGGGATGGACTTTCTGGATATCTACGCGATGACCGATCGCGGCGATGGCATCGCTTCGGACGACTGGTATATCGATCTCTACCATCTGCTGCCGCGTGCTTTTCCAGAGGCATTCGACAAGCATTGCCTCGGCTGCGACTGAAGTCGCACGCAAAGGTTGATGCGGCACGCTAGAGATTGGGAATGGGGCGCATCACCAGGGCGTTGTTGGGGCGCAACAGCAAGAATTTTGTGCTTGCCAAATATAAATTTCATTTTAGCGCTTCGCGCACGATCAAGCTTATAAGGCGTGCGCAGCGCTCTTGTCTCGCCGCGCGCGGGCTTTGCCGGAACCCGCACCAACTGTTGGCATCCGTTATGTACCTGCGAATCAAGTATGTTATTGATTTTAAAGGTATTTTTCGCTTTTATTAGTTCTTTGCACGAAATGGAACGAAAAACGCGTCAAAAAATTTCCCCGAGGCTATAAATTGGCTATTGCTCGTCACTTGGCTTGGGTTAATATTTTTGCCGAGCCTCTTTGAACGCATTCAATGATGTCTTCGACAGGCGTGCGGTTTTGGTGGTTGCAATTGAGCAATGTTTCACACGGAAATCAAAAGTTATGCACAATTCAATTTAATTTTGCTATACTGCGGGCGTCTTTCGAAAGGCTGCTTGGCGGAAGTCAAGTACTTCATTGAGTCTAAATAGTCACCATAAGGAATACTAAAGTGAACAAACGAAATCTGATTATTCAGGCAGCAGTTGCAGGTCTGTTTTCGGCAGCAACGCTCTCCGCCTTCGCATCCGGTACCGGTAGCGCCGTGGGTAATACGGCACAAATCGCCAGCCAAGCAGTCACCAGCACGACCGACATCGGCACGGGTTCGATTCAGTACGTCCAAACCGGTTCTGTTCCTGCCGGCAATTATTACGTTTACGTCAAGCTGAACCAAGGCGCAACATTCGCTGCGGGCTCGCAATCGCCAGTTCCGACAATCAACAATGGCGCGTTGGTGGTTGCCGATGCCGGCACTCTTGACACGAACGTTACAGTGGGCGCTGGCGTCGTCAGCACCGACTCGACATTCATCGCCTTCCCGATTACCGTTAATGCAAGCTTGCCGGCAAATGCCGAAACTTTCACGTTCCAGCCTGTCAGCGTCGCTCCAGCGGACGGCAGCGTGACCGGTGCCTTGGCTGCCGCATCGACCGGTTCCCTGTATGCAACCATGTCGATCGGCTCCAGCGCAAGCTTCAGCAAGACGACTCCGGTGGCTGACGAAGGCACGGCAGCATCTGCCCCGATCGCGTATTTCGTGTCCGGCATTTCCGCCGGCGCGTTGTCGTCTGGCGCGGCTGGTTTCACAGCGGCGCCTTATCACGGCTATGTTGAATCCGACGTCATCGACGTGACTGGCTATGATTTCGCCGTAAGTGGCACAGGATTGGTCGAGTGGGGCGCAAACTCGAATACCGGTAACGGCGAATACCTCAACCTCGGTGGCTTCTATTTTGCGGATGTGAATAAGACGACCACTCCAAATCCGACAACACCTCCTTTCGGTGCCGATGCGTCGACTGGCTTCAATATCGCTACCGACTACACGGTCGCAAAATCGACAGCTGTTGTTTCCGGCCCGACGGGTTTCTTCAGCGTTGCAACTGGCAGCGCCGACGGCGTGTTCCTGAATACGCAACCAAATTGCGGTAGCGGTGGAACTGACATCGCCACGGGCGTGGTTTCAAACAGTGGCGCGACAGTGACATTCTCTGGTCTGACAATCACACAAGACCAGGCGCTGTTTGTCTGCGTCGAGGGTAATGGAACGAGCACTTGGGTTACAGGAACGCCTACCGTTACTGCGACCTTGGTGGCGAACACGTCGACCACTGCGAATGTCACGATCGCTTCGACCAATCTGTACACCTTGGGCACCAACGGCACAAGCGTTTATGTTCGCGAGTATGTTCCTGCTGCAGCAACGGCATCGACCGGCTATCAATCGTTCCTGCGCGTGATCAATACCGGCACCGTGGCAGCGAAGATCAGCTTTGCCTTCATCGACGATACCTTGGGCCTGGCAGGCACCAGTGCTACTGGCACGACGACCAGTGCAGTGCCTGCTGGCGGTGCTATCACGCTGACTTCGGCGCAGGTCGAAGCCTTGGTTGGCACGCCGGAAGCGGCGTCTGCGCGGCCACGCGTGCTGGTCTCTGCGCCGAGCACGATCACGGTGCAATCGTATCTGTACAATTCGACAGCCAATGTCTTCACCGAAGTCAGCGGCGGCAGCAACGGCGGTGCTGGTACGGGTTACTACGGCACATACCAGACTGGTCAATAAACCGTCCAGAAGCAATGCATGTAGAAAAGGTGGCTTTCGAGCCACCTTTTTTTGTCTGAAACGCGGAAGTTAGTTTGGTGCCGGGTCTAGCGGGCATCTGCATCCTGGGCAATTCGCACTGCCCGAACCAAGGGCTGAAAGGTCAATTGCCCGCATCTGGATGTCTATAAAATCAAGCATTTACGTTTAGAATAAATTTACCATGCTTGTGCGTCGGCGCGGCTACCATTTTTTTGACAATTCTGCTACTCTAGGCGGTCTTTCGAAAGGCTACTTGGCGGAAGTCAAGTAATTCATTGAGTCTAAATAGTCATCATAAGGAATACTAAAGTGAACAAACAAAATCTGATTATTCAGGCAGCAGTTGCGGGTCTGTTTTCGGCAGCAACGCTCTCCGCCTTCGCATCCGGTACCGGTAGCGCCGTGGGCAATACGGCACAAATTGCGACCCAGGCCGTCACCAGCAC
>JARLJG010000066.1 GCA_031291325.1 Burkholderiaceae bacterium
CGGCATTGACGGCATCAAGGGTTCGTTGCACCGGGCTGCGCCCGCCCTTGACCCCGCCAATGCCGGCTGAAGTGATTGAATTGAAGGAGATTAATTTGCGAAAAAGGCTTGACTAACAGGTCATCATAGAAGGGTGGGCACAGGTGCCCACCCTACCTGGCTTTGTCTCGTTGAATGTTGGGCTGATAAAGCTTTAGCCCAACCTACCGCGCTAAGACGCTCCGCAATTCCTGCGCTTCCTTTTCCAATAAATTGGGAGAAAGGATAGTCGTGAGAAATAGCCAAACGTTGTATTCCACGCTTACAAGAATGCCTTCGGTATGGGTAACGAACGAAACAGATATTGTTTGAAACGGCCACTTTTCTGACAACGGTAATATCCAAGAAAACCAGCCGATCCACTTTTTGCCCCGAACAAATGACAATTCCGGCGCTTCTGCTGCTCCGATTGCCCTGGCACCACGTTCCACATAGAACGCCTGAACCATGGTTCTCGCCTCAGTGGGTGTCGCTGTACATATTGCGGTCGGGTTGTATTGAAGGCCGGAAAAACCGATGAACATTACTCTTTTTCCTTCCGCCCAAAGTGCCATATTTGTTTGCCTAATGAATGAGTGAATCAAGGGAAAATACAGTCAAGCCATCTGAGCGACAAGAAAGTTGCTGCAAACGCATCGAATTGCCCTGCTGATCGAATGACGAGTATTGGCCGTTTGCTACCAATTCTACCCGAAAGCCAAACGTCGGCTACCGTCTTTTCCAGCCATCGATAGATGAGGGCAGGGCGCGCACAAAGACCTGCCGACGCGACTTCTTTCTTGAAGCCGAAGAAGCCATCGCGGAGGTGGTCGCGACAAGGCTACCCCCAGGCTGCCTGAATGTCGAGTATCTCCGGCAGGATCGAGGTAAATATTTCTACCAGGCGCGGCTCAAAATGACTCCCTGCGCTTTCCTGTATCGTGGATAATACCTTGTCCCCGGCCCACGCTTCCTTGTAGGGTCTCTTGGTCGAAAGGGCGTCGAACACGTCGGCCAGCGCGACGATGCGTGCCGATTCGGGTATGGTATTGCCCGCCAACGCATCCGGGTAGCCGCTGCCGTCCCAGCGTTCGTGATGATGCAGCGCAATCGCGGCGGCCATCTGAAATACCGGTGCGTTGCTCTTGGCGAGAATGTCATGTCCAATTCTCGAGTGGGTTTTCATGATTTCCCACTCGGCAGCGTCGAGCTTGCCCGGTTTCTTCAAAATCGAATTCGGGATGCCGATCTTTCCGGTGTCGTGCATCGGCGCGGCGAGTTCGATCAGCTTGCAGTGCTCTGCCGTCCAGCCGCAGGCGTTCGCCATTGCCCGCGCATAGGCCGCCATGCGCCAGATGTGGACGCCGGTGTCGGTGTCGTTGAAATGGCCGGCTTCTGCCAGCATGTAGATCGCGTCCCGGTGGCTTTGCTCCAGCGTGCTCACCCGCACCAGCGAAAGGTGGGTGCGAACCCGCGCCGATACGATGGCCGGGGATACCGGTTTGACGATGTAGTCGACCGCGCCGACCTCGAAGCCGGCCGCTTCGTCGCCGACCATCCCCAAGGCGCTGACGAAGATGACCGGGATGCTGTCGGTTCGGCTGTCCGCCTTCAGGCGGCGGCAGACGGTATAACCGTCCATGTCCGGCATCTGGATATCGAGCAGGATCAGCGACGGCGCATGTTTGAGCGCCGCCTTGAGCGCTTCGCTGCCGTTGCAGGCAAAGACCAGTTCGTATTCGCCGCCCAGGATTTGTTCCAGGGCCGCCAGGTTTGGCGGTTCGTCGTCGACGATCAGGATCGGACCATTTGACATGCTCATGTTCCCAGTGCAATGGAAAGCTCGTTTGCAAGCATTCGGGTGGCACGCTCGCCGGCGCGAAAATCGAAGTTGTCGATGGCCGACTGCAGGGCGGCCAGGCGCGACGGCGGCAAGACCTTCTCCAGTTCGACGAGAATGGATCTTACCGGCGGCGCGCGGTCGCTGTCCCATGCCTTGACCAACTGTTGCAGCAAGGGCGCAATGGCCGCCGGATCGGGCGCAACGGTAAACATTTCTTCGGGCTGGACTTGGGGCGGCGCGTACAGTGCGATGGATGCAAAGGCGGTGTCCAGCGCCGCCTGCAGCTGCGCCAAATAATCGTCGGAGTAAGTCCCGGTCCCGATCGCGTGCTCCAGTTCGTCGGCGCGCGCGGCGACCTCTTCGAGCGCCATGTTGCCGGCGGCGCCCTTCAGTTTGTGCGCCAATGCGCCGATCGCCGCGTGGTCGGACTGCGCCATCAAGGCCGCGATGCCGGCGTTGTCGCGCGCAAACTTGCGCAGAAATTTTCGATACACGCCTGCATCGCCCAGGCGCTCCAGGCCGCGCCCGACGGCAAGGCCGGGCAGGTCTTGCACGTGGCCGCTGTCGACCCGGGACGAACGCGCAGCCGCCGGCGTCGCTGCGCCGGCAGGTCGGCGCGCCAGCTTGGTAATCAATGCAATCGCGGTGTCGACATCGAACGGCTTGGAAATGAAGCCGCTCATGCCAGCCTCGTTGGCCAGGTCTTGCTGGTCGGTGAAGGCGCCGGCGGTGAGCGCGACCACCGGCAGATCCGCCAGGGCGGGAACGCGGCGGATCTGGCGCGTCGCAGCATACCCGTTCATCACCGGCATTTGCACGTCCATGAGCACGATATCGATTTCATCGGGATGCGCAAGCAGCCAATCGAGGCCCTGCCTGCCGTCGTCGGCGAGGGCAACTTGCGCGCCCTCGCTTGAAAAAACGGCGTGCGCGACATCCCGATTGACATCGCTATCGTCGACCACCAGGATGCGCAGTCCGGCGAGGCGCTGCTCGGCGCGCGCTGGCGCCCGCTCTTCGCCGCCGCGCCGGACCCGCAATGCGCGCGCCACGGCGTTGTAGAGGCTCGAAGGGGTGACCGGCTTGCTCAGCACCGCGTCGGCAAGGTGGGCGTCCGCGTGATCGAGCAATCTGCTGCTCGAGAATGCCGTTACCATGATGATGATGGCATCCTCCTGCTGCTTGAGGTCATGCCGGATTGCCCGGGCCGTCTCCAGTCCGTCCATGAGCGGCATTTCGTAGTCGATCAACAGCACTTCGTTGGGCAGTCGGCGCGCCCGCCGCGCGCGCAAATGGTCGAGCGCGGCCTTGCCGGAACTGACCACGATCGGTTTCCAGCCGAGGCCGTCGACCATGTTGGACAAGACTTCGCGGGCGATCGGATTGTCGTCGGCGACCAGGACCTCGAGATTGGACATTTCGGGCGCCGCCAGCCATGCGTCCTGGCCGCGCTCGAAACTGAGCGCAAACCAGAATTCGCTGCCGCTGCCCGGCACGCTGGTGACGTGCAACTCGCCGCCCATGCCTTCCACCAGGCGGCGGCTGATGGTCAGGCCCAGGCCCGAGCCGCCGAAGCGGCGGCTGGTTGAGCCGTCGGCCTGTGAAAACGGCGTGAAAATCTCCTGTTGCTGTTCGACAGGAATGCCAATCCCCGAATCGCGCACCGCAAAGCGCAGGGTAACCTGCGTGTCGTTCTCTGCAACAACGGCGATCGATAGCGCGACGTGGCCGCGCTCGGTGAATTTGATTGCGTTGCCGGTCAGGTTGATGAGCACCTGTTCCAGGCGCAGGGCGTCGCCGTGCAATTGATTGGTGCGCGTGGGCGGCGCGTCGATGATGAGTTCCAGCCGTTTGTCGCCGGCATTGGCCGACATGATGGTCGACAGATTGTCGAGCACGTCGCCCAGACGGAAGGGCGTGTTTTCGATGCTCAGCTTGCCGGACTCGATTTTGGAAAAGTCGAGGATATCGTTGATGATGCCCAACAGCGAACGTCCGGCCATGCGAATCTTGCGAACCATCTCGTTCGCGCTGCCCGACAACGGCGCCTTTTCCAGCAGATAGGCCAGGCCGAGGATGGCGTTCATGGGCGTGCGAATTTCGTGGCTCATGTTGGCAATGAATGCGCTTTTCGCCGCCGTGGCGGCTTCTGCCACCTGTTTGGCGTTGGCGATGTTTTGCTCTTCCGCCTTGTGCCCGGAGATGTCCGTGTAGGTCAAGACCGCCCAGCCGCCCGAAATCGGCTGGCCGCGCACTTCCAGGTACGCGCCGTTGGCCTGTTGCCGTTCAAAGCATACCGATTCGCGGGCGTCCATCGAGTGGACGAAGCCGGCCAGCACCTGTTCAAATTGCTGGCCCGCGTAGTCGCCGCGGTCGAAGTTGAAGCGAATCAAGTCGACGAACTCAAGCGGCTCGCGCCGCAGCAATTCCGGCGGATAGTTCAGCAGCGAGGCGAACAACTTGTTGCGCAAAACGACCTTGCGCTGCTCGTCGTAGACCACGACACCGAAGGGCAACACCTCCAGCACCTCGTTGAGAAACAGATTGAGGCTGGTGATCTTTTGCGAGCGTGCCAGCACTTTTTGTTCCAACTCTTCGTTGAGCTGCTGCAATGCAGCCTCGGCGCGCTTGCGATCGCTGATGTCTTCGGCGGAAATGATGATGCCGCCGATCTCTCCATCCTCGTCCGTCCACGGCAGCACTGCCCAACGCAACCAATGGCTGCTGCCGTCGGCGTGGGTCCAGTGATCGTCGTCGTTTTTGATCGTCTCGCCCGCCAGCGCCCGCCGGTGGACGCGCTGCCACTCGTCGGGAATGTCGGGATGCACGTCATAATGACGACGCCCCATGATTTCAGTGTAGCCACGGCCGTATTCCTTTAGCCAGCGACCGCTGGCGGCCAGGTAGCGCAGGTCGCGATCGAGCATGGCGATGCTGATCGGCGCATGTTCGATCAAGGCCTTCAGTTGCAACTGCGACTTCCTGAGGCTTTCTTCGGCTTGCTTGCGTTCGGTAACGACATCGAATATGGCGACAAAGTGGCCAGGCCGAGGGCAATAAATCGAAATCCAGAACCACATCTGCAGCGCCGCGACATAGGTCTCGACGCGCTCCGCTTTCCCGGTCGAGGCCACCCTTGCGTAGATTTCCAGCAATGCGCGATCGGTTTCGAGTATGCCGGGAACCACCTCGCTGACCCTCTTGCCGGCGACATCGTGCAAGCCCGTCAGGGCCGAAAATGCAGGGTTGACACTGAGATAGATAAAGTCGTTGGCTTTGCCGTTCTCAAACAACATCTGGCAAAAAGCGAAACCGTTGAGCATGTTGTCGAACAGGGAACGATAAGTGGCGTCGCTTTCGCGCAATACCTCTTCCGCATGTTTGCGCGCGGTGATTTCTTCGACAACCGAAATGAAATAATGCGGCGTGGCGTCCGCATTTCTTGTCAACGCAACCGTCAGATTGACCCAGATTAGTTGGCCGTCTTTACGGATGTAGCGCTTTTCCAGTGAATAGGTATTGATCTCGCCGTTCAGCATTCTTTGGACCTGGGCAAGATCGGTGTCGAGATCGCCAGGATAGGTGATGTCCTGAAACGCCTTGCTGCTTAACTCTTCTTGAGAATAGCCGACGATTTCGCACAGTTTGCGATTGACGCGCAACCAGTGCCCGTCGGGCGCAACCAGGGCGATGCCGGTTGCCGCCTGCTCAAAGGTCGCTTCAAAGCGATTCTCGCTCTCGTTCAGCTTGATTTCCAGATTCTGCTTTGCCTGCTGCAATCTCTCTTGATTCTTGCTAAAAAAATAGCCCATCGTTACAAAGAGAAAGGACGACAGAAAATCGGATGGATGATAGCCAGACCGAGCCAGATGCTGCGCAATGAAGACCGTCCAAACCATTGCCGTGCTGAGGAGGGTGCAGGCTATTCCCGCGCGAAATCCGCCGACTTGCGCGCCAAAGAACACCGCCGGGAAGAATACGAGCCAGATGAACGGATCGATCCACTGCCAGCACAGGTATTGCACCGTGAGTGCAATAAAGGGAAAAAGCAGGGCGATCCAGGGCCGGGCATTCATTTCAGGCCGTTCATGAAAAAGGGAGCCACACGAGTGACATTTTTTCCGGATCGATTCATTTGGCTCTGGAGCATCCTATTCTTCAAGGTGGCGGCCTCAATATTAGTAAATAGCCAGTCGGCACAGGGTCGCGCAGGAAAAGATGCAAGGCGAACGGATTGGATGTCGAGTATTTGCGATAACAACCAGATGCTCCAACTCGCGCTTGTCTCCTTGACGTCCTCAATTTCCAATAAGGATCGCAAATCAGGTTAACCGTCGCGCCTAAACTACCAATTCGCGTAGCGACGACTCAACGACCGGTTCTCCTTTTTTAAAGTCGACTTATGGTAGCATCGGCAAAAGCGCTTGAAACTTGACTTATATCAAGGAAAACCGTCGCAGCCCAATAGAATTGTCGATCCAGCATCGGTGTTGTCGCAATTGGCGAGCTCAAACCGTTTGCGGACTTCATTCAAAAGTTAAATCCCGTCTCGCGCGGTTTCAAACAAATGACGTAGCGACGTTCTGATACGTGGTATAAGAAAGCAGTGCCACGCCAACATACGATTTTTTACTCTCGTATCTGAAATGTTTGAACGATGATGTTGCAAAGACAAAGTCTCCCGTGGTTATACAGATAAGTGTTGATTAGCTTAGGAAGCGGGAGACAATTTGAACAACGCAAATACGCCACGGTCGCTGGCGAAATCGCTTACGGGCATACGCGGTCTCGACGAGATTACCGAGGGTGGATTGCCCAAGGGGCGCACCAGCCTGATATGCGGCAATGCCGGCTGCGGCAAAACCATTCTGGGCATGGAGTTCCTGTTGCATGGCGCACTCGACTATAACGAGCCCGGCGTTTTCGTGTCCTTTGAAGAAACAGATGACGATCTGACCTCTAATTTCGGCGCAATGGGTTACGACCTGAAAGATCTCGATGCGCGGCATTTGCTGGCAATCGAATATGTTTATATCGAGCGCAGCGAAATAGAAGAGGCTGGCGACTACAACCTGGATGGGTTATTCATTCGGCTGGCACAGGCAATCGATGCTATCGGCGCCAAACGCGTCGTTTTGGACACGATCGAAGTGCTATTTGCCGGGCTATCCAATACGGCGATTCTGCGCGCCGAACTGTGCCGCTTGTTTCGATGGCTGAAAGACAAGGGCGTCACCTCCATTGTGACGGGCGAGCGCGGCGAACGCACCTTGACGCGCCACGGACTCGAGGAATATGTGGCCGACTGCGTGGTTCTTCTCGACCTCAGAGTCGAGGAGCAAATCGCCACCAGGCGTTTGCGTATCGTCAAATATCGCGGCAGCGAACATGGCGCCAACGAATATCCGTTTCTCATCGATCAGCAAGGGATTTCGATTCTTCCGATCACCTCTCTCGGGCTTCAGCATACCGTTTCCGACGAGCGCATTTCCAGCGGCATTCCACGTCTCGATACGATGTTGAGTGGAGAGGGCTATTATCGCGGCAGTTCCATTTTGGTGTCCGGCACGGCGGGTTCGGGCAAAAGCAGTGTCTCGGTCAAATTTGTCGACGCCGCCTGCAGCCGTGGCGAGACTTGCCTGTACTTTGCCTTCGAGGAATCGCCGCAGCAAATCATGCGCAACATGCTGTCGATCGGCATCGATCTCGCTCCGTGGGTGGCGCAAGGATTGTTGCGCTTCCACGCGTCGCGGCCCTCTGTGCATGGCCTGGAAATGCATTTGGTGACCATGCACAAGCTGATCCTCGAATTCGACCCCGCCAACGTAGTCGTAGACCCGATTTCGGCCTTGACGGTGGTCGGTTCCGACAAGGAGGCCAAATCGATGCTCACGCGCCTGATCGATTTCCTCAAGACCCGCAAGGTGACCACGCTGCTGACCGGATTGACGCACGTCGGCGACAAGCTAGGGACTAGCAACGATGAAATCCCCTCGTTGATCGACACCTGGTTGAGCCTGCGCGACATCGAGTACCAGGGGGAGCGCAATCGCGGCATGTACATATTGAAATCGCGCGGCATGGCGCATTCGAACCAGATTCGAGAATTCATCCTGAGCGACAACGGAATCGATCTGTTCGACGTCTATCTCGGCCCTGAAGGTGTGTTGACAGGCGCAGCGCGGGTTGGCCAGGAAGCGCAGGACAAGTCGACCATCGTCTCGCGGCAGCATGATATCCAGCGCAAGAAGCGTGAATATGAGCACAAGCGCAAGGCGCTGGAAGCCAATATTGCCGCTCTGCGCGAAGAGTTCGACACGGCGACGGAAATTATCGAAAGTCTTTCGGAAGAAGAAAGGCAGCGAGACGCTGTCATCGTGCATGATCGCGCCGATATGGCGAAATTGCGGCGTGCCGATCTTGCCGCAATCTAAAGTGAAAGACCAACATCATGCTTGAATTGATTGCAACAGCCGGGGAAACGCCCGTGAAAATGGGCGCCACCGAGAAACAATGGATGTTGCGTCTCTACGTCGCGGGTCAAACGCTGCGGTCAATTGTGGCGCGCGCCAATTTGCACAGGATTTGCGAACAGCACCTGCCCGACAAATACCACGTTGAGGTGATCGACCTGCTGGAGAACCCGAAGTTGGCAAAGGAGGATCAAATCTTTGCCATTCCGACTTTGGTGCGCAATAAGCCGATTCCCATGAGAAAGATCATTGGCGACCTCTCCAACACGGAGCGGGTCTTGATCGGTCTGGACATTCATGTCGCGCAGATGTGACGCCACGCGCGTGCGCCGAACGCCCGCTTTGGCGAAAAGTTAAAGCATCAGGGGAACGATCGGCGACATGCCCGATACCCGAAGCCTGCTTCGGGACGATGACGGAGAGAAATGCAATGTCCAAGCCACCCGCCAGTCCTCGAATCCCGCCCAATTCGCCAACCGACGTAGATTGTCTGCGCACACGCCTGCGCGAGGCCGAGGAAACCCTGGACGCGATCCGATACGGCCGCGTCGACGCGCTGGTGGTATCCAAAAACGACGAAGAGAATATCCTCACCTTGCAGGACGCCGAACATACCTATCGCCTGATGGTCGAGGCAATGAACCAGGGAGTGATCACACTGGCAGCCGACGGCACGATATTGTATTGCAATCGCTGCTTCGCCGACATGCTGAAAATACCGCTGGAAGAGGTCGCCGGCAAGCGCTTGCAGACCTATGTCGCCCCAGCCGATATCGTCACGATCAACGACATGTTGCGTGGAGCCGAAATGCAAAAGGCCGAGATTTGGTTGCTGGACGCACATGGCGAGAAGCTGCCGATTTTCCTGTCTCCGAAAATCTTGCTGATCAAAGGAGATTTGGCGGTCATTTACATGGTCGCGATGGATTTGACTTCTCATAAGCAATACGAAGCCAGATTGGAGTATCAGGCCAACTACGATGCATTGACGGGATTGGCAAACCGGAATCGATTGCATGACCGCCTTAAACAGGCGATCGTGTCGGCAGAGCGCTATAAACACCAGGTCGCCGTTGCCTTTATCGACCTTGACCATTTTAAATTCATCAATGACAGCCTTGGCCATCATGTCGGCGATCGGGTGCTCGTCGAGGTCGCCGCGCGCCTGCAATCCTGCGTGCGCGAAAACGATACGATCGCGCGCCACGGCGGCGACGAATTCGTTGTCGTGATCGATCATTCCGACGAGGCCGTCATTTCCTCGCTGATGCCGCGAATACTCGACAGCATTGCACAACCGGTCATGGTTGAAGACCGGGAGTTGCAGGTCACCTGCAGCATCGGTTTCAGCCTCTACCCTATCGATGGCCACGACGCTGGCACGTTGTTGAAAAATGCCGATGCGGCGATGTATCGCGCCAAGGAGCAGGGGCGCAACAACATGCAATTTTATACCGAAGAGCTGAATGAGAAGATCGGTGCAAGACTGCGGATGGAATCGATGTTGCGGCGCGCGCTGGAACGCGGAGAATTCTATCTGAATTTTCAGCCGCAAGTCGCATTGCGGACCGGTTGCGTGGTTGGCGTGGAAGCGCTGATTCGATGGAATCACGAATTGGAAGGGATCATTCCGCCAGCCGACTTTATTCCGCTGGCCGAGGAACTGGGCCTGATAGTGCCCATCGGCGAATGGGTGCTTCTAACGGCCTGCAAGCAAATGAAAGCATGGCAAGATTCCGGCTTGCCGATGATTAGCGTTGCGGTCAATCTATCCGCTCGTCAATTCAAGCAGAAGGATTTGGTGGAGACGATTGCGCGGGTGCTGCAAGAGACCGGCTTGGCGCCGTGCTATCTGGACATCGAACTGACGGAAAGCATGGTGATGTATAACGTCGAGTCGGCGGTCACGACACTGCGCAAACTGCGGGATATGGGGATCAAGCTGTCGATTGACGATTTCGGCACCGGCTATTCGAGCCTGAATTACTTGAAACGCTTTCCGATCAACGTGCTCAAGATCGATCAATCGTTCGTCAGAGATATTGCAAGCGACGCCGGCGATGCTGCCATTACGCGTTCCATCATTGCGCTGGCGCATAGTTTGAAACTCCAGGTGATTGCGGAAGGCGTTGAAACCGAAGAGCAGTTGAACTATCTTGCCCAGCATCATTGCGATGTCATACAAGGTTATTTCTTTAGCCGCCCGCTGTCGGCGGCCGCTTGCGAGCTGTTTCTTCAGCAGGACAAGAAATTGCCGCAGTCATGGGGAGACCGGCCGCTGCCGGACCATCATTATTGAACTTCGACGACGATGCCGGTATGCCACCCGAATCGGCGTGACAGTCGAAGCTGCCGCCCAAACAATCCCGCAACAAGCTCAATGGCCGTCCTGCACCACGCTGCGCAACGCCACCTCCGCCACCGGCGCGGCGGTCATCGCCTGCAATTGCGTCGGCGTCAGGTTGAAGACCGCGTGCGGATGGCCGGCGGCGACCCAGATGCTGGGTAGCAGAAGCAAGTCGCTGTCGATCAGGATGTGCGACTTTTCGGCGTGGCCGATCGGGCACACGCCGCCGATCGCGTAGCCGATGCGTTGCCTGACGAATTTGGCGTCGGCCTTGCCGATCGGGCCGACGATGGCGGCGACCTTGGCTTCATCGACGCGATTGGCGCCGCTGGCAATCACCATCACCGCCGCATCGTCAGACAGGCGGCGGAAGACGATCGATTTGGCGATTTCGGCGACCGCGCAGCCGAGACCGGCAGCCGCTTCAGCGGAGGTCTTGCCGCTGGCTGGCAACATCACGACCGGCTTGTCGTGGCCCATGTTTTGCAAAAGTTGCGCGACGCGTTGCGCGCTTTCGGGAAGTTGCTTGTCGATTTCCATGGATTTTCGCTTGATTTTCGCTTGATACGGGTTTGACGATGCTGCAAACTGATAAGCTGCCCTTGAGTTCTTTATCATACAATGCCGTGTTTGCAAATTAGTTGCTGAGGATGAAACATTTAAACAAATACCAAATCCGCGAGCGCCTGGGGGGCGGCGCGACGTCCGATGTCTACCTGGCCTACGATCCGTTTTTGCAGGTCAACGTCGCGCTCAAGGTCATCAAGCCCGATATCTTGCGCGACCCCGAGCACGGCAAGCGCGTGCGCCACATGTTCATGAACGAAGCGCGGCTGGTGCGCGAGCTGCAGCATCCCAACATCATGGCGATCCTCGATGCCGTCTACGACGACGAAAGCGCCTACCTGGTGCTGGAGTTCGTCGACGGCAAGCCGTTGTCGAATTATATTGCGCCCGACACGCTGTTGCCGGTCGCGACCGTGTTGCAGGTGGCCTTCAAATGTTGCATGGCGATGGAATATGCCAGCGGGTTGGGCTTGATCCACCGCGACTTGAAGCCGAAGAACCTGTTGTTGACGCGTGCCGGCGATTTGAAGATCAGCGATTTCGGCGCCGCGCACTTCATCGACAGCGAGGCGACCCAGCTCTCGGGCATGGTCGGCAGCCCGCAATACATGTCGCCCGAACAAATCGCCGAACGCGAGTTGGATACCCGCTCCGACATATTTTCGCTCGGCGTGGTGCTCTACGAGTTGCTGGTCGGGCGGCGTCCGTTCGAGGCCGACAACCTGATGGCCTTGCTGTACCAAATCACGCAGGTGCCGCACCGGCCCTTGAAGGCGCGCCGCGCCAGATTGCCGGAGGCGCTGGAACAGATCGTCGATACCGCGCTGCAGAAGGATCCGCAACACCGCTTCCAGTCGTGGAGCGCCTTCGCCGAGAGCTTGCTGGCAATCGACGCTTCGCTCACGGTCGCGCAAGACGATGTCGCCGACCGGGAAAAATTCATGGTGTTGCGCAAGAATCCATTCTTTGCCTCCTTTCGCGACGCGCAGATCTGGCAGACCTTGCGCGTGGCGCGCTGGTATCGCTTGAAGGCCGGCACGGTCTTGATGGATGAGGAGCAGGCCGGCAATTCCTTTTCTGTCCTGATCCAGGGCGAGGTCGTCGTCAGCCGTCACGGCACGATATTGACGCGCATGCAAGCCGGGGAATGCATGGGCGAAATGGCCTTCCTGACGCCGGACGAGCCGGTGCGCAGCGCCACCATCACGGCGGCGACCCCGGTCGTCATCTTGAAAATGACGCGCGCCGCGCTGGAAGGGGCCGGCATGGATTTGCGCGTGCAATTCGAGCGGCGCTTTTTGAAGATTCTGGTGGATCGGCTGCGCGCGGCTAATCTGTGATTATGTAGGTGCCCGGTGTCGCCGCCGACTCAGGCCGCGCCGGCAAAAAACCGATCGACCGTTTGCTGGAATTCGCGCTTGGTGGTCACGCGGTAAAACAGGCTGGCGTAGGGGAAGGCGCGCCGCGCCGCGCCAAGGCGGATCGTGCGTTCCGGGTCGGTGGTGAGGAGCACGATGTTCTTGCCGTCGTCGTCGATCGGCACGCATTGATTGTCTTCGGTGAATTCGCGCGTGATTTTCTTGATCGCCTGCTCCGGTATCTTGCGTTGCGGCTGCCAGCTTTCATAGGGCAGTTTATAGGTCTTGGCCAGCGCTTCGCCGACCGCTGCCAGCGCAACCTGAAACTCGTCGATCAGCACGTCCTCGACATCGCGGCTCTGGCGTCGCGCGGAACGGGTGGCCAGCTCGAACTCGGCTTGCGAGATGACCGCATCGGCAATCAACGCATCGTACTTCGAGGTCGGCGGCGCTGGCGGCTTCATGCGCTGCGCATAGGCAATCGCCAGGGTTTCGGCAAGTTCGGCGATGCCTTCTTCGTCGGCGGCGGTAAACGAGCTGTCGTTGCGATTGTTGAGCAGCTGGATCACGCCCAGCAAGTCGGTGGAATGAGGCCTGAAAATCGGCGCGGCCAGCATTTGCCTGGTGCGATAGCCGGTGATCTGGTCGACTTCGCGGCTGAAGTGCAAGTCTTCGGCAAGCTTGCGCAGTTCGGCGTTGTCGTAGACATCGCGGATGCGCACGGTGCGCCCGCTGAGTGCGACCCAGCCGGCGATGCTGGCGGCACTGACCGGCAGCACCAGGTCCTTGTCGGATTCGATCCCGGTCTTGATTTTCGAATAAATGAATTTCTTGTCGGCGGCCAGCGCGAACAGGGTCAGGCGGTCGCAATTGAACAGGTCGCAGATATTGCCCGACATCTCCAGCATGAGCTGATCGAGGTTGGCGGTGGAGTGGATGCGATTGGTGACGATCTGCAGCTTGCGCGAAAAGTTCAGGCTGCGCGCGATTTCGTCGGCGGCGGTGTCCTTGCTTTTTTTGGAGAAAAACCAGCCCATTTTGTTTCCCTTCGCCGTTTCATGGTTGGATAGCTCGCCGGGCAGTGTAAACCACCGGATGCCGTCCATGCAGCGCTTTCAAGGGAGATGTTGTTTATTTGGTCAAGCCTGCATGCGTCTTGACCTCCGGCAAAGTCGGCAAGACTATCGCTCACACAGGACTGGCTCGCATTCTTGCTACAGCGCGCATCATAATATCCAGGTAACTGATCCGTATCCTGCGCTCGGCGAGAATCGGCGCGCGCAAGAAGATTTGGTTCATCTGAGTATTTCGTGTGTAAAAGCGTTTGCACAACCCCGCGTTCCCTTACCCACAAAAAAGTCGGAACAACCAAAGATTTTATACAGGTAGCAGCAAGCAAACTCAATTTCAGAGGCCGTGTTGCTGCAAATCGAGAGATTGGAAGAACAGAATGGCTAAAATGACATTAACCTTGTATATTAGCGTGGTTTCTCAGGTGGTGCAGAAGTAAACAATCCTTCCAAATCCGCAGCGGGAGGGGGCGATGGCGGGCGCGCAACGGGCGATACGATGGATGCTTTCGGCAAATATCGCGCCGGGCTGCGGATTGGGAGGCGTTGGAATTATCTATTTTGCAATCTCAATCTTTCAGGGGGTAAAAATGTTCAAACGTGTTTTTTTCGCTGTTGCGACAATTGCCGTATTAACGAGTTCAACTGTGCGCGCAGCCGATGAAAGGTTTTGCCGGGATTATGCGCGCGTCGCTGTCGACCAAGCGCACCGAGCGGAACGTCATGGGCGCTGCGACCGCGCGCGTCGCGAAAATCCGGCGCGCTGGCAGGGCGATTTCCGTGGGCATTACGACTGGTGCCGTGGCGTGCACCGCGATAACGCCGAAGCCGAACGCGCCGAACGCGACCGCACCCTCGATTACTGCGCGCGCTAACGAGCGTTTTTTGCCGGAACGGCGTGGCCGGTCGTCAATCGGTTGCGCCGCGCTTGCGCGATCGTCCCGGTTGGCTTGACTGATTGTCCAAGTTCTTCCAATTTCATGCGTAGGTGAGCGCGAGCATCGAAGTCGGCGCTATCTGCATCGCCGGCACTCATTTAGCTGTTTTCACAATGCTGTTTGGTTCGGCCTTTGCGGTTGCTGGCATAATAGGATCCATTCCGTCCAAGTCTGTGCAGCCGATGATCCACACGAATTGCTCCTTTCGCACTGCGACTGCCGCCGAGCTGGCCGCAGCATTGCAAGATGCCCGCGAGTATACGCTGGCGCTGTTCGAGAGCCTGGCGGCTGCCGGCCTGGATTATACGGAGAAGGTGCCGCGCCTGCCGTACCTCAATCCGCCGCTGTGGGAGCTTGGGCATATCGCCTGGTTTGCCGAATGGTTCGTGCTGCGCGAGGCTGAATCCAGCAACCCGGCTGCCGCCCGCCGCACTTCCTTATTGACCAAGGGCGACGACTGGTTCGACGCCAATACCGTGCCGCATCGGTCGCGCTGGGGGCTCGGCCTGCCCAGCACCGGCGCGCTGAAAACCTATTGCCGCGAAGTGCTCGACCGCGTGCAAGACAAATTGAGCCGCGCTGCCGGCGACGATCGGTCGCTATACCCGTATCGGCTGGCGCTGGCGCACGAAGACTTGCGCGGCGAAGGCTTGCTCGCCGCATTGCAGACTCTGTCGGTGATCTTGCCGTCGCGCCTGGTGCTGCGCGGGATTCCGTCGTGGGCGCAGGGCGAAATCCGCTTTCCCGGCGGCACCGCCCAGTTGGGCGCGCCGCCAGGGGAGGGCTTCGTCTTCGACAATGAAAAATGGGCGCATCCGTGCTACGTGCCGACCTTCACGATGGATTCGACGCTGGTATCGAATGCGCAATTTACCGAATTCATCGAAGACGGCGGCTACCAGCATCCGCAATACTGGACCCCCGCCGGCCGCGCCTGGTTGATGGCGCAAGAGTGCTCGGCCCCGCGCGACTGGATTCGCGAAGGCAGCCGCTGGCGCTGCGAACGGTTCGCGCTGCGTTTTGCGATTGGCGGCGACGAGCCGGTGCGCCACGTCTGCCTGTTTGAGGCGCAGGCCTACTGCGCATGGGCCGGACGACGCCTGCCGACCGAGGCGGAATGGGAATATGCGGCGCTATCCGGCCATCCGGCGCTGCGCTGGGGCGACCTGTGGGAATGGACTTGCACGCCCTTCGAGCCGTATCCCGGTTTTGCCGCCGATGCCTGGCGCGAGTATTCGGAGCCGCGCTTCGCTTCGCACCAGGTCGTGCGCGGCGCGTCGTTCGCCACGCCATTGCGAATGCGCTCGCCGAAATTCCGCAATTTTGCATTGCCGGAGCGCAGCCAGATGTTCGTCGGGTTTCGCACCTGCTCACTATAGGACAGCTCTAAAAATTGCCAAAAGCGCCCAATCTCGCGTCTGCGGTGCAGGGTGCACCCAAAGCAATCGCATGAAGGGGGAAAGACGCCACGCAAGCAAAACGTAATCCGTCGTTCCCGCGAAAGCGGGAACCCATACTGAGTTAATTCGGGTTAATTTCCTATGGATTCCCGCTTTCGCGGGAACGACGGAGATTTTAATTGCGCTCATGAAATAATAATGCGACGCAATTCCCTTCATGCAATCGCCCCGAGGGTGTCCCTGCGTACATACCCTTCGACGCGCCGTTGGACACTTTGGGCAATTTTTAGAACTGCCCTTCAACCTAACTATAACTATGGAGACTGTTACCGCTATGCCAGAATTTGCCCCATTCAATCCACAGTGCGCCGCCGACCTGGCGCAACTTTCCGAACAACCGTACGCCGTGATTACCGACTTGATCCGCTTTCATGCGCGGCAGCAGCCGCAGGATGCGGCGTTGATCCAGGGCGAACGCACGCTCGATTACGCCGCGCTGGATGCGTTGATCGACCGCGCCGCCGCTGCGTTGCAGCGCGACGGCTTGCAGGTGGGCGACGCGCTGGCGATCTGCGCGGCTAGCTCCATCGAGTATGTCGCCATCTTCCTCGGCGGCTTGCGTGCCGGCGTGGCGGTAGCGCCGCTGGCGCCGTCGTCGACGGCGGAGAGCCTGCTCGGCATGGCAGCCGATGCCGGCGCGCGCCTGTTCTTCGCCGATGCGGCAAGCGCCGCCGAACTGACGCCGTTGGCCGACCGTCTGAGCGCGCGCCTGATCTTGCTCGACGACACCGATGGCGGCCTGCGCTGGAGCGACTGGCTGGCGCCGCCCGGCGCGCAACCGGCGCCGGTTGCGATTGCGCCGGATTTGCCGTTCAACATCATCTATTCGTCCGGCACCACCGGCGCGCCGAAAGGCATCGTGCAATCGCACCAGATGCGCTGGATGCACGTGCAGCGCGGCACCGCCAGCGGCTACGGGCCGCAGGCGGTGACGCTGCTGTCGACGCCGCTATATTCGAATACCACGCTGGTCAGCTTCTTCCCGACGCTGACGCTGGGCGGCGCGGTGGTGCTGATGGCGAAATTCGACGCCAGCGCTTATCTGGCGCTGGCGCAACAGCATCGCGTCACGCACACCATGCTGGTGCCGGTGCAATATCGGCGGCTGCTGGCGCACCCGGATTTCGACCGCTTCGACCTGTCCTCGTTCGTGATGAAATTCTGCACCAGCGCGCCGTTTTCTGCGGATTTGAAGCAGCAGATCCTGCAGCGCTGGCCGGGCGGCTTGCTCGAATACTATGGCATGACTGAAGGTGGCGGCACCTGCATGCTGGCCGCGCACGAATTTCCAAATAAATTACACACGGTCGGCTGCCCCGCGCCCGGCCACGACATCCGCCTGATCGACGATGCCGGCAACGAAGTCGCGCCTGGCGAGCTGGGTGAAGTGGTCGGCCATTCGCCGGCGATGATGAATGCCTACCACCGCCAGCCGGGCAAGACGGCGGAAGCGGAATGGCACGACGCCGCCGGCAAGCGTTTCATCCGCACCGGCGACATCGGCCGCTTCGACGAAGACGGCTTCCTGACCTTGATGGACCGCAAGAAGGACATGATTATTTCCGGCGGTTTCAACGTCTATCCGAGCGACCTGGAAGCCGTGTTTCAACAGCATCCGGCGGTGGAGGTAGCCGCCGTGGTCGGCGTGCCGTCCGAGCGCTGGGGCGAAACCCCGGTCGCCTTCGTCGCAGCAAGACATGGCGCCCAAGTGCAGGCGGCCGATTTGCTGGAATGGGTCAACCAGCGCCTGGGCAAGACGCAAAGACTGGCGGCGCTGGAGTTGGTGGAAGCGCTGCCGCGCAGCGCCATCGGCAAGGTGTTGAAGCGCGAATTGCGCGACACGCAGAAGGCGCGCGCGGACTTGTAGCCAGGGCGCGGTGTTACTCCGGCGCGCGCGTGCGCGCCGGCGGCGCCATGCGCAACACCATCGCTTCGCTGCCGAAGCGCAGGAAGAAGCGCAGGATGCGCACCTGCCACGGGAAAATATAGGTCTTCTTGCGCGCGGCAATCGCGCGGCTCATCAGCCGCACCGCTTCGTCGCAACCGATCGCAAACGGCAGTTTGCCGGGCAGGACAGCCGTCATCGGCGTATGCACGAAGCCGGGGCACAGAGTCATCGCATGCACGCCGCTGCCGTGCAAATCCAGCCGCAAGCCATCCATGAAAGTCATCGCCGCCGCCTTCGACGCGCTATAGGCTGCGCGTCCCGGCAAGCCGCGATGGCCGGCCAGCGAACTGACTGCAACCAGGGTGCCGGAACCCTGCTTGAGCATGGCCGGCACGAAAGGCACCACCGTATTGGTCACGCCGATCACGTTGACCCGCATCAGCTTGGCGATCGACTCGGTTTCGCCTTGCAGCGTGCGGTGCGGGATGCCGATGCCGGCATTGGCAATCACCAGGTCGACGCGCCCGCAGATGTCGATGAAGGCGGCTGCCGCTTGCTGCATGGCAGCGGTGTCGCTGACATCGACCGCATACACGATGGCGCGCGCGCCCTGCGCGGTAATCGCCTGCGCCAATTCGTCGAGCAGGGCCGCGCGCCGCGCGCACAAACCGATGATCGCGCCCGGCGTCGCATAGTGTTTTGCCAAGCCTTCGCCGAGGCCGCTGCTGGCGCCGGTAATGAATACATTCATGGCAACTCTCTGGAGTAGTGGAGGTTGCTCGATTATATGCGATTGCAATTTTTCAGGATTTGCAGCTCGGCAGGCGCGCGTATTTTCCGTCCGGCGTCATCGATCCGCCTAAAGAGCCGCCGCTTATGCGTCGCGGCGATCTGGATATTTGAAAATAATCTGACAAATACCGGGATTACGGTATTTTCAGTGCGGCAAGATTGTGCGAGTATATAGCATGGATACTAATCGCACCGCTACCGATCAAGCGGAACGGTCTGCTGCCGCGCCGGAGCATAGTATGGACGGCAGCGTCAATCGGCATTACCTCAACAAGGTGCTGGATCTGGCAGACGTGATGCCGGTGGTGGCCACCGAAGACATCTACGATTCGCACGGCATGAAACTGCTGGCCAAAGGCGCCGGCGTGTCGCGCCTGCTACAGGAAAAAATCATCCTGCACAAGCTCAAGAAGCCGATCGAATCGACGCTGGTGGTCGAAGGCGGGGTCGACGCGACGACGCTGGTGCGCACCGCCAAGCGCGTGATCGACACTTGCGCGCCGCTCGACAATATCCTGCGCGCCACCTGCATCGGCGGCTTCACGCCGCTGACCACGCTATCGAACATGTCGTTCGGCAATGCGATCACGATGATGCTCACCATTTCCGAGCGCGACGGCTCCCAGGCCTTCGAGCACGCGCTGATCGTCAGCCTGCTATCGATCTGCTGGGCAAAGAAACTGCATTTCACCGAGCAAGAGCAACAGATCGCCGGCCTGGCCGGCTTGCTGCACGATGTCGGCGAGCTCTACATCGAACCGGCCTATCTGATCCGCCAAACGCACCTGCTGCCGCACCAATGGACGCATGTCGTCGTGCATCCGCGCATCGGCCAGATGCTGATCGCCGAGTGCGAAACATTTCCTGCCGGGGTAGCGCGCGCAGTGGCCGAACATCATGAGCACTACGACGGCGGCGGTTATCCGCGCCGCCTGCACGGCAACCAGATCAGCGCGCCGGGGCAGGTGGTCGGCATGGCCGAACTGGTCGGTAGCCTGCTTGCGACCAGCCGTTCACTGGAACGGGCCGAACTGGCGATCAAGATCTTCCCCGGCGAACACGAGCACGGCTTGCTCTCGGCGATCTCCGGCTCGCTGCATCTGTCGCGGCTCGGCTTGCGCCGCCACGAAGAAAACGAGCGCGCGCTGGCCGACGACGACGAGGACGAAAATCTCGAGCATCTCTACGAGCGCATGTCGTCGTCGCTGGACTGCGCGCGCAAACTGCTGGAGCAGACTTCGGTGAAATCGCCGCAGATGGCGGAAATCCTGACGCAATCGGTGGACCGCATCCGCGCGATCGAACGCGCCTTCGTCGGCACCGGGATGGATGTCTACCTGAGCCAATCCTCGCTGTTCTCGCGCGATGTCGACGATGTCATCCTGTTTGAAAAGGAAGTCGTCACCCGCGAAATCCAATGGCGCCTGCGCTGCCTCGCGCGCGACCTGGCGTTGCGCAGCGGCGCCAGCGACGATAGCTCGATTTTCTCGGCGTTGATCGGCTTGCTGGACGATCGGGTGGGGGCGGGGGCTGAGGTCCTGGGGTTGCATTGAAGGGGGGCGGTCGATTTGCTCGGATGCGTTCGTTCGATTTCGACCGAAGTGCTGATTATCGGTTGACCGTGCAAGGACGCAAGGCAGTTGGCCTCGATCTATTGCGCCGCAGGCGACGCTTGGGTGCATCCACAGCTTGCGAGGCAACATGCGGCACTCCTCACTTTATCGCCGCATCCAGGCGCTCCATCACCTCATTTTCGATGCTTTTGCTGCACATGATGTAACGCTTTTCCCCTGGCGGCATGTCGGCGAAACGGATGACGTTGAAATCGTTGCGCGCGTATCCCATTTTATCGATGTAGTATTCGGCTTCCTCGATCGGGATGAAAGTGATTTGCGCGCGGCCGAGATGGATCAGGCGGATCATCCCGCCGAATTCTTCGTAGGTGGCGATGCGCCTGGCCTTCATGCGGGCGAAGCGGTTTTCCAGATAGGGGCCGTAGACGATCGATGTCTTGACCAGCACCGTGACCTTTGGGTTGGACAGGATTTGGTCGAGGTCGGCTTTCCCCTGGACCTGGAAGCTGCTGTTGGCCAACGCGATCATTGGCGTGTCTTGTGAAATCGGCTTGCTGAATTTGGCATAACGCTCGCGTTCCGGCGTCTTGTACCAGCCGACCGAGCAGACCCGCGCGCCGCTTTGCATCTGCGCGACCTGGCGCGCCGCCGACTCGTATTTCCACACGTAGGGGATGCCGGCTTTTTGGAATGCCTGCGCGACCGGCGTGGCGGCGGTGCCGGATACGGAGCCGTCGGCTTCGGTTTTCAGGAATGGCGGGCGCTTGTCGTGCTGCAGCACGATCGGGGTTTGCGCGGCGGCCAGCGTCGCGCCGAGCAGCAGGGACGTGGTTAGTGACGTCAACGCGGGGTTGGGCACATTGCTCTCCCGAGATAGTTCAGGTTCTCTGTTCAGGCTTTATGCAGCTTGATTTAGTCTAGCATATCGGCAATTTCATGGAGCGTCGATGAGCGCAAGCGCTCGACTGCACGCAATTTCGGAAGATTCGTCGGCTACAGGTTGATGCTCGGATTTTCCATGAAAAACGACCGCCGGGCAAAACCGGGCGGTCGTTTGCAATCGATGCGCGCCGGTGGGCGCGCTTCTTCGGCGCTTAGCGGTCGCCGTACGAACGGCGGGCGCCGCCGGTGTCGCCAGTGCGCGGACCCTTGTTGAAGCTGCCTTCCCTGCGCGGTGCTGCGCCCGGCTTGCTGAACGTGCGCTGACCCGGCTTGGCCGACGAATTACCGCGTGTGTCGCCCGGCTTCCAGCCGCTTGGCTTGTGGGCCGAGCGGACCGTCGACGCCGATTTCTTCGGCTCGAAGCCTTCGATCACGTCGACCGGGATCAATTGCTTGGTGAAGCGTTCGATGCGCTTGACGTTCACGCCTTCTGCGTGATTGACCAGCGACACGGCAACACCGTTGCGGCCGGCGCGGCCGGTGCGGCCGATGCGGTGCACGTAGTCTTCCGGGAACTTCGGCAAATCGTAGTTGAACACGTGCGTGATGGCCGGCACGTCGATGCCGCGCGCGGCGACATCGGTGGCAACCAAAACGCGCACCTGGCCGCGACGCATGCCGTCGAGCGTGCGGTTGCGCGCGCCTTGATGCATGTCGCCATGCAGCGCAGCAGCGGCGAAACCGGCGATGTTCAAGCGGTCGGCGATGGTGTCGGCGTCGCGCTTGGTGGCGGTAAATACCACGGCCTGGTCGACCGACGTATCGCGCAACAAGTGGTCGAGCAAGCGATTCTTGTGCGACAAGTCGTCGACGAAGTGGACCCGTTGCGAAATGTTTTCATGCTTGGTGGCCGAGCCGGCGATCTGGATCACCAGCGGATCGCGGGTGATGCGCTTGGCCATGTTGCCGACCACGCCGTCGAGCGTTGCCGAGAACAGCATGGTCTGGCGCGATTCCGGGGTGGCGGCGACGATCTTTTCGATGTCGTCGATGAAGCCCATGTCGAGCATGCGGTCGGCTTCGTCCAATACCAGGATCTGCAATTGCGAGAAATCGATCTTGCCCGATTCCATGTGGTCGATCAGGCGGCCCGGCGTGGCCACCAGGATTTCAGGATTTTTCGCCAGCAATTGCATCTGTTTCGGGTAAGGCATGCCGCCCAGGATCGAGATGGCCTTGACGCGGCGCATGAAGGCGCCGTATTTGTCGGTCGCGGTGGTCACTTGCAAAGCCAATTCGCGGGTCGGGGTCAACACCAGCATTTTCGGCTGTGCAGCCTTGAAACGCGGACGGTCGCCACGGGCGCGCGCTGATTGCGTTTCTTGATTAGCGGTCTTGCCGCCAGCCGGAGCCTGCTGATCGGCGGCGAGGGCGAATTTATGCAGCGCCGGCAACATGAATGCGGCGGTCTTGCCGGAACCGGTTTGCGAAGAAACCATCAAGTCGCGGCCTTCGATAGCGGCTGGGACTGCTTTTTCCTGCACCGGAGTGGGTTTGGTATAACCTGCTTCAGTCAGGGCCTTGAGTACGGATGGGTGCAAACCTAATGCTTCAAAAGTCATTCTTTTCTTTCGTGAAATACAGCGCTGCCCAACAACTTGCCTTTAAACAAAGCAAGAAGCGTGCGAAAGCGCAATAAAAATTGCAACGCTAACCAACGAAACAGCTAAGAAAACTTAGAAAGATTTCGGCACAGAAAGCTTTGCGCCGGGACGATGTTTGAAAATCAACACCAGGAGGCGGGGGGCTTTATCGTTAATGCTAATAGTTTGCGATGCTGCTCAATGCGCTGCATGTTGCAACGCATGCCAGCATTCTACACGGAAATTGCAATGCGTGTTAAATTTTTTATTGGGCAGGTTAAAGCGATAGCGATAAGGCTATCGGCGCCAGCCCATGCTTAGGCGCTGGCTTCGCCCAGGGTGCCGAACTCGATCGGCAGCTTGACATAAAACAGGTGGACCTTCTCCGCCTGCAGGATGGCAAACAGGCGTTCGGCTTCTTCCGCAGTGACGGCCATCGTCACTTCGACCGGCTGATCCGCCAATTCAAAGAAGCGCGCCGAATGGATGCGCCGGTGCTGGCCGTAACCCATCGATCCCATGAACGCCGTGGCGCCGCCGATGCCGTTGTTGCGCGCGGTCTCGAGCAGCCATTCAAACAGCGCCTGGTGCCCATGCCGTTTGCTCTGCTCCATGAAAAATTCCAGTTGATAGCCTTGCATGCCGATTCCTTGTGCGTCAAACGCTGCTTCACTGGCATCAAGTATAAGCGTTGGCGCAAAAAACGCATCTTTTTTGCGCCATATAAGGGTTACTCTTTGCGTATGAACGCGCGTAGTCGGGCGGTGGAGACGCTGAGCGGGATATTTGGATGTGTTACTATGAAAGTACGGTGTAATACATTGGAGTCATGCCATGAGCGAAGCAACTTTTACCTTTCGGGTCGACGAGGGTCTTAAAAAACAGTTCACTACTGCCGCAAAGGATCGTGATCGCACCGGGGCGCAGCTATTGCGGGATTTCATGCGGGATTTCGTGGCGCAACAGCAGGAAGCGATTGCGCACGATGCCTGGTTGCGTCGTCAGGTGCAAATCGGCCTGGACTCGGCTAATGCCGGCAACCTCATCCCGGCGGCGGAAGTTGAAGCAAAGTTCGCGGCCAAGCGAGCGGCCACGCGCCGCCGGCTTGAAGGCTCCGCCGAATGATGGAGCTGTTCTGGACGTCGGAAGCGATCCAAGACCGCAACGAAATCTACGACTATATCGAGGCCGACAACCCGACTGCCGCGTTGGCTCTCGACGAGCTATTCGCAGAGAAGGCTGGCCGCTTGGTCGATCATCCAGCCCTTGGCCGACTCGGCCGCGTGGCAGGCACGCGTGAGCTGGTAGCGCATCAGAATTACATCTTGTCTTCGACACGAGCGGTAATTTGGTCAGGGCCAGCGCATCAAAATGCCAATGAATTCAATGCGATAACCTGTCCCCTCTCCCGCCTGCGGGCGAGGGGAGCAAAGCGCGTAACCTCAGATTGAATTTTTGACTCATGACAGACAAGCGCATCGATTCGCTCCATGAAGTGTTCGCCGCCGCGATGGCGGAAATCGCGGCGCGGGTTGCCCGCTTGCCTGCGCCTACGCCTACGCACGATGCATCTAGCGCACCGGCTAGGATTGCGCTTGCCTATAGCGGCGGACTCGACTCGGCAGTGCTGCTGCGCCTGGCCCATCGCTATGCGCAAGACCAGCATATCGCCTTGCATGCGTTCCACATCCATCATGGCTTGAGTCCGAATGCCGATCAATGGCTGGAGCATTGCCGCCAGACCTGCGCGGCGCTGGACATCGCCTTCGACAGCCGCCGCGTGGCGCTCGTCAATCGCGACGACAGCGGCACCGAGGAAGCGGCCCGCATCGCCCGTTACGCCGCGCTCGGTGCGCTGTGCGTCGAACACAACGTGCCCTTGCTGCTGACTGCGCACCATCTCGACGATCAAGCCGAAACCGTGCTGCTGCAACTGTTGCGCGGCTCCGGCGTGGCCGGCATGTCCGGCATGGATTGCGCCAATCGCGCGCCGGATATGTTGGGCGACGCCAGCCTGGTCATCGCGCGTCCTTTGCTGGCCTTGTCGCGCTCGACGTTGGAGCAATATGCGCGCGCGCAAGGCATCGGCCATGTCGACGACGAATCCAACAGCGATCCGCGCTATGCGCGCAATGCGCTCAGACATCAAGTGATGCCGGCCTTGGCAGCATGTTTCCCCGGCTATCAGCAGCGCTTTGCGCGCACTGCCCAGCATGCGCAGGCGGCGCAACGCCTGCTGGTGGAGATGGCGGCGCAGGACTTCGCCGCTTGCCGCAGCGGCGACGCGCTTACGGTCGACGGCATCCGGCGTTTGGGAGCCGACCGCGCCGACAATATGTTGCGCTACTGGTTCAGCCTGCGCGGCATCCGCATGCCATCGACCGCCTGGCTGCACGAGCTGCGCAAGCAGCTGCTGCAAGCTCAGGCCGATGCGCAATTGTGCGTGACCCATGCCGATTGCCATATCCGCCGCCATCGCGAGCGCGTCTATATCACGCGCCGCTACGACGACGATTGTTCCGAAGTGGAGCCGGTAGCCTTCAAGTGGAACGGCGAGTCGTCGCTGCCGTTCCCATCCTTTCACGGCAGCCTGTATTTCGACGCCGCCGAAACCGGCATCGACGCCGACTGGCTGCGCGGCAAATCATGCACACTGCACTACCGGCAGGGCGGCGAGCGCTTGAAGCTGGCCGCGAATCGGCCGACCAAGAGCTTGAAATATCATTATCAGGCGATGGACATTCCCGCCTGGGAGCGCGAGCGCCTGCCCATGGTCAGCAGCGGCGGTAAATTGCTGTTTGCCGCAGGCTTGGGCATGGATTGCGCGCTGCTTGCGGAAGCCAGCGCGACAAAAATATGTCTGCGCTGGCAGGCTGACGAGCAATAGCAGGCCCCCTCAAGCTGCGAAAAACACATGCCGCAAAACAATTGCAAAAGTGCTACGCCACTTGTCTTTTTGCGATGCAGCAGGTAAAGTTAGCGGTTGACCTAATTCGCACCCACTCAATTTTTAAAATCCTATGGCTTTAATTGTCCACAAATACGGCGGGACCTCGATGGGCTCGACCGAGCGCATCAAGAACGTCGCGCGGCGCGTTGCCAAGTGGCACGACGCAGGCTACCAAATCGTCGTCGTGCCGTCCGCGATGTCGGGCGAAACCAATCGCCTGCTCGGTTTGGCGAATGAACTCATGGCGCAGCCCGATCCGCGCGAGCTGGATATGCTGGCCTCGACCGGCGAACAGGTTTCGGTCGCCTTGCTGTCGATTGCGCTGCATGCGATTGGCAAGCAGGCCGTCTCCTATGCCGGCTGGCAGGTGGCGATCAAGACCGATTCCGCCTACACCAAGGCGCGCATCCAGTCGATCGACGACGCCAAGGTGCGGCGCGATCTGGACGCCGGCAAAATCGTCATCATCACCGGCTTCCAGGGCGTCGACGACGTGGGCAACATTGCGACGCTGGGGCGCGGCGGTTCCGACACCTCGGCGGTGGCCGTGGCGGTGGCGATGAAGGCGCAGGAATGCCTGATCTATACCGACGTCGACGGCGTCTACACGACCGACCCGCGCGTCGTCTCCGAAGCGCGCCGGCTCAAGACGGTGACCTTTGAAGAGATGCTGGAAATGGCGTCGCTAGGCTCGAAAGTGTTGCAGATCCGCTCGGTTGAATTCGCCGGCAACTACAAGATGCCGACCCGCGTGCTGTCGTCGCTGACCGACCCCATGATACCGCTGGAAGTGGAAGCCGCGTCCGGCACCCTGATTTCGTTTGAGGAAGATACAAATATGGAACAAGCTGCAATAACCGGCATCGCCTTCAATCGCGACGAAGCGAAGATCACCGTATTGGGCGTGCCGGATCGTCCAGGCATCGCCTACCAGATTCTCGGCCCGATTGCCGACGCCAATGTCGAAGTCGACATGATTATCCAGAACCAGTCGGTCGACGGCAAGACCGACTTCACCTTCACTGTGCCGCGCGGCGAATTCGCCAAATCGATGGATGTGCTCAGGGGCGTCAAGGAGCATATCGGCGCTGCCAGCATCGTCGGCGACGCCAAGGTCTCGAAAGTATCGGTGGTCGGCGTCGGCATGCGCAGCCACGTCGGCATCGCCTCGACCATGTTCCGCACGCTGTCGGAAGAGGGCATCAATATCAAGATGATCTCCACGTCGGAAATCAAGATTTCGGTCTTGATCGATGAGAAATACATGGAATTGGCAGTGCGCGCATTGCACAAGGTCTTCGATCTGGAAAAAGAAGTATAAATTTGCGCTTGGTCAGCATACTTTTTGTTGACCAAAGCAGCCTGAAAAGCTATCATGCGTGGCTTTACGGCATTTGCAATTATTTTGCCGAAGTGTGGAGACGTGGCCGAGTGGTCGAAGGCACTTCCCTGCTAAGGAAGCATTCGGGCTTAAACCTGAATCCAGGGTTCGAATCCCTGCGTCTCCGCCAGAGATACCGCAAACGACAGCAAAGTTTGCTTTGAAACCCCTAAGACATCAAACGCTTAGGGGTTTTTTGTTGTTCGGAACGAAAAAGTTTGTCAATTGACTACCCCAAAGTATTGGGACATCATGCGGACGGTTGACGATATTCCGGCGACAATTCCTTACCTGCGCGCGCAGGATAAATGTGAGAAATGAATTGACGATGGCATCGATAGCAAGCACAGAACTCTCCGCCGACATTCCGACAGCATGGTTCGATACTGCCGCCAGGCATGTGGGCGACATCCTCTCGCTGGCGATCGCGCATAAGGATGCTCACAACGCGGTGGTGGTGTTCGATACGCGCTGCGTGCTGGCGCAAGTTCTTGCGGCCGCCTATCGCCGCTGCATTCTCAATGCGCGCTTCATCGATTTCGATGCGACCGACGCCGGCGAGGTTCTCGCTGCGTTCGAGCGTTTGGCGCCGGACGATCTGGTGGTGCTGATTCAATCGACCGCATTTCGCCTGAACGCTTACCGTTTGCGGGTCGAATTGTTCAAGCGCTCCCTCAAGGTGATCGAGCATGTGCATCTGGCGCGCATGCCGGGCGCGCAGGCGGGCGTGTATATCGATTCGCTGGCATACGACCCGGCCTACTTTCGCGGTGTCGGTAGGGCCTTGCAAGCGCGCATCGACCGCGCCGGCAGCGGCGTCGTTGAAGGCGGCGGCGAGCGGCTGGTGTTCGCTTCGCCATTTGAAGCGGCGAAGGTGAATATCGGCGATTATTCCGGCATGAACAACGTCGGCGGTCAATTTCCGATCGGTGAAGTGTTCACCGAGGCGCGCGATCTGGAGGCGACAAACGGGCGCGTGCGCATTTTCGTATTCGGCGACACGTCGTTCCTGGTCAATCGACCGGCGCAGCCTATCACGTTGGTGGTCGACAAGGGGCGGGTGGTGGAGGCGCTCGATTCGACGCCGGAATTCGACCAGGTTCTTGCCATTATCCGGGCCGACGAAGGCGAGATATGGGTGCGTGAAATCGGCTTCGGCTTGAATCGGGCGTTTTCGGTCGACCGCACGGTTGCCGATATCGGCACCTACGAGCGCATGTGCGGCATCCACCTTTCGCTCGGCGCCAAACATGGCTCGTATAACAAGCCGCTTATCAAACGCAAGGACGCCAAATATCACATCGACGTGTTCGCCGTCACCGATGCTGTATACCTGGATGACGAGTTGGTTTACCGGGACGGTGCTTGGCAGGTATTGCTAAAAAACAATGAAGCTTTCCTCAAAGCCGAATGCAATGATGGTATCGAATAGATTAATGCGTGATGAAAGTTAATTTATTATCATTTATTTGGTCTCTTAGCTTGAATTAGTTAAATAAATAACAATAAATAACAACAAAAATCAAAATAATTTGAAAATTTCAAAAATTTTTCAATAAATCCCTAAAGTTTCCCCAAACCCGGTCGTTAGCAATCCTAGATACGGGAGATTGCAGTTTGGGTTTAGAGAGCATCTAAAAATATTTAAAAATATTTTTAAAAATCCCTAAAGTTTCCCTAATTCGTGCCGTAACCAGATCAGACGCGTTGATATGCGATGGTTTGGTTGTGAGTCTGCAACAATTTTTGAGGAAATTTAACTAAGTATTACGAAATAAATTCTCACTTTCAATATTGCTTCTAAGATAGTTTCTATCTGTAATCGATTTTGTCGATCGGCTGGAAACCTAAGCTGGAAGCCGCTTCCGAGCCATTTCGCATGATTCGGAGGAGTCGCTGCCTGACGTTTGTAAGACAAACGCCTACAGGTGGCGAGGTTGCGTCTCCTACGCAAAATACCGAATACCGCCTCTTCCCCCTCGTTCAATCACCATCCAGAATGCAATCACTGGCCGAGCAAATTGCCACCAGCATTCACCGGATGGGAGTTTCACCATGAACACGAACGACATGATTGCAGAGATCCGTGACGCGAACCTGGGTTATTTGATGCTTGCGCAACAAATGATACGCGCTGACAAAGCCACCGCAATTTTTCGCCTCGGGATCAGCAGCGACATCGCCGATTTGATCGAGGGGATGAATAATGCACAGATTCTGAAGCTGGCGGGCACCAACATGATGTTGGCGCGATTTCGTTTCGAGGACGGCACTATCCTCGGTATGCTGACCAATTACAACAAGGATCGGAATTTGGCGCATTCACATGCTGCCATTTTGATGGCGGGCCAGGCGGTCGAAGAAATCGCTTGAAGTTTGAGCGCGCTACCCAAGCAAATTCAGGTCACAAGCTGCGATTAGTCAAGAGGCAAGAAAATGAGCAAGAAGAGTGTTGTTACCGAGGCGCAAGAAATCCAGTTGGCGATCGAGTTGATCAATCTCGGCGCACGTCTCCAATTACTGGAGTCGGAAACTTCCCTATCGCGCGAACGCCTGTTGAAATTGTATAAAGAGCTTAAAGGCGTCTCGCCGCCGAAGGGCATGCTGCCGTTTTCGACCGACTGGTTTATCACTTGGCAACCGAATATTCATTCGTCGCTGTTTATTGGAATCTATCGTTATCTGCAAGAGCATGCGAAGATTTCCGGCATTGAGGCGATCGTCAAGGCATACCGGCTATACCTGGAACAGGCCGAGTTGGACGCCAATGGCGAACCGGTATTGTCGCTGACCCGCGCCTGGACGCTGATCCGCTTTTTTGACAGCAAAATGCTGACGACGACCGCTTGTTGCGATTGCGGCGGGCATTTCGTCGTGCACCGGCTGGATCTGCACGACCACTACACTTGCGGTTTATGCCATATGCCGTCGCGCGCCGGCAAAACCAAAAAAGCCCGGGCCGACGCCATATCGGCCTCGCTGGCTGCGGCATGATAGCCGGCAGCCGATCCCGGCTGCCACATTAACGCGTCCCCTTTTTCTTTCTCCTCAACGCGCCGGCTTATGCCGGCGCGTTGACTTTGCGCGTCGAAAATTTCCCGGTCTTTCGATTTTTGCGCGATCATCTTGAGTATGCCGATAGTCGATGGATAATAGACGATGTTCGAAGAGGGATATAGCAAGCCGTTCTTGCGCTTGCCTGCGGTGCAGGCAATGCTGATGCAATTCCTGTCCCTTGCGCTTGTGCTCGGGCTGATGTTCGGGTTGTTCGCGTTTTGGGGCGTCAAGGTGCCGCTCCTTGCTGCCGTTCTGCTGCAAGCAATCGCGGCGGCCGGTCTGTCTTTTTGGCGCAGGTTGGCCCCTTGGTGGCTGGCGATGCAGATGGTTTTTCTGCCGGGTCTTGTTGCCGGCGCGATGTTGCATTTGCCGTCGTCGATCTATTTGCTCGCATTTTTATTTTTACTGCTGCTGTATTGGAGCACGTTTCGCACCCAAGTGCCGTTTTATCCGTCCGGCGCGGCAGTCTGGGCGGCGGTCGCGGCGCAGTTGCCGACTGCGCGCCCGATTCGTTTCGTCGATGTCGGCAGCGGATTCGGCGGCATGATCTTGCATCTCGCGAGGCTGCGCCCGGAAAGCGAATTCGTCGGCATAGAACTGGCGCCGTTGCCGTGGCTTGCCAGCCGCGTGCTCGGTCGGCTCACCCGCAGCAGAGGCTGCTTCTTGCGTGACGATTATCAGCATCTCGATTTTGGCGAATATGACATGGTGTTTGCCTACCTGTCCCCGGCGGCGATGCCTGCCCTGTGGCGCAAGGCGCGCGCCGAGATGCGGGCCGGCAGCATATTGTTCAGTTATGAATTTGCTATTCGAGAGGCAGAGTCGCAAATCGCCAACATATCCGAGGTCAATGGTCGCAATCTCTATCGCTGGAATATGTAATACCATGCCGACGTGTGTTACATTAGCAAATAGTTTCTTTTGGTAATTATTGTGCGGTGGTCGTCGTCAAAATCTAACGGCCGAGAGTTTCATCGTCGTTTGCGCAAGTGGGCGGAATTGGCTTTTTAGATCGATCATGACTTGTAGAATTTGCGATTCTGAATGATGATTGACTGTTCAGCGGATGCCGACACTTCGGGCGCAGGGAAACGGTCGGCGATGCTTCTTAAATTCAGGAGTTTGCGGACTTGTTAATCCTAATTGGCTATGCGGTGGTCATTGGTTCTGTTTTCGGCGGATTCGCGTTGGAAGGCGGGCATCTGGCAGCGCTCTTGCAACCGATCGAACTATTGATGATCGGCGGTGCGGCGTGCGGCTCCTTTTTTGTCGGCAATAACGGCAAGGCGATCAAGGCAACGCTGAAGACGCTGCCCACTTTGTTCAAGGGCTCCAAATATACAAAAACTCTGTACATGGAGTTGATGACCCTGCAATTCGAACTGCTGAGCAAGGTGCGCAAAGAGGGCTTGATGTCGATCGAAGGCGATATCGAACAACCTGAGGAAAGCGCCATCTTCAGCAAGTACCCGAATGTTTTGTCGGATCACCACGTCATCGAATTCATGACCGATTACCTGCGGCTGATGGTGTCGGGAAACATGGACGCGTTTCAGATCGAGAATCTGATGGATAACGAGATCGATACGCACCATGCCGAGGGCGAAGTTCCTGTCCATGTCGTCGCCAAATTAGGCGACGCCATGCCGGCGTTCGGCATTGTCGCGGCCGTCATGGGCGTCGTGCACACGATGGCGTCAGTTGGTCTTCCACCGGCGGAACTGGGGTTGCTCATTGCCGATGCGCTGGTCGGCACATTCTTGGGTATTTTGCTGGCGTACGGTTTTATCGGCCCGCTTTCCACCCTGATGGAGCAAAAGCTGCACGAGTCGTCGAAAGTATTTCAATGCGTCAAAGTGACCCTTTTGGCGAGTTTGAATGGATACGCTCCTGCGTTGGCGGTCGAGTTTGGTCGCAAGGTGCTGTTTTCGACCGAGCGTCCATCGTTTGCCGAACTCGAAGAACATATTAAGCAATCCAAATCGAAGTAAACGAGCGTACTATCATAGGTGTGGACTGGCAGAATTTGTCGCTTCTTGAATTGCGCCGGAGTGGGATCCAACAACAAATGCGGTTAATGTTTATGCATCTATCTAATGGGCATCTCTAAAACTTGGCAAAAGACTTCAATCTCGAGCCTGCTGTGCTCGCGGCGTCGGTATACATGACCGCTTGTCGACGCGACCACGGTCACTTTTGACAATTTTTAGAAACACTCTAAATAGAACAGACTAGATTAGATAACAACATAGACTTCTGCGGAATGAGACATGGCTGACGACGGACTCCGCCCCATAATTGTCAAACGCATCAAGAAATCCGGCGGCGGCGGGCACGGCGGCGCGTGGAAGATTGCCTATGCAGATTTTGTGACTGCGATGATGGCGTTTTTCCTGTTGATGTGGCTGCTCGGCTCTACCACCAAGGGCGATTTGCAGGGGATTGCCGACTATTTTCAGACGCCGTTGAAGGTGGCCATGGCTGGCGGCTCGGGCAGCGGCGATAGTTCCAGCGTTCTCAAAGGCGGCGGCAAGGATCTGACCCGCTCCAACGGCCAGGTGCAGAAATCCGACGATCCGACCAAGAGCCGCAAGACCTTCAATCTCAAGGCTGCCCAGGCAGAATTAGCGAAGGCAGAAGCGGCGCAGCTGCAGAATCTGAAGCAGCGCATCGAAGCCGCGATTGAAACCAATCCGACCCTTAAACAATACAAGAATCAACTGCTGCTCGACATTACTTCGGATGGATTGCGCATCCAAATCGTCGACGAGCAAAATAGGCCCATGTTTGCCTTGGCGAAAGCCGACCTCCAGCCTTACACTAAAGAAATATTATTCGACATTGGTCAATTGCTTAACGACATACCGAATAAAATCAGCCTTTCCGGGCACACCGATGCCTCCGCCTATTCCAGCGGCGAAAAGGGGTATAGCAATTGGGAGCTTTCGGCCGACCGTGCGAACGCGTCGCGGCGCGCGCTGGTGGCCGGCGGGATGGATGAATCGAAGGTATTGCGCGTGGTGGGCTTGTCGTCGGCGGTGCCGTTCAACAAGAACGATCCGATGGATCCGGTGAATCGGCGAATCAGTATTATTGTGATGAACAAGAAAGCGGAAGAAGCGATCACCAAAGAGGGAGTGACGGTGGATGTGGCTAACGAGGAGCAGGCCAAAGAAGAGTTGGCGGCGCCTGCGCCGGCTCCGGTGGCCGCACCTCCTGCCGCCGCTGCGCCGAAGTGATGGCATTGCTACTTGTGTATGGATAGAGTTGGCGACCGGCCGGGAAATTTTTCATGACGAGAAAAAACTTATTGGGTTCACAGGTCAAGCGCCTGCTAACCAGCTTGTCCGATCAGGGTAGTCAGCATCTTACCGAGGTCGAGACGGATCTGGTTCAGACAACCTATTTGTTGAGCGAAGCCATCGAGAAATTGGGCGCCAGTTTTATGGCTATCCATGCCGGGGTCGCGGCCCAACAAGAGATACTGGATCAACTGCAGTCGGGCACGCCATTGACTCCCGAAATCGAGTCGCGATTGGGCGTTCTCAAAGGCGAAGTCACGCAACACGTCAATGCGGCGGTGACCGGGCTTCAATTTCAAGACATGACCAGTCAATTGATCGGCAGAACCGTGCGGCGCATTGCCGGCTTGCGCGACGTGCTGTGTGCAGTCGGATCGAGCGGCGCCATCATGATCCCCGACTCGGAGGCGGACGAATTGATTGCCGTTTTAAGCGACATTAACAAGACATTGGAAGAACAGAGCGCCAAACTGGAAAGCGTATTGTGGAAGGCAGTCAGCCAGACACATATGGAGAGCGGCGATATCGAGTTGTTTTGACGTTGCGATTGGAAACGCGCAAGGCGCCCTCAAGCGCAAAGCGGAATTTTGGCAGAGAAACGAGAACATAGCGGGAGCAACGATGGCAAAATCTATTCTGGCAGTGGACGACTCTGGCTCATTGCGGCAAATGGTGGTTTTCAGTTTGCGCGCAGCCGGTTATCAGGTGACCGAGGCGGTTGATGGGCAAGACGGTCTGGACAAGGCGAAGGCGCAGGCGTTTGATTTGGTGCTGACCGATCAAAATATGCCGCGCATGGATGGCTTGACTTTGATACGGTCGTTGCGCGCGATCCCGAGTTATCAACGGGTGCCGATTCTGATGCTCACCACCGAGTCGAGCGACGATATGAAGTCCAAAGGGCGGGCAGCGGGCGCCAACGGCTGGTTGGTCAAACCCTTCGATCCGCAGCGCTTGACCGAGGTCGTGAAAAAAGTCATCGGCTAGTCATACCGGGAAGAACATGCAACGTGAGAAAAAAGACAATGGAGCTCAACAATGACCATTGATATGAGTCAGTTCTTTCAGGTGTTTTTCGATGAAACCGAAGAACTGCTCGCCGAAATGGAAAAATTGCTTTTGGCGATCGACGTGTCGTCTCCCGACTCGGAAGACCTGAACGCGATTTTTCGTGCCGCCCATTCGATCAAGGGGGGCGCTGCGACGTTTGGCCTGACCGATTTGACCGATGTGACGCATGTGCTGGAAAACCTGCTGGACCGCATACGCAAAGGCGAGATGGCGCTCACCAGCGAGCATGTCGACGCATTCTTGGTGGCGAAGGACATCTTGAAAATGCAATTGGATGGACATCGATTGCATACCGATGTCGATCAGGAAGCGGTTGCCGATGTGCGGATGATGCTGCAGGCGCTGTCGCAAGGCGCCGTGCCGGCCGCGCCGCCGGCGGCTCCCCTGGAAGTTGCGCACGCCAAGAACCAGGATGCCGATGAGCACTTTGCGCATGCCAAGCGCTGTTTTCGAATCGACATGCCGGAAATCAGCGAGCGCGATGTCAAGGCGCTGGCCGCTGAGTTGGGCTTGCTGGGTAAATTGACCGTTACCATTCTCGACAACAAGCACGAAGTCTTTACGCTGGCCACCGACGAGAGCGCCGACGATATTATTGCCATCTGCTCGTTCATCCTCGATCCGAGCGATTTGATAATTACCGAAGAGACGCCGCCCGTCGGTGTCGCTGCCACCGCTCCCGCGGCACCCACTGCGGAGCAGGCGAAGATCGAAGAGGAGCAGGGTTATGGCTTCTTCGAGCCGCTGGAAGATTTGCGCGCCTCGATTGCGCAAGACGCGCCGACAGCGGCCGAGCCCGCCAAGGCCGCCGAGGCGCCGCCCGAACCGCCGCATGAAGTTGCTGCGCCGGCGGACAAGAAAAATCCCGGGCGGCGCGAATCCGATCGCCACCCTGCGACCAATCAGGAAACGTCGTCGATCCGGGTCGGTATCGAAAAGGTCGACCAACTGATCAACCTGGTCGGCGAACTGGTCATTACGCAGGCAATGATCGAGCAGCGCACCGATTCTCTCGATCCGATGCTGCATGAAAGATTGCTCAACAGTGTCAGCCAACTGACCCGCAACACGCGCGATTTGCAGGAAGCGGTGATGTCGATCCGCATGATGCCGATGGACTACGTGTTCTCGCGCTTTCCGCGCATGGTGCGCGATTTGGCAGGCAAACTCGGCAAGAAGGTCGAATTCATTACGCATGGCGCGGCGACCGAACTGGACAAGGGCTTGATCGAGCGCATCGTCGATCCGTTGACGCATCTGGTGCGCAACAGCATCGACCACGGGATCGAAATCCCCAGTGTCAGGGCGGCTGCCGGCAAGAGCGAAACCGGACGCCTGTCGTTGTCGGCCGGTCACCAGGGCGGCAATATCGTTATCGAAGTCAGCGACGATGGCGGCGGTCTCAATCGCGAGCGCATTTTGGCAAAAGCCAAAGAGAACGGCTTGCCGGTCGCCGACAACATGCCTGATGCCGACATTTGGCAACTCATCTTTGCGCCCGGATTTTCGACTGCCGAAATCGTCACCGACGTGTCGGGGCGCGGGGTCGGCATGGACGTCGTCAAGCGCAATATCGGTGCGATGGGCGGTGTGGTCGATATCCGTTCGGCCAAGGGCTTCGGGACCACCATTTCGATTTCGCTGCCGTTGACGTTGGCGATCCTCGATGGCATGTCGATCAAGGTCGGCGAAGAAGTCTATATCCTGCCGCTGGGCTATGTGGTCGAATCGCTGCAACCGGATCCGATCGACGTCAAGGAAATCAGCGGGCAAGGGCGAGTGGTCAAGGTGCGCGGGGAATATCTGCCGCTGATACCGCTATACCAGGTGTTTGGCATCGCCCCGACGTTCACCGATCCGTCCGAAGGGATCGTCGTGATCCTCGAATCCGATGGCCGCAAGGCAGCCTTGTTTGTCGACGATCTGGTCGGCCAGCAGCAGGTGGTGGTGAAAAATCTGGAATCGAATTACCGCAAGGTGGCGGGGATTTCCGGGGCGACGATACTCGGAGATGGCGGGGTTTCGCTGATTATCGATGTTGCCGCGTTATTGAGATCGAGCCGCCAATTGAACGACGAAGCCATTTTTTCCCGATAAGGATCGATCATGTCAACAAGTATGAGCAGCAATGCCGCCGGCGGCGGCAAGCCGGGCGGCGAAGTCGCGGGACAGGAATATCTCGCTTTCACCTTGGGCAAGGAGGAATATGGTCTCGATATTCTGAAGGTGCAGGAGATTCGCGGCTACGAAACCGTCACCCGGGTCGCCAATGCGCCGGAATTCGTCAAGGGCGTCGTCAATTTGCGCGGCATTATTGTTCCGATTGTCGACATGCGCATCAAATTCAATCTCGGCGAACCAACCTATGACCAGTTTACCGTGGTCATCATTCTCAACATCGGCGGCCGCGTGGTCGGGATGGTGGTCGATAGCGTCTCCGACGTGATTACATTGACGCCCGAACAGGTCAAGCCGGCGCCGGATATGGGCGTCTTGAACAGTAATTATCTGATCGGTCTCGGCACGCTGGACGAACGGATGCTGATTTTGATCGACATCGATCGCTTGATGTCGAGTAGCGACATGGGTTTGATCGAGCAAGTTGCTGCATAGCTGCATCGGCGCCTGGGTGCATAGACGCGGCACGGACTGCGAAGCCAATACCAGGCGTCGCAATGAATGGGGAAATGGCCAATCGAGCGGACGAGGTGACAATGTCCGACTGGCTTTTACGCTTGAATGAGGGGGGACTATGGATCTAAGGAGCCTGCGCATCGGCGCCCGATTGGGGATTGGTTTTGGCATTGTTCTTGCCGTTTTGGTCATGGTATTGGTGGGCAGTAATTTTCTCAACACGAAAAATCGGGATAAATTGATATCCGGGCTTAGCACAGCCAATAGCAAGGTGTTGTTGGCAACCAAGATGAAAGCGGCCTTGTTGGAAGGCGGCATTTCGATGCGCAATATCGGCATTCAATCCGATGTCTCCGCAATGCAGCAGGAAGAAGCGAAGGTCAAGGAACAGCAAAAGGAGTATGGCCAGGCGCGCGACAATTTGACCGCAGCCGGCTTGAACGAGGCTGAAAACAAGATCGTTGCCGAAATCAACGGCATCGACGGCGAAATCGCAAAGCCGTTCAAGGAAGCGTTGGCGCAGGCCCTGGCCTTCAATGGCGAGGGCGCCGCCAAGCTCATTGCGGAAAAAATCGACCCGCTCAACCGGCAAGCCTTGCAGGGGATCGACAAACTGATCGATCTCGAACAGGCCGCCGGCAAGCAAGTCGAAGCAGACGTGGTGGCTGGCGCCAAGAGAGATACGCTGATTTTATTTATTATTGGCGCCGTCACGCTGGCGGCCGGCATCGTTTTTTCGTGGCGTCTGGCGCTGAGCATCATCAAGCCCTTGCACAGCGCGGTGGAAGTTGCACAGCGCGTGGCCGGCGGTCAGCTGGCGTCCAAGGTGGAGGTGGTCGGCAAGGACGAAGTCAGCGATTTGATGCGGGCGTTGAAGGAGATGGACTCCAGCTTGTGTCGGATCGTCGGCGAAGTCCGCCAGGGAACCGACGCCATTTCGACCGCTTCGGCGCAGATCGCCTCGGGCAACGCGGACTTGTCGTCGCGCACCGAATCGCAAGCCAGTTCGCTCGAGGAAACGGCATCGTCGATGGAAGAATTGACGGAAACAGTGCGGCAAAATGCGGAAAATGCGCGCCAGGCCAATCAATTGGTGGTGTCCGCGTCCGAGTTTGCGGTCAAGGGCGGTCAAGTGGTCGGACAAGTCGTCACCACCATGGGCTCGATCAAGGATAGCTCGCGCAAGATTGTCGACATCATCGGCGTCATCGATGGCATCGCGTTCCAGACCAACATCCTGGCACTGAACGCTGCGGTCGAAGCGGCGCGCGCCGGCGAGCAGGGGCGTGGCTTCGCCGTGGTGGCGGCGGAGGTGCGCAATCTGGCACAGCGCTCAGCCGGTGCGGCCAAGGAAATCAAGACACTGATCGGCGATTCGGTCGAGAAAGTCGAGGTTGGCAGCAAATTGGTGGATGAAGCCGGCAAGACGATGGACGAAGTGGTGACTTCGGTCAAGCATGTGGCCGACATCATGAGCGAAATTACGGCTGCCAGCCAGGAACAGAGCGCCGGCATCGGCGAGGTGAACCAGGCGATTGCGCAGATGGACGAAATGACGCAGCAAAATGCCGCGTTGGTGGAGCAGGCGGCCGCCGCCGCCGAAAGCATGCAAGAGCAGGCGGCAATGCTGGCCGAGGCGGTATCGGTATTCAAACAGGGCGAGCAGGATGCCGTTGTCCGCGATCGCCTGCCGGTCGCTGCAGCGCCGCAACGTGCAGCGCCGCCACGCGCGACGCCGCTTGCGCCAGCCAAATCCGGTGCGGTCGCTGTGCGCAGCAAGCCAGTTCCGCGAAAGCCGGCGGCAGCTCCGGCGGCGGCGGGCGGCGGCAACGACGAGTGGGAAGAGTTTTAGAATCAAAAGGGCCAAGGCGGAATGGCACTTGCTTGAGCGCAAAGCGACTGAAATTCCGTCGTTTCCGCGCCGGCGGGAATCCATGCGACGCTTGGTCGGGCACCGACTTATGGATCCCCGCTTGCGCGGGGGCGGCGGTGGAATTACGGCGGTGGAACTGAGGAATTTCAAATAGTGTCGGGCCAAGGTGCGGAAAATGTCACGGAAAGAATCGCTGCATGACACAAACAAGGCAAAATAGGTCGGACTCAGGCAGGGAGTTTGAGTTCACCGCAGGGGACTTCGAGCGGGTGCGCAATTTGATTTACAAGCGTGCCGGGATCGCCCTTGCCGAAAGCAAACAGGAGATGGTTTACAGCCGCCTGGCGCGCCGGCTGCGGGCCACCGGCATCACTTCTTTCGTGCGTTATCTCGACGATTTGGAGCGCGGCGCAAACGATAGCGAGTGGGAAGCCTTTACGAATGCGCTGACCACCAACCTGACCTCGTTTTTTCGCGAGGAACACCATTTCCCGATCCTGGCGGAACACGTCGCCAAATTGAAAGGGCCGGTCGAAATCTGGTGTTCCGCCAGTTCCACCGGCGAGGAGCCGTATTCGATCGCGATCACCTTGTGCGAAGCTTTCGGCACGCTGACGCCTCCCGCGCATATCATTGCCACCGATATCGATACGAATGTCTTGAATACGGCGGCAAACGGCGTCTACCCGATCGATCGGCTGGGGAAAATGTCGGCAGAACGCGCCAAGCGTTTTTTCCTCAAGGGCAAGGGGGAGCAAGCGGGCCTGGTGCGTGTGCGCCCGGAGTTGCGCAAGATGATCACATTCCAGCAACTCAATTTGCTGGCCGATCATTGGCCGGTCAGCGGCCCGTTCGACGTGATTTTTTGCCGCAACGTGATGATTTATTTCGATAAGCCGACCCAGGGCAAGATACTGTCGAGATTTGCCCCGTTAATGAAGCCGGACGGACTCCTGTTTGCCGGTCATTCTGAAAACTTCCTCTACGTCACTGATGCCTTCAAGCTGCGCGGAAAGACAGTGTACGAATTGGATCCGCAAGGGAAGGCACGAGCGTTGCCGACCCGTCAGACGTGAGACCAACCCCATGAGCCAATTTCTTCCAGAACAATTTGCCACGAATGTCTATTACGACCGGACATTCGATCGCGACGCAGCGAAGATTTTGCCTGGCGAGTATTATTTCACCGGCAAGGACATGTTGATCGTCACGGTACTGGGTTCCTGCGTCGCCGCTTGCATACGGGATCGCGTCTCGGGGGTGGGCGGGATGAATCATTTCATGTTGCCCGACGGCGGGGGGGATGCAGACAGCCCGGTGTCGGCCTCGATGCGGTACGGCACCTACGCGATGGAAGTGTTGATCAACGATGTGCTCAAGGCCGGGGCCAGGCGCGAAAATCTTGAAGCCAAGGTGTTCGGCGGCGGTAATGTGTTGCGCGGCTTTATCGCGATCAACGTCGGCGAGCGCAATGCGCAATTCGTGCGCGACTACCTGCGGGCGGAAAATATACGGATCGTCGCCGAGGACTTGAACGATATTCACCCGCGCAAGGTTTACTTTTTCCCGCGAACCGGTAAAGTATTGGTCAAGAAGTTGAAACAAATGAATAACAACACGTTGGTCAACCGCGAGCAGGATTATGCGAGCCGGTTGCAGACCAGCAAGGTCAGTGGCGATGTCGAGCTGTTTTAAGCCGTGGCGCGGATTCTGCGCACCGCAGCGCGACCTCGAAACGGCCTTGGCGCCATGCGCTGGGCGGTTTTTTCCCAACCTGCGGGCAAGCTTGTGTTGCGCTCTAATCGTGTCGGGGTATAGGGCGAGTCCCGGAAAGCATGTGGAATGAAAATCAAGGTTTTGATTGTTGACGATTCGGCGCTCATTCGCAGCGTCATGAGCGAAATCGTGCGAAGTCAACCCGACATGGAAGTCGTCGGCGTGGCGCCCGATCCGCTGGTGGCGCGGGAATTGATCAAGCAGACCAATCCGGACGTCTTGACGCTGGATGTCGAAATGCCCAAGATGGACGGTCTCGATTTTCTCGAAAAATTGATGCGTCTGCGGCCGATGCCGGTGTTGATGGTGTCGTCCTTGACCGAGCGCGGCTCCGAGATCACGTTGCGGGCGCTGGAATTGGGGGCGGTCGATTTTGTGACCAAGCCAAAGATATCGATTCAAAGCGGGATGCGCGAGTATACGGAACTGATCGCCGAGAAGATTCGCGCTGCCGCCAAGGCGCGCGTCAAGCCGCGTCAGATCGCGCCTGCCGATGCCGGTCAGAACGGCGCGTTGCCGCTCATTCGCAATCCGCTGACCAGCAGCGAAAAATTGATCATCGTCGGCGCGTCGACCGGCGGCACCGAGGCGATCAAGGATTTCCTGATGCAGATGCCGTCCGACTGCCCCGGAATTTTGATCACCCAGCATATGCCGGAGGGGTTCACGCGATCGTTTGCCAAGCGGCTCGATGGCATCTGCAAGATTTCGGTCAAAGAAGCGGAAAACGGCGAGCGTATCTTGCCGGGGCATGCTTTTATCGCTCCGGGCCATTCGCACCTTTTGTTGGCGCGCAGCGGCGCCAACTATGTGACGCATCTGGACCAGGGGCCGCCGGTGAACCGCCATCGGCCATCGGTCGATGTCTTGTTCAATTCGGCAGCGGTTTGCGCCGGCAAGAACGCAGTGGGTGTTATTCTTACGGGAATGGGCAAGGATGGCGCACTCGGCATGCTGGAAATGAAAAAGGCCGGTGCTCATAATTTCGCCCAGGACGAGGCCAGCTGCGTCGTCTTCGGCATGCCGCGCGAGGCCATTGCAGTCGGCGCCACGCACGAGGTCGGGGCACTCAACGATTTGCCGGGCATGGTGTTGGCGTATCTGGCGGCCCACAGTAGTCGCGCATTGCGGGTGTAGAGGTGCATAATAGCGATAAATATGCCGCGCTCGGGTGTATCCCGGTCGCGCACAAGATTGATAACGGCTTTTAAGACGCATTGGAGCAATTCATGGCTGGTCCGAATACTAAATTTCTGATTGTCGACGACTTTTCGACGATGCGTCGTATCGTGCGCAATCTTCTCAAGGAATTGGGATACTCGAACGTGGATGAAGCCGAAGACGGGCAAATGGCGCTATCCAAATTGCGCAGCGAACCGTTCGATTTCGTCATCTCCGACTGGAATATGCCGGTCATGGATGGATTGGCGATGCTGCAAGCCATTCGCGCCGACGCCGCGCTGGCCAAGCTGCCGGTCCTGATGGTGACGGCCGAGGCCAAGAAGGAAAACATCATCGCAGCGGCACAGGCTGGCGCCAGCGGCTATGTTGTCAAGCCATTCACGGCAGCAACACTCGACGAAAAATTGGCGAAGATATTTGAAAAGTTGGACAAAGTCGGAGCCTGATATGGAGATCGAACCTTCCAAACCGCAAGAAGCGGCACCCCAGCCGATCGATAGCGGTATGGAATCGAATGCGCAGAACGAAGTCTTGCTGCGGGTCGGCCAGATGACGCGGACTTTGCACGACAGTTTGCGCGGACTCGGTTTCGACAAATTGCTGGAAAGAGCGGCGCACGATATTCCCGATGCGCGCGATCGTCTCGATTACGTCGCCAGGATGACCGAACAGGCGGCGCAACGCGTTCTCAACGCCACCGATGCGGCGGGACCGTTGCAAGACGAAATCGATCATGGCGCCAACGCGTTGGGAAACAACTGGCAGGATTTGCTGACGTCGTCGTTTTCCGAGGCGCAATACCGGGCATTGGCCGAGAAGACCATCGTTTATCTGGGCCAGGCGCACCGCAATGCGAACGCGACCAAGCAGCAGTTGATGGAAATCATGATGGCGCAGGATTTTCAAGACCTGACTGGCCAGGTAATCAAAAAGGTGACGGAACTGGCGCATGGCATCGAGCAGCAATTGGTGCAATTGCTGATGGACTATGCACCGCCAGATATACGGCGCGACGCCGGCTCGGGTCTGTTGAATGGCCCGCAAATTAATCCCGAGGGAAATACTGAGGTAGTCTCCGATCAAGGACAAGTGGACGATTTGCTCGAAAGTCTGGGTTTTTGATCGAAAGCCGGCAACGCGTCTGTTGTCGGTCCTGTGTTCGTTGATTTTCCCTCTTAATCCGGTATTGAATTCCCATGTTAGACACGAACTTTATTGTCCGCGAGCCTCTGCTGGATCCAAAACAAAAGGTCCTCGGTTATGAACTGAGTCTGCAAGCCGGCTCCGCCACTACGTTGAGCGCTTCGGATGGCGTCGACTTGGTCGAGTTTATTGCCAAGGAATTGAATCGCCAGGAAAGCGGCTGGATGCTGGAGGACAACCTGGTATTCCTGGACGCGTCGCCGACCTTGATCTTGAGCGAGGCAATGGTCGCGTTGCCGCCGAAAAATGTCGTCTTGACCGTTCTGGCGTCGGATTTTTCCAACCCCGAGGTAGCGCAGGCGTTAAAGGCGATGCGCGCCGAAGGCTATGGCATTTCCTTGCGCGATGCCGACTTGAACGGTCACGACAAGGCTTTGCTGCCGCTGGTGACCCATATCGAAGTGGCTTTCGACCCGGAGCATCTCGCGGCGCAAGCCCGATTGTACGCGTCCTTGAAGCAAACTTCGCTGCGCATGGTGGCGCGCGGCATTCAAACCTGGGAAGCCTACGATTCTTGCGCTTCGCTTGGCCTGGACGCGTTTGTCGGCAATCTCTACATGACCACCAAGCCGGGCAGCCATCCGAAAGGCTTGAACCCGGCGCAGGCAATGATCTTGCAGTTGATGGACATGGTGCGAAAAAATGCCGATGTGCGTCAATTGGAAGGCGTGTTGAAGCGCGATGCGGGTCTGTCGTATAAATTGTTGCGTTATATTAATTCTGCCGGCTTCGGACTCGGCGCCGAAATCCAATCGCTGCGCCATGCGGTGACCATGCTGGGCTATTCGCCGCTGTATCGCTGGCTCTCGGTGCTGATGGCAACCGCCGGCGGCGGCGGCTATTCGCCGGTGTTGATGCAAACTGCGGTGGTGCGCGGGCGCTTCGCCGAATTGCTGGGCAAAGGATTCATTCCCAAAGCGGAGCTGGAAAACCTGTTTGTGGCAGGGATGTTTTCACTTCTGGACCGCCTGCTGGGTATTCCGATGGACGAGGTATTGAGCAATATCCAATTGTCCGAGCCGGTGACGCAAGCCTTGCTGACGCGCGAAGGGATGTACGGACCGTTTCTGGCATTGGCAGAATCTTGCGAAAAGAATAATGGAAAAATCGGAGAATTGGCCGATTCGCTGTTTATCAGCCCGGCTCAAGTCAACGAAGCGCATCTCGCTGCGCTCGCTTGGGCGCAGAACGTCAAGCATTGAGCGTGATTCAAACTGTGTTGGAAATATCTACTAAATATGCAAAACCTCCGTCTTTCCCGCGAAGGCGGGAATCCATAGGGCATCTGCTGCGTCTACCGGCCTATGGATTCCCGCCTTCGCGGGAAAGACGGAGGGGTGCAAGGGGCCGTTCGGCCCCTTTTTCACGTCGGCGCGCCCATCGCATTCACCTTCCCTAGCGATGTTTCGGATTACCAACGAAAAAGCGGGCGGATTCCCTCCCTGTTCAGTCGATGAGCCATTGCGGTTCTGACCAATAATCGATCCCATGACCCGCCTTGCGTCCGTTTTGCAGGCAATGTGATTTTGGGAGTCGGCGATGGCCGAAGATAGCGACCTTGAACGTACCGAACCGCCCTCAGCGCGCCGCATAGAGCAGGCGCGCGAGGATGGCGACGTTCCCCGATCGCGCGAATTGTCGACTTGCACCGTTTTGATGGCTGCCGCGTTAGGCATCTGGTTCATGGGCGGTGCAGTCACTCGTCAAATGGAGAGCATGCTGGTATCCGTTCTGGCATTGGATCGGGCATCGATCTACGACCCGAACCTGCTCATCATGCGCATCGGCGGCAACATTGGCCAACTTTTATTGGTATTTGCGCCGTTCGCGGGGTTGCTGATGTTGGCTGCATTGGCGTCGCCGCTGCTGATCGGCGGATGGCTTTTCAGCGTCACTGCCTTGCAACCCAATTTCGGCAAGTTGAACCCCATTTCCGGGCTGGGCAACATGCTTTCGGTGCGCGCCTTGGTAGAGTTGTTCAAGGCGATCGGTAAAGCGACCCTGGTTGGAACCGTGGCTTGGATGGTCATGTCGCACCAGATCGACGCCATGCTGGGTTTGACTGCCGAACCGCTGAAAACCGGCAGCGATCACGTCGCGCACCTGTTGCTGACCAGCTTCATCGGCATCGTCAGCAGCCTGGTGCTCATCGCGATGATCGACGCCCCTTATCAGATGTGGCAATACGCAAACAAATTGAAAATGACGCGCCAGGAATTGCGCCAGGAATCCAAGGAATCCGACGGTAATCCTGAAATCAAGGCGAGGATACGCAATTTGCAGCGCGAGATGGCGCGTCGCAGGATGATGGCAGCAGTGCCCAAGGCCGACGTGGTGGTCACCAACCCGACCCATTACGCGGTGGCGTTGCAGTATGCAGACGGTAGCCGAGGCGCGCCGCGCGTGGTCGCCAAAGGCGCCGATGCGGTGGCGGCGCGCATCCGCGAACTGGCTGCGGAGCATAACGTGCCCTTGCTGGAAGCGCCGGCTTTGGCGCGCGCGCTGCATAAGCACACCGAATTGGGCGAGGAAATTCCGCAGGCGCTGTATACGGCGGTGGCCGAAGTGCTGGCCTACGTATTTCAATTGCGCGCCTATAACAAACAAGGCGGCAAGCGTCCCGAATTGCCGGCAGAACTCGACGTCCCGCCGGAACTCGATCCGCAGAATGCGGCGCCAGCCGGACCGGCGTCATGAAGAATAATGGATAGCGCGAAGCATGGATAGTTTGAAATTACCCTTATGGATGACCGGCGCAGGCTCGCGGGCCTTCGCCGCGCCAGTGATTATCATCATGATGCTGTCGATGATGATCTTGCCGTTGCCGGCCTTTGCGCTCGACATTTTCTTCAGTTTCAATATTGCCTTGTCGGTGATCGTGCTGCTGACCAGCCTGTACACCGTCAAGCCGCTCGATTTCATGGTGTTTCCGACGGTGCTGTTGGTGAGCACCATGTTGCGCCTGTCGCTTAACGTGGCATCGACTCGCGTGGTGCTGACCGAAGGCCATACCGGCCCGGACGCAGCCGGCAAAGTGATCGAAGCCTTTGGCCACTTCTTGATCGGCGGCAACTATGCGGTGGGTATCATCGTGTTCATCATCCTGACCATCATCAATTTCACCGTGGTGACCAAGGGCGCCGGACGTATCGCCGAAGTCGGCGCGCGCTTTGCGTTGGATGCGATGCCCGGCAAGCAAATGGCGATCGACGCCGACTTGAACGCCGGCTTGATCGGCGAGCAGGACGCCCGCAAGCGGCGCAAGGAAGTCGGCCAGGAAGCAGAATTCTATGGAGCAATGGACGGCGCCAGCAAATATGTGCGCGGCGACGCGATCGCCGGCATCATCGTCACCGTCATCAATATTGTCGGCGGCTTGATCGTCGGCATGGTTCAGCACGATCTCGATTTCGCGGTCGCCATCAAGAGCTACACGCTGTTGGCGATCGGCGACGGCTTGGTGGCGCAAATTCCTTCCCTGATAATTTCGACGGCAGCCGGCGTGGTGGTGTCGCGCGTGGCCAGCGACCAGGACATCGGCGGCCAGTTGGTCGGCCAGTTGTTTGCCAAGCCGCAGGTGATGTACATCACCGCGGCGATCATCGGCGGCATGGGCATCATTCCCGGCATGCCGCACGTGGCATTCTTGTTTCTCGCCGTGTTGCTGGCGACGATGGCATTCGTGGTGACGCAAAAGGCCAAGGCGGCGGCTGCCGTGCCGCCACCGCCGCCGCCGCCGACGGCTGCACCGGAAGAGGAGGCAACCTGGCAAGACATCGTGCCGGTCGATACCTTGGGATTGGAAGTCGGATATCGCTTGATTCCGTTGGTGGACAAGACGCAAAGCGGCGAGCTGCTGCGCAGAATCAAGGGCATCCGCAAGAAATTCGCGCAGGAAGTCGGGTTCCTGGCGCCGCCGGTGCATATCCGCGATAACCTTGAACTGAAGCCGTCTGCCTATCGCATCACCCTCAAAGGCGTCGAAGTGGGCGCCGGCGAGGCGCATGCCGGGCAATTCCTGGCGATCAATCCGGGCATGGTCAGCGGGCCCTTGCCCGGCCCGGTCACCAGCGACCCGGCCTTCGGTTTGCCGGCCACCTGGATCGACGCCGGCATGCGCGAACAGGCGCAAACGATGGGATACACCGTGGTCGATGCCGGCACCGTGGTGGCAACCCATCTCAATCATTTGATTACGACCCATGCGGCGGAATTGCTGGGACGCCAGGAAGTGCAGCAATTGCTCGACCACCTGGCCAAGGAATCGCCGAAATTGCTGGAAGACCTGGTACCGAAGACGATTTCGCTGGCAACCCTGCAAAAAGTGCTGCAAAACCTGTTGACCGAAGGGGTGCATATCCGCGATATGCGCAGCATCATCGAGACCATTGCCGAACATGCGGCCACCGTGCGCGACGCCAACGAACTGACCGCGCTGGTGCGCGTGGCGTTGGGACGCGCGATCGTCCAGCAAATCTTCCCGTCCACCAATGAATTGTCGGTCATGACGCTCGACAATCGCCTGGAGCGCCTGCTGCTGCAAGCCTTGCAGACCAGCGGCCCGGACGGGACCGGAATCGAGCCTGGCCTGGCCGACACGATCGCCGTGCAGGCCGAGCAGGCGACGCGTCATCAAGAGCAGATGGGCTTGACACCGGTGCTGCTGGTGCCGGCCCCGCTGCGCGCGTTGCTGGCGCGCTTCCTGCGGCGCGCGCTGCCGCAGCTCAAAGTGCTTTCGCAAGCCGAATTACCCGAATCGAAAACGATTAAAGTTACCCGCCTGGTTGGAGGTCAAGCATGAATGTCCAGAAGTTTACAGCAAATACATCGCGTGAAGCGTGGCGTCAAGTACGCGATACGCTTGGCGCCGATGCCGTGATTCTGTCGAATCGAACCGTCAACGGCGTGGTTGAGATCCTGGCCCTGGCGGGCGAGGATATCGCCTCGCTGGCAACGCCCAAGCAAGAGAAAGAGACGCGCCCGGAACCGCCGATTGCCGTGGGCAATGCGCACAATCGCAGACTCGACAGCGATCAGGCGGCCAGCCTGGCCAGCGCGATGGAGGCGGCGCGGCAGGCGGCGCTGCCGGATGCGGCAAGCGCCACCGAGTTGAACGAGGTGATGTCCGAGATTCGCTCGATGCGCAGCATGCTGGAAGGGCAATTGGCCGAAATCGCCTGGGGCGGGGCGCAGCAAAAACGCAATCCGGTCATGACGCAGGCGTTGAAGGAGATGCTGGCGGCGGGTTTCAGCGCAACCCTGGCACGCTACCTGGTCGAAAAGCTTCCTGCCGGCATCAGCGCGGAAGGCGGACTAGCCTGGATCAAGACCATCCTGGCACGCAATCTGGCGACGGTGAACAATGAAAGCGAAATCCTGGAAAAGGGCGGGGTCTATGCACTGGTCGGGCCGACCGGAGTCGGCAAGACCACGACTACCGCAAAACTGGCGGCGCGCTGCGTGATGCGGCACGGCCCCGGCAAGCTGGCATTGATCACGACCGACGGCTATCGTATCGGCGGCTACGAGCAATTGCGCATCTACGGCAAGATTTTGGGAGTGATGGTGCATTCGGTCAAGGACGAAGCCGACCTGCGCATCGCACTGGACGAACTCAAGAGCAAACATACCGTGCTCATCGATACGGTCGGCATGAGCCAGCGCGACAAAATGGTGGCCGAACAAGTGTCGATGCTGTCCGGTTCCGGCACCAAGGTGAAGCGCCTGTTGTGTCTGGCGGCGACGTCGACCGGCGAAACGCTCAATGAAGTGGTGCGCTCGTATCAGGGCGATGGCCTGGCCGGCGTCATCATGACGAAACTGGACGAGGCCGCGACCATCGGCAGTGCACTGGACGTTGTCATTCGACAGAAATTGAATTTATACTATGTTGCAAATGGGCAACGAGTACCGGAAGATTTGCATGTGGCCAACCAGCAATACCTGGTCGACCGCGCATTCAAATTAAAGAGGGAAACTGCGCCTTTTCAATACAACGATGACGAATTGCCCTTGGTGGTCGCCAATACGGCGCGTAATATGAACGATAAGAATCTGCGCGGGGTGCTTCTTGGCTAGTTTCGACTTCGACCAGGCGGAGGGTTTGCGGCGCATGCTGGCCGGGCCCAAGCCGCGCGTCTTCACTTTTTTATCGGCCACGCCGGACGATGAAAAAAGCGCGATGCTGTCCAATCTTGGCGCGTCCTTGGTGCGGGCCGGCAATCATGTGACATTGGTCGATGCGCGCTCCGGCTCGCACGGTATCTGCGCGCGGCTGGAACTGCCGCACGCGGGCACGCTGCTCGACGTGGCTTGCCAGCAGCGTGCGTTAAGCGACGTGATTCATCCAATGCCGCAAGGGTTCAGTGTTGCCATGTTGACGCGCGGCGGTCGGCGCGATGCCGAAGAATTGGCCGAAGCAGCAAAAGCGCGGCGTCTTGCCAACATCTTTGATTTGATGGCGCGCCAAGCTGATATCCTATTGGTCGACGGCGAGTTGGACGCCGCCGATGCGTTGCCGCTTGCGTCGCTGGTCAACGGCGAAATCGTGGTGCAGGTCTCGACCGGCGCCAGTTCGATCAAGGCCGCATATTCGATCGTGAAACGGCTCAACGCGCAACTGGGGCGTCGCCCATTTGGCATACTTGTGACCGGAGCAACTGACCAGGAGGCGCAAGTAGTGTACGATAATATGGCTAAGGCATCGAATCGCTATTTGGCCGTGCAATTGAACTGGCTCGGTTCGGTGCCGGAAGACGAACATGTCAGACGTGCCGCCCGCCTGGGGCGGTCGGTGGTGGATGCCTTTCCTTTGGCGGGAGCGTCGGTTGCGTTCCGACGCCTCGCCGGGCGGGTGGCTGGTCCTGAAGTGATGCTTGGAATGGGTGCCATGCATGCCGTCGGTGCTAACTAGGTGATTTGATTTATGTATACCGCAGAAGGGAAGGCCGACAAGAACCAATTGCTGGTGGAGCATGCTCCGCTGGTCAAGCGCCTTGCCCATCAATTGAAGGCCAAATTGCCACCCAGCGTCGAAGTGGACGATTTGATCCAGGCCGGGATGATCGGCCTGCTGGACGCGGTCAGCCGCTACGAAGAGACGCACGGCGCGCAATTTGAAACCTACGCGGTGCAGCGCATACGCGGCGCCATGCTCGACGAGTTGCGCAGCAGCGATTGGCTGCCGCGCAGCATGCGGCAAAATATGCGCAAGATCGAAACGGCGATGAGCGCGTTACAGCAAAAGCTGGGACGCCCGCCGAACGAAAGCGAAGTGGCCAAGCAACTCAAATTGTCGCTGGCCGACTACCAGGATTTGCTGACCGACGGCGGCGGGCACCAACTGGTGTATTACGAAGATTTCCACGATGGCGACGGCAACGGCAATGAACACTTTCTCGACCGCTATTGCGCCGACGAGGGCGAAGATCCGCTGCAAACCCTGATGAATACCGGCTTTCGGGCCGCCTTGGTCGAAGCGATCAACACCTTGCCTGAGCGAGAAAAGATTTTGATGGGCCTCTACTACGAACAGGAAATGAACTTGAAGGAGATCGGCGCCGTGATGGGGGTCTCCGAATCGCGCGTCTGCCAGTTGCATAGCCAGGCCATCGCGCGGCTGCGTTCAACCCTCAGGGAAAAAGCGTGGACTGGGGTAGCGTAGCGGGGCTGCTCCTTGCGCTGGCCGGCATTGTTGTCGGTCAGGCCTTGGAAGGCGGCGAGTTGAGCTCGCTGATTCAACCCGCCGCTTTTATCATTGTGGTCGTCGGGACGCTGGGCGCGGTGCTCTTGCAAAGCGGGTTGTCGCTATTCCTGCGCGGCGTGCGCATGGGATTATGGGTTTTCCTGCCGCCGTCTGACCGCCTGCGCGACATCAAGCGCGATGTCGTCAGTTGGAGCGTGACAGCGCGCCGCGAAGGCTTGCTCAGCCTGGAGCGTCAGCTGGATTCCGTGCGCGACCCCTATGTTGCCAAGGGCTTGCGTCTGATCGTCGACGGCGTCGACCCGTTCAAGTTGCGCGAAATCCTGGATGTCGAAATATCCGACTTTGAAAGCCGGCAGCGCCTGGCGGTGAAAGTGTGGGAGTCGGCCGGCGGTTATTCCCCGACGGTGGGGATCTTGGGCGCCGTCCTGGGCTTGATCCATGTGATGGAAAATTTGTCCGACCCGAGCCGGCTGGGCAGCGGGATCGCAGTTGCATTCGTCGCCACCATTTACGGTGTCGGCTTGGCAAATCTGGTGTTTTTGCCGATCGGAGCCAAGCTCCGATCGATGGTGAACCGTGAAATTGTGAAACGCGAGATGATCGCCGACGTGTTTTGCGCCATTGCGACCGGCGAGAATCCGCGCATCATCGAAGAACGCATGACGACTTATTGACCGGCAGGCGGCGGCCACGGTTTTTGGATGGTTGTTTCCGACTGATGTCCGACATTCCGACGACAAGAGAACGCACGAATGATTACACAATTGACCCTGCGAAATTTTAAGAGTGTTGGCGAACAGGTCTATGATTTTACTCAGTTCGACCTATTGGTTGGCCGAAACAACAGCGGCAAGAGCACAGTCCTGCAGTCGCTGGCAATCTGGCAATTTTGTGTGGACGAATTTCATCGATCAAAACGTAGTGGTTCCAAAGGAATCCAAGTTGTGTTACCAAATTTCACGGCATTGCCGGTTCCGGAATTCAACTTGCTTTGGAAAGACAGAACGGATCGTCACTGGCCTGTGGTCAATGGTGCCAAGAAGCAGGAATATATTCTAATTAGTATTAACGTGGTGTGGCGGCGAGAGTCCGGCGAGACTGATTCGTTTGGGGTTGAACTACGCTATCACTCGCCGCAAACCATTTATGCCATTCCCAGCGATGGATGGGCGAAGTTTCGTGAATGTGAAAAACAGGATGACTTACCGAGAATTGCTTATGTGCCGCCATTTTCTGGATTGGAACCTACGGAGAAGTGGTTAGATATTTCCCCGATCCGGCAGCAAGTGGGTAAAAGTCAACCTGGTAGCGTACTGCGCAATTTGCTGTTATGGGTATGTCCTTCGCCAGTTCGTGGAAAGGATGGACGGATAAGTAAAGGATATACTCCGCCAGCTGATTGGAAAGAGTTGGCTGACATTATTGAGCGTTGGTTTTCGGTTACGATTCACGAGCCGAAATATGAATCGGCCAAGGATGTCTACATCACCGTAGAGTACCATCACAGGGACAAGGACTATGACATTATTTCAGCGGGGAGCGGCTTTCATCAAACATTGACCCTGCTGGCATTTTTGTATGGCTATAAGCCCACAACTATATTGTTGGATGAGCCGGACGCACACCTCCATGTAAATTTGCAACGCGAAATTCTGGATTACTTCAAGAAGAAGTCTCTTGAGCGGAACATTCAGTTTCTGATTGCTACGCACGCAGAGGAATTCGCGCGCGGTGTCGATGCCAGCCAGATCGTGTCCTTGTTAGGCCAAGTACCAAAACGCATTCAGTCTTCCCCCGATGTACTTAGGGCAATGGCTGACGTTTCCAACGAGGAGATTACGCGGCTAATGGCGTCGCCTTATATTCTTTACGTTGAGGGCGAGGACGACGAGCGCATTTTGCGTGCTTGGGCAGAGCAATGCAACGCACAGGTCGCGTTGGACAAGTTTTGCTTCAAAACAATGGGTGGCGGCAACAAGAAGGATATGAAGGATAGGGCTGACGGACACTTCGGGGGATTGCAACAGATCATACCAAAAGTATCGAGATTGATACTTTTCGACTACGATGGCGACGCAGCGTGGCATCCTTCAGTTGACAACCCAGCCGTGGCCGAGTGGACACGCAAGAATATTGAAAACTATCTGCTTGTGCCCGATGCATGGAAAAGAGCGGCGGCACGGAAATTGCTTTGTGGTGAGGACGATCTGTTTGCGGTGCAGGTTCTTCGCATGATCGATGAGTTTTTTATCGGAGAGAACTTAACTTTGCCGCCAGGGAAAACTTGGCGGAATGTAACGGCGAATGTATTCAGCGTTGTAGATGGTAAGCGGATTTTATTCTCAGGTGACAATTCATTATTCCAACAACTACAAAGTGGAAATCCGTCAGTTAAGCTTATTCGTAATGAGATCGCAATGAGCATGATTGCGGATGAAATTCATGAGGATGTGCATAAGTTCATTGGCAAGGTGATTGCGTTGGTAGGGAGTTAGTAACTAACCTTTCCTAGATACAGGTATTTCGCTGGCAGACGAATATGGCAAGAAGAAAAAGCGAAGAAGAACACGATAACCACGAACGATGGATGGTGTCGTACGCCGATTTCATCACCTTGCTGTTCGCTTTTTTCGTTGTCATGTACGCGATTTCCTCGGTCAACACCGGAAAATATCGGGTCTTGTCGGATGCTCTAGGCAGCGCTTTTGGTCGGGCGCCGGTCCTGTTGACCAACAACTCGAAAATGGGACTCGTGATCGGCGGGCAGCAGAAATCGTTCGTGAACCAGAAGCGCGAAAATGCGGTGCGGCGCGAGAAAGAGCAACTCACCGATATGGCTCGTGACATACAAAGGGCGCTCGCGCCGCTGGTCAAACAGGGCAAGGTGCATGTCACGCAGAGCAGTCGCGGCATCAATGTCGAGATCAACGCCAGCGTATTGTTTGCCACTGGCGAAGCCAAGTTGACCAACGACTCCGGGCAGGCGCTGCGTGCGGTGGCGACCGTGCTGAAAAATGACAAGCATGCGTTGCAAGTGGAAGGCTACACCGACAACGTGCCGATCGCCACGCCGTTTTTTGCGTCCAATTGGGAACTCTCGGCGGCGCGTGCCAGCGCGGTGGTCAGGCTATTGGTCGATGCCGGAATCGACGCCGGGCGATTGACTGCAGTCGGGCATGGGGCCAACGATCCGGTCGGGCCGAACGACACGCCGGAAGGACGTTCGCGCAATCGGCGCGTCGAAGTGATGATTTTGTCCGGCGTGCCCGATGCAGCCAAGGAAGTGCCGGTCCCGGTGGATGCCGCCAAGAATCCTTGAGTTCAGCTCAGCCTACCACCAGTCCGCGCGAGCGGATGGTTGCGGTCGATTGGCCATTTGGACCGTAGAAACTGTTGCTGCGGCCGCCTTGCAATACATTCAGCGCTTTTTGATTGCGCGCCATGTGCTTGGTAATCAGCAAACCATTTGTGTTGTTGAGTGATTTTGCCGAGCGCGCCAGTTTCAGCAGTTCTTGCCAGCTGTTGGCGGCATCGCCATGAGACGCTGCGCTTTCCAGCCACTCTCGCATGCCGCCTTCCTTCGGCGCAAAGCCTGCGTTCGCCAAATTCCGGTAGCGTCGGTTCGTCAGTTCCGACATGTGAGAAGCAGCTCTTGCCTTTTCTCCGGTAACCGCCATCAACCCTTCGATATCCGCCTTGATCAAATGCGCCTGTTCCTGCTTGAGCAGCTCGATCAGTTGCTGGGCCAGTTGGTATTCCTCTTTCAAGGTTGCCGCAGGGGTGGCGGATTCGACGGTCATATTATTATGCAGTCTGGGTTTGCAATAGATCTGTTACGTTATTGATAAGTCCATTGGCCACTTTTTCCGGGTTTACCTGGAACTGTCCGCCGGCAATGGCTGCCTTGATTTCGTCGACTTTATTGGCGTCGAATACGCTGCTCGTGGCGACCTGTCCCTCCAAGCCTTGCAACTGGGACGAACGATGCACGTTATCAGACGAAACACTAGTCGTGCTGGCTTTGCTTACGCCTTTACCCGCTCGCGTTTGCGTTGAAGTAACGCCCAAGCTTCCGGTTTTCTTGATTGAGTCATCAATTTTCACGACTTCGTCCTCATCCGTTTATCTGTTCAATGGTATTGCCCTGATTCTGTTACGGCAGAATACCACTTAACTTTAGCCCGGATTTGCGTTGCTTGCTTGTCTTTTAATAGGTTACTTCTAAAGTGCCGCCCATTTTCGCGATACCGCTGACAATCTGACCGCCCGCCGTCTTCGCTTGAACCAGTTGGCCATCCATTGCATTGGCCAAGGCACGCCCTTCGGCGGATACTCGAAATCCTTCGCCGGATGATATCAGGCGCACGATCTGCCCTTGCTGCACGGCTTGTTGGATACGCAGCGAGTCCAGGCGCAGCGGCACGCCTGCGGGCAACGATCGGGCGGCGCTATAGCCGATTGCATGCGACAAATCGGTTATGACGCCAGCCGGAAGCGTGGTCAGATCGCCGCGCACGACGGCCACATCGTGCTCGCCGATGACTTGGCCTTGCACCAGAGGGGCGATGGCGGCAACGTAGTCGCCGACCACGTGGATGGTAGCCGGAATATACACAGTCCAATGCGATGGTTCGCTGCAACGCACACCCACGGTAGTTTTACCCCAGGCCTTATTGCCGCTCGGCAAGAATGGCTCCAGGGTGGGGCAGCTTGGCAGATATAAGTGGGCATCGACGTTGCCGACACTTATGCTGATCTCGCCTGGAATACCGCCCGATTGAATGAGTAAAAATTGCTCGACGGCAATTCGCATCGCGCCGGCATCCTGGCGCGGCGCAAGCTCGGTTGCGCGTGCAGCGCCGGCAAGCGCCAGCCAAACCAACAAGTGCACGGTAATTTTAAGCATTTTCATCGCAGACGATAAATTGGACCCATGCCATATGTTACCCAGAGCAGAACTAAGTTAAGCGCGGAATAGACCTGCGTTTTATTGTCTTATCAGTCGATCGTGCGTTCGTGCACTGAGTATGATCGAGGCTATACAAATCCATGAGGACATCTCTGAAAATCTACTGCGCGGGCCAATTTTGGGTCTGCGATGCTCACTGTACAGTCGTACAGTTCCGCTTCTCGACCCGAACTTGGGCCGCTCGCTACGATTTTTAAAGATGTCTAGAAGCAATTTGCGCTATGGCCTATACGACTATTCGACTGATGTGGGAGCTGACATGAGCGGAGTGCTAGACGATTACCTGCGCGTCAACGAGACCGCAGTCAATCTGCGCGCCCAACGCCAGCAATTGCTGGCGTCGAATATCGCCAACGCCGATACGCCGAACTACAAGGCGCGCGACATCGATTTTAGCAAGTCTTTGCAATCGGCACTAGAGCGCAGCGATACGTCCGCGACGGCGTTGAAGAAGACCGATCCCGCGCATTTGGACGCCAATGCCACGGTCGACGGCTCCAAAGGAAGCGACGGCGCGACGATCCTCTACCGGACCTCGGTGCAACCCAATGCCGATGGCAATACCGTCGATATGGATGTTGAGCGCAATCAGTTTTCCGATAACGCGGTGCACTACGAAGCCGGTTTGACCCTGATCACGTCGCAGATCAAGGATATGCTGGCAGTTCTCCAGAGTTAAACGCCATGTCGCTATTTAATATATTCAATGTCTCCGGTTCCGCGATGAGTGCACAATCGCAGCGGCTTAACGCCACTGCCAGCAATATCGCCAATGCCGACAGCGCGAGCGGCCCCGATGGGCAGGTTTATCGCGCCAAGCAAGTCGTATTCAGCGCCGTGCCGATGGGCGATGCAGAATCGAACGGCGTCGCGGTGCAGCAGGTTGTGGAAGATTCCTCAGCGCCTAAAATGGTCTATAACCCGTCGCATCCGCTGGCCGACGCCAACGGCTACGTGGCGATGCCGAATGTCAACGTGGTCGAGGAGATGGTGAACATGATTTCGGCGTCCCGTTCGTATCAAACCAATGTCGACACGATGAATGCGGCCAAGTCGATGCTGTTGAAAACCTTAACCATTGGCCAATGAGCGATTGCCCTTTTGAGAACCTGTTATCGGCGCCTGACATGATCGAGCCGCTTACCACGCAAGGAGATTGAAATGACCACGAGTACCAACAACACAGTGTCCGCGAGCTTGCTTGCCGCGATGAATGGAACGTCGAGCACATCGTCGAGCTCCACTTCCAGCGCCACGGCGGCGCAAAATCAATTCATGACTTTGCTGGTTACGCAGATGGAAAATCAGGATCCGCTGAACCCGATGGATAACTCGCAAATGACTAGCCAGCTTGCACAGTTGTCGACTGTCAGCGGCATCGATACGCTCAACACGACGCTGACGTCATTGTTGAGCAGCTATCAATCCAGCCAGACTTTGCAGGCGACCTCGATGATCGGACAAAACGTGCTGGTTCCGGGCAACACCATGACGCTGGCAAGCGGCAGCGCCGCGTTCGGCGTGAATGTGACGACGGCGTCGACCGACGTGACGGTGACAATCAAGGATTCTACGGGGCAAACGGTCGATAAGATGGATTTGGGAGCGCAATCGGTCGGCACCGTTCCGCTGGCGTGGGACGGCACCACATCGTCGGGGGCGACGGCGGCGGCCGGCCAATATACGTTCTCGGTGACGGCGACTTCGGACGGAAAAACAACTTCGGGCGCGACCGGATTGGCATATGGCGCGGTGTCGAGTGTCAGCTCCGGCTCTTCCGGTGTGACGCTCAACGTCGCCAATGTCGGCTCGGTGCCTCTGGCGAACGTCGTCCGCATATATTGATAACCCACGCGCCTAACGGTCTGCAAAAAGGAGAAAATCATGGGCTTTGAACAAGGACTAAGCGGTCTCGAAGCATCCAGCCAGAATTTGTCGGTGATCGGCAACAATGTTGCCAATGCCAGCACGGTTGGATTCAAGTCTTCCGAAGTGCTGTTTTCGGATGTGTACGCGAACTCGCTGAGCGGGTCAGGCGCCAGCCAGGTCGGTATTGGCGTGTCGGTCGGCTCGGTTGAACAACAGTTCACGCAAGGCACCATCACGTCGTCCACCAACCCGATGGATATTGCGATCAACGGTGGCGGGTTCTATCAGATGAGTAATAACGGCACGATCAGTTACACGCGCAACGGTCAGTTTCAGTTGGACAAGAGTGGAAACATCGTGAATGCCGCTGGCGACATTCTGCAAGGCTATGCGGCCAACTCCGCCGGTGTTTTACAGACCGGATCGACCACCAATCTGACGATCAACACGGCAAATATTGCACCGTCGGCGACGTCCAAGGTCGACGCGGTATTGAATCTCGATTCAAAAGATACAACACCGACGACCACGCCGTTCAGTGCGACCAATTCGGCGACTTACAACAATTCGTCTTCGGTTACTATTTACGACAGCTTGGGTAATTCGCACGTCTTGCAATCGTACTATGTGATGACCGGCGCCACTGGCGGTGCTTCCGGGACCGAGCCGACCTGGGAAGTCTATGCGACCCTGGATGGCACGGCAGTTGCCGGCGCGAATCCCGACGGCTCGGTCGGCACCCTGACCTTTACGTCGGCCGGCGCGATCGATACGACCGCGACCACGGTGCCCATCGCGATGTCGCTGCCGCTCACCAACGGCGCGACGACGCCGTTGGCCTTCAATCTCGATTTCACCGGCACCACGCAATACGGCGCCGCCTTTGCCACCACCACCTTGAGTCAAGACGGCTATACGTCGGGCCAATTGTCGGGTTTTTCCGCCAGCGCCGACGGCACCATTGTCGGCACCTATACGAATGGGAAATCGGCCACGCTCGGGCAAATCGCCTTGGCCAGCTTTACCGATTCGAACGGGCTGCAAAATCTCGGCAACAACGAATGGGCGGCCACTGCCACATCCGGGGCGGCCTTGGTCGGCGTCCCCGGCACAGGCAACCTGGGCGTGCTGCAATCGTCGGCGACCGAAGATTCGAACGTCGACTTGACCAGTCAATTGGTCAACATGATTACCGCTCAGGAAGACTATCAGGCGAATTCGCAATCGATCAAGACGGAAGAGACCATTCTGCAAACATTGGTGACGCTGAGATAGCTGATGTCAATTCGTTTTAGCGAATGGCGCTGGCGTGCCTATCGCGGCTTTTGACGCGATAACTGGAGAATAAGATGGATCGCCTGATTTATACGGCAATGACCGGCGCCAAGCACACTCTGGAGCAGCAGGCGACGACATCGCAGAATCTTGCGAATGCATCGACGACCGGGTTTCGCGCGCAGATCGATAGCTTTCGTGCCGTTCCTATCGTCGGCGACGGCTTGCCCACGCGCAGTTTCGTCGTCGATGCGACCGTAGGCAGCAACTTTACTCCCGGTCCGATGCAACAGACCGGCAATTCGCTGGACGTGGCAATACAAGGCAATGGCTGGTTGACGTTGCAGACGGACGACGGCAGCGAAGCCTATACGCGCAACGGTGCGTTGCAGGTCAGCGTCAACGGCGTATTGCAGACGCAGAGCGGCGTTGCGGTCGCGGGCGAGGCCGGCCCGATCACGATTCCGCCGAATATGTCGCTCACCATCGGCGCCGACGGCACCATATCGGCGATCGACAAAACGACCACGCCGACCTCGGTCACGACGCTGGGAAAGCTGAAATTGGTGAATCCAGCGACACAAAATCTGGTGCGTGGCGACGATGGATTGTTTCGCACCAAGAACGGCGCGCCGGTCGAAGCCGATGCCAATGTGGTGGTCGCCAGCGGAACGCTGGAGGGAAGCAACGTCAATCTGGTGGATTCGATGGTCAATATGATCTCCTTGTCGCGCCAGTTCGATTTGCATATGACAATGTTGAAGACGGCGGAGACGATGGACAATAGCGCCGCCCAGGTGATGACGCTGGCTTGATAGGGCGGCAGAGTAAAGATTTTCGATATTGGGCGCAGCTCGCCGAGCGCGCTTGACGCGATGTGGAATTTGGGGAGAAGGAAATGATTCGTTCGCTTTGGATTGCCAAGACCGGCATGGAAGCGCAGCAAACTGCGATGGATGTCACTTCCAACAATCTGGCCAACGTCAGCACCAACGGCTTCAAGCGCGGGCGTGCCGTGTTCGCCGATTTGCTGTATCAGATCGATCGCCAGCCTGGCGGTCAATCCTCGGAACAGACCCAGTTGCCGTCCGGGCTGCAGATGGGCACCGGCGTGCGGCCGATCGCCACCGAGCAGATGTTTTCCCAGGGCAATCTGTCGCAAACGAATAATAATCTGGATGTAGCAATTCAGGGCAATGGATTTTTTCAAGTGCTGATGCCGGATGGCACAACGCAATATACGCGCGACGGTTCGTTTCAAACCAATAACCAGGGCCAGTTGGTGACCGCCAGCGGCTATCCGATACAGCCGGCAATCACCATTCCGGCCAGCGCGCAAAGCGTCACCATCGGCGCCGATGGCACGGTGTCGATTACCCAGCAAGGCTCGGTGGCGACCACCCAGGTGGGAACGCTGCAGCTTGCCACCTTCATCAATAATGCCGGTTTGCAAGCCAAGGGCGATAACCTGTTTCAGGAGACCAGTGCGTCCGGCACGCCCAGCACCAACACACCGGGCACCAACGGCGCCGGCACCTTGAACCAGGGCTACGTGGAAACGTCGAACGTAAACGTGGTGGAGGAAATGGTCAACATGATTCAAGAGCAGCGCACCTACGAGTTGAACAGCAAGGCGATCACGACCAGCGATCAAATGTTGCAGACCTTGGCGCAACTGTAACGAAGCTTATTTTTGAAATGCGGAATTGGCGGCCAGCGGCGCGAGATGGAGTAGCAAAATGAAGAAGTACCGTATTATCCTATTGTTCACTGCTGTCACGGCGTTGCTGGCCGGCTGCGCGGTAACGCCGCCCTCCATCGTCCAGCACCCGACCACGGTCAAGCCCGAGCGCATCTCGGCAAGCGCGGTCAACGGCTCGATATACCAGGCGGCCTCGTATCGGCCGATGTTTGAAGACTACCGCGCACGCGTCGTAGGCGACGTGATTATCATGTCGATTGTCGAAAGCACCAGCGCCGGCAAGACCGCTGCCGCGTCGGACACCAAGGCCGGCAGCGTCGCCTATTCGGCGCCGACCATCCTGGGCCTGCCGGCCGCGACCACTGCCAAAGCTGGAGTTTCCACGTCGTCGTCGAACAAATTCAGCGATGCGGGGGCGATCACATCGAGTAATAATTTTACCGGCACGATGGGCTTGACGGTGTTGGAAATTCTACCCAACGGCAATTTGGTGGTCAGCGGCGAGAAACAGATCGCGCTCGACAAGAGCGTCGAATACATCCGCTTTTCCGGCGTGGTCAGCCCGGCCACCGTCGTCGACAATACCGTATCGTCGACCCAGGTTGCCGATGCGCGGGTCGAATATCGAACCGACAGCCGCTACGATAGCGCGGAGCTCTCCTCCGAGTTGGCGCGCTTTTTCATGAGCCTGGCGCCGTTCTAGCATGGGAGTTGCAAAAAAATGAAGCAAGTAACGCGGCAACTGTTCAAGGTATTGTCGATGGCGTGCGTGGGCATCGCCTGCGCACTCGTGGCTGTCGACGGCAATGCCGAGCGGGTCAGGGATTTGGCCAGCATACAGGGCGTGCGCGAGAATCAACTGATCGGCTACGGCTTGGTGGTCGGCCTCGATGGCAGCGGCGACCAGACTACGCAAACGCCGTTCACCATCCAAAGCGTGTTGAATATGCTGCAGCAGATGGGCACCAATTTGTCGGCTACGGCGGCGGCGAATTTGCAGCTCAAGAACGTTGCCGCCGTGGTGGTGACCGCATCGTTGCCGTCCTTTGCGCAACCGGGGCAAACCTTCGACGTGACGGTTTCGTCGATGGGCAATGCCAAGAGCTTGAGCGGCGGCACGTTGCTGATGACGCCGTTGAAAGGCGCGGACGGTAAAGTTTATGCGATGTCGCAAGGCAACATCCTGGTCGGCACGGTCGGCGGCGCGCCTGCCGGCACGAAAGCGCAACCGAATCATCTGAGCGTTGGCCGCATCACCGGCGGCGCCAGCGTCGAGCGCACGGTGCCGGCGGTGCTGGGACAGGGCGACTTGATCTACCTGGAATTGAACGAGTCCGATTTTTCCACCGCCAGCCGCGTGGTCGAAGCGGTCAACCAGCGTTTCGGCTCCGAAACCGCGCGGGCGCAAGATGGCCGCGTGATTCGTGTGCGCGCGCCGCTGGGCAGCGACGAGCGCGTGGCCTTCCTCGGCATGCTGGAAAACGTGAGCGTCATTCCTGCCGAGACGAATGCCAAGGTGATCGTCAATGCCCGCACCGGATCGGTGGTCATGAATACCTCGGTGACGCTCGACGCCTGCGCAATTTCGCACGGCAACCTGTCGGTGACGGTCAGTTCGGCGCCACCGCCGGCGGCTGGCGCCAGGGGAGCAGCAGCGGCGCCTGCAGCTCCGGTCGAGCTTACCAAGGAACCTGGGCAGGTGTTGATGATGAAGGGTGGCGCCTCGCTGGCCGACGTGGTCAAGGCGCTCAATGCGATCGGCGCCACGCCGCAGGATTTGCTATCGATCCTGCAGGCGATGAAGGCGGCAGGTTCGCTGCACGCCGAGTTGGAAATTATTTAATCGACTATGATCTCGCCAACCGACAACAGCTCCTCGCTCGCCATCGACGCCAACGGACTCAATGGCCTGCGCTTGTCCGCCAAGCAGAATTCGCCGGAAGCGACGAAGGCGGCAGCCAAGCAGTTTGAGGCCTTGTTCATCGACATGATGTTGAAGAGCATGCGCGATGCGACTCCGCAAGACGGCCCGATGGACAACGAGCAAAGCCGCATGTTTACCACGATGCTGGATCAGCAAATGTCGCAGAAGATGGCGGACAAGGGCATCGGCCTGGCGAACGCACTGGTGCGGCAGTTAAGCAACAATGCGGGGGGGCATGTTTCGCCTACAGACAACCAGAATGGCGAAGCCGCTGCAGTGCGCGCCACCGCGCGGCCATCGACCGGCAAGTCGACTGGCGTCAAGGCGCAGTCGACGCACGTCAAGGCGTTTCAAGACCTGCTTGGCCCGCAGGCGGAAAAAGCCAGCCAGGCGACCGGCATCCCCGCCAAGTTCATGCTGGGCCAGGCGGCGCTGGAAAGCGGTTGGGGCAAACGCGAAATCAAGGCGGCCGACGGCAGCAGCAGCCATAACGTGTTCGGCATCAAGGCGACCTCGGGTTGGCGGGGCAAAGTCGTGGAGACGCCGACGACCGAGTATATCAATGGCGTGCCGCAAACCAGGTTGCAGAAATTCCGCGTGTACGATTCCTACGCGGACGCCTTTCACGATTATGCGAGGATGTTAAGCAATAACCCGCGCTATGGGGCGGTATTGGCAAATTCACATGATGCGACCAGCTTTGCCCAAGGTCTGCAAAAGGCGGGTTATGCCACCGACCCGCATTATGCGGCGAAGTTGGCAAATATTATCAACAAGTCGCTCGCGTAGCGCGAGCCGATTCTGGATGATCTGCGTTTGATGGAGGCAGTTGAGGTCTGCGCAATTCAAGTTTTTTGCGATATTGCCGTCAACAGCATTGATCTGGAAAGAAGTCAGAGAAATTATGAGCATACTGAATATTGGCCAAAGTGCATTAGCCGCCGCGCAACTCGGTTTGCAGACGACTTCGAATAATATCGCCAACGCCAGTACCCCGGGATATAACCGGGAAAGTATCGTGCAGTCGGAAAACGGCGGGCAAAATAGCGGTTCCGGATTTGTGGGGTCGGGGACCAACGTGCAGACGATTCAGCGCATGTACAATACATTCCTTGCCACGCAACAGAATGTCGCGCAGTCGTCCTATTCCGGCCTCGATACCAATTACACGCAGGTTTCGCAGATCAACAATATGTTTGCGAATACCACATCAGGCCTTTCGCCATCGATTCAAAGTTTTTTCGATAGCGTGCAAACTGCCACGGCAAATCCGAGTGCGGCCTCGTCGCGCGAGACCGTGTTGACGTCGGCGCAGACTTTGGCATCGCAGTTTCAAAGCACCTCCGGGCAATTGACCCAATTGGGCCAAGGTGTCAATTCCGAGCTTACGACGACCGTTCAAAGCATTAACAGTTATGCAACCCAACTGGCCAGCCTGAATCAATCGATTTCGACAGCGGAGGCTTCCAACGCCGGCCAGCCGCCGAACGATTTGCTCGACCAGCGCGATCAGGTGGTCTCCAGTTTGAGCAAACTGGTTGGTGTGACCGTGGTCAACCAGGGCAATTCATACAATGTGTCTATCGGCACCGGGCAGCCATTGGTGGTCGGCACGCAAGCCTATCAGTTGGGCACAGTGGAATCTCCCACTAACGCAAGCCAGTTGGAAGTGGGGTACGTGACCGGCAACACGACCAGCGCGATTTCCGAAAATAGCTTGACCGGCGGCTCGCTCGGCGGGCTTTTGCAATTTCGTTCGCAAAACCTGATTCCGGCAGAAAATGCGCTGGGCCAGATGGCCATCGGCCTGGCCAGCGTCGTCAACTCGCAGCAGGAATTGGGACAGGATCAAAATGGCAACGCCGGGGTCGCGATGTTTTCTGCCGGCAGCCCTGTCACCACCTCCAGCACCAATAATACCGGCAGCATGCAGGTGACGACCACTGTTTCAGATCCGACCGCGCTCACAACGGCCAATTATTCGCTTGAGTACGATGGCACCAATTACAATTTGACGAATCTATCGACCAATACCGTTGCCTATTCGGGTTCGACTTTTCCACCGGCCTCGGCAGTCGATGGCTTGACGTTCAGCTCAACCGGCACACCGAGCACGGGCGACAATTTCCTGATTCAGCCCACCGTCGCGGGCGCGTCCAATTTCTCGGTGGCGATTACCAACACTTCGCAAATTGCGATGGCGGCGCCGATCGTCACCGCTGCGTCAAGCTCGAATACCGGAACCGGCACGATCAGCGCCGGCGTGGTCAACGGCCCGCCGCCGGTCAATGCGAATTTGAAAGACTCGGTGAGTATCACATTCAATGGCGCGCCCAATGCCGGCACCTACAATGTGACCGACGCCACCACGGGGACCACGCTGGCGACCAACGCCACCTATGCGGCCGATGGCAACATCAGCTACAACGGCTGGACTGCGCAAATCAGCGGCACGCCGGCAGCGGGCGATACCTTTACCGTCGGTGCGAATACCAGCGGCGTCGGCGACAGCCGCAACGGCTTGTTGATCGCCAAATTGGCGACCGCAAATACGCTCAATGGCAGCACCACCAGCATTCAGGGCGCGTATTCGCAATTGGTGAGTGTGGTCGGCGACCAGACCTCCCAATTGCAGGCCACCAGCACGGCGGCCAACACGCAATTGACCAATGCGACCAGTGCGCAGCAGGCAGTGTCCGGCGTCAACCTGGACGAGGAAGCAAGCAGTTTGATCCAATATCAGCAAGCGTATCAAGCGGCTGCAAAGGTCATGTCGGCGGCGGAAACGCTGTTTACCACCTTGTTGAGCGACTTGTCGACCGCAGGCTAAGAGGGCAGATAATCATGCGTATCAGCACCAGTATGATCTATTCGAACGGCGTTGCCCAAATTGACAGTTTGCAGGCGCAATTGGTTCACACGCAAGAGGAAATCTCTACCGGCTCGTCGATTTTGACGCCGGCGGATAATCCGGTTGCAGCGGCGCAGGCGTTGGTGGTCACGCAAACGCAAGCGAATAACACGCAATATATTGCCAACGGTCAAAGCGCCAGCAGTTCGCTATCCATCGAGGACACGACCCTGGGCAGCGTCACCACGCTGATTCAGAACGCCCAGACGGCGATTGTCGATGCCGGAAACGGTTCCTACACGCTGCAACAGCGGCAGGCAATTGCGACCAGCCTGCAGGGCACCTATAACCAATTGCTCGGCTTGGCCAATTCGCAAGACGGCAACGGCAATTATCTTTTCGGCGGCTATCAAAGCAGTTCGCAACCGTTTTCGGCGACGGCAACCGGCGCGCAATACAACGGCGATCAAGGGCAGACGATGCTGCAGGTCAGCGCTTCGCAGAACATTGCGGTCAACGATTCGGGCGATTCGGTGTTTCAGAACAATGTCACCGGAAACGGCACCTTTACCACCGCCGCCAGCACCACGAATGTCGGTTCGGGCATCGTGTCGAGCGGCTCCGTCGTCAATGCCACAGCGCTGACGGGGGACACCTATTCGATTGCATTTTCTGGAATCCAGACCGCAGCGGTGGCGACCAATACCGGCACCGGCACGATCTCGACGGGAACCGCCACAACCAATGGCGCAAAGCCGACCAGCGATACCTTCGATTTGAATTTCAGCGTCGCCGGCGGCGCCACGACCTACGACGTGGTCAACGCCACCACCGGGAACACGGTTTCCAGCGGAAATTCCTTTGTTGCGGGGCAGTCCATCACTGTGGGTGGTTCGCAAGTGAGCATTACCGGGAATCCGGCCAGCGGCGACCAGTTTACCGTGGCGGACAACCCGACGACTTATACGGTTACCGATACGACCAACCCCGCTTCGACGACCGTGCCGGCGGCGAATCAAACTTATGTGAGCGGCCAGACCGTTCAATTCGACGGCTTGGAATTCAATGTGAGCGGAAGCCCGTCGAACGGCGACACGTTTTCCGTCGCGCCAAGCGGCAAGCAAAGTGTCTTTACGACCCTGACCAACCTGATCAATTTGCTCAATCAGCCGACCGGCTCGGGTGTCGCAGGCGAAACCAATCTGACCAACGGACTCAATACCGCCAACAATAACCTGAGCAGCGCGCTCAATAATGTCCTGACCGTGCGCGCCTCGGTCGGCGCGCGCGTGAATGAATTGACGTCCTTGGCGAGCGAAGGCTCGAGCTTGAATGTCCAATATACGACTACGTTGTCAAGCCTGCAGAACGTCGACGAAGCGCAGGCGATCTCGCAATATTCGCAGTTGAATACAACGCTGACGGCAGCCTTGCAAAGTTTTGCCCAGGTCGGGAAACTTTCGTTGTTCAATTATCTTTGATCGGCGCGTAACTTCTATTTGATTGGCGGCAGCGCGGCAGCGGTAATGTGCTGCATGACGTTGATCCCTTCTTCCATCAGGCGCAGCACCGGCGTCGTCAAATACGGCAGGCTGACCGCAATCATGACGAAGCCGGCGCTCATTGTGATCGGAAAGCCGATCCCGAACAGGTTGAGCTGCGGCGCTGCGCGCGTGAGCACGCCGAGCGCGAGATTGGTGATCAACAGGGCGGTGACCAAGGGCAGCGACAATTGCAGGCCGGAGCTGAAAATCCGGCCACCCCAGGCGACCAACAGTCTTAGACGGTCGCCATCGAATGGCGTGGCCGAAATCGGCATCGTGGTAAAGCTGTCGATCAGGGTCGACAGCACCACCAGATGCAGATTGGCCGTCAGATAGATCATAATCGCCAACAACGCGTAGATTTGGCTTACCGCCGACGATTGGCCCTGCGACTGCGGATCGAAGAAGGTGGCAAAGCCCAGGCCCATCGTCAAGCCGGTGATCGTGCCCGCCATTTCCATGGCGGCAAACGCTATGCGCATCGCCAATCCCATTGCCAGGCCGATGACCAATTGCTGGGCCAGGATCAATAGGCCCGGCAACGACATCGGATCCATCGCCGGCCCGGCCGGCACCGAGGGCGCAACGATCATCGCCAACAGAAAACTCAAGCCGACCTTGACGCGCGCCGGAATCGTGCCATTGTTGTACAGCGGCGCCAAGGCCATCAATCCAAGTATCCGGGTCATCGGCCACAGATAGGCGGCGATCAGGGAGTACAGTTGCGCACTGGTGATGGAGATCATGGCGTGCGACGTCAGCCGATCATGCCCGGGATGCCAGCGAACATTTCACGCATGTAGTCGAGCAAGACTGTCAACATCCACGGGCCGGCGATAATCAGTGTAGCGAGAATGCCGACCAGCTTGGGAATGAACGATAGCGTCATTTCATTGATCTGCGTAGCCGCCTGGAAAATGCTGACAACCAGGCCGATTGCCAGTGCCACCAGCAGCATCGGCGCTGCGATCATCAATGCCACTTCGACCGCGTGGCGACCCATCGTCATGACGCTTTCGGGAGTCATATTTATTCCTCAGTAACTGATGTAATGCTCCCCTCTCCCGCAGGCGGGAGAGGGGCTGGGGGTGAGGGCGGTCGATCGAAGAGAAGTCGTCAACATCCCACCAATCGCTTTCATTACCGTCTTGGTTTCCATAACAACGCTTTTCGCATCTGTCATTTCGTGGTGCATTTCACTTGCCCAGCGACGCAGATCATCGCGATGTTGCGCCAGAGGACTGGACAGGAATTGGTTCACAATGATACTTTCCTTTCTTCGATCAACCGCCCTCAGCCTACGCGGCCCGCCCCGACCCCTCTCCCGCCTGCGGGAGAGGGGAGCAAAGCGCGCAACATAGGTCAGTAAAAACTCTGCGCCAGCGACGCAATCAGCAACTGCCAACCGTCCACCAGCACGAACAGCATGATCTTGAACGGCAGCGACACCACCGACGGCGACACCATCATCATCCCCATCGACATCAACACGCTCGCCACCACCATGTCGATAATCAGGAATGGGATGAAAATGGCAAAGGCAATCTGGAATGCGGTTTTCAACTCGCTGGTGACGAAGGCGGGAATCAAGATGCGCAGCGGCACGTCTTCCGGCCCCTGCAATTGCGGATTGTTGGATAGCTTCACGTACAAGGCCAGGTCGGCCTGGCGCGTCTGTTTCATCATGAACGCCTTGAGCGGCGCCACGCCTTTGTCCATTGCCTGCGTCAAGGTGATCTTGTTTTCCGACAGCGGCAGATAGGCATCGGCGTAGATCTTGTCGAATACCGGGCCCATCACGAACAAGGTCAAAAACAGCGACAACCCGGTGATAACCTGATTCGGCGGCGCGGTCTGGGTGCCGATCGCCTGCCGCAACAGCGACAGCACGATCACGATGCGGGTGAAGCTGGTCATCATCATCAACGCCGCCGGCAGGAACGACAGCGAGGTCATCAGCAGCAGCGTTTGCAGGCTCAGCGAATAGGTCTGCCCGCCGCCAGGGGCCGGCGTGCTGGTGAGGGCGGGCAGGCCCGCAGTCTGCGCGTCTGCGGCCAAGGGAACGACGAGCGCGATCAGCGGGAGAAGACAAGCCAGGATACGCAGGGTGCGACGCATGGGCTGCGCGAATTCGGATGACGGGTCGGCAAATCTAACTTGCATTGCGTTTTTCTATCGTTTGTTTCAGCCAGGCCGCAAAATTGTTGGAGGCCGGTTGGTTCGCTTCCGGTATCGGTTGTTCTTGTCGCGGCAGGGTGGCGATCGCGTTGACGCGCCCGGGCGCCACGCCGACGACGACCCACTGATCGGCAATTTCCAGCACCAGCACGCGTTCGCGATTGCCGACGCTGACGCCGCCGACGATCTTGATGCTGCTGCCGGCGGGAGCCTTGCCGAGGCCCGCGCGCTTCAACAACCATGCCGATCCCGCCATCAGGCCGAGCACCACGATCAAGCCGCCCAATACCTTGAACAAGTCGAGCGCCACGCTCGGTTGATCGGCGGCCAAGGCGGCGCTGGAAAAGAGCAGGGCAGCAGCAGGCAGCAGCCGGATTTGCCTCATTTATTCAATTTCCGAATGCGTTCCGACGGTGTGATGATGTCGGTCAAGCGGATCCCGAACTTGTCGTTGACCACCACCACTTCGCCCTGGGCGATCAAACAACCGTTGACCAGCACATCCATCGGCTCGCCGGCCATGCCGTCGAGTTCCACCACCGAGCCTTGTGCCAGCTGCAGCAGGTTCTTGATGGCGATCTTGGTGCGGCCGAGTTCGACCGTCAACTGCACCGGGATATCGAGGATGAAGTCGATATCGTTGTGGGTTTCCCCCTTGGTGCCTGCGGCCAGGTCTTTGAAGACGCTGGCGGCTTCCTGTTGCTTTTTCTGCGCTGCCGCCTCGGCCTCTGCCTGCTCGGCGATTGCCGCGCCCCAATCGTCTTCCGCCGTCGATTGGGCTTCGTTCTCGTCAGCCATTTTCATCTCCTTGCACAAACTCGTTGGCGCTATGGGTCAGCAATTTTTCGACCTTCAGCGCATATTGACCGTTCAACTTCCCGTAGGTGCATTCCATCACCGGCACGCCGTCTACCTTGGCCTCGACCAAGGGCGGCACGGCAAGCGGAATGACGTCCCCGACCTTCATGTTCAGTATCTTGCCGAGCGTCGATTTGGCCACGCCCAGGTCGACGATGATTTCCACTTCCGCAGTTTGGATCTGCTGCGTCATCAAGCGAATCCAGCGCTTATCCATTTCCAGCGTTTCGCCCTGCAGGCTGGAAGTGAGGATGTCGCGAATCGGCTCGATCATCGAGTACGGCGTGCAAAAATGCATTTCACCGCTGACCGGACCGAGTTCGATGGTAAACGTGGTCGCCACCACCACTTCATTGGGAGTGGCGATATTGGCGAACTGCGTGTTCATCTCGGAACGGATGTATTCGAACTCGACCGGGTAGACCGGCTCCCAGGACTTCGAGTAAGTCTCGAAGACGATAGCCAAAATCCGCTGGATGATGCGTTGCTCGGTCTGGGTAAAATCGCGTCCTTCGACCCGCGTATGAAAGCGGCCATCGCCGCCGAACAGATTGTCGACCAATAAAAATACCAGGTTCGGATCGAATACCATCAGCGCCGTGCCGCGCAAGGGTTTCATGTGAATCAGGTTCAGGTTGGTGGGAACCACCAGATTGCGGATGAATTCGCTATATTTCGACACGCGCACCGGGCCGATCGACACTTCGGCGCTGCGATGCAGAAAGTTGAACAATCCAATCCGCAACAGACGGGCGAAGCGCTCGTTGATGATCTCCAGGGTCGGCATGCGGCCACGCACGATGCGCTCCTGCGTCGCCAGATTGTAGGGGCGGACTCCGGAATTATCCTCTGCTGCGTTGTTTTCGTCCTGATCGCCGTTGACGCCCTTTAACAGGGCATCGACTTCTTCTTGGGATAGGAAATTATCGGCCATGATGCTATTGAATGACGAACGAAGTGAAGAACACGTCGGAAACCGTTTGCGGCGCTCCCTTTGGCGTAAATGGCTGGTTGACCGTCGCGATAATATCTTCGGTCAGTTTTTTCTTGCCCTCAACGGTGGAAATTTCGGATGCCTTCTTGCTTGAAAGCAGGAATAGCAAGCGGCTGCGCACTTGCGGCATGAAGTTCTTGATCGATTCTTCTTGCGCGGCGTCGGGCACTTGCAGCGTGAAGGTCACTTGCAGAAATTGATCGTTGCCGCTTTCCGATTGCAGATTGACGGTAAACGGCTCCATCGTCACGAAGACGGGCGCCTTGGCCGGTTCTTTTTTCGCTTCTTTCGGCGCCCCCGCCGACGCCGAGCCGCTCAGGAAGTACCAGGCGCCGGCGCCCGCACCGCCGACGACGACCACGGCCGCGACAATGAGCACGATCAATTTCATCTTGGATTTTTTCGGTGGCGCTTCCGCCGCAGATTCGGGCGCAGCGACCGACTTCGGCCCTGTCTTGGGAGCTGCTTTTGGGGCTGTCGTAGCCATGTAAATTCCTCTCGCGCGATGCTAATTCATGGACTTTAGGGTACCTCTAAAAATTGCCAAAAGTGTCCAAGGTCGAGTCGAGGAGCGGACATGTACGTAGGTACAAAGAGCACCACAGGCTCGAGATTGGGCGTTTTTGGCAATTTTTAGAGGCGCCCTTTATTCATTATCGGGAAAACGATGCTATCAGGATACGATGAAAAGAAGGGGAAGTCCTCGCATATTCACCCATTCCTGCGGACTTGCATCTGTATTTGCTGCATGATGCGTTCTCGACCGAACCCGAGGCGGCCAAATCGATCGCCTCATCGAGCCATTTTAAACCACAAGCAGCGCCGTATCTTGAAGATTTATTGTGTTTGGCGCGGGCGGCTGGCAGTCAGGGCAAGCCCTCATGCAAAGGTGTCTACCAGGCCCAAGCCGGCACTGGTCGACATCGCGCCGGTCGTCGAGATTGCCGTTTCGGATGCGCTTACCGTATTGCCGGATCGGCCGGAACTGCCGGAGCCTTGCTGGGCCGACCCATTTTGCTGCTGCGCGGAGCCGGAATTGATGGAAGCCTGGCCCAATTGTATACCGGCGTCGCCGAGCATTTCGCGTAATCTGGGCAGCGCGGATTCCAACGCTTGGCGCACCTCGGGTTGGGCTGCCGAGAAGGTGACGGTGGCATGCGAATTGGTGACGTTGAGGACTACCTGCATCGGCCCCAAGTCGGGCGGATTCAAGGTCAGGGAGGCACTTTGCTGGCCGCCGGCGGCCATCCACACAACCTTTTGCCCGACCGCTTGATCCCAGCCGCTTGCGCCGACGCGCGGCGTGAGCGTTTCGCCCGGATTGATTGGCGGTGCTTGCGTAGATGCTATCGCTTGTTGCGTCAGTGCCGTTGCGGCCGGCGTGGTTTGCGCCGCCTGCTCGATTTTCAGCGCATTCGTGTCGAGCGTGGCCAAACCGGCCTGGATATTTTTTTCGGCGCTGGCGGCAAGGTCGAGCGAACTTGCGGCGGACGCAGCGGCTTGCAGCGCGGACACGCTTTGCTTGTCGGTTTGCGATACGAGATTCGTGCTGTCGACGGCAGTGGCGTGCGCCGTCGATGTGCTTGTCCGTTCGGTAATGCCGAGATTCTTCAGCGTGGAAGCGGTAGTCTGCGCCGAACCGTCGCTTGCCTGCGCGTCGCTGGCCGCGTTAGCAGCACTATCAGTGGCAGACGCGACGACTTGGGCAGCCTGCGCCTGGGCCGCAAGGCCGGTTGCGCCGCCAACCAGCGACACGCCGGAAATTGCATCATTTGTTGTGGCGGGAGCGGAACCTTTTGAGTCGGTTACGGTTTGTTGAACATTGGTTACCAATGCAAGCAGTTGCGCCGACGCGTTGCTTGCCGTGCTGGCGTCGGGATTTGCCGATGCGGTCGAAGGCGTGCCGGAAGCCTGGCTCGACGTATCGCTGGATTTGTTTTTGCTGGTCTTGCCGGTGCCCGTGCCGGACGAGGTGGGAGTCGTCGGTGTCGTCGAAGTCGAAGTCGAAGTCGGAGTAGAAGTCGGAGTTGAAGTTGAAGTTGACGCGGGCGTGCTTGCCGAATTGCCGTTTGCGTTGCCAGGCGTGGCGTTGGCGTCGTTTCGACTATTGACCTCTTGCGACAACACTTGGCCGAAGGAATGATCGGAGGAAGAGCCGTTCCCGACCTTGTTCGCCGCAGCGCTGCTATTGGCTACATTACTCACGTTGATGATCGGTGCTGTGCTCATGGATTCCGCCGTCTTGTCAGGTTCGATCGCTAAAAACGCTTGAATTGCCCTTGTCGCGCCGCGTGTTCGTCGTTCAGTTTCTGGTCGCGCTGATTGTCGCGCTTCTGTTCTGCTTTCACCGCCCGGTTTGCCAGCGTGTCGAACGACATCCGTTTGCGTTCGCTGGCTTGCCAAACGCCTTTTTCCTGCGCCACACCGTTTTCTGCTTCCTTGACCAACTGCAGCTGTCCATCGATTGCGGCATCGAGCTTGTCGATAAAGGCCTGAAAATTCCGATAATGCATCGGCGACAGCCCTTGCGCCATCTTCGCCTGCAAACGCGCCGAGTAGTCGGCACGATACTGTTGCAATAACGCAAGTTTCTTCTCGGCCTTATCCGTTGCGCGAATGGCATTGCCCAGCCTTTTCGCGGCTTCGTCGGTGGCGGAAGTTGCCAGTTCGATCAGCGTTTCCAGTGCAGATGGTGTGGCCATATTGGTAAATTATAAGATTGGAGAGTTCAATTCAATCACTGGAACAACGCAGTAAGTTGCCCCAAGCTCTCTTGAATGCCGGCCTGTTCATTGATGCCTTGCTGCAAAAATGATTCAATTTTTGCTCGCATCTTGATAGCTTCGTCCAACACCGGATCGGTGCCGGCGCTATAGGCGCCGACGTTGATCAAATCGCGGCTGCGCTCGTAGCGCGAAAACAATTGCTTGAGCCGGCGGGTAAGGGCCAAATGTTCTGGGCTGACTATGCTATGCATGGCCCGGCTGATCGACTGTTCGATATCGATCGCCGGATAATGGCCGCTGTCGGCCAGTGCGCGATTCAATACGATGTGGCCATCCAGAATGGCGCGCGCGGCGTCTGCAATCGGGTCTTGTTGATCGTCGCCTTCGGTCAATACCGTATAGAACGCGGTAATCGAACCGCCGCCTTCCTTGCCGTTGCCGGCCCGTTCCACCAGGATCGGCAATTTGGCGAAGACCGACGGCGGGTAGCCCTTGGTCGCCGGCGGCTCGCCGATGGCTAGTGCAATCTCGCGTTGCGCCATCGCGTAGCGGGTTAGCGAATCCATGATGAGCAAGACGTTCTTGCCTTGGTCGCGGAAGAATTCGGCGATGGTGGTCGCGTAGGCGGCGCCTTGCAAGCGCATCAACGGCGGCGTGTCGGCAGGCGCTGCGACCACCACTGCGCGGCTCAAGCCGACCGTGCCGAGAATTTGTTCGATGAATTCCTTGACTTCGCGACCGCGCTCGCCGATCAATCCGACCACGATGACATCGGCGCTGGTGTAACGCGCCATCATTCCGAGCAACACGCTTTTGCCGACCCCGGAGCCGGCAAACAAGCCCATGCGCTGCCCGCGCCCAACGGTCAGCATGCTATTGATCGCGCGCACGCCGACGTCGAGGATGTCGACAATCGGCGCGCGTGCCAGCGGATTGGCGGCGCGCACGTTAAGCGGCGCCGCATGCGATGCGTTCAACGGCCCCAGGTTGTCGAGCGGTTTGCCGCTGCCGTCGAGCACTCGTCCCAGCAGTTCGTAGCCGACCGGCAGGTGCCGCGCGCGGTCGCTGGGGCGGCGGCGCGGATGCTCGACCGAGCCGGGGCGCGGCAGGGTTTGCGCGGCTTCGACCGGGAACACGCGGGTGCCGGGCAGCACGCCCTCGACATCGCTTTGCGGCATCAGGAACAGGCGGTCGTTTTCAAATCCGACCACTTCGGCCTCGATGCGGGCGCCGCTGGGAAGCGGAACCGTGCAGGCCGCGCCGACCGCTAATTTCAAGCCGACCGCTTCCATCACCAGGCCGGTCACGCGCGTGACGCGACCGGAGACCTGCATCGGCTCGCTGAGGGAAAGCACGGCGCTGCAATCGCGCAAGTACGCTTGCCAGCGCATGCTGCCCGAGGCTGACGCTGACGCACTCATAGCCAGCTCGATTCCTTGCCCAGGTCGGCGGCGATGCGCTCCCAGCGATTGCCGGTGGTCGCGTCGATTTGATTGCTGGCGGTTTCGATGCGGCAGCCGCCGCGCTCGAGCCGCACATCTTCCGCGATGCGCCAACCGGCCTTGGTCAATTCGTCCGCCATATGTTCTTTGACCAAGGTGGCGTCGTCCGGGTGCAAGAAGAGTAGCGCCGGTTGTTGCAGGCCCGGCAAATAGCGCACCGCTTCGCCGACAATCGGCAACACCAGTTCCGGCTTGACCGTCAATGCGGTTTTCAACATCGCCTTGGCGATGTCCAGCGCCAGGGTTAGCAAGTCTTCTGCGATGACTTCATTGGCGCGCGCCACATCCGCGCCGAACGAATCGGCAAGCTGGCGCAATCGCTGCAATTCCGCCGCCGCCTGCGCCCGGCCTTCAACCAGTCCGGCCTTGTGTCCTTCGGCGACGCCGTCGGCATGTCCTTGCCGGCGCGCCTCTTCCCGGATCAGCGCCAATTCTTCGTTGAGCTTGGCAATGGCCTCGGTCGATGGAGGCGGCGGCGCAGCAGGTTGCGGCGGCGGTTGCTGCGATGGCCGATTGTCGCCGAAAGAAGCCAGTTCCCAGCGCTGATAGGCAGTCTGCCGCTCTTTGGGAAGCACGTCAGACATAAGCGTCGTCGCCCTTGGCGCCTAGCATGATCTGTCCTTCGTCGGCCAGGCGACGCACGATTTGCAGGATTTCCTTTTGCTGCGCCTCGACTTCGGACAGGCGCACGGGGCCTTTCGATTCGAGGTCTTCGCGCATCATTTCGGCCGCGCGTTGCGACATGTTCTTGAAGATTTTGTCGCGCAAATCCTGATTTGCGCCTTTGAGCGCGACAATCAGCGATTCCGACTGCACTTCGCGCAGCATGACCTGGATGCCACGGTCGTCGATGTCCATGATATTGTCGAAGACGAACATCTCGTCCATGATCTTTTGCGCCATGTCGGCATCGTAATTCTTCAAGTTCGCCATCACCGACGCTTCGCTTTCGCCGGAGAGGAAGTTGAGGATTTCGGCTGCCGCGCGCACCCCGCCCATCGGCTTTTTCTTGAGGTTTTCGTTGCCGGTCAGCAGCTTGGTCAACACTTCGTTCAGCTCGCGCAAGGCGGTCGGCTGCACGCCGTCGAGCGTGGCGATGCGCAGCACGACATCGTTGCGCAGACGCTCGGAAAAATGATCCAGCACTTCGCAGGCGTGGTAGCGCTCCAGGTGGACCAGGATGGTGGCGATGATTTGCGGATGTTCGTTGCGCACCAGGTCGGCGACCGATTGCGCATCCATCCATTTCAGGCTTTCGATGCCGCTGGCGTCGCGCGTGCCCAGAATCCGGTTGAGCAGCGAGGCGGCCTTGTCTTCGCCCAGGGCCTTGGTCAATACGGAACGGATGTATTCGTCGGAATCGACTCCCAACGACGTGTTTTGATCGGTTTCGGTGCGAAACTCTTCCAGTACGGCGACCAGTTCTTCACTCTGGATCGCCTTCATCGTCGACATCGCCGCACCCAGCTTTTGCACTTCGCGCGGTCCCAGATATTTCATGACCTCGGCGGCTTCTTCCTCGCCGAGCGCGAGCATCAGGATTGCTCCCTTTTGTACCCCAGCATCACTCATTGGCGCCTCCTACCCACGCTTTGACGATGTTGGCAACGACTTTCGGGTCTTGCCGCGCCAATTCCTTGGCGGCGTCGAGATTGTCCTGGTACGTGCGCACCGCGTTGCCCATCGGCTCCACCTCGTGTTGCGTCGACAAATCGACGATCGCATCTTCGTCGCCTTCCTCTCCCACGTGTTCGTGCTCAGCCGTCGGATCGATGCTTTTCTTCAGCTTGTTGATCATCGGACGAACAAAAGTACGATAAAACCAAAAGGCAACGATGATATATAAAAGCCACTTTCCGTATTCTTTCGCCAACTCGATCATGTCATCCGGGCGCTTCCAAATCGGAATCGGTTCCGCGATGCTGTCCGGGCCGGCAAAGGCGCTGTTGACGACGTTCAAGGTGTCGCCGCGATCCTTGTTGTAACCCATCGCTTCCTTGACCAAATTGGTGATCTGGGTCTTTTCGTCGTCGCTCAAGGGCCGCACCGTCACTTTACCCGCTTTATCGATTTCGTGTTTGTAATTGACCACCACCGCCACCGACAGACGTTTGAGGCCGCCCATCGGCTGTTGCATATAGCGGATGGTTTTGTCGACTTCATAATTGACGGTGCTGTCCTTGTGCGTATTGCCTGCGGACGATGGGGCAGGTGCGGCGGCGGCAGGCGCTGCGTTGATTGGCGCGGTGGCCGGCGCCGGCGGTTGATTGGTCAGGGCGCCGGGAATGCCGGTCGCGTTGTTCGGCGAACCGCCGGCGGTTTCGCTGGTTTGCAGGCTGCGCACTGCGGCCTCGTTCGGCGGTTGGTTCGGTTTGTAGGTTTCTGCAGCCTGTTCGGTATGCGAGAAATCGACGTCGGCGGTGGCTTCCGCACGAACATTGTTGGCGCCGACGATAGGCACAATGATGGATTCGACGCGCGTGGCAATGTTGTGTTGTAATTCTTGCACGTATTTCAACTGCGCGGGATCGAGTCCATTGGTTCCCGCCATTTTCTCGGAACTGGACAGCAAATCGCCGGCCTGGTCGACCACGGTCACGTTTTTTGCCGACAAATCGGGAACGCTGCTGGCGACCAGGTGAACGATGGCACTGACTTGTTGTTCATCCAGCGAGCGGCCGGGGCTGAGGTTGAGTAGCACCGAGGCGGTCGGCTTTTGCTGTTCGCGCATGAAGACCGACGCCTTGGGCAAGGCCAGGTGAACCCTGGCTGCCTGCACGGCGGCCAGGGATTGAATCGAACTGGCGAGTTCACCCTCCAGCGCGCGCTGGTAGTTGACCTGCTCCAGGAATTGCGACACCCCGAGCTTCTGGTTCTCCATGATCTCGAAGCCGACATTGCCGCCCTTGGGCAAGCCTTGCGACGCCAGTTTCAAACGGGCGTCGTAGACTTGATTGGCCGGCACCAAGATCGCACCGCCGCCTTCGGCGAATTTGTACGGAATATTCAGTTGCTGCAAGGAAGCGACGATGGCCCCGCCATCGCGGTCGGAGAAATTGGAAAACAAGACGCGGTATTCCGGCTGCTGCGTCCATAGCCAGCCAGCGACGATCAACCCCAGCGCCGCAGCGATGCCCAGAGAGAGCAAAACATTGCGGCCAGCCGGGGACTGGACGAATCCCGCAATGCCTGGTGGCGGCGCGACTGCTTCACCTGCTACTGCCATGATGCTTCTCCCCAACTGCTGCGATCAAGAATACTCTTGTTGTACACGTGTGTCCTCATTCATTTGATTCCAAGAGCGACCGTCCATTTATTCTTTCTGCATGATGGGCGCGTGCGCAAGCCCGCACTGGTCGGTTCTATGACAGGATTTTCGACCAGTCGGGGAAAATCAATCATTGGAAAAGAGCAATCTTTTCAGTGTTAATCGACGCGAGACATTGCACTCGACGTGATAACGTGGCGCAGTATAAGGGCGGATTGTCGCTGCAATGGCAGATTTTAGAGGTCAGCATGAATACTATCGGCGGAATCGACACCAGCAAAATCCAGGCGATGGTGCAGCAATTGAAAGCGGTGGCGGCGCAAACGCAAGCGACCGCTGCACCTGCCGTGGCCGGCGAAGAGTCTGCCGCGCCGGTCGACTTTGGCGCTGTGTTGAAAGCGTCGCTTGATAAGGTCAATGATACGCAACAAGCAGCCGATGCATTGAGCGACCGATTCATGAAAGGCGACGACTCGGTCAACTTGTCCGAAGTGATGATCGCCGGACAAAAAGCCAACATCGCGCTGCAGGCGACCATACAGGTGAGAACAAAACTGGTCGCAGCCTATAACGACATCATGAATATGCAGGTATAAAACGGGCTGCCCGGTTTTCGCAAGAGTCAATTCGGCATGCGCGCCTGGAAAATGGCAAAATTTTCAAGGACAAGCCCTAACGGAAGCCGGTTGCTTTCGCGTTTTGTTCGCGCTCCATTTTGGTAATATAGCGCTGCACCGCATTCATCATCGATTTTGGCAAATCGATAAATAGGCAGCCCAGCCTGCGGATCGATTTCCCGTTTGCCAAAGTAATTTCTTGCGCGTTGCGTATCTGCAGTGTGGCGACCACCAGGGTTCCACCGGGCAGGTCGATGCGGCAATCTTTGTAGATGCGACCGACGGTCGGATCGAGCTGCTTTTTCTCGTCGACCATTGCGATGCCGCCACCGCTGACGTTTTGCAGAGTCAGCACAACCGTGGTTGATCCGTCGCCATCCTCGCGCGGCACGGTAATCGCACAGCGAACCGGGTTGGTGACCGGCGTGAGGACCCGATAAAACTCGCGGCGCTGCAAACGTATCAAGCTTGCAGGTATGGTAAAACTGAATGCCGGCAGGTTTTCAAAAATGCAAGACTCGATTTTGGTGACGAAAAATAGAATGCGAATATGCTCCAGCAGGGTTTCAAAGGAGATATTGTCGCTTTGCAGTATGCGTTGATTTTGCAGCGGGGAAGGCGCGCAGTCGATAATCACGACCCCGTTCGGCTCGTCGATTTTCAGAATAGAGGTGACAACCGACTCCGTCCCGCCGTTGATGATCATTCTGACGAGTTGATTGCGTTCCCCGATACTACGAAGCAGGGCGACAATCTCCTTGCGCGAATAGACTTGGTAGGGGCCTAGGTCTTCGACTCCGAAATTTGAATTGAAAGTCATGGGTGCATGCGGTTGAACTCACTGCACCATTTTACACATAAGTTTGCGGATATGACTATTCTATCCTGCTGTTTTGGCTTGAAACTCGGTTTCCCCGGACTCGACGCGGTACAGCCAGGCCAGCAATTCGGCGACCGCGCGATATAATGCCGGCGGAATTTTTGCGTCCAGGTCGACCTGCATCAAGAGCGCGACCAACTCCTTCGATTCATGCACGAAAACCCCGTGTTCCTTGGCGCGCGAAATGATCTCTTCGGCGATCAAACCGCGCCCCTTGGCGACCACCTTGGGCGCCAATTCGCCGGTCTTGTAGGCGAGGGCAACCGCGCTTTGCTTAGGATTGGGCTGCTTCATCTTGTTTGATCGTTAAGGAGTCCAGCGGAGATCCGGCTGCATCCAGTGCGCTCGCCAACAGGTCGCCATGCGCCTTGAGCGTTGCCGCCGAAGACTGCGAGGCGGTGGCGACGCGCACGTGCACGTGGCCCCCGGCCAGGTTGATGGTTGCCGATATTTTGCCCAATTTCGGCAAATCGAAGCGAATCACGCTTTGCCACGAAGTTTGGCCGCCGTCGGCATTGCCTGCGTGCCCGCCGTGATTGCTTTCGTCGCTGATTTCCCATTCAAAATGCTGTCCCGGCCACAATTCTCCCTGCCACGCAACGCGATGCTGCTCCAGCGCATTCAACTGCAAATTGATGGTTTGTGCGCTCTGCTGAGTCAGGTTGGGAGAGCGCACCACGGCATCGGCCTGTTGCGGCAGATTGCGGGCGTTGAGCAAGGTATTGAGCGCTTGGGTCAACTTCGTCTGGCCGTCCGACGTGTTGCGCAAGTTGTCCATGAGTCGGGACAAGTCGGCGTCCGAGATTGCCGGCCTTGGCAGCACCGTTTGCGCGCCGACGCTTTGCGCTTTGGCCGTTGTCGCTGTGTTGGTCGCCGCGCCGGCGCGCGATGTTTGACTTGATTGTTCGACCTGCGGTGTTGCGGGCGCATTTGTTTGCGGTTCTTGCAGCAAGTCGCTCAACGGGCGCTGGCCGTCCACCCATTGACTGACATGCGATTCATAGAAGAGGCCGCTCAATTCGATGCTGTCCTGCAGCACCGCAGCAATTTTTGGGGGATTCGTAGTGGGGGCCGCCAACAACGGGGTCTTGCCGACCAGAGCTTGCGGCGCTCCCGATTGCTGCGCGGCTTGCAGCGCGGTATTGATGACCTTTGCGGCGTCGCTGAGCGAGGCCGACGACCCATCGTTCTGTTGCGTGACCAAAAAGGTTGGGCGCGGTTCCGACGCCAACAAAGTCATCGGCAAGGTTTCGCCGACATTGGTATCGGCCGGTAGCGCCATCCTAAGGACGTTGTTGGCGACGTTGACCAGAAACGTGCCGTCTTCCAGTTTGGTCAGCACCTGCGTTTGAAACAGCTGTCCGATTGCAGCTTGGGTGATATTGCCGGGCGCACCTTGGGCCAGGTTGGCGCTAACCGATACCGCCGTAGAACCGGTCGGCGCAGGTGCTGCCTCGGCGAGAACCAGCGACTTAACGCTCGTTATGTCGGCCGGCGGAATCATCCAGTTTAGCTCGAACGGGTCGTGCCGTATGCATCGGCCAGTTTGCGCTTGGTCTTGACGCTGCTGATTTGCATCGACAATGTTGCCATCCACGGCTCGGTAATGTTGCGAATTGCGCGATCGTCGGCCAGGATTTTTTGGATGACTTTGATTTTGCGCTCGCGAACGGCGCCCTCGGCAATTTCGCTCTCGCTGCGTTTGATGGTCGCGATGTGCTGCGCGCAGGCATTTTCCAGTGTTGCCAATTGCATCCAATTGCCATTGCGCGCGGCCACCACCATCTCATCGGTCAATACGGCGATGGCTTCATAAAGGGAAACCACTTCTTGGCTATTCATTGTCGATCATGCCTTTACAAGACGGGATACACGCGGTGCCAGCGGGTCGGTATTTAAAGCGGGCGGCACTTGCCGCGCTGCTTGCTTTGCGCCATCGGCGCCGATCGCTTCCCACGCTCCCTTCAATTCGTTCAATAGGCGATAAACTTCGTCCAGGATTTCCGGGTCGTTGGTGCTGTTGGCAGTCAACAATTGGCGGCTCATATAGGCGTACAGCGCGTCCAGATTGAGCGCCAATTCGCCGCCCACCTCTTTATTGAGGCTGGCTCGCAAACCGGTCTCGATAAAGGCGATCGCCCTGGAAATCGCTTTGCCCTTTGCCGCGATGTGCTGGGCTTGCATATTCTGTTTTGCCACTGTAACGTGCAGCATGGCGCCTTCAAAGAGCATGACAACCAGTTGGTGCGGGCTGGCGGACATGACCCCGGTCTCCATACCGACATTGGCGTATGCCGTGGCGCCACGTTGAGGTGATCCAAACATTGATTGTTTTCCCTGAATGATAGGTTAGCCACTGCTCGACGAGCTTGCCAACGAGGCCAGCTCTTGAGTTAGATAGGTTTGCGTCGCATCCAGTTTGGACATGGTCGTGTCCAACGCTTGAAACTCAGCCATGTAATTTGCCTGTTGCGCCGCCAGGGTCTTGTTGAGCGTCTTAATCTGCGCCTGGATGCCGGTGATATCGTTGTTGAGTCCTGTGGTTTCGGTCGTGATCGGTCCCGTGCTTCCCATGATCGAGGTCAGCGCGGTATTGAGTTGATACGCGTACCCTTGCGAGAAGGTCAATGTGCCGCGCGATCCGGTCGAGCCGCCATCGACGGTCAGTGCCAGTCCGGCAGTGGCAGACCCAGCCGATCCGGTCAGGACTTGCCCCGACCCGCTTGCCGGATTGCCGCCGATGGTGCCTTCGACATCCAGTCCGGTAGTGCTGGTTGGTGCAGAACCCAACAATGTGTTTGCGGCATTGCCACTGAGGGTGACCAGCGACGCCGAACCATAGCGTTGCGAGGTGATCGAGAGCGCGCCGCTGCTATCGACCGCCACTTTGACGGAGCTGCCCGCGTTCGAGATTGCACCCGCGCCGTTGATTGCGCTTTGCACCGCAGTAGCCAGCGAACTGGCGGTATAGGTTCCTGCGGCTAGCGTAACGGACGCCGAAACACCGTCGATGTTCACCGATAATGCATCGTTGCTGCCGGTGGTGATGGTAAGGCCGGGGGCGGCGCTTCCCACTTCGGTTCCCTGCGTTGCCACTTGCGAGACGTTGATCGCGTAGGTGCCTGCCTTCGAGGCCGAGGTCGAGGATTTGAAACTGACCAGGCTGTCCGAGGCGTTCCCGACAGCAGTAAACAGGGCGGCCACGTTGCCGAAATTGTTGGTGACGGCTTTGTTTAACGTGGTGCTGTTGAGCGCCATGCTGCCGTCGCTCTGAAACGTGATGCCAAGTTGCGCCAGCGAATTCATGCTGTCGCTGGTTCCGGCAATCGTTCCGCCGAGCACGGCGCGTAACTGCTCTTGGACGGTCTGGACGCCGCTGTCGCCCAGCAAAGGGCCGTAGGTATTGTTGGTGGTATTATGCCCGATCGCCGAAGTGAACGTGCTGTTCAACGAGTTGTACGCGCTCACCAGCGACTGCACCGAAGTTTCCACCGAAGACGAATTTTGCGTCACTGCAACCGTGGACGACCCTGTCGCGGTGAGGCTCATCGACAGGCCCTGAACCGCGCCGGTGACGTTGTTGCTCGCGCTGGTAATCGCAAGGCCGTTGACCGTGAGCGCGGCGTTTTGCGCACTGGCGCTTTGCGTCAAGTTTTGCGTTCCAGACGGATCGTAGGAGAGCAAACTGCTTAAGGTGGAGTCGCCACTGACCGAGATTTTCATGCTCGATGCGGCGCCGGTTGAGCTCGAAGTCAACACCAGATGATAGGGTGAACTGCTGCCATCGTTGACGATGGTCGCGGTGACGCCGATGCTGGCGCTGTTGATCGCTGACGCTATTCCCGCCAGCGAATCGTTGGAACTGCCGATCGTGATGCTGCCGCCGGCATTGCTGGCATCTTGCGTGAAAGCGGAATTAGCGTACGTTCCACTGGTGAGCGTGCTGCCCGCAGTCAGGCCCGCAGTGGTCGGGGACGTGCCCGCCACCGTGATCGCATTGGCGGAAGTCAAGGCGACGCTGCCCATATACGTCTGCGTCGTGCCGGACGAATTTATCCCGGTGAAGCCTCCGCTTGCGCCGCTGCTGGCATTTTGGTTGATCGTAAGGTTGGCGCCGGATGCGCTGGAGAACGCCAGTGTGCCGGCCGCTGCCGTGCCGGTAACGGTGATGCCGGCTGCAGTCAATTGCGCGCCGACAGAACCGGAGTCGGTGCTTTGCAATGCGCTATCGAGTTGCGCGGCAGTCAAGCTGGAATTTGCGCCGACGTTGGCGACGGTGACGCCTCCCACCGTCAAGTTATAGGAGTCGGTGCTTCCAGTGCTGACATCGGTGAAGGCCAAAACGCCGCTACTGGCCGCTTGCGCAGTGGCGGTGACCCCGGTCGTGGCGGTCTGGAGGTTGATTTGTGTCGCCAGCGCAGCCGCACTGGTGGTCGAACTGCTGGTGGCGATTGTCGTTCCGTTGAGCGTGAGGGAACCGGCGGCAATTCCGCTGCTGGCAACGCTGGAGGCTAAAGTGGATCCCGTCAGGTTGGCGCTTACAGTGCCGAACTCGAACGAAATCGTGGTCGAACTCCCGGTTCCTAGGGCTGTGCTGCTACTCGCTTGCCCTTTGCTCGTTAGCGTTTGCGCTTGCGCCAGTTGGCTGACAACGACGCTATAATTTCCCGCGCTCGCCGTGCTGTCGGCGGTGCCGGACAAAACCGACGTGTTCGACGGCGTCACCGACAAGGCACCGAACGCGCTGGCAGAATCGATGCTTTGCACAGCCGATTGAAACGTGCTGAGCGCCGATGTCACCGCACCATAAGCGGATAAGGTCGTTTGATAGCTGGTGATCTGATTGTTAAGCTGGGTCAGCGGCAGCGACTGAACAATCATCAATTGCGAGACGATCGCATTGACATTCAGCCCCGAGCCGATTCCGGCGTCGGTCAGCGCGGCTATCCCGGTACTAGAAACGGGTGAAACACTCACTTGCGCCTCCTGCGAAAACTACACTATACGTCGTTTACGGCGCGGACAAAGCAGACTTTAGAAGGCAGTTTGCATGTCTGTTTCGCAAAATACCATGCCGATCATACCTGTTGCTTGATTAACAAGCCCTGCGTCTGGTCGAGCGAATCGGCGATTGCCAAAGCTTCTTTCGACGGAATTTGACGGATAACCTGGTTGTTCTGCTGATCGACGATCTTCACCACGATACGGTGGCTGCTTGAGTCCATGGAAAATTCGATTCCCTGCGCTTGCGATTCCATTGCCTTATTGATCTTTTGCACTGCCTGGCTTACTTGAGCGATAGATGGTTCCGACTGCGCGCCGGAAGCCTGCGCGACAGTGCTCGATTTATCGACGGTGACGGTCGCAGCCGATCCAGAGCTGGAATTTGTGCTCGCTTGCGGCGTCGGAGCCGGCACCCCCGATTGACTGATACTCGCGACTGGTCGGATATCCATGATGACCTTCCTTTATGGCCGAAATCCCGGCCTGAAAAACTGGCCGGGATCGCTTACGCTGCTATATGACTAACCGTTTAACGCAATAAGGTCAGTACCGAGTTAGGCAAGGAATTCGCCTGTGCCAGCATCGCCGTGCCCGCTTGTTGCAAGATTTGATAGTGGGCAAGGTTGGCGGTTTCCGACGCGTAGTTCGTATTTGAAATCAAGCTTTGCGCGGATTGCAGATTCGTCGATGCCGTGCTCAAGTTGCTGATGGTCGCCGTGAAACGATTCTGGATCGCGCCCAAGTCCGCTTGCTGCGAATTGATCTGGTTGATCGCCGCGTCCACAATGTTGATCGCCGCATTGGCCCCCGAGACTGAGCTGATATCAAGGGTAGACAGAGACGAGAGTTGCGAGGAATAGCCGGTCAAGCCGCCATCGCCCAACGCGGTGCCGCCGTTGGTGTCCACAAGATTGATCGACGACGAGGAATTCAAAGTCAAGTTACCTGAGGTTGTCGTCCCCGCGCTGCCGGCAGTGCCCGAGACCAAGTTGACATCCGTGCTGCTGAGATTGCCGTTCGCAAGGATACCTGTACTGTTGACGCCACCGTTCGCGGTCCATCCCGTTGCAGTCAATCCCGTTGCGGCCAATACCGCAGCTGAGCCGGCGCCAGCGGCATCCGTCGCCACGTTAATGTCGCGTCCGTCTGCAGCGGTCAATTTCAATTGGCCGGTGCTGGCGTCGGCGGTGGCCGTCACTCCCGATTGCGACGCGACGGCATTGATTGCCGAAGCGGCATTCTGGATTTGCCCCAATTCGGTAGTGGATGCAGAGATGGAGCCGACGGCGATCCCGTTAATCCAAAGCTGACCGGAGGTGGTCGAGTTCGAAGTCGCGACCGTTACTGCCGCACCTGTTACCGTCGTCGATGCAGTCGCAGTCACGCCACCCGTCAAGCTCGATTGGGCATTGATCGCGGCTGCCTTGGCGTAGGCGCTCGATGCGCTGACGCCGGGGTCGGAAGTGGCGTTGGATGCGCCGATCGTCACGCCGTTGACGATGATGCTCGAAGCGGTCGTCCACGCGTTGGTCGAGACTGCGGTGGCGCTGGCGCCGCCGTAATTGCCGAGCGTATTGGTGGTGGCGCCGGCCACACTGACGCTGATCGTTTGATTGGCATTGGCGCCGGTTTGGAATTGTTGCGCCTGGAACGAGCCGTCCAGCAGATTTTCGCCGTTGAACTGGGTGGTGGTTGCCGTATTTTGAATTTCCTGCAGCAACTGCTGTGCTTGCGCATTCAATGCAGAGCGGTCGGAAGATGTGTTAGTCGCATTCGCCGATTCGACTGCCAGTTGGCGCAGCGTTTGCAGGTTGGACGTGACCGAAGTCAATGCGCCGCCAGCCGTTTGCGCCAGCGAAATGCCGTCGTTCGAGTTTTGCGACGCCTGTGTCAAACCGTTGATTTGCGAGGTCATGCGTGTGGAAATCGCCAAACCTGCCGCATCGTCGGCTGCGCTATTGATGCGCAAACCGGAAGACAGACGTGCCAACGACTGCGACAAGCCAGACTGCGAATTCGACAGGTTGTTTTGAGCAACTAGCGACGCCACGTTAGTGTTGATGAATAAGGACATGATATTTCTCCTGTGTGGATCCGATGGTTTCCGGCTCAATCACTGCCAACTTTGGTTCGCCTTCGGTTGACTGCAAACAAACCGCCGTTGTTCTATTTATCGGTCAAGACTGGAAAAAGTTTAGTGTTGAACGCAACTTTTATTTTTTCCGTTCTTGCCGAAGTTCAATCGCGCCAAGTTCTTCATCGGTTGCATTGGGACAATTCTTTAATGTTTCTTGAAATAAATTTTAGCGGGTGGACGCAAGCAGGAGATCCTGGCTTCATATGGAAGTTTGCCGGAATGGCATCGAGGGCGTATGGTAAACTGCCGACCCACGTCGTTTTTCATTAGTTAATCATTACCGCATCAGGAGGGCAGTACCCCATGGATTATTCGCAGAAATCGGTGCTGGTGTCGGGCGGAACCGGCTCTTTCGGCAACTTCATCGTGCGGCGCTTGCTCGATTTGGGCGCCAAGGAAGTGCGTGTTCTCAGCCGCGATGAGAAAAAACAGCACGATATGCGGGTGTTTTATCGCGGGCGCAGCAATCTTTCGTTCGTTATCGGCGACGTGCGCAATCGCGACCGCCTGGACGAAGCGATGAGCGGCATCGACATCATGTTTCACGCGGCTGCGCTCAAGCAAGTGCCGGCGTGCGAGAATTTCCCCAACGAAGCGATCCACACCAATGTCATCGGCGCGCAAAACGTGGTCGACGCCGCGCTGCGCAACAAGCTCGAAGCGTTCGTGATGGTCAGCACCGACAAGGCGGTCAAGCCGGTCAACGTGATGGGCATGACCAAGGCGCTGCAAGAGCGCATCGTGTTGAAAGGGAATCAGTCGCGCCTGAATCAGGGGACGCGTTTTGCCTGCGTGCGCTACGGCAACGTGCTGCGTTCGCGCGGATCGGTGATCCCGCTGTTCCGGCGTCTGTTGGCGGCGGATCAGCGTTTGACCATCACCGACGAACGCATGACGCGTTTTCTGTTGACTTTGAACGACGCCATCGACCTGGTGCTGTACGCTGCTGCCGAGCAGCGCGGCGGCGAAATCTTCGTGCGCAAGGCGCCTGCTGCGCGCATCCTCGACCTGGCCGAAATCTGCTGCGAAGAAGTGGGCAAGAAACTCGACTACGATGTGATCGGCTTGCTGCCGGGCGAGAAGTTGAACGAGATCATGCTGACCGAGGAAGAACTGGTGCGCACCGAGGACTTGGGCGACTACTACAAGATTCATCCGTGGTGGAGCAAGACGCATTTCGACCACATCGACCACGAATACAGTTCGTTCGACAGCGTGGTCGACAAGGCGCATATCTTGAAATTGATCGCGCGCGCGGATAAGGAGTTCGAAACTTTGGAGATGCCCGGTGGCGAATTCTCGAATTTCTGATTCTTCCACCGCCGACGGCGGCCAGCCGAACATTCCGCTGTTCAAAGTGTTCCTGCCGCCGCGCGAGGTGTTGATGCCGCGCCTGGAAGAAGTGCTGTATAGCGGCCAGATTTCGGAAGGCGCGCAAGTCGTCGAATTCGAGCGCCGTTTTGCCCAACGGATCGGTTGCGCCGGCATGCTGTCGTTCAATTCCGGCACCGCCGCCTTGCACGGCGCGCTGGCTTTGGCCGGTGTGCAAGCCGGGGATGACGTGGTTTCGACGCCGATGACTGCCGAACCGACGAATATGGCGATCCTGCATGCCGGCGCCAACGTGGTGTGGGCCGATGTCGATCCCGCCAACGGCAATCTGGATGCGCGTTCGCTGGCTGAGAAGATCACTGAGCGCACGCGCGCCATCATGGTCGTGCACTACGGCGGCATTCCCGCCGACATCGACGCCATCCGCGCCGTTGCGCAACAGCGCGGCATTCCCGTCGTCGAAGATGCTGCGCACGCGATGGGCGCGCGCTACGATGGACGACCGATCGGCGTGCATTCCGAGTTCGTGATGTTTTCGCTGCAGGCAATCAAGCACATGACGACCGTCGACGGCGGCATGCTGGCTTGCAACAGCGCGCACGATTTGGACAAGCTGCTGGCCGAAGGGCGCAAGTTCCGCTGGTTCGGCATCGACCGCGCGGCGCCGCGCACCGAGGTCGACGTGGCCAGCGTCGGCTACAAGTATCATATGAATAATGTGACGGCGGCAATCGGCTTGGCGCAGCTCGACTACGTCGACGAGGTAATTGGCGCGCATATCGCCAACGGTCGCTATTTCGATGTGGCGCTGCAAAATATCGACGGCTTGCGCACTTGCACCTGGGACGCGAAGGCGGAACCCTCGTATTGGTTTTACACCGTGATGGTGCGGGATCGCGACAATTTTTGCCGCCATCTGGCGGCGCACGGCATCGCCAGTTCGCAAGCGCACAAGCGCAACGACCGCCATTCGATATTCGCCTCCAGCCGTTGCGCATTGCCGGGCGTGGACGCCTTTTACGGCAGCATGGTGCATATCCCTTGCGGCTGGTGGCTGAGCGAAAGCCAGCGCGACTACATCGTCGATGTCATTCGCAAAGGATGGTGATGTGAGCGGGCTGCCGGCGATCCCACTGTTCAAGGTATTCATGCCGGAGCGCGCGCCCGCGCTGCTGGCGCCGGTGCTGGCAAGCGGACGCCTGGCTTGCGGGCCGCAAGTGGCCGCCTTTGAAGCGCAATGTGCGGCCTGGCTCGGCGCAGTCGACGCGGTCGCCTTGAACGATTCTTCGTCGGCCTTGACGCTGTCCATGTATCTTGCGGGCGTGCGGCCCGGCGACGAAGTGATCGTGCCGTCTTTAGCCTGTTCCGCGACGGTGATGCCGATTGCCAACCTGTTTGCCCGTCCAGTCTGGTGTGATGTCGATGCAGCGACCGGCATGCCCAATGCCGAACATGTCGCCGGCCTGATCTCGGAGAAGACCAAAGCGATCTTGATTTACCATTGGTCGGGCGACGTAGCGCAGCTCGAAGCGACGCTCGCCCTGGCCAAGCAGCATGACCTCAAGGTGATTGAGGAGGCGAGTGAAGCGTTCGGCGCCGAAAGCGGCGGCAGGCGCTTGGGCGGCGTCGCCGATTACACGGTTTACTCCTTCTACGCCACTAAACATATCAATACCGGCGAAGGTGCTTTGTTGTTGACGGCCGACCGTGCAGAGCTGGCGCTTGCGCGGCGCTTGCGCCGTTTCGGCATCGATCCGGGCACCTTGCGCTTGGCCAACGGCGACCTCAATCCGCACTTCGACGTGCCGTTGGCCGGCTTCAACATGCCGATGAACGAGATTGCCGCCACCATCGGCCTGGCGGCCTTGCCGGAGGCGGACGGCATCGTCGCCCGTCATCGCGGCAACGGGCATCGCTACGAGTTGGCATTGGCGAATGTGGCGGGGGTGCGCCTGCTTGAACGCGGCGCGCACACCGAGTCCGCCTATTGGACCTACTCGATGCTGGCCGAACGGCGCGACGATTTGATCCGCAAGTTGAACAGCCACGGCATTGGCGCGCAACGTTTGCATTTACGTAATGATGGCTTTAGCTGCTTTGGGGGCAAAGCGCTTGTGTTACCCGGCACCGAGGTGTTCGATTCGCACAACATCAGCATCCCCTGCGGATGGTGGATAGGCGAACAAGAGCAGGAGCGTGTGGTACAGTGCATCAAAGACGGTTGGTAGCGACCCCCTATTTTCAACGGCATCCATATGACGATAAGCCATCGCGCAGCGCAACCGGCAGACCTCGAACGCTTGGGTCCGATGCTCGACAATGAATTCATCTTCGGCAAGGGACGGAAAACGTCGTTTGCGCAGCGTTATCCGTCGACTTTCTGCGCAGCCAATGTCGGCAACATCTTTGTGGCCGAAGAAAACGGTCAAATCGTTGCCGCATTCTTATGCAAACGGTTTGAGTGGCACCAACCCGACCGGAATTGGCCGGGCGCGATGGTGGGCGCGGTGTACGCCGATCCAAAAAGGCGCGGCGAAGGCTTGGGCAGCGCATTGCTGAAATGGGGCCTGCAAGCGCTGCAGGCCGCTGGCGCAGAGTTCGCGGTCTTGTGGACTACGCAGCCCGATTTCTATGGACGCCTGGGTTGGAGCAGCGCCGACATTGGCATGTTCGGCAATTGCGGTTCCGGGACTGGCAGCGGCGCTGCGCTCGATTCGGTCAGGGTCTTGCCGCTGGCTTTGTGCAACGAGCGCGAAGTCGACGATATCCGTGTCCAATGCCTCGATGAATATGTCTGCCGGCAATCGCTCGACTATGCGCAACAGCCGATCCCGGCGGAAAACGTCGATATTTTGCTATGGACCGAAGATGGCGAGGCGCCCAGCTACGCATTGCTGGGACGTGTCGGCGGCACCGGGATTTTGTACGAGATGGTTGGCAGCGAAAGCGGCTTCGCCGACCTGTGGGAGAGCGTACGCCTGCGCCACAAGAAAATCGTGATTAACGATAGCGCCGACAGCGCATCTTATCGCTGGCTGGCGCAACATACCGATATCGTTTGGGAGAGCAAAAAACTGGCGATGTGGTTGCCGCTTTCTGCCGAGATCGACATCTCAACGATGTCGCAATGGTATATTCCTTACTTCGACCGGATTTGATCCGAATGGCGCTTACTTAGGCGATAGATATAGATGTGATGTGGAAAAGCGCAGCGCCTTCCACCATCTGCGGTTCAAATATCGCGTATGCGCGTCAAGCGACGAAGCTGTGCGAACCGCGAAACGCTGCAATGTGTCTTGGCGATGGCCTGCGCAGCGCAATCGCAAATGGTGGAAGGCGCTGCGCTTTTCCACCCAGATGGCGGCGCTTGTAACATGCCTGTATTGTCAACACAGCGATAATACAGACACTATGCGCTTAAGTAAGCGCCATTCGGATTTATTCCTTTTTAGAGCCTGTTTACGATCTCTTCAATAGCAGAGCCAAAAACGCCAATGAAACAAACTGCAAGCTGGTATTGAGCTTTCGTTCGCAGTTTTTCCATAACCGCCGACATTTTTCGAGCCATGCGAAAGAACGCTCTACCACCC
>JARLJG010000008.1 GCA_031291325.1 Burkholderiaceae bacterium
CTGGTGTCGATGGCACCGGCTGTAACGACGTAGGTCGCCGTCCACACGCCGCTGCTATCGGTGGCCGTCACTGCCGTGCCGCCGCCGAATTGCGCGAAGTTCATCGTCACGCCGCCGGCGGTGATGGTGTCGGTATTGTTGTCGCCGGACGCACCATCGTTCCAGGTGGCCGTGACGGTATCGCCTACCTTGAAGGCGCCGCCAGCGCCTGTAGCGCCCGATAGGCTGATATTGCCTGCCGTGACCACCGGCTGTTCGTTGTCCGCCGTGACCGCAGTGCTTGACGTGGTAGTGGCGTTGCCAACGGCATCGGTCGCCGTGACCACCACGTGGGCCGCGTTGGTGTCGATGGCGCCGGCGGTGATGGTGTAGGTCGCGGTCCAGACCCCGCTGCTGTCGGTGGCCGTCACCGATCCGCCGCCGAATTGCGAGAAGTTCATCGTCACGCCGCCGGCATTGATGGTCTCGGTATTGTTGTCGCCAGAGACGCCGTCGTTCCAGGTGGCCGTGACGATGTCGCCGATCTTATAGGCGCCGCTGGTGCCGCTGCCGCCGCTCAAGCTGATATTGGCGGACGTGACTATCGGTGCGATGTCGTCCACCGACGCGACACTGCTAGACGTCGTCGTGGCGTTGCCTGCATGATCCGTCACCGTGACCGCAACTTGCGCCGTGCTGGTATCGATGGCGCCAGCGGTAACGACGTAAGTCGCCGTCCAGACGCCGCTGCTATCGGTAGCCGTCACCGTGCCGCCGCCGAATTGCGCGAAGTTCATCTTCACGCCGCCGGCATTGATGGTGTCCGTATTGTTGTCGCCAGATGCTCCGTCATTCCAGGTGGCCGTGACGGTGTCGCCTATCTTGAAGACGCCGCCTGTGCCTGAAGCGCCGGACAGGCTGATATTGCCTGCAGTGACCGCCGGCTTCATGTCATCCACCGTGACGTTGTTGGCGCCCGTGGTGGTGGTGTTGCCCGTGCTATCGGTTGCGGTGACCGCAACGTTGCGGTTAGTGGCGTCGATGGACCCTGCGGTGATCGTATAAGTCGCCGTCCAGACGTTGGAGACATCGGTGGCCACCACGGCCGTTCCGCCGCCGAACTGGGAGAAGTTGAAGGTGACCCCGGTTATCGTCTGGGAATTGTTATCGCCGCCGGCAGTGTCGTTCCAGGTCGCAGTAACGACATCCCCGATCTTGTAGTCGCCGCCCGTGCCGGTATCGCCGGTAACGTGGATGTTTGGCGCCGTCACTATCGGCAGCGGCAATACCGCCGAAGTAAACGCCCAGGTACTGGTGTTCGTAATGCCAGTGAAGGTCAAGCTCGCGGCATTGACGAAGGCACCGGAAGATATTTCGACGTAATAACCGGCGTCCGATGCAAAGGCGTTGTGGGCAATCGTCACTTCCGAATCGGCGGTGGTGCCCGCGCCGATGGTCACCAGGCTGGTATCGTTGGCGGCAATGGTTTGAAAAACGGTGCCGTTGGAATTGTAGATGACGATATCCTTGCCGCTAACCGCAGTGACGTTCTCGCCGAAATCAAGGACCAGATTCTGTGTGGACGGCACGTCGACATACCCGTTTGCGGGAAACAGCGAGCCGTCGAAACTGAAGGTGCTCAGGTTACTGTATGCATAGGCGCCAAGATCGATTGCTGCGCCGCGTGTATCGCCGCGCGCATCGGTCGTCGGGGCGCCCGTAGTCAATCCAGAGCCGATGGCCGAGCTGCCGCTATTCAGGGCGACGGTCTCGACCGGCCCGCCATTGAAGCCCAAGGTGCCAAGGTTGATGCTGGTGGTGCTGATTGCACTGGTTAAGCTGTTAGTCCCGTTTCCACCAACACCACTGTAAGCCACCGTTTCCTGGCTGGCGTTGTGACTGCCAGCTGCGGTGCTGTTTACAGCAATAAATAAGCCAGCAGTGCCCACCGCGCCGCTGCCAAGTGTATTACCCGCAATAATATTGTTATAGAGATTGACCGTGCCGCCTTGTATCTCGATCGCGCCGCTCTCGTTACTACCGCTGGGAGCGGTAATGACATTTGTGGTGAAAGTCGAATTCCGAATCACGGCAGTACCGCCGTTGTTGGAAATCAGCAACGCGGCGCCATAGGCTCCGGTGTTTCCTGCGAAGGTATCGTTGACCAAAGTTATCGAACCGCCGGAACTGACGCCCAACTTGGCTCCGCCGCCATAGGCACCGGCGCCTGTCGTGAGAGCGTTCGTATTGTTGAAAATCGTGCTGTTGCTGATGGTGATCGAGCCATAAGTGCTCGCCTCCAAGCCGCCTCCCCCAGTGGGGCCCGAGCCGGTGCAGCCATAGATCATCGAATTGTTCATGGTGAAGGCGCCGCTGGTATAGCTGGAAAATCCCACGCCTCCACCGCCATAACCGCCGGTGCTAGTGCCGTAATTGAAAATCGCCTTCGAGTCCTTCACGACCATGTTATCGAGCGTCAGTCCACCACTATACAACGCGTCCACCGCGCCACCGGCACCAGAAGTGGCCTGGCCGCGCTCCAGCGTCATGCCCTGCAAAGTCAGCACGCCGGTTGGCGCGCCGCTCGCCCCCACCGACTTGAAAATCTGCGAAGCATAGTGGCCGTCAATCGTCAGCAGACTTGCGCCCGGGCCGATGATCGTCAGCGCCTTGGTATCGGATGCATCCAGAACCCCGCCGCTCAAGGTAATCGTGTGCGCGCCGGATGTGAAAAGACTGGGATCGAACACGATGACCTCATCGGTGCCGGCGGCGACGGCAGCCTCGATCTCGCCGCGCAAGGTGCCGTTGCCGGCAGCCTCCGTCGCAGCATCGGCCAGGCTGGTCACTTCCAGCGTCGCCAAGTCATACCGATAGGACTGTCCATTGAATTCCTGCGCCGCAATCGCCCCGGTTGTAAAATCCAGGGTCCAGTCGCCGTGCGCACCGACGTCGTGGGTCGAAGCCGCTGCGGTGGTGCCGGTCCAGCTGGCGATCTGCTCCATCATCGCCTGCCCTTGCGCGCTTTCCGCAACATTGCACCCATACAACATGATGTCGGCGCCTTGCGCCATGTGCGAAGCCCAGGATTGAAAGACCCCGGAATGGTAAGACAGCGTGTCGGCGCTGACCACGTCATTGCCGACCAGGAAATAGCCGTCGCCCCCGTGCGAAATGATCTGCAGTTCGGCGACCGTTCCACCGCTGGCGAGAATTTGCGAAATCTGCGTCAGGCCATCGCTGTTTGCATTAAGGATGTACACTTCCGCGCCCTTGGGCGCCAGGCTGACCAGTTCCTGCGGATCGGTAACGCTGCTGTCGATAATCACCACATCGCGCCCGGCCGGCAGCGAAACGGTATCCGTTGCGGTAGTAGTCGCAACAGTGGTTTTGGTATTGTCCGTCTGGCGGGTAGCGCTGCCGATTCTGGCCGTGTGGTCGGCAACCGGGCGTGCTCCTCCTTGCGTGACTAGTTCCGCGAGGTTGCTGCGCAACGCCGAAAAATCAAAAGCATGGACATCGCTTTCGCCGCCATGCCCATGCGCAACACTGGCTATGGCTGCACCGTCAAACATGAAGCGCGGCTCCAGGGCAAACATCATTGGCGGCCTGGCCTTGAACTCATTGGCTTTCGGTTTGCCGCTAATCGCTTTTACCTTACTCATGCTTTTGCTCCTTCGCCTATTTGCTGCAGGACGGTTTCAGCGATGCTGCTGCCGTCTTTGGAAGATGTTGGCAGGTCGCCGGGAAGCTCGCTGCCGAGGGGTTTCAGGTAGGCTCGCCAGAAGCGCGAGACCTTCTCGATTTCTTTCCACATCGGTGTCGCTCTGACGGTCTGGTCGAATACAGTCGACCACGAAGGCGGCTGCCCTTCGACCTTGCGGCGAATCGTGTGAAGATCGCGAAATCCGTGGAAAAAATCGTCTTCCTCGGTAATTTGTTCGACATTGTTGAAGTCGTGCCGAATCGCCGGCTCGCCGAGAAAGTCGTAAATTGCAGCGATTGTTTTTTCCGGATCGCCGGTCAGCGCGTCGTACTCGACGAAATGCATGCAGTCGCGCCATCCGCGCGTCATCGCGTCGCGGATCGCGTTATAGGCACGCCCTACCGGCTGTTGATTATCGATGAACCATTGAATGCGCTGCACTGCCGTCTTGAAGCGTATCGCGTCGGCCATTTCCATCGGCGCCTGCCTCAGTGCCGACGTATCGCGCACCCGCTTTTCAAATGATGCCAACACATCGCGCAAGTCGCGCACGGTGACGAGCACTTTCACGTTCTCGCGTCCGCCGGCAATGACGGCCATGGTTTCCAGGTATTCCAGCCAAAGGCGATTCTTGTCGAAACATACGGGCCGCGAAGTTTCTGAAAAATATCCTTGCAACACGCCGCGCATGACCGCAATCTGGCGCGCCTCGCGGCTTTGCCGGTCGGTGGCAAGCAGCGCCGGATTGTTGTTCCAGCTATTGCGGATATAGACGATGATATCGAGAATGCCGGAGGTCGGCGTGACGAAAAAGGCGTCATTCTGACCCAATATGTTCATGAGCAAGGTCGATCCGCTGCGCGGCAATCCTGCGACAATGAATATTTTTTTATTCAGCATTTCACTCGCCCGCGTCCTTCGACAATTCCATCACATTATGAATCTTCGACCAGCTGTCAGCAAACACTGCCGCTTTCGGCATTTGATGCGAAATAACCTCGCCAAGCCGCATCGGTCCGACGCGAGGATAAGACCGCTTTGCCGCTTTGCATATAGTCCATTTGGACTGCTTGCACAGTGCGGCGAATATCACATGTTCGCTGCTGCCAAATTATTGCCAGCCGTCAACCCTGTTTGGCCCGGATAACTTGCGCCGCGCTGCCGGCGCTATCCAGCCAAAACGACAATTTGGAATACTGTTCGAACAAATCGGGCGGCAAGATGGTGCGGCGCGGCTCCAGCGCCACCCTGGGCCGCACTCTATGCAAACCGGACAAGCCCAACGCTTCGTCGAAGGCAGGGGCGTCGTATTCGACATGCTCGAAGTCGTGCGCAAACCACGGTTCACCCATGAATTCATAGATTAGGCGCAACACCTTTTCCGGCGCCTGGGTCAGCAAATCGTAGTCCACCACCAGCAGCGATTTCGCATGCTCGCCGTAGTACGCTTCCTTCAATGCTGCCCACGGAAAACCGACCAGGCGATTGCGCTGCGCCAGCGTATCGACCCGGCTATAGACGGTGTTGCGTTCGATATCGTCGACAAACAGCTTGGTGTTTTCGTAGGGATTGGCGCGGTACAGGCGCTCTATGCTATCCATGATCCAGGCCACATTGCGCACACAGGCAATAATCTTGGCATTGGGAAATAAATCAAGCACAGCGGGAAGCTTCGCGCACCACATGCGGTTGGTATCGAGAATGAGATCTTTGTCGAGCTGGTCGGCATAGTAATTCTCGAACAAGCCGCGCAGCAAGCGCCGTCGTTGCTCTTGAGAAATAACCGGGCCGAATTCGCTACCGGCACTGAACTGCGCCAGCATACTGGAGAACAAGGCGCCAACCGGGCTGGTCATGCCCGTATGAAATCGCGGGTTTTGCAACAGCAACGCGGCCAGCAAGGTCGAACCGGATCGCGGCAAGCCCGAAATAAAATGAAAATTTCTGTTCGACAACGCAGCATCCCCCCTGTATTTATTCGAATTGGTTTTAGCCGTATTGCTATTGCGGCAATCGTACACGACTTTCTATGAATATGCAGTACAACAGTGCAACAGTACAACTAAATTGTTTCGCCTCAAACTCTATCGGGTAACTCTAACAATTGGCAAATAGCCTCCGGTGTCGCGTCGAAGAACGGACATGGTCGCAGGCACATGGAGCACCGCAGACGCGAGATCGGGCGCTTTTAGCAATTTTTAGAGGTGTCCTAACAATTTCGAGCTCTTCTTTACGAATATCATATTTTTTTCACCCAACACACCTGTCAACATTGACAGGTTCCCTCCGCACCCAACATCGGATACATGTATAGCTGCAATTTCTCATTGCAGGAATTCGGGGGGAAGGGCTTGTGTTTTTAGACGTTTCCTGTTCAACTTCGCCAAGTTGGAACCGTACGAAAAACCTATTGCCATCATTCAACGCAAATCACCTTAGGAGAGGTTCATGGAAGTATATTTGGGTAGCATCATGACATTCGGCTTCAATTTTGCCCCGTACCAGTGGCAACTTTGCAACGGACAAACTTTGGCCATTTCGCAATATTCCGCGCTATTCGCGCTGATAGGAACTTACTATGGCGGCAACGGCACCTCGACTTTCCAACTGCCCGATTTGCAAGGGCGCATGGCGATCGGCCAGGGCAACGGCGCCGGCTTGACTCCTCGCGTTATCGGCGAATCCTCCGGCTCGGAAAATGTGAGCATACTCGTCAGCAACATGCCGACGCACTTGCACACGGTGACACCGAGCTTTAATGTGTCGACCGAGGTCCAGGGAAATAAGTTGGCGCCCTCTGCAACGAACAACGTCCTGGCCGGGACGGTAGCTGGAAGCGCAAACGCCGCATCGATCTGGGCAACATCGACTCCTGCTCCCACCATCCCTTTGGGTGGCGGCAGCGCCGTCAACACGTCGCAGATGGGTGGCGGTGTGCCAGCCCCCAGCATGAACCCTTACCTGGCGCTGAATTTCAGTATTGCGATGGCCGGACTGTTTCCGTCCCGCAATTAATTTACCATCGCGCTGACCGGCCGGACGCTCGCTTTGCTGCGGTGGCCGGTCGATTGAACCCGCTTTGCTCAACGCCCACCTTTACATCCACATGCTAGAACTACTCGACGCTTCCCATTTCAGCGCATTGGCCGGCAAGGCGTGCGATTTGCATCTACAAGACGGCAGCGTCCTGCCGGTTCTGGTCGATAGCGTATCGACCAAGCCGCAGGCGCGCAATCCGTATGCGCCAGAAACACAACGCATGCCCTTTGCAGTCACCTTGACGGCAATCGGGCCGACCGAATTTGCCGAAGGCCCGTGCGCAATCGATCTTGAACACTTCGGTCGCGTGGAGGGAGTATACGTTTCGCGGGTGGCAGCCCTTGGCCGCGACCCGAACGGTGCGTATTACCAGATTATATTCAATTAAAAACGCAAACTTTATCGCGTTGCGGCTTGCGTCGGCGAACCGGGATACCACACCATGCGGTCGGCCAGCAATTGCGATTCTTCTACCTGGAAGCCGAGTTCCAGGTAGATCCGCTTGGCGCCGGGATTGTTGTGCCATACCACCACCGCGACCGGACTGTGCGCACTGGCTGCCGCTTGCTGCACACCCTGCAGGATCGCCTTGCCGTAGCCGAAGCCGCGCGCTGCCGGAATGAAGGCGACGTAGATCACGCGCACCTCGTTGTGGCCGAAATCGACGCTTAGCGCACCGATACTGTGCTGTGTCTTTTCGATGATGAAATGCATCGCGTTCGGGTAGGTTTCACCGGCCCCTTGCGTGTGCGCGTTGAATTGCTGCGCGACCACCGTTTCCACCAGTTCCTGCCCGCCATCGATGAATTGCAGCTCCGGTCGCGCGGATCGATACAGCAGCTCCATGAAAGGTTGATCGTTCGCAGTCGCAGGGCGCACCGAAAGGCCGGCTGCTATCGATGAAGAGGAAGTTAGCATGATCTTTTCTCGCTGGAATAATGATTGTAGGGCATCTTTAAAAATTGGCAAATGTGTCCAAGGTCGAGTCGAGGAGCGGACATGTACGCAGGTACATCGAGCACCGCAGACGCGAGATTGGGCGCATTTGGCAATTTTTAGAGGCGCCCTGTGGTCAGCCTTTTAGCGCCGGCAAGGTAATGGAAAACGTGGTGCCTTCACCCACCTTGCTGGTGAAACCGATGTAGCCTTGATGCCGCTCCACCACCGTCTTGACAAATACCAGGCCGAGCCCGACCCCATCCTGGCGCGGCTGGTCGGCCGCATGGATGCGCTGGAAGCGGCGGAACAGCTTGATCTGGTCGGTTTGCGCGATGCCATGCCCCTGATCGGCGACCGCCAAGACCACCATCGGATGCGCGATCTCCGCCTGCAAACGCAACGAACAGGTAACCCGCGTATTTTCGGCACTGTATTTTATCGCGTTTGACAGCAAATTGATGACCACGCGCGTCATCAACGGCCGGTCGATTTGCACGACGAACTCTTGTTCGGGAATCTCGGCGACGATGTCGATCCGCTTCGCGTGCGCCTGCGCCCACATCTCGTCGATGGCGTCCAAGAGCACGTCTTGCATATCCACTTCTTCCAACCGATATTCCTGCGATTCGGCGCGCGCCAATTGGACGAAATTATCGGCCAGGTCGAGGGTCTTGCGGCTGGCTTTTTCAACGCGCGTGAAAAACTCCTCCAGCGGCAAGGCCATCTCGGGGTCGCGTTGCATTTCCAGCAGCGCCAGGATCGACGATTGCGGCGCGCGCATGTCGTGCGAAATGAAGCGCAGCGTTTCGTCGCGGCTGCGTTCGGCCGAGCGAATCACGGAAATGTCGGCAATACTGACGATCCATCCGGTCAACACGTTTTGCGCCGAATGGCAGGCTGCGCTTTTTACCAACAGGTCGCGCTCCTGCTCGTCACGCACTTCGATCCCATGCGGATGGATTTCCACTTTTTGCACGTCGAGCAAATCCCACCAGTTGAATTTCTCCTGCGCCGCCTGATCCAGAGGCTGCGGCGATTTCATGCCGGAAAACAGATACGGCAACAAAGAGTCGGTGACGTCATGCACCCCGAGCGACTGGAAGTAACCGATGGCTATGCGGTTGGCGAGCAAGACATCGCCATCGACCGTGCAGACCAGGGTGGCGTCCGGCAAACTGTCCAGATTGTCCGAGATGAACTGGCGCAAATCGCGCACGCGGCGCGCCGCCTTTTCCATCGCCTGGATGCGCCGGGCCAGCAAGTCCTGGATCGGCTGCGTCTCGCGTTCCACCACAAGTTCCGGCAACAGATGCGGCTCGCGGTCGAGCCGAATGAATTCCTGCCCAAGATAGGCGATGGCGGCTTCCAGCCGGCGCCAACTCCACAGCGGATAGGTCAGTAGCAACGCAATCAGCGCGGCAGACGGTGCAATCCACACGCCGGCGCGCAGCGCATAGTCGCTGGCGACGACGATCAGCGCAAATAGCGCAGCATTCATCAGCAAGGATACGCGCGGGGTGAAAAACAGGTAGGCCAGCATCGCAAGCAATGCCGGCACGACGGCGAACAACGCGGTCTGCCACGGCTTGGCAATCGCGATCGACTCGCCATTCAACAGGCTGGCCAGAATATTGGCGTGGATTTCGACGCCCGACATGCTGGTGTTGCCAGCCATCGGCGTCGGATATTGGTCGCTCAAGCCGCCTGCGGTGACGCCGATCAACACGTATTTATCGGAAAAAAAGAAATCCGGCACTTCGCCGCGCAATACCGACACGAACGGCACCGATTTGAAATGGCCGCTGCCGCCGCTATACGGGATGTGCATTTGATAGTCGCGCTGCCAGGCATTGGCGGACGTTGCCCCTTGGCGCTCTGCCCGGCTGCCGGGGATGGCGGCGGCGCCCGGCCCTCCCTGGCCGCTCAAGGCCAGCGCGAATTGCGGCCACCATGCGTTATTTTGCCCTTCGCGCAAGAACACGCTGCGCACCACGCCGTCGGGATCGATTTCGAGATTGATGTGCGCCAGGGCCGCTGCCGCTTTCTCGAATTCCGGGATCGGCAAACCGACGGCCAGTCCCGCTCCCGCATTCTGCATGGCGATCGGCAAGACGGTGCGCTTGCTTTCTCTTAACGCCTGCGCCAGCGCCAAGTCGCCGGGACGCGCGCCGCTGGCGTCGGCGCGCTCTGGTTCGGTCAATATCAGATCCAGTCCGACCGCGCGCGGTTGCGCCCGATTCAGGCGTTTGAGCATGTCCGCATGGACGCCGCGCGGCCAGGGCCAGCGCCCTAGTTGCGCCAGGCTGTAATCGTCGATGGCGACGATCACAATGTCGCTGCGCGCCGGCCGCGTTTGGGTTTGCACCAGACGGTCGTAAAAGGTTTGATCGAGGCGCCCCAAGCCGTTTTGCCAGCCCAAACAGGCCGCCGCAACCAGCACGATCAAGCTTAGCACCAGCCATTCGCGCAGCGCGATATGGCGGGTCAAGTTGAATGCCGGCAGCCTCATGGCCTGCCGTTAGAATCCGGCATGCGTGGTACCGTCACCGCTTTTAAGCTCCGTCCCGCTGCCGGTGGTCCACCGGCTGAAGATGGTGAATTTCTGCGTCGACGAAAAAGCGCCGACATAGCCGTCTGGATCGGTGGCCTTGACCCTGACGTAATAAGTTCCGACTTCCGGGCGCGGGATCTGAATCTCGGCCTGCTCGGTATCCTTGGAGAGCAACAGCGACGTGAATGCCGGATCGCGGGCGATTTGCAACAGGAATTTCTGGCCCGGCTCGCTCGGCCAGTTGAAAGTCAACTCGCTGCCGCCGTTGTCGACGAATTCCGACATCTTTTGCGCCGCCAGCAAGTCGAACGCTTGCGCGTCGTTGAACGGCCCGTGATCGAGTTTGCCGTCGTGATTCGCCACGCTGGCGATGCGCCAGAAATATTTTCCCGGCGCCATCTTGTCGCTTGAAAACTGCAGCGCAGTCAATTTCGGTTCGTCGATCAAGAGTTCGCGGAAAGCCGCATCCTTGGCCACCTGCAAGTGATAGAACTGTGCATCCGGCGCTTCGATCCAACTGAAATCGACATGATCGGCGCGCAGCTTGGATTTCGGCTGCGAACTGAAAGGCGGCACCGGGCGCGCTTTCATCTTGAACGGTATCGTGTTCGGCAAGCCTTCCAGCCCGCGCGCATCGAAAGCGGTCACGCGCAGGAAATAGTCGCCGTCGGCAATGCCGTCGACCTTGACCTTGGTGCTCTTGCTATGCGTTTCGGCCAGCACATTTTGCGCATCCTGGTCGACCGCAATCTGCGCATGATAGGAAACCGCATCCGGCACGCTGTTTAACGTAAATTGTATGGCCGGACGCTCTTGCAGCGTGTCGCCAGAACTCAAGGTCGGCGCCGGCAACAGCGGCACTGCCTTGCCGACTGCAGCGGCATCGATCAGGTTGCCGGTGCCTGCAGTCAGGTCGAGCGTCGCCGGTTTGGCGGCGCTGCCGACTGCGACCACGCCGCTCAAGACTTCGCTGGCGATGCCGCCGCCGACCACGGCGACGCGGAAATGCGTGCCACGCACGCCGGCGGTGGCCAGCGCCGAATGCACTTCGTAACGCCCCTTGTTTTCGTCGAGCGGCGACACGCGCGATTCGACGTTGCCGTCGACCAACGTCACCTCGGTGCGCGGACTCTTGGTGTAGCGCGCCATGCGCAGCTTGGTGAGCTTGACCGTGCTATTCGACGGCAGCGAAATATGCGAGCCATCCGGCAAGGCGAAGGTGACGAAACTATTGTTGCCGGTGGCGACCTGGCCGTTTTCGCCGATCTTGCTGCCCAGCGCAACTGCCTGCGCGCTGCCGTTGGCAGGCGTCAACGTGACCTGGCCGGAAAATGCGCTGACGCTGGCTTCGCTCGGCTCGTCCGGCAGCATGTTGGCCGGGATCAGGATCGCAGCGCCGATCGGAATCCGGCGGTCGTTGCCGATATGGTTCAACTTGCCGAGCGCGCTCCAGTTATTGCGGTCGTTGGTGCGCGTCTGCGCGATGGAAATCAAGGTATCGCCATCCGCCGCGTAATAGGTCACCGCGTTGGCGCCGACGCTGACGCTGCCGGGCGCGTGGACCTCGGGCGATACCGCGCGTTGCCCGGCGATCGCCGGAGAAATCGTGCCGGCAAGAAGAAAGCAAAGTAACAGACTGGCTTTGAGTTGACGCATTAGAATCTCCTGGCCCTGGCGGCGGCACGACGCCTGCTTTTTTTAACCGATTTTTGTTGGTAGGGAAGTACGAAGCTGCGAGCACGAGCGGACGAAGGCGACCATCGAAAGGCCGCATCCCAATCTACCACGCTATTTTAGACTGACCGCCGGAGAAAGGCCAGTCGAGCGCGGCCCGGCCAATCGACCGCATGGGCCACTTCTAGCGAAAAGTCGCGCTAACAACCACATCAAGTTGACAACATTTCCACATGGAAATAGCAAATATCGCAGCATGAAACAATTGCCGAAAAATTGAAGGAGAAATTATTCGCTACTTAGTTGCATTATTAATCTAAGTGTTCTAAAATAGAATCACACAGACGAAAAAGGAGAAAGAGATGAAAAGGAACATTCACTTGCTGGTAATCGATCCGCAAAACGACTTTTGCGACTTGCCTGTATCCCATCTTCCGACCAATCCAGTCGATGCCCGTCCGCAAGCGCCGGCGCTGCCGGTTCCCGGCGCGCATGCCGACATGCTGCGGCTGGCCGACTTGATCGCTCGCGGCGCGGCAGGCCTGTCCGGCATCAGCGTCACGCTCGACTCGCACCATCGGCTCGACATCGCTCATCCGACGTTCTGGCAGAATGCCGACGGCGGCGCAGTCGACCCGTTCACGCAAATTGCCGCCGCCGACGTGCGCGGGGGACGCTATTTGCCGCGCAACCCGACCGCCATGGCGCGCGTATTGACCTACCTCGATGCGCTGGAAGCCGCCGGGCGCTACCGCTTGATGGTGTGGCCGGTGCATTGCGAAATCGGTTCCTGGGGGCAAGCGGTGCATGCCGACCTGCGCGCCGCGTACAACTATTGGGAAGATGCGCAACTCGGCATCGTCAACAAGATCGGCAAAGGATCGAACCCCTGGACCGAGCATTATTCCGCCGTCATGGCCGAAGTGCCGGATGCCGACGATCCCGACACGCAATTGAATCGCCCGCTGATCGATCTGTTGAAGCAGGCCGATCGCATCTACATCGCCGGCGAAGCGGGCAGCCATTGCGTGAAAGCAACCACCGAGCATCTCGCCGACAATTTCGCGCAGGGCGATTTGGGCAAGCTGGTGCTGCTGACCGATTGCATCAGCCCGGTCACCGGATTCGAGGCGCAATACGATGCCTTCCTGCGCGACATGAAGGCGCGTGGCCTGCAAACCGCCACCAGTGTCGACGCGTTGGCGGAACTGTCGGCCAACAGTTGATTTCAACTGTCGATTTCACCATTTGATGTTTCGGTTTTTTAGAAAAGAATAATTATCATGAATACGCAACCTGTAGTGCGCAGCCTGCTGGAAAACGATCTCTACAAATTCACGATGTGGCAAGCCTTGCTGCACAGCCACCCCAACACCCACACCGAATATGCGTTCGTGTGCCGCAATGCGCCGGCCTACCCGCTGACCGAGTTGCAAGCCGACATCGAGCGCGAGCTGGACCGGCTTTGCACGATGTCCTTCGCCGACGACGAACTGGATTACCTGCGCGGCTTGCGCTTCATCAAAAGCGATTTCGTCGACTTTTTGACGGTATTCCGCTTCCAGCGCAAGTTCGTCCGCGTCGACATCGACGGCGAGCAATTGATCGTGCGCGCCAAAGGCCCGCAAGTGCATGTGATGGCGTTTGAAATCTTCGTGCTCTACATCGTCAACGAACTGTACTTCCGTCGTTTCGACCAGCAAGCTGCATTGGACGAAGGCCGCCGCCGTCTTGCCGCGAAAGTGCAGGCTTTGCGCGATTTCGGACGCGAACCGGCAAAACGCAACCCGTTCGAGTTCTTCGACTTCGGCGTGCGCCGCCGCTTTTCCGGCGCATGGCATGATGAAGTTGTCGCCACGCTGGCGCGCGAAGTGCCGCAGTTTTTCAAGGGCACGTCGAACGTGTACCTCGCCAAGAAATTCGGCCTGGTGCCGATCGGCACGATGGCGCATGAATATCTGCAATCGTACCAGTCGTTCGGCGTGCGCCTGCGCGATTTCCAAAAGGCCGCGCTGGAAGACTGGGTGCAGGAATTTCGCGGCGACCTGGGAACGGCGCTGACCGACGTGGTCGGCATGGATGCCTTCCTGGCCGACTTCGATTTGTATTTCGCCAAGCTGTTCGACGGCTTGCGGCACGACTCCGGCGATCCGGTCGTGTGGGGCGAGAAGGCATTGGCGCACTACACCAAACTGCGCATCGATGCGCAGACCAAGCGCCTGGTGTTTTCCGACGGTCTGGACTTGCCGACGGCGTTTTCGCTGTACCGGCATTTCGCCGACCGCACCATGACCGGCTTCGGCATCGGCACCAATCTGACCAACGATACCGGCATTACTCCGCTGAATATCGTGATGAAGCTGGTGTCGTGCAACGGCCAGCCGGTGGCGAAACTGTCGGACGCCAAGGGCAAGACCTTGTGCTCGGACGAAACCTTCCTCGCCTATTTGCGCAAGGTTTTCAAGCACCCCGCGCTTTGACCGATTGGGAGACTTAACATGCTGAAAATTGCGCTCGCGCAATTGAATTACACGGTCGCGGATTTCGACGGCAACGTCGCGGCGACCATCGCGCACATGCAGCGCGCCGCTGCCGATGGCGCCGACCTGCTGGTATTTTCCGAGCTGTCGCTGTGCGGCTACTATCCCGGCGACCTGCTGGAAGAACCCGGCTTTCTGAGCCGCCTGGATGACGCTCTTGAACAAGTGTTGCAAGCATCGCGCGGCATGCCAGGATTGGTCAGCGTAGTCGGCAGTGTGCGCCGCAACCGGGGACCGGGCAAACCTTTGCATAATGCGTTGCTGGCCGTTTGCAACGGCGCAATCGTCGCCGAATATTACAAGCAATTGCTGCCGACCTATGGGATTTTCGACGAGCGCCGCCATTTCGAGCCGGGGCCGGCAGTCGCCTGCACGCTCGACGTCGCAGGCCGCAAGGTGGGCTTCATGGTCTGCGAAGACGGCTGGAACGACGCCGGGCGCGACTACGGAGTCAATCCGTTCGACCCGTTGCGCGCTGCCGCGCCGGAACTGATCGTCAGCATCAATGCCAGCCCGTCCGACATCGGCAAGCGCGCGCAACGGCATGCGCTGTTCGACGCCGCTTGCCGCCACACGCAAATCCCGCTGCTGTATGTGAACCAGGTTGGCGGGCAAGACCAATTGGTGTTCGACGGCTCCTCGTTCGGCGTCACGCCGACGCAAGGCGTGGCCTTCGAGGCGGAACGGTTTCGCGAAGACTATCGCTTGCTGGGCCTCGACGATGGCCGCTTCGTCGCGGTCGACGGCAGCGATCTGGCGCGCCCCGGTCCCGCCGGCTTATCGGCGCCGGAATTCACGCGTCGGCAAATCGTGCTCGGCTTGCAAGACTATGCGCGCCGCTGCCATTTTTCAAAGGTCGTGGTCGGCTCTTCCGGCGGCATCGATTCGGCGTTGACGCTGGCGCTCGCGGTCGAAGCCTTGGGTGCCGACAAGGTGTTTGCGATCACCATGCCGTCGGCGTATTCGAGCACGGGGTCGGTGTCCGATTCGGTCGCCTTGTGCGAGAACCTCGGCATCCGGCTGTTCACGCATCCGATCGGCGTTTTGGTCGAGCAATACGGCGCCGGCTTCGCCGAAGCGTTCGCCACACCGCTGCAAGGATTGCCGCTGGAGAACCTGCAAGCCCGCGTGCGCGGCACGATCCTGATGGAGTATTCGAATGCCTTCGGCGCGTTGCTGCTAACCACTGGCAACAAGAGCGAAATCTCGGTCGGCTATTGCACCTTGTATGGCGATACCAACGGCGGCCTCGGTTTGATCGGCGATTTATACAAGACCGAAGTGTATGCGTTGTCGCGCCACATCAACGACCAAGCCGGACGGGAAATCATCCCCGAAGCCGTATTAACCAAGCCGCCGTCCGCCGAACTGGCGCCGGGCCAGAAAGACACCGACAGCTTGCCGCCTTACGAAGTGCTGGACGAATTCCTGAAATGGCATATCGAAGGTGCGCGCTTGCCCGAGCAAGAAGCAGTCGTAGCCGCACGTCTGGTGGAAAATTTGAAGTCGACCGAAGACGGAAAATTGCTGGTGCAGCGTTTGCTCGGCATGGTCGCCAGGAACGAGTACAAGCGACGCCAGGCGCCACCGATCATCCGGGTTCGTTCGCGCGCATTCGGCAGCGGTCGGCAAATGCCGATTGCGGCAAAATATTGAAAGATAATTCGATGAATCAATCTGCACAATCCGATGTCGCCGTCCTGATCGGACGCTTCCAGCCCTTCCATCACGGGCACGCGGCCTTGCTCAAGCTGGCCTTGACCAGCGCCGCGCGGGTAGTCGTGGTGCTGGGTTCGGCTTTTCGCGCGCGCAATGCCAAGAACCCGTTCACCTGGGAAGAGCGCGCCGCGATGATCGCCGCGACGCTGCCTGCCGCCGACGCCGCGCGCGTCGATTTCGCGCCGGTGCGCGATTACTACGAAGACGCCCGTTGGGCGGAAGTGGTGCGACGCGAAGTCGCACGCTGCGCACCAGACGCCGGCAACATTGCGTTAGTCGGCCATTTCAAGGACGCCTCCAGCCAATACCTGAATCTGTTCCCGCAATGGCAATTGATGGCAGTGGAAAACGAATCGGAAATCGACTCGACCCGCATCCGCCGCATCTTGTTCGAGGCGGAAGACATGGCGGTGTCGCTGGGCGTTCTCAACCAGCTGGTGCCGACGGCGGTTCGCCAATACTTGAAAGCATGGAGCAACCTTCCCTGCTTCGCGCAACTGGCGGAAGAGCACAATATTATCGAAGCGTACCGGAAATCGTGGAGCGCCGCGCCCTACCCGCCGATTTTCACGACGGTCGATGCGCTCGTCAAGACTGCCGGGCATGTCTTGTTGATCCGGCGCAAGGCTTTTCCCGGCAAGGGCTTGTGGGCGTTGCCGGGCGGTTTCCTGGAGCCGCGCGAGCGCCTGCTGCAAGGAGCGGTGCGCGAGTTATGCGAAGAAACCAAGCTCGGCACGCTGACCTCGTCGCTGCTCGATGCGCTGGTCGACGTCAAAGTATTCGATCACCCCGACCGCAGCTTGCGCGGCAGGACAATCACGCATGCGCACTTCTTCGATCTCGGCACGCAGCGCCTGCCTGAAGTCGAGGGCGGGGACGACGCTGCACTCGCGGCCTGGGTGCCGATTGCCGAGCTGGCAGCAATGGAGTCGGCTTTTTTCGACGACCATTTCCACATCCTCGATCACTTCCTGCAATTGACAGCGGATTAGGGCAAGCCCCTGGCCGCTGCAACGCCGAATCTGAAAACGGCCCGCACAATAGTTGTTCGGGCCGTTTTCATGTCTTTACGCCGATTTACGTGGCGTTAACGGCAATTAACAAGCCCCCCGCCTAGAATCAACGTGGTTCAAAACGGGCCAAGACTCCGCATTTCGACCTAATTTCTCAAAAAGCCAGGACAATGATGAAACTCTTAAAGACAGCAACATGCTTACTCTGCTTTGCGGCGGCGCTATTGATGAGCGGCTGCGGCGGCACGACCGACGCGAGCATCGGCGGCTCGGTCTCCGGCTTGTCCGGGGGCACCACGGTAGTTTTGCTCAACAACTCGACCGATGCGCTAACGGTCAGTTCGACCGGCAGTTTCACTTTCAGCTCGAAAATTTCGTCAGGATCGACTTACAACGTAACCATCGAAACCCAGCCAGCCGGCGAGACTTGCACGGTTTCCAAAGGCTCCGGGACTGTTTCCTCAAGCGGCTCCGACGTCACCGATGTCCAGGTCACCTGTGTGATCAACACCACCGCCACCAACGACGTTTTTGGAACCGTTACCGGACTGAGTGGCACGCTGGTCTTGTTGGACAACGGCACGAATTCACTATCGATCACCAGCAACGGTTCATTCGTCTTTTCGAATGCTCTTTCGATTGGCGCGACTTACAGCGTGACGATTTCTTCCAACCCGACCGGGCAGACTTGCGCAATCGCGAATGGGTCCGGCACGATTCCGTCCTCGGGTACCATCACGGCAGTGGTCGTCACTTGTAGTTGATTTTAATGGATCGGTCGGCGTGCGCTTATTCAACGCGCACGCCGCCGCGCCAGAAAAAATGATTTTCGGCGTCGCGGCACCAGTCCGATCTGCCGTTCACTGCTTCGCCATCGTCGACTATCGCGACATAGGGAAGCGATTCTCCCACTTCGACCACTCTGACAACCGGCGCGCGCCTGCTTGGCGCGCCATCGCGCAAATTCAGGCGCACGGTCGCCACCGCCGTGCCGCCGCGCGCAACCGCGCCGCTTGGAGCGGCTGGCGCAGCTTGCAGTGCGCCGCCGCAGGCGCGATACTCGTCGACCACATCGCGCAGCAATTGCTCATAGCTGCGGCGGCTGTGCGCAAGGCCGGTCGCAGGGTCGGTCTTGCGGTGCGGATCGAGCATGAAATGGCCGACAATGGCTTTAGCCGGATCGAGTTTGAAACGATAACAGATGTAGGCGAGCAGCCATACGTAGCGATCATAGGCCGCATCGGCATCGATCGTCGTGCCATAGCAGTATTCCACGCCGATGGCGGCATCGTTGGCGTTGAAACCGTACAAACGATTGTCGGTCTGCACGCTGTACAACACGTGCCATGCCTTTTCCGGCGGCCCGGTCAGCGCCGGAATGCACTCGATGATCTCGCGGTCGTCGACAAACAAATGCGCCGAACTGACCGTCTTCGGATTGGGTGTCGAAGCGAAGTAATGCACGTTCTGCGCGGCGCTGGTGTTCGGGTTGCCGGTATCGTGGGCGACCACGAAGCGCCCCCCCGGGACCAGCGGATAGCCGCGCCGACGCCCTGACGGCGTCGGCAGATATTGCGCGACAATCGGATACTTTTCCAGAAACGGCATGGCGGTTCTCGTCCTCTGATTAACGCGATCAACCCATCGGCGGCTGGCGCGCGGCCGGAGCCGCCTTGTTGACCGAGCCATCCGGCACATTCTTCTTCATGAAGGCCTCGATGAAATCGGTGCCGGCGTAGCCGGCGGCGATGATGGCGGAAATCGTGCTGTTATCGAGCTTGATGGCAGCCGGGCCGCTGATGTTGGTCCAACCGGTGCCTAACAGCGCCAGCGCACCGGCGGCAAAGCCGATCACCAGACTGATTGCCAGCTTGCCGCCATCGAACATATCGGCGAACGATTGCCCGCTCGCCGAGGCGCTGTCGTTCGCTTTTTTCAGTCCGGCGCACATGCGCACGACTTGCCCCAGCATGCCCAGCATGCCGCCGGCGAGAAGAAGATAGATCAAATCCAGTGCTGACATGGTTGCCTCCGTCATTCAATTGAAATTGCAAAAATGCGCGCGGCGCAGATCGAAGCGCCGGCCCGCCTTACTTTTGTCCGGGCTTCTTTTTAATTTCCGCCAACTGGGCGGGCTGCGGCGCGGCCTTGCTTTGCAAAGGCTTTTTCTTCGGCGCCGCCAACTGCGCCGCCGGGCCGAACGCGCCGCTCAGTTGTTTTCTTTGCGCGGTCATGCGCGGGCTGCCGGCCAGCGCGCCGCCGCCATCCGAGAATGCGCCGCTGCGCGGTGCAGCCGATTGTGCCGCCGGCTGCGTCGCCTGCTGCGCCCCGATCGCTTGCGTGGTCTTTTTCATTTCATTCTCCTTTTCCAATGCCTGCAGCGTGATTGCCGCCAGGCCCAACTACAGATACACGTACATGTCCGAGCGCAAACGCTGCGGCTGGTCGCGGTCGGCCGCCAGCGCGCTCGGAGCCGGGTAAGGAAGCGGCACATCCCGGGCCGCGCCCAACTCGCCGCTGCCGGCGCGATAACTGAGCTGCAACTGCGCGCCCGGCGTTTGCAGCAAGGGCAATGGCCCCTGCGATTCGAATACCGTGGCCGGCACGCCATCGACCGCGACGCTCCGATCCAGCTTGACAAACTGGATGCCTGGCGGCGCGCCGGACGCATCGCCACGGCGGTCGTCGACCACGACCGCGCCGCCGCCCGGGCGCTGCGCTTGCCGGTTTATCAGGTAATAGCGCCAAATGGTGCTGCGGCTGGCAAGTGCGATTTGATAGTGCTGTGCGTCGATCTTGCCGTCGACGCCGATCGGAAAGCGGCCCGCCGGCAATTGCGCAGCCTGTGCGCTGCCACCCGCATAAATCGATACCAAGCCCCAGCAAGTCGCCGAAAAGCCGTCGCACAGGCAAAACTCGCTCTGCTTTTCGTTCGCCACCCATAACTGATATTGCCCGCTAGCCAAGCCGGTGGTGTCGACCATGACACTCGATTGCATCTGCGCCGAGGTACGGGTTTGCCATACCGTCTGCCAGCCCAGGCCGCCGCGCAGCGCGACATCGACCGCTTGCACCGCTTGCGCCAGCGGCTGCGTGAAGGGGCCGGTCTGCACCGGCAGCGCGGCGGCGGTAGACGGCGCACCGGGCGGATGCAGCAAGCCGTTCGGAAAATCCTGCCGATTGTCGAACGCCGCAATAGAGGCCGCCATGCCGCCGCCGGCAAATGGCCACTCCGTATAGTTGAACAAGTAGGGGTCGCTGCTGGTCAGCATGAAATTGAACGGCGCGCCTTCGTCGAAGCGCGCCAGCAGCGCCAGCGGATCGGCCCGATCGTAATACACGGTGCAGCCGCCGCTGCGACGCCGCAGCAACAGCCGGTAGCGGCGCAACAGTTCGACGCAATCGGCAGTCGGCGTCAGAGCGACAGGCCGCGCGACGCCGTCGGCAAAATAGCTATGCCGGCAATCGATGCTGAACAGTTCGGTAAAGTGCTGCGTCATTATCCGCTCACGCTGGCGTCGGTTCCGCCGACTTCGGGCACGGCTGCGCCGATCCAGCCTTGCTGGAAAGTCAGCATGCGCACTTTGTACATCGCCGACGGCAGATATTTTGCCCCCAGGATGGCCCACAGATTGTTCAATTCTTGAATGCTCAAGCTGACCAACTCGAGACTCAAGCGCTCCATCTCGCGCGGGAATGCCGGCGAGCTTTGCGCATCGAAATTCGGTTTCGCCTGGAAAAATCCGAGCGCCGCGCTGAGGAAGGTCAGCGCGCCCGGATAATTGTTGACGAAGGACGCCGTCACCAGGATGTACAAGTTCAAATGCAGCGCCGGGCTGGTGCGCGAATAGCCGCCCTCCGCGCGCGTGCTGACGCCGTTGGTCGCCGCGCTGGCTTCGCGCTCCAGGTTGACCAGCGACACTACCAGCCGGTTGGCGGTGTGCGGCGGCGCGCTGCCGTCGGGATGGGTCAGGCTGGCCAGCACCGCGTGATCTTCGCTGCTGGGATAGCGCACGCCGAGGAAGGCGTTCAATTCGGCTACGATAAAACCCAAGGCTTTGTCTATCATGCGCTTTCCTTCATTCGGCGATGCCGCGCCGATCCGGGTTGCTTTGTGATTGCTGCGTTCATACCACTTTCCCATCCTTGCGAAATTCGCGCCGTATCCCTTGGCGGATGTCGTGCAGGCTCACGATGTCGACCTCGCGTCGCAAGGCCATCAGCGATGCATAGCGCAACACGTTGATGATGGCGCCGCCGGCCAGTTCGAACTCGTCGGCAATGCGCCGCCAATCCACCTCCGCTTCCAGCCGCAGCGAGGCGAACGCCTTGCGCCACAATTGCAGTCTTTGTTCCGGGCGCGGCATCGCGAAATAAATCATCGATTGGAAGCGGCGCGCAAACGCCTCGTCGATATTGCCCTTGAGGTTGGTCGCCAGGATCACGACGCCGGGAAAATCCTCCAGCCGCTGCAACAGGTAGGCCACTTCCTGATTCGCATAACGGTCGTTCGCGCTGGAGGTTTGCGTGCGCTTGCCGAACAAGGCATCGGCTTCGTCGAAGAACAAGATCCAATTGTGGTTCTCGGCCTGGTCGAACACGTTGCCCAGGTTCTTTTCGGTTTCGCCGATATACTTCGACACCACCAGCGACAGGTCGACCCGGTACACGTCGAGCCTGGTGCTCTTGCCCAGCAGCGCGGCGGTGAGCGTCTTGCCGGTGCCGGGCGGCCCGTAGAACAGGCTGCGAAAACCCGGCTTGATCTTGCGCCCAAGCTGCCAGTCGCGCAGCAGCGTCGGCCCGTGCTGGATCCAGGCCCGGATTTCCTGCACGTCGTCGAACACGCTCTGCTCCAGCACCAGGTCTTCCCATTCCAGCGGCGTGTGCAGGCGCTTGGCTGGAAAATGGTTGCTGAAGCCGGGCTGATGCGGCTCGCCGGTAGTCAAGCGGCTGATTTGCTCGCGCCCGACCCGCAACGCATTGCCGAACAAGCCGTGGGTTTCCTGGCCGTCGCCCAGTTCGATCAATTTTTGCCGGCGCAACACGCGCTCCGGGCCGAACAAGTCGCGCAAGGCGAGCCGCCCGGCAAGATCGTCGCCGCACAGGATGAAGGCAGCCGTCTCCAGCGTCGGCCAGAAGCCGCCGTGGTTGCCGGAAGTGATGCCGCCGAATTCGGTAAAGCCGCGTTCCAGGTTGGCATTGCGCATCAGGAAGGGATCGAGCAACTGCGGTCGCAATTGCGGTATCAGCGCCAGGATCAGCACCAGCCGATGCTCGAAATCGAGTTCATGCTCGCGCAGCGCCCCGGCATAGGCGGAGCGATCGTCGCGCAACGCCGGCGGCGCAATTTCGCGCACCTCGGCGACGCTGCATTCCTGGCCGAAATACAGCCGAATACGGGCATCGATCAAGGCCGCCGCCCATTCCAGTTCACGCTCCAGCGTGGCCGCGTTGTCTGCCAGCGGCATCAAGTCCACTGCACCCATAGGGGTCTCTCCATCCACGGTAAGCGTATCGTCGCGATGCTCCACGGCAGCGACTGCATCAGCACGTCGTAGGGCCCGGGCTGCACCTGCAATACCCAGTCGTCGTCGCGCCGCGTCAAGTAGCCGGCGCGCATCAGGAAGGTTTCGCGCAGCCCGGCAATCGAGGTATTGCTCAATTTTTTCCAATGGCCGATGACGGCAAGAAGCAATTGCTCGGAAAGTTTCTCCTCGCTCGCTTTCAGCGGCTCCGGCTCGTCGAGCGGCAACGCGGTGCCGACACCGCACAGTATCTTGTTCAACAGCAGGGCCGGCTCGGGCGCATCTTGTTTGCCAGCAACCAGGTATTGCAGCAGATAGGCGGCATGCATGCGTTGCCGCAAGCCGACGAACTCGCGCCCGCGCAGCAGTTCAAGCGCGCCGAAATAGCGTTCGATGTAGGGCGCCAGCAACACCAGGCCGGCATTCTCTACCGGCAGGCGCGCCCCTTCCGGCACCTCGGTCGGCAACGCTTCCGGTTGCCGGCGCGGCGCAGTTTGTTCGGGTTGCGCTGGTGTCGGCAAGGTCGTCAGTGCGCGCTGCGCCGCCAGCAACGCCGGTTGCGTTTGCGAACGCATGCCCTCCAATGCCAGCAAAGCGCGCACGCGCAGCGCCGCGACGGCAACGCCGGACGCCTGGCGAAAGCCCTGCGCCGCCATGCCGACGAAGCGCGCCAGCGCCACTTCCGAATCGGATTCGGCGAGTGCGCGCAACAACTCGTCGACGCAGGCGTCGCCCCAGCACGCCGAGCCGCGCGCGCCGGCCAGCGCCGCCATCGCCATTTGCAGCGCCGCAATACATAGCGCAGCCGGCGCATAGTTTTGCGCCAGCAATAGCCGCAGACATTGTTGCAAACCGCTGGCGGAAAAGCCGAACACGATGCGCGCCCGCTCCAGTTCGCGCCCGGCTGCGCCGCGCAACAAGTGCAGCAATGCGCGGCGCTGCGATTGCAGCGCCTGCAGCAACGCGGCTTCCACCTCTGCCCGTCCGCCTTCGCCGAAACGCAAGTAACGCCGCAGTGCGGCAATCGAATCGAGCGCTGCCTGGTTTTGTGCGGATGCTTCGGCGGATGGCTTGGGCGCGACAAGCTCCGTCTGCGCGGCATGCTTACCCGGCATCGTCTGCAACAACGGCAGGAAGCGCGCATCCGCCTGCGCGCGGCGCGTGCCGGCATCGCGCAAAATTTCCCAATACAGTTCGGGTGCAATCGCGCACGCTGCCGCCGCACTCTCGCCCAAGGCGCGCAAAATGGCGGCGGCAGATTGCGGCCTATCCTCGCGCAACAGCAGCATCAATGCGCTCTCGCGATGCCGCGCCAGCACGATGCGCCTGGTCGCCCGCGCTAGACGCCGATCCTGCGCCAAATCTTCGGCAAGCAACAGCCAGGACGCGACGAAACCGGAAAAATCCGGCGCCAGCGCCGCCAGCAATTGCACTAGCTGGTTCGGCGACAAATTTTGCAGCAAGCGCCGCAGTGCAACGCGCTGGCCGGCAAGCGCGCGCAAGCCCGTCAATGCCGCGTCATTCGTCGGCAGCAATCCGCCTTGCATCAGCCAGCGGCGCAGTGCCGCGAGATTGGCTGCGCTGCTCCAACGCGGCAACGCGCCCTCGCGCAGGTAATCGAGCGCCAGCGCGAGCGGCGTAAGGGCTGAAGTCGCGCCCTTGCCGTCGACCCTGGCGCTGCCGGCAGCCGCAGTCAAGGCTGCCGACGCCACCATGTCCGCCGCTTCGCGCCGCAACGACATGGGCAAGCGCTTGGCCAAGACCGCTTGCTGCAATTGCCGCAGCAATGCCTGCCGACTGACGCCCAATTGCGGCGCCAGCGCTTGCAACAGACTGTGCAACAACGCGCCGGGCGTCCAATCGGAATGCGCCAACAACGCTGCCAGCAACAAGCGTTCGACGGCAGCGACGGACGGGCCGGGATCGAGCTGCTTGAGCAAGGCCTGCAACGTCGCCGCCGGCACGCCGCGTTCGGCGCAAAGCAGGCGCAGCATCCTTGTGCGCAATGCTCCATACGCTTGCAGGCGGCGCAGCAGTTGCGGCGACGGCGCGCATAGTTGCAACGCGTTTTTCAATGTGCGATCGTCGCGCAGTTGCAACCATCGCCGTAAATCTGCCTGCGCCGACGCCAAATCCGGCAAGATGCCAAACTCCAGCCAGTGCGCCAGTTGCTGTGCATCGTCCGCTGCAATCGGCTCGCTCTCGCGGGCGCTGCCCTGCGTCAACGCGTCAAGAAAGCCGCTGCTGGCCGCACCATCGCGCAAACCGGAGACGAGCAGCGCGCGCAGGCGCTCCGCGCTCAAGCGATACTTGTCCATCAAGGCCTGCCCGAGATGCCGATATGCGGCATACATGTTGGCGCCGGACTGGCGCAGCAAAAAGTCGAACGCCGCTTGCCAAAACGTCGCGTCCAGCGCGGCCATGCCGCCATCCGGCGCAGCGCTTTCCTGCGCAACTTGCAGCGCCGCCAGACAATCGATCCATGCCGCCTGGCTGGCCGGCGCCAGAATTGCAAGCAATCGTTGCGCCAACGCAGCGTCGCACGCTTGCGCCAAACGCTGCGCCAGCGGTCGACGCCGATTCGCGGCGCGCAACAGCCGGCATAGATGGTCCGGCTGCTGCTGCGCCAGCAGCGCCAACCATGCGCGCAATTGCGCGTCCGCCACCGCTGGCGGCGGCGCCGCCGCCCCCCCCCCCCCCCCCAACCACCACCCCAACACAAAGCGCCCGGGCGGGCCCGCCGCCCGTGGCA
>JARLJG010000067.1 GCA_031291325.1 Burkholderiaceae bacterium
ACTATGTTCATTTATAATTTTGCGGCCTTTTTGGGGGGGTTTTTGGCGTATGTGGCGCGCGTGCGGGCTGGCGCCGCGATGCACCATAGCCATGCCGGCGAGCCACCTGCAGCGCCGGCGCCGGCGCCGGTCGAAAGCGAACAGGCCTATGCGAAAACGACAAAAATCGAGAGCACGACCGCCTTCGACAAAACCGTCAAGACCAACGTAGACGGCCAGCTTGCTTCCGACGGCAGCGTGCCGAACCCGCCATCCGAATAACATGATCTTCAAGATTTGTTCCGAGACCAATCCAGGCCGCATGCGCAGCCAAAACGAGGACTCGATCGCCGTCGATGCCGACAACGGGCTGTGCATCCTGGCCGACGGCATGGGCGGGCACAACGCCGGCGAAGTCGCCAGCGGCATGGCCACTGCGTTCATCAAATCGGAACTGAGCGAAGTGCTCGACCAAGCCGGCAAGAACATCGACTCGGCCCAGGTGCGCGGCGCGATGGTTGGATCGATCGACAAGGCCAATAGCGCGATCTTCAACATGTCGCGCACCAATCCCCAATACAGCGGCATGGGCACGACGCTGGTAGTCGGCGTGTTCCACGGCGCGTCGCTGCTGCTGGCGCATATCGGCGACTCGCGCTGTTACCGTTTGCGCGGCGGTCAAATGCAACAATTGACCAAGGATCATTCGCTATTGCAAGAACAGGTCGATTCCGGGCTGGTGCTTGCCGCCAATAGCGCCACCCCGCGCAGTCCGGGGCAAAATCTGGTGACGCGCGCATTGGGCGTCGAAAGCGCGGTGCAAGCCGACATCGATTATGTCGAGCTGGCAGCGGACGACATTTACCTGATGTGCTCGGACGGCTTGTCCGACATGGTCTGCGACAACGCGATTGCCGGCATTTTGCAAAGCGACAGCGCGTTCGAGCAAAAAGCCGGGCAATTGGTGGCAGCAGCCAACGACGGCGGCGGGCGCGACAACATTTCCGTCGTGCTGGTCAAGGTGTGCGAAGAACAGAAAACCGGCTTGCTCGATTCCGCGCGGCGGGCGATACAAGGCGTATGGGCGGGGTCTAAGCGCAATTGATCTGGTTGGGAGAATTTCAAAGTGGCGCGATGTTATGCGCATTTTCCGCATCGCATCTAGGCGTGTATGCAGTTGGTCTTTCTTCGTTGATGGTTGCTTGAGGTTGTGCATGAAAATCTTCAAGGGAATCCGCTTTAAAACTTCCAAATCGATCGGGAAGCCTCCTTGGATAGACAGTGCTCTTAAGTGTGCCGATTTATCGTTGAAAATTCTTTCTTGCGTTGCTATTTTGGTCGGTGGGTATTGGACGTACCATATATTCGATGTGGGCGGTGGCAGTGATTGGATGATCAACCTCGATATGCAAACGGAGGTACTTCCGTACGATGAGAGCTTCCGTTTGCTCGTGGTGCATGTTCATTCAAAAAATCCTCGTAATGTTTCGTTCAAATTTCGTCCGAAGGATGGTCGTTATGATCTGACGTTTCGCAAATTTGTGGTATTGAAGGAGAACCAAGTCGGTGACGAAGATTTTGGCACCGTGCTTAATACTGTTAATTTGATGCCTGAAGATGGAATTGTCTGGGCGCCATACGCGGAGTTTGATGACATGCGCGTCTTGCTTGTTCGCAAGGGTATTGTGGTCGGGGTAAATGCGGCGCTGCACGTTAACCCTGATGATGATCGAGACAATGACAGGGAAGACTATGTTGCGGTGTCTAGGATTGTGTCTATTCAGTAAACGATGGTGTAGATTGGACTGGTTGCGGCATATGGAACGGATTTGTTAGTTCGGTAGGCTGGGATGCCAATCCCAGCACCTTCATTAGGTAACTTGCTGGGATTGGCATCCCAGCCTACAAATTAGTGGTGATGTGGGCGATTGCGGTGTCGCTGGTGACGTAAATCAACTCAACCGCGACAAATGCCGCTGCACCGACATCAACGCTCCCGCCAATCCCAGCGCGGCGGATAGTCCGAGCAAGATGGCGGTTGCCGTGACGCCGAGCGGCGCGAGGCGGAATTCGGATGCGTACAGGCGGGCGAAGTCGGCAATCGCGTCGTTCAACGGTTGCAAGGCCAGCGCGACCACGCCTAGCGCCACTGCCCCGGCGCACAAGCCCAACAGCGCGCCGCTGTAGTAGAACGGGCGGCAAATGAAGGCGTCGGTGGCGCCGACCAGGCGCGAGACTTCGATTTCTTCGCGTTGCGTCATTACTTGCAGGCGGATCGTGTTGAATACCACGGCGACCACTACCACGCCCAGCGTCAACGCCAGAAACAGCAAGGCGACCTGCATGATATGCAAGAGCGCGGCCAGGCGCTTGATCCAGGTCGAGTCGACTTGCACCGTTTCGACGCCGTCCACGGTTTTCAATTGCGCGGCGATGGCGTCGATGCGTGCTGCTTCGGCGCTATTTTGCAGGCCCGCCAATTTCAGCACGTAGCCGTCCGGCAGCGGGTTGGCGCCGAGCGTGGCTACCACGTCGGCGACGCCGCTCTTTTCGTTCAAGCTGGTCAGCGCCTTTTCGCGCGGCACGAATTCCAGTTGCGCTTTGCTGTTGCCGACAATTTTGCGGATATCCGCCGCCGCCGCTATCGCCTTGTCGCGCGGCGTGTCCATCGTCATGAAAATGCTGATTTCGGGTTCGACTGCCAGTTGCTGCGAAAGCGGGCGCACGTTTTCGAGCAGGGTCAGGCCGGCGAACGGCAAGGCCAGCGCAATGGCGACCACGATCGTGTTGAGCAGGAATCCGCTGCGCGGCTTGAAGCATTGGCGCAACGCCCGCGCCAGCGCGAACGCATGTTGGCGCAGCCAGGTAATCATGCGACCTCCCTGGCGGCTTGCGCCGGGTCGGTCAGGCGTCCTTGATCCAGGTGAATCACGCGGCTGGCGCTGCCCAGCGTCGGTTCGTCGTGGGTCGAAATCAGGCAGGTGACGCCGACGCCGTGGAAGGCCCGCAACGCATCCAATACCTTGTTGGCGTTGCCGCGATCCAGATTGGCGGTGGGTTCGTCGGCCAGGATGATTTGCGGCCGGTTGACGATGGCGCGGGCGATTGCTGCGCGCTGCTGTTCGCCGCCGGATAAACTGAGCGGCTCCGATTTCGCCTTGTCCAGCAAGCCGACTTTATCGAGCGCGGCGCGCGCGCGCTTTTCCGCATCGGCCCGCGTTGCGCCGCTGACCACCAGCGGCAGCATCACGTTGGCGAGAATGTCGCGGTCGACCAGCAAGCGCTGCTGTTGCAGGATCAAACCCAGGTTGCGGCGCAGATAGGGCAACCCGGAGGTCTTGAGTCTGCCGATGTCCTGGCCGTTGACGGTGACCGTGCCGGAACTGGGCCGCTCTATGGCGGCGATCATTTTCAACAAGGTCGATTTGCCGGCGCCGGAAGGCCCCGCCAGGAAAATCAATTCGCCCCGCGACACCGACAGGTTGATGTCGGTCAGCGCGGCAGAATGGGCGGAATAGCGTTTGGTGACCTGGTGAAATTCGATCATGGTTAGTTTAATAGCGCATCGACGAATTCAATGGCGTTGAACGGTTGCAAGTCTTCGATGCTCTCGCCGACGCCGATGAAATAGACCGGCAGCGGACGGGTTCTGGCAATCGCCGCCAGGATGCCGCCCTTGGCGGTGCCGTCCAGCTTGGTGACGACCAGGCCGGTCAAGCCGAGCGCGTCGTCGAAGGCCTTGACCTGGGTCAGCGCATTTTGCCCGGTGTTGCCGTCGATGATGAGCAACACTTCGTGCGGCGCGCCGGCCATGCCCTTGGCCACCACGCGCTTGATCTTTTTCAGCTCTTCCATCAGGTGCAACTGCGTCGGCAGGCGTCCGGCGGTATCGACCATCACCACGTCGATATGGCGTGCCTGTGCCGAATGGATCGCGTCGAATGCAACCGCAGCCGGGTCGCCCGATTCTTGCGCGATCACGGTGACGTTGTTGCGTTCGCCCCACACAGTCAATTGTTCGCGGGCGGCCGCGCGGAAGGTATCGCCGGCCGCCAGCAGCACTGATTGGTGGTGCGCCTGCAAATGTTTCGCCAGTTTGCCGATGGTGGTGGTCTTGCCGGCGCCGTTGACGCCGGTAATCATCATCACCAGCGGTTGGTGGCGTCCCAGTTCCAGCGGTCTTTGCAGCGGTGTCAGCAGGTCGATCAGCAAGGCGCGCAGGGCGGTCTTGACTTGTTCGGCCTCGGTCAGCTTTTCTTCCTTGACCTTGCGTTTCAATGCGTCCAGCAGGTATTGGGTGGCTTCGACCCCGGCGTCCGATACCAGCAGCGCCGATTCCAGCTCTTCGTACAAATCGTCGCCGATCTTGGCGCCGACAAACAGCAGGGTCAGGCTCGACGAGGTCTTGGACAAGCCTTTCTTCAGCCGATCCAGCCAGGAGCGGCGTTGTTCTGCCGGAGCGGGTGCCGGTTCGGCTGACAGCACTGTGCCGGCAGGTGCCGTCGATTGCGCCGCCGGTGCGGGGGCAGCAACTTCCGGCGGCAAGTCCGGGGTATCTTTAGGTTTTTTCTTGAAGAAACTAAACATCGGATCAGTGGGCAGCAGTGCAATCAAAAAGATAAACGATTTTAGTCGGCACCACATTCTATCAGAGCGCCCCCGTGCGGCGCGCGGCTTCGTGGCAGTCAGCGCTGCGGTAATTGGATATACTGCGCCCAATCGTTTCCCGCATGATGCATGGGAAGTGAATAAATTGATATTGAAAACATAAATCCTATGCAAAAAAAATCGGCGAAACCTGCCATACAGAAACGCCGCGCCCAGGCGTCGCACGCGCATCAAGTCCGTATCATCGGCGGCCAATGGAAGCGCACGCCGTTGCCGGTGCTGGACGCGGAAGGCTTGCGCCCAACGCCGGATCGGGTGCGCGAAACCGTGTTCAACTGGTTGAATCACCTATTCGACGGCGCTTGGGGGCAGGTCGCCTGCCTGGATTTATTCGCCGGCAGCGGCGCGTTGGGCTTCGAGGCCGCCAGCCGTGGCGCGGCGCGCGTGGTCATGATCGAAGCCAATGCGGCCGCCGTAAGGCAGTTGCAAGCTACACAGGAGAAACTGCGGGCTACGCAAGTCAGTATCGTGCGCGGCGATGCCGGCGCAAGCGCGACCAGCTTGCTGGCGCGCTTCGGCGATGCGCGCACCGACGATGGCCGCTTCCAGCTGATCTTTCTCGATCCGCCCTATCATCAGGATTGGCTGGCCAAGGTGTTGCCGACCTGTGCCGGTCTGTTGGCCGACGGCGGTTTGGTGTATGTGGAAGCGGAGCAGGCGCTTGATGACGAATCGGCGCCACAATGGATGGCAGGATGGCAAGTAATTCGCGCAGACAAGGCCGGTATGGTTTTCTATCACTTGTTGCAACGCAAAATTGACGCTTGATTTTCAGGCATAATGCGTTTTCCGAATCGCGTCGGCGCATGGATCGATGGAATTTGGGTGTACGTGCACCAAAGCAAGGCGCAGCGCATGGCCCGTTGGTGTTCATTGTCGTGGTAGTAATAACGAAGATCATTTTGGAGTAGCAATGGTTACAGCCATTTATCCGGGCACTTTCGATCCACTCACGCGCGGGCATGAAGACCTGGTGCGTCGCGCATCGGGGTTGTTCGAGAAGCTGGTGGTAGGCGTGGCGGACAGCAAGAACAAGCGGCCGTTCTTTTCGCTCGACGAGCGCCTGACGATAGCCAACGAAGTGCTGGGCCACTATCCGAACGTGGAAGTCCAAAGCTTTTCCGGATTGCTCAAGGATTTTGTGCGGACTCACGATGCGCGCGTGATCGTGCGCGGCTTGCGCGCGGTCTCCGACTTCGAATACGAATTCCAGATGGCCGGCATGAACCGTTATTTGCTGCCCGACGTGGAAACCCTGTTCCTGACGCCGTCCGATCAATACCAATTCATTTCCGGCACCATCGTGCGCGAGATCGCGGTCCTTGGCGGCGATGTCTCCAAATTCGTTTTCCCTTCGGTCGAGCGCTGGTTGAAGCAAAAGATCTCCGCGTCGCAAGAATGAAACCAGGCTTATGGCACTACTAATTACCGACGACTGCATCAACTGCGACGTTTGCGAGCCGGAATGCCCGAACGAGGCGATTTCGATGGGGCCGGAAATCTACCAGATCGACCCCAACAAATGCACCGAATGCGTCGGCCACTTCAACGAACCGCAATGCCAGCAGGTGTGCCCGGTCAACTGCATCCCGTTCGACCCGGCATGGCGCGAGTCGAAGGAACAGTTGCAGGCCAAGTATGAGCGTCTGCAAGCCGCATTGAAGGACAAGCGCCAGGATCTACCGATCAAGCCTGGCTGATTGCGCGCACGCGGTTGCGGCCGGCTTTCTTGGCGCAGTAGAGTGCCTGGTCCGCTTCGGCCAGCATGCGCTGGCCGAGCAGCTCGATCGATTGATCCGGCAGCGCCAGGTCGATGACCGCCACCCCGATCGATGCGCTCACTTGCAGCGTTTCCTGCCCCAGCACGAACGGATGGTTGGCGATGCCGGCGCGGATGCGTTCGGCGACATTGCAGGCATCGCTCAATTGCGTTTCGGGCAGCAGCACCACGAATTCCTCGCCGCCGAAACGCCCCAGCGTATCGCTCAAGCGCAATTCCGCCTTCACGCGGGTTGCCACTTCGCGCAACACTTCGTCGCCGCACTGATGGCCGTAACGGTCGTTGATCTGCTTGAAAAAGTCGATGTCGATATACAGGCAAGACAAATCGCCGGCGCGACGCCGGGTGCGCACGATTTCTTCGGTCAGCCTTTGTTCGACGTAACGCCGGTTGCTGACGCCGGTCAGCATATCCATCAAGCCCAGGTGTTTCAAGCGCTCGATGTTGATCACGTTTTCCAGGCAGATGGCGACAATCGATGCCATGTGTTCGAGAAAATCGGTTCCCATGCTGACGGTGAAACGACTGTCGTCCAGGCTGCCGAGTCCGAGCAAGCCGATTAACCCGTTATGCCGCCACAGCGGCACCAGCGCGACGCTGGCCGGTTGCGTGACTGGCGACGGGAACAGGACGCCGTTGCCGGTTTGGTCGAACGGCCCCAATGCAGGACGCATCAGGTCTTTCAAAGCGCCAAGCTCGTCGGCATCCTGAAAGAAAAGCAAATTCGGGAATTCGCTCAAGTCGATATTCAAGTCCTGCAAAATGCGCCGGATCTCATAGCGCGAATCGAGCATGGCCAGCGTGACGACATCCAGTTCCGAAGGCGCCGACAGCGCGGCGAAAATGCTTTCGATCAGTTCGCGGAAACCCGATGCGCCGATGAAGGTCAGATCGAATTCCTGATGCCGGCGCAAGATATCTTCGTTGCGCCGCGCTTGTTCGATCAGCAAGGCCAATTGTTCGCGCAATTGCAGATTTTCCGATTGCTGCGTATTTGGCATCGATTGCGGCTCCGCAGTGCGTGGGTAAAATGATTATGCCGTTGTCGATTATATACGTGTGTCGCTTATTTCCAACACATTTACCACCATGCGGCCATAAATAAACCGCTAAGTTGGTTAAGTCCGCGCGCTTGGCGGCGCGCTAAAACGCCAACTCGATCTCGACCTCTTGCCCAATTTCCAGAACCTGATTTTCACCCTCCAGCAAAATCACGTTCATGCCGAAGGCGATGCCGCCGTCCAATTTGGGATTGGCGCGATAACTTTGCAAGATATCGAGCGGGTCCGGGCCGCGCAAGCCGGTTGCTTGATCGACTGCGGGGATGCTGCAACGTGGACACGGCTTGATCGGTTGCAGCTGCGCACCGCCAACGTGGATGACGGCGGCGTAGTCTTCCTCAAACGCTTCGATGCCGGCGATCACGATATTGGGGCGGAAGCGGTTCATCGGCAAGGCCGGGCGTGCTTGTGCCGCAAGTTTCCGATTCAAGTCCGCCAGCGAAGCTTCGGAAATCAATAGCATCGGATAGCCGTCGGCAAAGTGCGTTTGCACATCGCGACCGCCGGTCCATTGGTTATTGATCGCACGCGTCGCGCGCGGATCGAAGCGCGCCAGGCGGCAAACAGTGCCGAGCGCTTGCGAGAACCAGGCGGCTGCTTCCTGGCCGCAGTCGAAAGCGGCCAGCGCGTCGTCCCACACAGTCACTTGCACGCTCGTCGCGTCAGCCGGGTCAGGCGGGCGCAGCGGGATGTGCAGTGTCGGCATGCCGGGCGCCTGCACCTCGAGCGCGTCGCTTCCGAGGCGTGGCACGATGCACGCCATCTGCGGAATTTCGCGTTGCGTCAGGAAATTGCCGGCATGGTCGACCACCATCCATTGGCGATCATAGACCTGTGCGCTCATCAAGCCGAACCGCGTCACGGTCGCTCTCTGCAACGCGATGCCGGCGCACGACTTGATCGGATACAGCTTGAGTTCGGTCAGTAGCGGCATGCGGGCTGGTTGGTCGATTGCGGACGCGCAGTCTTAGACGTTGAACAGGAAGTTCAACACATCGCCATCCTTGACCACGTATTCCTTGCCTTCGGCGCGCATCTTGCCGGCTTCCTTGGCGCCTTGCTCGCCTTTGTAGGCGATGAAATCCTCGTAGGCGATGGTTTGCGCGCGGATGAAGCCGCGCTCGAAATCGGTGTGGATCACGCCCGCCGCTTGCGGCGCGGTGTCGCCTTTGTGGATGGTCCAGGCGCGCACTTCCTTGACGCCGGCGGTGAAGTAGGTTTGCAGACCCAGCAGCGAGTAGGCGGCGCGGATCAGGCGATCCAGGCCCGGTTCTTCCATCCCCATGTCGGCCAGGAACTCGGTCTTGTCGGCGTCGTCGAGGTCGGCGATCTCCGATTCGATGGCTGCGCAAATCGCCACCACCGGCGCGTTTTGTTGCTTGGCATAGGCCGTCAATTGATCCAGCAGCGGGTTGTCGGTAAAGCCGTGGTCCGACACGTTGGCCACATACATGGCCGGCTTGGCGGTAATCAGGCAGAGCGGCTTGATTAGCGCCATTTCTTCGGCATCCAGTCCCATTGCGCGCACCGGCTGGGCCTTGTCGAGTTGCGGCATGATGCGTTCCAACAGCGCCACCAGCTTGGCGGCATCCTTGTCGCCGGACCGCGCCTTCTTGTTTTCGCGATGGATCGCTTTTTCAACCGCGCCCATGTCGGCCAGCGCCAGTTCGGTCTGGATCACTTCGATGTCGTCCAGCGGGTTGATACGGCCGGCGACGTGGATCACGTTCGGGTCTTCAAAGCAGCGCACCACGTTGACGATGGCGTCGGTTTCGCGGATATGGGCCAGAAACTGGTTGCCCAGGCCTTCACCCTTGGACGCGCCGGCAACCAGGCCGGCAATGTCGACGAACTCCACCACGGTCGGCTGCACGCGTTGCGGATTGACGATGGCGGACAGCGCATTCAGGCGCGGATCGGGCACTTCGACGATGCCGACGTTCGGTTCGATCGTGCAAAAAGGATAATTTTCGGCAGGAATGCCGGCCTTGGTCAGTGCATTGAAGAGCGTCGATTTACCGACGTTGGGGAGGCCGACGATGCCGCATTGGAGACTCATGACAAACTTTCCAGATCAATTGGTTGGCAGCGCGGCTGGCGGCGCAATGCGATATCGCGTCGAATTCCCAGCAGCACTCGAAATACGTCAATTGTAACCCGTGGGCGCCAGCCTATCCTAGAAGACGGTGCGAGCCGCCATGCGTGGGCCGATATTTGGGCACCATCGACCGCTCCCGCCCCGATCCAGGCGCACTTTCCTGCGTTGCGTCCCGAAGAAATCGATTTCGCGATCGGCGCGAGCCGACTTTTTCTTGCTTTGACATATGACTGACATTGGCGCGCCACTTTTTTGCTGTAGGATTTGAATCTGGCGCAGCGAAAGGCGCGCGCATAAAAATGGAATCTGCCGATGGACATGTTCGCGCAGGACGACGAGGTGAACCGCCTTGAGGCGGCGCTCTTGCCGCTGGCGGGCGGCGCGCGTGTTGCAGTCGCGGTGCCGCTTGCCTGGCATTTGCGGCAACGCGACACCCTGCGGGCGCTGGCGCTGGCCGAGCAAGCGATGTCCGCGCTGGCGGACGCCGCGTTGTGCGACGCGGATCGACAACGCCACCGCGCCCGGTTGTGCCTGGTGCGCGGCGAGGCGCACTGGCTTTTCGCCCAATTGGAAAGCGCCGAACTGGAAGCGCGCCAGGCGCTGGAAGACTTCGCGGCGCTGCAGGACTTCACCGGTTGCGCCGACAGTCGTTGGCTGCTGGCCGGGATTGCGATCGACAACGGCAAGCACGATCTGAGCGACTTGGAGTTGCAGGCGGCGATCGCCGACGCAATGCGCGCCGGCGACCGCATGCGCGCCGACATTGCCGAGGCGGCGTTGGTGCGTTGGACCGCTTTTCGCGATCCGCGCCTGGCGGAAGAACGCTGGGGCGAGCGTTACCGCAACGCAGCGCGCGTGGAGCGCCATCCCGGCTTGCGCGCCTGGCTCAATGACGTGGTGGGCATTCTCGCGCATTCGGCCAGCGATTTTGGCGCCGCCGCCGCGTACCTGATGCAACTGTTCGAGGATGCGACGGCCACCGGGCAATTGCGCATCGCGATTACCGCCGCAACCAACACAGCCGAGGGATTCGATCGCCTCAACGATCATCAAACCGCGCTCGAATGGACCAAGCGCGGCCTCGATCTGGCGCGCCCGACAGGTTGGCCGCGCAGCGTCGGCGCCTGCCTGATGCACATGGCGGAAACGCTGCGCTATATCGGACGGCTGGATGCCGCGCAGGAAATGCTGACCGAGGCGCTGGCGACGTTGGCGCCGCTGACCGGATCGCGCACTTATGCGATTGCCTTGCAATACATGGGCGATCTGGCGCTCGATCGTGCAGACTACGCGGCGGCCTTGGGCGCTTTCCGCCAACTTGAACACCGGGCCGATGCGCTGGATCAAGCCGATCTGCAAATCGATTCGCGGCGCGGACAGGCGCATGCGTTGTCCTTCCTGGGCGAACCGGCAGCAGCTTTCGCCACCGCCAACGCGGCGCTTGCGCTGGCGCAACAGCAGAGCGACGCGTCGCGCCAGATCGAGATCCTCAAGGTATTGGCCGATATCATGGCGCGCTTCCCGCAACTGCCGGCCCCGGCATCGAATGCTCCCAGCGGTGCTTTGCATTACCTGCAGCAGGCCTCGCAAGTGGCGCAAACCATCGCCGGCTACACGATTCCGGGCAAGCTCTACGACGCGCTCGGGCGCGAATACGCGAATCTGGGCGATTTCGCCCATGCCTATGCCATCTCGCTGCGGGCGATTGCCGCGCGCGAAAAGACGCATGGGCAGGAAGCCACCAATCGCGCCATTGCGATGCAGGTCACGCATCAGGTTGCGCACGCCAAGGCGGAGGGGGAATATCATCGCAATCTTGCCGCCGCCGAGGCCAGGCGCGCGGAGCTCCTGGCCCAGACCGGCGCGACGCTGGAACGACTGAGCGTTATCGGCCAGGAAATCACCGCCCATTTGGATACCGCCACGGTGTTCCAGGCGATTAATCGGCACGTGCACGGGCTGCTCGATGTCGGCACTTTTGCCATTTACTTGACCTCGGCGGACGGCAGCGGGCTCGATCTGGCCTTCGGGATTGAAGAAGGCCGGCCGCTGCTGGTCGAGCATATCGATATCGGCAGCCCCAACGCGGATTCCGCCCGCTGCGTGCGCGAGCGGCGCGAAATTCTGCGCGACTGGAGCCGGCTGGACGATATGACGAACCATGTGCCGGGCACCCTGGTAACCTTGAGCGCGTTATTCGCGCCGCTGGCCATCGGCGAGCGGGTGCTGGGCGTGATGACGGTGCAATCCGTGCATAGCCATGCCTATGCGGAGCGCGAACGCATGATTTTTCGCACGCTGTGCGCGTATGGCGCGATTGCGCTGGACAATGCGGACGCCTATCGGCGTCTGCAAGACACCCAGCAGCAATTGGTATCGCGCGAGAAATTGGCGGCGCTCGGCGCGATGGTGGCCGGCGTTGCGCACGAATTGAATACCCCCATCGGCAATAGCCTGATGATGGCCAGCACCATGCTCGGCAAGACCGACGACTTGATTCGCAGCCTGGAGCAGCATACGATGCGCCGCGCCGAACTGGTTCACTATCTGACATTGGCGCGCGAGGCGTCGGAACTGATCATGCGCGGTTTGAACAGCGCGGCCGATCTGGTTCAAAGCTTCAAGCAGGTTGCCGTGGATCGAACCACCGCGCAGCGGCGCACCTACGACTTGCAGCAAGTCTGCCATGAGATCGTCGCCACCGTGAAGAATCTGGTCAAGCGCCTGGGACACGTGATCGAGCTCGACGTGCCGCCGGGGATCGTCATGGAAGGGTATCCGGGGCCGCTGGGCCAGGTCATCGCCAATTTTATCAACAATTCGCTGCTGCACGGGTTCGATGGCCGCAGCGGCGGGCAGATCGTGCTCAAGGCGCGCGCCGCAGCCAATGGCCGCGTATCGATCCATTTCATCGATAACGGCAGCGGCATTCGCGAAGAAAACCTGACACGCATCTTCGACCCGTTTTTCACCACCAAGATGGGGCAGGGCGGCAGCGGGCTTGGTCTGAGCGTCAGCTACAACATCGTGACCTCGATACTCGACGGCCAGATCAGTGTGCACAGCGCGCTCGGGGCCGGCACGACCTTTGTGCTCGACCTGCCTTTGGTGGCGCAGCAGCACGAAGATTTGGAATAGCCTGGCGGCAAGTTCGATTCGGCGCGAAATTACCTGCCCAGGTTGCCGTGCCGGTGCCGACCTTACAGAGGGCGCAACAAACTCAAATCCGGCTTGTCGACGAAGGCTGCGAATTCGTCGCGCAAACGCTGGCCTTCGCCGATTGCCTGTTTCCAGTTCAGGATGCGCCGGTCGTGGTCGAGGCCGTAGTGATGGAAGTCTTGCCGATCCGGCAGTTTCTTGCGCGGCAGCGAGTGTCGAAATGCCGGCGACGGCGCGACCAGCAAGACGTTGTCGTACCAGTTTTGCTGGCGCGCCGACGACGCATGGCGCCACGGCATCGCCTTGTCCAACCACCCCGGCACGATCTTGGGCGCAAAATGCGGATACAGCACCAGGTCGGATTCGGACTCGCGAGCCAGGTGCGAGTAGGGGAAGGCCAGGTGATAGTCGATCAGTCCGCCATCCCAATAGGCGCCGGGCGGCGCCGCCGGAATGCCGGCCACCGGCTGCATAATCAACGGCAAGGTGGCCGAGGCCAACAACGCGCTGTCCAGATTGGCTGCGGTGAGCGGCGCAAAGTGCGTGTCGAAGGCATCGAACCCGGTCTTCATCCAGGCCATCGGGTCGCGCGCATCGCCGACGACAACGCGTTGCAGATGCGCGGCCAGCCGCTGGCGCGAGCGCAGATTAGCCAGGGTCGCTCGCGCAAAGCCGGCCGCTGCCGTCGCTTTGCGCTGCGGCGCGCCGAGCAGGCCGCGCCCGCGCACCGTCAACAAATGCAGGTGGAATTGCGGGTTGGCCAGGATTTCCGCCTCATGGCCGCCGATAAAGTCCGTCAATAGCTGACGGCACATCGCGCTCACCAGTTGCGGCGGCGGTTTATGCGGGTAGCGCTGCCCGCAATAAAAGTCGCCCAGTCGCTGGAACGCAGCGACCGGATCGGCATGGCACGCGGCTGCCATGCGCCAGGCGCCGATCGAAGCGCCGATCAGCGAGCGTTTGCGCGCGGCGCCGGGCAGCCAGGAACCGAACAGCCATTGATCCAGCGCTTGCAAAATCAAACCCTTGGGGCCGCCAGCCGCTGCCGGAATGACGGCAATGTCTTGCGCACGCAGGCCATGTGCGCGCAACTGCGCGATGGCTTTCGGCCCGGCGTAAAATTCGAGTGCTTTCAAGCTGGATTCCTCGCAGTGCCGACAATCCAATTATTTCGTCGTGTGCAGTTGCATCATCGCCGCGTCGAACTTACCTTCGCATAGCAAGGGGACGATATCCAGGCTCTTGGATAGCGCCTCATCGATCAACGCCTGCTCTTCCTTGCGCGGGCGATGCAACACGTAATCGGCCACCGCCTGTTGCGAATTTGCAGTGCGCGGGTGCCCGATACCAAGCCGCAGCCGCCAATAGTCTTGCATGCCGAGCGCGGCGGTGATGTCTTTCAAGCCGTTGTGGCCGCCGGACGAACCGCCTTTTTTCAGGCGCGCCACGCCAGGCGCGAGATCGAGCTCGTCGTGCACCACCAGGATATCTTCCGGCGCAATTTTATAGAAGCGCGCCAGCGCGCCGACCGACTGGCCGGAGCGGTTCATGAAGGTTTGCGGCTCCAGCAGCCAGACTTCGTTGCCGGCAATAGTCGATTTGCCGAGCATTGCGTTAAGCCGGGCTTCGCGCGCGAGCTTGCAGCGTCCAATCCCGTTGGCGAGGTTGTCGACCAGCCAAAAGCCGGCGTTGTGGCGGGTTTGTTCGTATTCCGGTCCCGGGTTGCCGAGACCGACGATGAGGCGTATGGGCATGAATTCAGAACAAATTTAGATTGTAGATCGAAAGCGAATCGGGCGTAAATTGTGCCTAATGCGCAGGGTGTGATTCAAACTGCCGGGAAAATATCAATTCACCGTGCAAAGACCTCCGTCGTCCCCGCGAAGGCGCATTGCTGTCCGGGATAAATATGTTGACAAGGCCGAAAGGGGTTGCAGGCACTGATTTAAAGGGTTAAAACCCTGTTTGCCAACTTAAAAATCAGACCTGCAACATGTTTAGGATAACCAGATTTCAAGAATTAAT
>JARLJG010000068.1 GCA_031291325.1 Burkholderiaceae bacterium
CACGCGGGACACGGAAGGGGTAAATCGACCAAAAACCAAAAAGGGTTACAGACCGAAATCTGTAACCCCTTGATTATATTGGTGCGGCTGGCAGGAATCGAACCCACGACCCCTTGGTTCGTAGCCAAGTACTCTATCCAGCTGAGCTACAGCCGCGAAAAACAAAATTATAGCACCACTTTATCTTGAAATGGAAGCCCTTTTTTGCGGTGCGGCCAATATTTTTTACGTCGCCGATAATTCCACGTGGACTGGGTGGGGAATCGGTATATGCGTGGCGGAATGGATGGGATTTCCTCGCGTGCCACGGGTGTCGGCGTACTCCTTCCAGAATCGAACGGCCATTGCTTTACAAAGCACTTGTGATAAAGTCGGTTCGGGATTCGCTGTCGCGGATGCGAGGGCTGGCGTGTTGCCGGCAATTTCGCGGCGGGGCGCATCGATAGACATCATTGGACAATGATAAAGGAAGAAGCGTCGATATGATGCATGCGGAATGGTTGTCGGTGGTGATGCAAGGTTCGTTTAGCGAAATTTATGTGATCGATTGCGACACGCTTCGCTTTTTGGAAGTCAATCCGGCCGCGTGCAAGAATTTGCAAGTCGAACAATGGGAATTGTTGGGGAAGACTCCGATCGACATCGCCAAGAATCTGATGGCCGACACGCTGGAGTTGGTATTGCAGCCCCTGCGCGAGGGCGCGGCGACGCAGGCGACCCTGGAGGCGATGCAAGTGCGCAAGGACGGCAGCGCCTATCCGATCGAATACCATTTCTATTGCTGCCGGTCGTCGTCGGCGCAGGTCTATATCGCCATCGGCAACGATGTCAGCGCGCGTTATGAGGCGGCCAAAGCCTTGCGCATCAGCGAAGCCCGGTTCCGCGCGATCGTGTCGAATACGCCAGGGTTGGCGTTTCAGTTTGTTTTGCAAGCGGATGGCAGTGTTGCCTTCCCTTACTTGAGCGAAGGGTGCCAGGCACTGTTGGGGATTGCCGCCGATCGTTTGCAGGGCGAACCTGAACTCTTCTTGTCCCTTATCTTGCCGGAAGACCGGCCTTCATATCTGGACGCGATGAATCAGTCGGCTACAGATTTGAAGAGCTGGAATTGGGAGGGGCGCATCTGGGTCGAACAGTGGAACGACACCAAGTGGATCAACTTGCGCGCCACTCCGCGCCGCTTGAATGGCGACGCCTTCGGCTGGGAAGGCATCATGACCAATATCAACGACAGCAAATTGGAGCAGGCCGAAATAACGCGCTCGCATGCGCAATTGGCGGAACTGTCGGCGCACGTCGAAAGGGTCAAGGAAAAAGAGCGTACCCGCATTGCCCGCGAGATCCACGACGATTTGGGCGGCAATTTGACCGCGATCAAGATGGCGCTGGCTCTGCTGACCAGGCGTTTACCGGCGGACGACAGCGTGTTGCTCGATAAGGCTGCCTATGTCGATTCTTTGGTGGATCGCACGATTGAAACCGTGCATCGCATTTCCGGCGATTTACGGCCGAGCATTCTCGACTTCGGGCTGGTCGATGCGATAGCCTGGCAGGCCAAGGAGTGCGAAAAGCAAATGGGGATTCCCTGCGTATTCATGTCCAATAGCGACGAAGTGGATTTGCATCTCGATCAGGCGACCGCGCTTTTCAGGATTTTTCAGGAGGCGCTGACCAATATCGGCAAACACGCGCAGGCGACCCGCATCGAGGTGCGGCTGGCGCTAGGCAAGAATTACGTGCGATTGGAGATTGAAGACAACGGCAGCGGCATGTCGGCCACAGATCGGTTGAAACCGAAATCTTTCGGAATTCGCGGGATGACAGAACGCGCGGCCGCGCTTGGCGGAAATTTGTCGATCGAGGCGGCCGAACAGGGCGGAACGATCGTGGCAATTTCGGTGCCTTTGACTGAAAATCGCAACAAATCACAATAAGGGTCTGGAATTATGGCGGCAAAAGATGTCATCAAGATACTGATCGTGGACGACCATGCCATCGTGCGCGAAGGCTTGAAGCAAATCCTGGCCGACACCAAGGATATCGTGGTCTCGGGTTCTGCCGAAAACGGTTTCGATGCAATCAAGCAGGCGCGCCGGGGCGAATGCAACGTGGTCTTGCTCGATATTTCGCTGCCTGACCGTAGCGGCATCGAAGTGCTCAAGCAATTGCACAAGGAATGCCCGAATCTGGCGGTGCTGATGCTGTCGATGCATCGCGAAGACGAATATGCAATCCGTTCGCTCAAGGCCGGCGCCGCTGGCTATCTGAACAAGCAAAGCGCGCCGGATGAGTTGGTCAACGCGATTCGCATGGTGGCATCGGGCAAGAAGTACATCAGTGCCGCGTTGGCGCAAGAGCTGGCTAACCAGATCGGCGAAGATCGCGAAGTGCCACTGCACGAGACGCTTTCGGACCGCGAATACCAGACCCTGACGCTGATTGCGTCCGGTAAATCGGTGGGGGAAATCGCCGTCGAATTGTCCTTGTCGGTCAAGACCATCAGCATGTACCGTTCGCGCCTGCTGCAAAAGATGAAGCTGAAGCATAACGCCGAATTGACGCATTATGCGATCAAGAATCACTTGGTCGGCGATTAGCTTGTAGAAACCGGTCCCGCACGGACGCGTTTCTCGTTGCTGTTTAATTAATTAACGGCCACGTCGGATTTACCTGCTCTGAATGCTTATACATTTTACGGATTCGCTGTATAATTATTTTTGAACGGTCGTGCTTTTATTGAGAATTATAAGGAGACAGCATGGATTTGAATTACACGGCGGAGGATTTCGCCTTCCGCGATCAGGTGCGCGCATTTCTCGACGCCAACCTGCCGAAAGACCTGCAGCAAAAGGTGCGCGACCACAAGCGCTTGTCGAAGGAAGACATCACGCGCTGGCATAAAATCGTGGCCAAGCAGGGCTGGGGCGCGACTGGCTGGCCGGTCGAATACGGCGGCACCGGCTGGAGTGCGGTGCAGCGCCATATCTGGGAAGAAGAGTGCGCCGACGCCGGCACACCGATGACGCTGCCGTTCGGTGTGGCGATGGTGGCCCCGGTCATCATGGCTTTCGGCAACGAAGCGCAAAAAAGTTACTATCTGCCGCGCATCCTGAATTTCGACGACTGGTGGTGCCAAGGTTATTCCGAACCCGGCTCCGGTTCCGACCTGGCGTCGCTCAAGACGCGCGCGGAACGGCAAGGCGACCATTACATCGTCAACGGCCAAAAAACCTGGACCACGCTGGCCCAGCACGCCGACATGATTTTCTGCCTGGTGCGCACCGATACTGGCGTGCGCAAGCAGGAAGGCATTTCGTTCCTGCTGATCGACATGCATACGCCCGGCATCACCGTGCGCCCGATCATCATGCTCGACGAAGAGCATGAAGTCAACGAAGTCTTCTTCGACAACGTCAAGGTGCCGGTGGAAAATCTGGTCGGCGAAGAAAACAAGGGCTGGACTTACGCCAAATACCTGCTCGGCCACGAACGCACCAATATCGCCGCAGTCGGCCGCGCCAAGCGCGAACTGCTATTCCTCAAGCGCATCGCCAGCAAGCAGGAAAAGAATGGCAAGCCACTGCTGGACGATCCGCTGTTCGCCGCCAAGGTGGCCAATCTGGAAATCGAATTGATGGCCCTGGAAATCACCGTGCTGCGGGTGGTCTCTTCCGATCATTCCAAGCGCGGCCCAGGCCCGGAAGCATCCTTGCTGAAAGTGAAGGGCACCGAAATCCAGCAAATCCTGACCGAACTGATGGTAGAGGCGATCGGCCCGTACGCGTTGCCGTTCGACCCGGCCTATCTGGAGGGCGAACACGCGCACAGCGTCACCGAAGAAGACGATGCCGCTCCGTTGGCCGGGCATTATTTCAATTTCCGCAAGACGTCGATCTACGGCGGCTCCAACGAAATTCAAAAAAACATCATCACCCAAATGATTTTGGGACTGTGAGGGGACATGGACTTCAATATCACGCAAGAGCAGCAACAGTTTTCCGACGCATTGCGGCGTTGGGTCGCCAAGGATTACAGCTTTGAAGAGCGCGCCAGGATCGTCAAGTCGGAGCAAGGCATATCCGACCAGGCTTGGGCCACGCTGGCCGAACTCGGCATGACGGCATTGCCGGTGCCGGAAGAGCAGGGCGGATTCAACGGTTCCGCCATCGACATGATGGTGGTCATGCAGGAACTGGGGCGCGGCCTGGTGATCGAGCCGTATTTCGCCACCGTACTGGCGGTCGAGTTCTTGAAACGCAGCGGCGGCCATGAGGCGCTGCTGGAGCAAGTCGCCGGCGGCGAATTGAAACTGGCTTGCGCACTCGGCGAACGGCAGGCTCGCCACGAATTGTTCAATCTCACGACGACCGCCAAGGGCGACGGCCAAGGCTATACGCTGAACGGCAAGAAAACGGTCGTCGTGCATGGCGCACAGGCGGATAGCTTGATCGTATCGGCGCGCAGCAGCGGCGCACAGCGCGATACCGACGGCATTTCGCTATTCATCGTGCCGGCAGATACGCCGGGCGTAACGCGGCACGACTATCGCACCATCGATTGCCAACGTGCTGCCGATATCGATTTTGTCGATGTCAAGCTGCCGGCCTCCGCCTTGCTGGGCGAGCTGGGCAAAGGCTGGGAAGTGCTGGACGCGGTCAGCGATTACGGCGTCACGTTGCTGTGCGCCGAAGCGGTCGGCGCGATGGATGCATTGAGCGCCGCGACCCTGGAATACTTGAAGACGCGCCAGCAATTCGGCGTGCCGATCGGCAAATTCCAGGCCTTGCAGCACCGCATGGCCGAGATGTACATGCACCTCGAACAGGCGCGCTCGATGGCCACGCTGGCCGCAGTCAAGGTTGCCTCGTCGGATGCCGGCGAGCGCCGCCGCACGGTTTCCGCTGCCAAGGTCAAGATCGGCCAAGCGATGAAATTCGTCGGTCAGCAAGCGATACAAATGCACGGCGGCATGGGCGTCACCAACGAATTGCCGGCCGCCCACCACTTCAAGCGCCTGACCATCATCGAGACCTTGCTGGGCGACACCGACCATCATCTGACGCGCTTCATCGCGCAACCGGATTTCAAAAAAACAGCGTGAATCGGCAGCCATCGGATCGACCCCGCGCTGAATAGGCAGGGTCGGTCGGTTTGCCGGCTTTACTGGAGGGGACAACTATGCGCACATACAAATGGTATTTCGAGGATTTTGTCATCGGCAGTTCGATTTCGCTCGGTTCGCACCAGTTCACCGAGGAAGAAATCATTGAGTTTGCGAAGAAATTCGATCCGCAGCCGTTCCATATCGACCGCGAGGCGGCCAAGGACTCGATATTCGGCGGTATCATTGCCAGCGGCTGGCACACCTGCAGCGTCATGATGCGCTTGCTGGTCGACGGCATGGTGTCCGATGCCGCCAGCCTGGGTTCGCCCGGCGTGGACGAAGTGCGCTGGATCAAGCCGGTGCGCGCCGGCGATACGATCTCGGTGACGCTCACGGTAACCGACGCCAAGGCATCGGCCAGCAAGAGCGATCGCGGCGTCATCTGGAACGATTGGCGCGGCACCAATCAGCATGGCGAATTGGTGGCGACCATCAAGAGCATGGGCATGTTCTTGCGGCGCCCAACCTGATTTTAGAGGTACCCATCAATAAGGAGACAGAATGCGTGTCATAGCATCGTTAGAAGAACTCAAAGCGCTGGTCGGCCAGGAAGTCGCCGTCTCGGACTGGGCAGAAATCACACAGGAGCGCGTCGATCAATTTGCCCATGCGACCGACGATCAGCAGTGGATACACATCGATGTCGAACGCTCCGCCAAGGAGTCGCCGTTCGGCGGCACGGTCGCGCACGGCTTTTTGACGCTATCGTTGTTGCCGATGCTGATGGCAAATGCGGTGTCGATGCCGGACGTCAAAATGGCCGTCAACTACGGCTTGAACAAGGTGCGCTTTCCGTCGCCAGTGCCGGTCGGCAGCCGCCTGCGCGCGCACATGACGCTGGTGGCTGTGGAAGACATTGCCGGCGGCGCGCAAGTGACCTGGCTGGTGACGATCGAGCGGGAAGGCAGCGACAAGCCGGTGTGCGTGGCCGAATCGGTTTCACGGCGGTATTGATACTGATACTGCGGATTCGCGAGCAGATGCCGCCATCTGTTCGCATATTGCGAGTTGCCGGGTATTTGCATACCCGGTCGCGCGGCGCAATCTTTCCTGGATGATTCCATAGCCGCTGCCACTGCTGTTTCTTCGGTGAATTGGCGATACCGACCTTTTGGAAAAATTCCTCTTTCCCTATGGCAAATCGGCTTGGAGAAATGCCAAAATACGCATTCGTTCAATCTCTATTGATCAATTGCTTCCACATACATGATCACAATTTCTCCAATCGAATACTGATTTTCAACGCTCGGTATTTCGCATTTGATGACGGCAAAATAGTTGTCTTGACTCGGGTCGATTCCATCCTTCTCCAATTTTGAAACGAGGAGAGTGGCGGCACCTTCGGAAAAAATACATGTTGCGGCACCAATTACGCCCCATGTGTGACAACCGGAAACGTGCAATTGACGTCCAAGTTTGACTACAAGTCCATAATCCACCACTAGCGTATTATTGCATATGTGGTCGTCAGGATTCCATACCATGTTTCCTCTAGTCTTCTTTGGCTTTGTCTCTAGACGATGACAGAAGCTGCCTTTCCCATCGGGCGGATAGTGAACGAGAAGCTTGGGCAAATCAAGGAGGTTGCGCGTCAACTTGTTGTGTCGCGGTCCCCCAAAAATGACCCGCTGCCCATGGTGGTTCTCGACTTCGAGATCAGTGATATCTTCGGATGCGATCACGGAAATGTTTTTGCTGCTTACTACAAATGTGTCGGAAGAGAATATGGTGGAATATGCCCCAAAAAGCAATCCGATGCCTACAGTCTCGCCGGGGCCAGTCGCCTTGCCTTTGTTATTGGAATGAAGAGTTGCCACCACAACCGGAAGAGCTTGTCCGGGCCTAAAGCCGGCAAAGAATTTCGCCACAAATCGAATCCTGCCCCAGCCCGTTGCTGCATCGACGATGTAGCCGACAAATAGGCCGGAGAAGACTCCTAAACATGCTTGCCACCAGAATTGCCCCCATTCTTGCGTGCCCCCAAGACGGGCCCGAAAGTGAAACGTGATTACGGTAAATGCAGCCGTCAAGACCGTAAAGAAAAGAAATATGTACCGGAGACTACCAGATAAAAGCAATCGCTTTACTCGATACCAAAAAATGCTCATATGCACTTGTATCCTCCTTGTGCTGATTCAACGCGGTAAGGCGCATCCTGCCATTGTCAACTCGCGCTCATGTGCAAGCGCGACAAGTTCGCGAACCTTCCGGTGTTTGGCCTTTGATCGCTTGTCGGCCACGATTTTCCCCTTGACGCAAAACAGTTTTGATACATCCGTTTCGGGATACGGCCCAACCGCACCGAGTAAGTGAAAATCAGGAGCCTGGATCAAATTCTTATCGGTCGCAATTGCTTGATTTTCCGCGATTAGTTGCGTGATTGATAGATTTTATCGAATTCTCCACCATCGGAAAAATGTCTCTTCTGTGCGCTTTTCCATCCACCGAAGACGTCATTGACGGTAAATAGGGTGATTGGTTGAAACGTGGTCGAGTATTTCTTGGCTATCGATTCGGAACGTGGGCGCAGGGCATGCTGGGCAATGATATCTTGTCCTTGCGGGGAATACAAAAATTCCAGGTATGCTGTGGCTTGTCTGCGGATTCCGCGTTTGTCGACGACTTTATCGACAACCGCGACCGGCGATTCCGCCAGGATCGATGTGTTGGGATAAACGACTTCAAATCTGTCGCCGAATTCTTTACGCGCTAGTTGCGCTTCATTTTCAAATGTCACCAGCACGTCGCCAATATCGCGTTGCGTAAAAGTGGTTGTCGCCGCGCGGCCGCCGGCATCCAGGATCGGCACGTTCTTGATCATGCGACTGACCAGATCGCGTGCTTGCGCCTCGGTGCCGCCGCGCACAATCACCGATCCCCATGCAGCGAGATAAGAATAGCGGCCATTTCCCGACGTTTTGGGGTTTGGAATGATCACCTTCACGTTCGGTTTTGCGAGATCATCCCAATTGTGAATATTCTTTGGATTGCCCTTGCGAGTCAAATATACGATCGTCGAATAGAACGGCGCCGAATTATTTGGAAAGCGTTTCGCCCAATCTGCGGCGATCAACCCGCGGTCAACCAGAATGTCAATGTCATTCGATTGATTCATTGTGACGACCGATGCTTCCAACCCTTCCGCAACCGAGCGCGCTTGACTGCTCGAACCGCCGTGGGATTGATTGATAGTGACGGTTTCACCCGTGTTTTTTTTCCATTCGGCAGCGAAAGCTGGATTGATATCCTTGAACAGTTCCCGTGTCACGTCATAGGAGGCATTCAGTAGCGCCACATCGGCGCGCGCCACAGGCATGGAGAGAGTTAGGGCTACGATTGTTGTGCAAAAGAAAGTCACAATATTGGTGCATGGTCGCTGGGCACGACGATAAACCGATTCACTTGGCTTGTTTGTATTGAATAAATTGGTCATTTGAATACATAAATCACGGAAATGGATATTGTCGACAATATTGCTCGAAATGGATATTACTTATTCTGCATTTGTTTAGCCACTTTTTGCATCGCGATTCGCTTGGGCCATGCCAGGAAGTCAGATAAGATCCCTGAAACGATTGTCTTTCCGGTCAAGGCCGCTCGGGGATTCCTAGGAAATTGTCGATTCGTTTTAACCGGCAAAACGTATTCTGGCCGAGCGCATGATGTCCGGCTGGTGTTAGGCCCTGAATGCACTTGCCACCGGCAAGGCTATTCGCTGCCGGGCAATTGAGATATACTAAAATGTTGTCTGACTTGCTATCGGTTGAGATCGATGTGGTCGAATATGAGAACTTCAACTTGAGGCAACATGAACCTTTCTGACGCAATAGCTGATTCCTTGGATCCGGCTGCACCGGCATTTGTATTCAATGGCCGCGTGACCACCTACCAGGAATTTCACTCGATTTTGGGGTCTTTTACCGAAATATTTTACTTGCAAGGTGTGCGACCGGGCGATTTTGTCGGCTTATTCATGGGGTACGACCCGTTTCACTGCATAGCGATACTCGCGCTGGCCCGCTTGGGTGCAATTTCCGTTCCAATCGATCCCGGCTGGTCCGTTTATAAAAGAAAACGGCTCGTTGCGCAATTCGGCGTCCAGACTTTGGTGTCGTACAACGAAGGCCACGAAATCGATAATGTGAAAAGTATTCGGCTATCCGCCTTTCTGCCCCTTAAACCCGCGACGGAAACGGTGTTTGCCAACTATGTGCCGCAAGCTGCGACACCTTTTCGCATGAGCCTTACGTCTGGCAAAACCGGAGACCCGAAAGGTGAATTGCTGACCCAGGGTTACCAGTTGGACCGGATTAAAAAGACACTGCATGACTGCGATTCCAATTCAAGGGTGATGCCTTTCAGCCTCAATCATCCGATGGGTCTGACGATAGCCATCGGCGTTCTTACCGTTGGCGGCACGCTGGTTTTCCCGACTGCGTACAATTCGGAATCCTTCGTCGCAGCAATCAATTTGCATACAGTGACGCATATTTTCGTATCGCCTACGATGGCCACGAAAATATTGGCCTTGGTGCCGGAAACCGGCATGGCATTCCCGACGCTGCGACATTTGAGGCTGGTCGGCGGCGCTCCTTCGGAGGCGCTGCTGGGCGCATTGCGGTCGAGGGCCACCCCCCATGTGTTCGTCAGTTATGGCTCATCGGAAGTCGGGCCCATCGCATTGGCAACGCCGGAAATTCTTGCCGCACAGCCGCGAAGCTGTGGCAAGACCCTGCCTTGGGTAAAGCTGGAATTGCTCGATGAATCGGGGCAGGTATTGACCCCACCGAATTCAGGGGAAATTCGCGTGAAAATTGACGGCGCGCCGACCGAATATCATGGCAACGATAAAGCGACTTCGGAAAAATTTCGCGATGGGTGGTTCTATACCGGCGACTTCGGAAGACTCGATGCAGACGGATTGCTGTTTATCGAGGGACGGATAGACGACGTTGTCAATCTTGGGGGCCCCAAGGTCAACCTCGACTGGATCGACCAGATTCTGGAAAAGCACCCACAGGTTGCGGAAGCAACATCGTTTGTGATGAACGATACGGGATCTCCTCTGATTGCCGCTGCCATCATCCCGCGCGAGGCCAATATCGATATCGAATCGGTATTCAGCCATGCCAAGCTTGAAATTGGGTCGCATCATCCAAAGCGACTATTCATCCAGCACGAATTTCCGCGAACGCCATCCGGAAAAATCATGCGCGCCGAAGTCGCTTCCTCTGCATTGCAATTTTTTAACAAAAATCCTGCCCGCTCATAGCGCAACAGTGCGCGGATCGGGGTCCTCGTCCGGTTGCCAGCCGGCGGGGCCACGTCTTAGCATGTTCACGTTGACGGGGGGCGCCGCGCCGCGCCGGTCGGCTCCCGTCAGGTTGATCAAGACGGTCTCCTGTCTCGGGACGCCACCATTGCGCGCATGTTTGATCAGTCCTGCCACGGCCGTGGAGGAGGAGAAGCACAACGATACCCCTTCCAGGTCTTCCATCATGCGGCGCGCTTCCCGTATCTCCGCTTCAGTCACCGACACAATGCTGCCGCCGCTCTCGCGAACAATCTTGTAGATATGGGGGTAGGCCCGCGTCGGATCGCCCCGCAGAATGGCTTCCGCGATGCCGGAAGGCTTGGGCACGATGTGGCGCGGTTCGATGGTTGCGCTGCCTTCCGAAAAAGCATGCGCCATCGGCGCGCAGCTCTCTTGCTGCACGCAAAGTGTCCTCGGCATGCGCTCTATGCGCTTCATCCGGTGGAGTTCGCCGGCGGCCTTGTAATTTCCGTACACGCCCATCGCGCTCGACACCGCCTGGACATACCAATCGATCGGTCGATCGACTTGCTCGCTGGCCTCCAGGAAGCTCAGTTTCAATCCTTCCCTGCGCCCCAGATTGAAAAATCCGCGTTCCGAGACCAGCCCATGCTCGCGCGCATAGATGCCGGCATAGTCAAACGCATCGACGAAACTTGCATCGCGCAGGCAAAAATTGGTTACCTGCCCGTGGTCGGCATGATTGAGCCGAGAAAGGAAGCTTTCTGCCGTAAACAGGAACAGCCGCATTTCGGGATAGGCTTTGATCGCATACGCATAGGAGGTCGAACTATTGCCGGTCGACGACGTGCAAAAAGCGCGCACCCCGCACTCCCATAGGAAGGCCAGGGAAACAGCCGCCATGCGATCCTTGGTCGAGCAGGTCGGCAGCACCGTGTCGTTCTTCAGAAACAGGTTCGGCATGCCGACATGGCGTCCCAGGCGTTCGGCGTGAATCGTCGGCGTATAACGCGCGTCCGCAGGCAGCCTGTCATGCGATTGCCTGATCGGCAGCAGATCGGCAAATCGTATATACGGATTCGGCGAATCGTGCAGCTCGACCTTGTCGAGATCATATTCGACATCCATCATTCCGCCGCATTCGCAGATTGGCTGATATGCCTGTTGCGGTGGTTTGCCACAGCTCGTGCAGTATTGCTTCATATTTTCAGTGAGTGATTTTTTGTATCGGAATTTCGGTGCTGCCAGAACTGATCGTCTCGGCGATCGCTACGCCGACCCCCGTGCAAAGCAACATGCCTTTGATGCCGCCGCCATTGGCGACGTAGCAATTTTCCCATCCCGGTATGGGCCCGACCATTGGCATGCCATCTGGGCTCATCGGTCGCAAGGAGGCAATCTGCTCCAGCACTTCGGCACCGTCGACGGCAGTCATGATTCGCGCGGCCGCATTGAGCAATCGATTCCTGCCTGTTGTGCTGGGCTGTTCATCGAAACCGGCGTCTTCCTTGGTCACGCCGATCCAGCATTCATCCTTTCCTCGTCGATAAAGGGAAGTCATGCCGTGCGTAAAATCGAATTGAAGCGCTTGCCCGGGGAGTCGAATGCGCACCATTTCGCCTTTTATCGGCGTGATCGGCAGGTCGAATCCCAGCCATTCGCGAATTTTCCCCACCCATGGGCCGGTGGCAAACACGGCTGCGTCACAAGCGAAAGTGCCGCTCGTCGTGCGAACGCCTTTCACGCGGCCATGCTCGCCGAGGACTTCGGTAACCCGATCGCGCACAATTGTCGCGCCCAATTTCACCGCGCCGTCCGCCAACGCCTGGTGAAATAAACGGCTATTGACCGACATATTGCCTTCGACCAGCAATGCCGAGTGAATGTGCTCGGACAAGCGCGCATCGAGCTTTCTGGCGCCCGTGGAATCGAGATCTGCAGTCGCAAAGCCATCCCGGCCCGCAAAGCTGCGTGCCGCCTCCTGGAGATGCATTTGTTCGGCATCGTCAAATGCAAGCAATAGGCGTCTGACCGGTTGCAGATCGTAATCCACGCATCCAAGCGCGGCCAACTCCGCAGCAAGCGTTCGATGCAGCGCGAACGACTTCAAAGCCAAGGGAATCAGAGCGGGAGGGGCGCCATGTATCGGATTCAAATTGCCCGGGTTTTTACTGGAGGCATGGGCGGAAAAATCGTCTTGCTCGATCAGCGTTGGCTGTAATCCTCGCTTGGCCAACTCGTAGGCGATCGCGCAACCGAACACGCCGCCTCCGATGACGAGTACGGATGAAGAGTGTGGGTTCATGGTGAATTTTCCATTTCATCGCGAGAAACATTTGCGTCGGCGATGGCAATAAATGGTGAATCAGTGTTGAAGCTTTCAGCGCAACCAACTTTCCATGCCATTGCCATTCCGACCTGATTGAAGAGTTTCGTTTGGAAGAACACCCATTGATTCTAGCCTACCTTCCGCGCTGGAGCTTCACCCATGGCGAAAATGAAGAAAATGGTGTTGCATTGCCAGCCACTATGCGTCATGGCGTGCGCGCTGCGAACACATCGATTATACGCGTCCGACCTCAAACGGTCACTGCCGGTTGCCAACGCTGGACGGCCAAACTCAGCGGCCTTGGCATGCAGGGCTGCAGTTAGAAGCACCTTCGCTCACGGCTCATTGGCTGAACGGGGTGGCGCAACACCTTCACATTTCAGGTTGCTTCGAACCTTTATTCGATCAGCGTTGAGTATGCAATTTTGTTCGCCATTGCACAGTCATGCCGAAATCGGCGGCTTGCCGCATTGCAGATGGTGGGTTCTACGTCGGGCTGTCGAACTTCTGGGGCAGGATTTGAATGCGAAGACGTGCAAATCCCGTTCGCCGTTGCGCATAGCGCGCCGCGCCGAACGGGATTTCTTGCTGCTTGCCGCGCTATGACCGCGTAATCGGCAATTCCAGATTCTTCGACGGAATCTTCATGTACTTGGCCAATTCCAGCTTGGCAATCGCGTTGCGATGCACTTCGTCCGGGCCGTCGGCCAGGCGCAGCGTGCGGTTGCCGGCCCACATGTAGGCCAACGGGAAATCGTCGCATACACCTGCTGCGCCGTGCGCCTGGATTGCCCAGTCCAGCACTTGCTGCGCGACATTGGGCGCGAGCACCTTGATCATCGCAATTTCCGCTTGCGCATGCTTGTTGCCGACCGTATCCATCATATAGGCGGCTTTCAGCGTCAACAGGCGGGCGGTGTCGATCTTGATGCGCGCTTCGGCGATGCGTTCGCGCCAGACGCCTTGTTCGGCAATCGTGCGGCCAAAGGCGACGCGGCCGATCAGGCGCTTGCAGAGGTATTCCAGCGCGCGTTCGGCCACGCCGATGGCGCGCATGCAGTGATGGATGCGGCCCGGTCCCAGGCGGCCTTGGGCAATCTCGAAACCGCGTCCTTCGCCCAGCAGGATATTCGAGGCGGGCACGCGCACGTTTTCAAAGCGGATTTCGCAATGGCCGTGCGGCGCGTCGTCGTAGCCGAATACCGGCAGCGGGCGCAAGATGGTCACGCCCGGGGTGTCGACCGGCACCAGGATCATCGATTGCTGCGTGTGGCGCGACGCTTCAGGGTCGGTCTTGCCCATCAGGATGAAAATCTTGCAGCGCGGATCGCCGGCGCCGGAAATCCACCATTTTTGACCGTTGATGAGGTAGTCGTCGCCGTCGCGCACGATGCGAGTGGCGATGTTGGTGGCATCCGACGAGGCAACTGCCGGTTCGGTCATCGCAAAGGCGGAGCGGATTTCGCCGCGCAAGAGCGGTTCCAGCCATTGTTTTTTGTGTTCTTCGGTGCCGTAGCGCTCGATGGTTTCCATGTTGCCAGTGTCCGGCGCGGAGCAATTGAAGATTTCCGGCGCCCAGCCGACCCGGCCCATGATTTCGCACAAGGGCGCGTAATCGAGATTGGATAATCCTTCCGGTGCGCGGGTCGATTTCGGCAGGAACAGGTTCCACAGTCCCAGTTCCCGTGCTTTCGGCTTCAGCTCTTCAACGATGGAGGTCGGAATCCAGCGGTTGCCTTTTTCCGCGCCGTTGCGGTCGACTTCTTTCTTGAATGCGGTTTCATTCGGATAGACGTGCTCATCCATGAATGCGATCAGCTTGGCTTGCAACGATTTACAGCGGTCTGAATATTCGAACTCCATGATGTCTCCTCGATGTCTGCTTGATTGAGCCGGTTGGCTGCCTGCGCAGGCAACCGGGAAAGAACCTGTATTAGGATTGCTCGCCGCGAGCGTAGCGCCAGCCCATTTCGGCCATCGGCCGGGTCGCCTGGCCGGCTTTCAGGGCTTGCTCGCTGGCAGCCGTGCCGTCGACGTAACGCTTCATGATGCCCTGCAAGATGCCGGCCATGCGGAACATGTTGTAGGCCAGGTAAAACGAAAAATCTTCCTGGCGGATGGTTTTGCCGGTGCGCTCGCAATACTTGGCGATGTAGTCGGCTTCGCTCGGGATGCCGAGCGAGGCGAGGTCGAGTCCGCCGATGCCACGGAATTGTCCGGGCGGGATATGCCAGCTCATGCAATGGTAGGAAAAATCCGCCAGCGGATGGCCCAGCGTCGACAATTCCCAGTCCAGCACGGCCAGGATGCGCGGTTCGGTCGGGTGGAAAATCATGTTGTCGAGGCGATAGTCGCCATGCACGATGCTGGTTTCGTCGCCGGGCGGGATGTTATCGGGCAGCCAGGCGATCAATGCATCCATCGCGTCGATCTTTTCCGTTTCCGATGCCTTGTATTGCTTGGTCCAGCGGTCGATCTGGCGGCCGAAGTAATTGCCCGGCTTGCCGTAGCTGGCTAGGCCGATGGCGGCGTAATCGACCATGTGCAGTTGCGCGATCACGCGGTTCATCTCGTCGTAGTAGGCGCCGCGTTCCGCCTTGCTCATGCCGGGCAGGGACTGGTCCCATAGCACGCGGCCATCGACGAATTCCATGATGTAGAATTCGCGCCCGATGATCGATTCGTCGGTGCATAGCGCGTATTGGCGGGCGGCCGGGAAGCCGGCTTTGTGCAATGCATCCATGACGCGGAATTCGCGGTCGATTGCATGCGCGGAGGACAGCAATTTTGCCGCCGGCCCCGGCTTGGTGCGCAGCACGTAGCGCTGGGCGCCGGCACTGAGCTTGAAGGTGGGATTGGATTGGCCGCCCTTGAATTGCTCGATGCTCAAGTCGCCGGAAAAACCGTCGACATGCTCGCGCATATACGCCTGCAACGCGCCGACATCGAATTTTTGCCGATCCGAGACCGGCTTGGTCCCCATGAATTCTTCGTACATCGTGTCTCCTGCTGATTTGTTTTCAGTGATTCTAACTCAAAAATAGAACGACTGTACTATTTTTAAACGAACCGCTAAATAATGCTTATCGGGCGCAATGTCGGCTGCGCTTATGCATGGCGCTTACATTCCTCTGAACTTGCGGTACTGTTCGAGCAGCGCTTCCATCGTGGTGCTACGGTTTTCGGCTTGTAGCGTGGAGGGCGGCGCATAATTGACGATCCGCAAAACCCAGTCGGCATCGTCTTCGCCGACATCGAGTGCGTTGATGCAGCCGGCGGTTTGCGCCATGTTGCCGAGAAAGACGCGGCCAGCGGTCAGCGCGTGCGACAGGATTGCGCGATTGACGCCGCCGTGCAACACCAGCAACACCGTGTCCCAAGTCGGGTCGGCGCGCAGGCGTGCAATGGCCGGCAGCACCCGGTCCATCAGTTGGCCGACGGTTTCTCCGCCGAGGAATTGCTTGTCGTCCGCGACCACACCCTCAAACGCGCCGATGAAGGCATCGCGCAAATGTTCGTCGGCGATGGCCGATAGCTTGCCGCCGCGCAACTCTTCGAGGTCTGGCCAATGTTCCAGGTCGATCTTTTGTCCGGTCTGCTCCAGCACCAGGGTTGCGGTTTCCACCGTGCGCGGCAAGCCGGACACGATGACACGGTCGAAGAGAATTTTTTCCGCCGCGAAGGTAGCTCCGGCTGCCTTCGCTTGCGCCTGGCCCAGCGGATTCAACGGAACCATCTCCGGCAGGAAAGGTTTGCCGTCGCCATCGAAATACGTCACGCTACCGTGGCGCATCAAGTAGATGCGCCGGCGTTTTGAAAATGTCATTTGAATTGAGGCTTTCTTTTGTCGAGGAAGGCGTTGATGCCTTCCAATGCATCGGGGTGATGGAGTGCAGCGATGAAGCTTTGTTTTTCGGCGTCGAAATGCTCGATCAAGGTATGGCCGGGCGCTTCCATCACCAGCGTCTTGATCCGTTCGAGGGCGTGCGGCGACATGTCGGCGAATTCATCGGCCCATAGCAGCGCGGAGGAGAGCGCCATGCCATCCGGCACGCGGCGATTGACGACGCCCAATTCCTGCAGCCGCTGCGAACCGACCGGTTTGCCTTGCAACATGATCTCGCTGGCCAGTTGGCGCGGCAAGGCATGCATCAGGAACCAAGAACCGCCCCCATCGGGAGTCAAGCCGACCTTCACATGCGCCATGATGAACTGCGCGCCGGCGCCGGCCACGATCATGTCGCACGCCAGCGCCAGCGAAAAAGCGGCGCCGGCAGCGACCCCATCGACGGCGGCGATCACCGGTTTGGGGCAGCCGCGCAGCGCTTCGATCCAGCCATGCAGATGGTCGAGGGTTTCGGCCTGCTCGGAGACTTCCTTGGCGCGATTTTCCAGCAAGCGGTTCAAGTTGCCGCCGGACGAAAAGAAATTGTCGGCGCCGGTCAATACTACGGCGCGAATCGTCTCGTCGCGCTCGGCCGTCGATAGCGCCTCGATCGCCGCCGCGTACATGTCGGGATGCAGCGCGTTCTTGGCGGATGGGTTGGAGAGGGTCAAAATGAGCGTAGCTTTGTTGCGCGAGGCGATGAGTTCTGCGGACATGGGGTGGCGATCGAGTGGGTTAAAAGTAAAATGTCTGTTTTTTTCGTTGTAACGTTTTTGCTTTTTACCGAACAATTATATGCTGTGGTCGGTGCTTTGTACGCCGGCGATCAATGATGGCGGTATCTTGCCGCTTTCTTGCCCTATACTGGCGCATGGTCGAGTCGATGGAATGCTCTGTGGAGTCACTGCCACGATTTGCGCATTTTTCGAGCTTGCCGGCGCGTAAACGCATCCTTCTATAGGGACTTGCGGCTAGATCGAATACAATTTCGTGGCCCTGAAGATTTTCTCGCATAGAATATTACCGAACGAAAACGAGGAGCAGGTATGGCAAGGCCGGAAAAAGTCCGCCTGGGCGAAATTCTAGTGCAGCAAAAATTGATCTCGGAAGAGCAGCTGACGTTTGCCTTGGGCGAGCAAAAGCGCACCGGGCGCAAGTTGGGGCGCGTTTTTATCGAAAACGCGTTTGTCACAGAAGAGCAGATTTCCGGCGCGCTGGCCAAGCAGCTAAACGTCCCTTACGTCAATCTCAAGTTTTTCAACACCAATCCGGCGACCGTGCGCATGCTGCCGGAAACGCAGGCGCGGCGCTTTCGGGCGATTGTGCTGGAAGACCGGCCGCAGTCTTTACTGGTCGGGATGGCCGATCCGACCGATTTGTATGCCTACGATGAAATCTCGCGCATCGTCAAACGATCGATCGAATTAGCGGTCGTCAACGAGTCGGAACTGCTGCAGACCATAGACCGCACTTATCGCCGCACCGAGGAAATCACCGATTTCGCGCGCGAACTGGAGCAGGACCTGGGCGATTCGGTGGTCGATTTCGGCAATCTGGCGATGACGCCGGGGCTGGAAGAGGCGCCGATCGTCAAATTGCTGCAGTCGGTTTTCGAGGACGCGTCGCAGGTGCGGGCCTCCGATATCCACATCGAACCGCAGGAAGCGCGCCTGCAAATCCGCTTCCGCATCGACGGCGTGCTGCATCTGCAAACCGAGGCGGATTTGAAAATCGCCGCATCGCTCGCCTTGCGGCTGAAATTGATGTCGGATCTCGACATTTCCGAAAAGCGCCTGCCGCAGGACGGGCGTTTTGCGATGAAGGTCAAGCAGCAGCGCATCGACGTGCGTATTTCGACCATGCCAACCCAGTTCGGCGAGTCGGTGGTGATGCGTTTGCTCAACCAGAGCGACGGCATGCTGCGCCTCGACTCGATTGGCATGCCGGTGGCGATGATGAAGCGTTTCCGCGAAATCATTCAGCGACCGAACGGCCTGGTGCTGGTCACCGGGCCGACCGGCAGCGGCAAGACCACCACCTTGTACGGCGCGCTGACCGAATTGAATACCGTGGAAAGAAAGCTGATTACGGTCGAAGACCCGGTCGAATACCGGCTGCCCGGCGTCAACCAGGTGCAAGTCAATGAAAAAATCGAGCTGACCTTTGCGCGCGTGTTGCGTTCGGCATTGCGGCAAGACCCGGACATCGTGCTGGTGGGGGAAATGCGCGACCAGGAAACTGCGCAAATCGGTTTGCGCGCCGCATTGACGGGGCACTTGGTGCTATCGACGCTGCATACCAACGACGCCGCCAGCACGCCGATCCGTTTGCTCGACATGGGCGCGCCGCGCTACATGGTTGGGGCGGCTCTGCAAGTGGTGCTGGCGCAGCGGCTGGTGCGCGTGATCTGCGAAAGTTGCGCGCAGCCGTATCAACTCTCCACCACCGAATACGAATGGCTCAAGGAACATCCAGAAGGTGGCGGGACCAACCATACCTATCTGCGCGGGCGCGGTTGCACCCATTGCAACGGCACCGGCTACAACGGGCGCACCGGCGTCTATGAAATGCTGGAAATGACGCAGGAAGTGGCGGATGCCGCCAATCACAGCGACCCTGCGTATTTTATGGCTGCCGCCAAGCGGCAAATGGGCGGCAATACGTTGCGCGCGCATGCGGTGGCATTGGCGCGCACCGGCAAGACGACCGTTGCCGAAGCCATGCGCATCACCAACCAAATCGACGACTAGGACGCGACGTGCCATTTTTCGCCTATAAAGCCCGCAATGCGCGCGGCGAACTGTTGCAAGGCGTGCTGGAAGGCGCCGACAGCGGCGGCGTTGCCGATCAATTGTTCAATACGGGCGTGACGCCTGTCCATATCGTCGAGACCTCCAGTCCGGTGGTCGATGGCGACGAATCCTGGTGGACGCGCCTGACGGAGAAAAAAGTCCAGCCGATGGATGTGCAGCTTTTCAGCCGGCAACTGTATACGCTGCTCAAATCCGGGGTCCCGATCATGCGCGGCTTGAGCGGTTTGCAGGAATCGGCGATCAACAAGTCGTTCGGGCGCGTGGTCAAGGATTTGCGCGATTCGCTCGATGCCGGGCGCGAATTGTCGGCTGCCATGCGGCGCCATCCGACCGTGTTTTCGCCGTTTTACGTCAACATGGTGCGGGTCGGCGAGTTGACCGGGCGCCTGGATGAAATCTTCCTGCGCATGTTCGACTATCTCGAATTCGACCGTGAAATGAAAGCGCGCATCAGCGCCGCGCTGCGCTACCCGATTTTTGTGGTGTCGGCGATGGTGATCGCGGTCGGCGTCATCAACGTCTTCGTGATCCCGGCGTTCGCCAAGGTCTACGCCGGCTTCAACGCCGAATTGCCGTTGATGACGCGGATTTTGATCAAGACTTCCGAGATCACGGTGCAATACTGGCCGCTGGTCATTGCCGTCATTTTTGGCGCAGTCATCATGTTCCGCGTGTATATCGGCACCGAATCGGGGCGCTATAACTGGGACAAGTTCAAGCTGAAAATCCCGATTGCCGGCAAGATCATTCTCAAGGGCACCTTGGCGCGGTTTGCCCGCACGTTCGCGCTGTCGAGCAAAAGCGGCGTGCCGATCGTGCAAGGCTTGAACGTGATTGCGCAAACCGTCAACAACAGCTATATCGCCAGCCGCGTCGAGCAAATGCGCGACGGTGTCGAGCGCGGCGAAAGCATCTTGCGCACCGCTGTCACGACCGGGGTGTTTACCCCGGTGGTCTTGCAAATGGTTGCGGTGGGCGAAGAAACCGGCGAATTGGACGACTTGATGGACGAAGTTGCGCAGATGTACGAGCGCGAAGTCGACTACGAATTGAAGACCTTGTCGGCGCAAATCGAACCGATATTGATCGTCATGTTGGGCGTCCTGGTGTTGATTCTGGCATTGGGGGTGTTCCTGCCGATCTGGGATTTGGGGCAAGTTGCCCTCAAAAAGGGATGATGCCGATGACGATGCGAGGCCGCTTGCAGCGCGGGTTTACCCTGATCGAGTTGGCGGTGGTGGCCGTTATCGTGGGGCTATTGGCGACGGCATTGTTGAATCGCATCGTGTTTTACCAAGAGCAGGCCGAGAAAACCGCGATGGAGCAAACGCTCGGCACCGTGCGCAGCGCATTGCACTTGCAGATTTCCGATTTATTGGTTCATGGCAACATGGCAGGCATCAATCGCCTGGTCGATCAAGACCCGATGAGTTGGCTGGCAGAAAAACCCACCAACTTCGTTGGCGAGTTTTACACGCCCCAACCGGGCATCGTCGCGGCAGGAAATTGGTATTTCGAGATGCGCACCAAAAATCTCATCTACCTCGCCAACAATACCGAGCACTTGCACACCGCGCCGGGGGAGTCGAACAGGCTGCGTTTCAAGCTGCAGCTTGTCTACAATACGAGCGATGCCAACGCACCCAAAAACGCTGCAAGTTCGAATGACGACGTGGTGGCAGGCGTGATTTTGGTGCCGGTAATGCCATATAAATGGTTTTAGCGCAGCGTTTCTACGATGGATACGGTTTGAAAATGCCGATAAATCGGTAATTTAATTTCCGCATGGAAATTAAAATTCTGTGCTTAAACTTGAATGATGTTACAAACTGTTTCAGGCATCTGATAGCTGGCAAATTGTGCTTTGACTTGCGCTGAAGAAAGCTTATACTCTTGGCATAGTAGACCCTGCACGAAACGAATTAAGTGGGTGCCAGTTCGCAGATTTCGGCGATCGGTCGTTGGATCTTGAGGAAGATTTGTTTTTTATTTGGAGATCGAAAATGCGTAAAGAAAAGCAAGGTGGTTTTACCCTGATCGAACTGGTGGTGGTTATCGTGATTCTGGGTATTTTGGCAGCGACTGCCTTACCGAAGTTCGTCAGTATTCAGACTGAGGCGCAAACAGCAGCAGCGACAGGTGTTGCCGGCGCACTCAACTCGGCATTTGCGATTAATTATGGCGTATATCAAGTAACCCCGAGTAAGGCCACATCAGTTAGTGGGGCGTCGGTAGTTCCGTCAACTATTGCGGCCGCCATCATGACAGGTGGTCTGCCGAGCGGATATTCCGTTGGTCCGGCTACCGCTGCTTGCGGTACAGGTACCAGTGCTGGGCAGACTCAAGCGCTTACTGTCTCGACATCGTTTACCAACAATGCGAGCGCAAGCACGATGGCTGCCACGCTGATTTGCACGGCTTGATGATTTGCTGATGCGCGCTCCTTGACCTAGCGGGGCGCGCGGCGCAGTTTTTTCGTTGGAATGGTTGATGATAAAGAAGCAAGGGCTGGTCGACGAAATCAGCGAAAAGCTGTGTGGCGAATTTCAGCTTGTTGTTCCTCTTCACCCGAACAAGCCTGGTCGCGGGAAAAAACTTTCCGACCAGGAAATCAAGCAGAATTCAGAGGCTGGCCTGCAAAAGTTCTATCAACTTGCGCAGGAAGAGCGTTTGCGGCATCGACTTGGTCTGATTGCGCGCGCGCGGGTCGCTTTTGGGCTTCAGCAGCGCTTGCTTCAGCAGGGGTACGCTGCTCCGCTCGTTAAAGAAGTGTTGCTGTCCATGCTGGCTTCGGTATTCGTCGGCAAGGGTCAGTAGCGTTATCCGTCGCAAGTCGATGGAAAATCAATACTTTCCAATCGCACGTTTTCCCATGCCGCCGCGACGCCGATCGCATGGGATTTTCCATCGGCTACATTACGGTTCAACTCAATGACCACATTCATTCCTGCCCGCGTCGGCGGCTTGTTTTGGCTTTGCCTTGGGCGCTGGATGGAGCGCAAAGGCATGAGCGCGGTGGCCGAGTCCTGTTACCGAAATGTCGGCGCCAAAGGCGGAAAGCCCGTCGCCGACGCTGCATTTCGGCTTAGCCAAATGCTGCTTGCCAGTGACCGCAATCGCGAGGCCGTAGCGGTGTGCGAACAAGCGCTCGCCTCGTATTCAAAGCATGCGCAACTTTGGTGTGCGCTGGGCGCCGGTCGACGGCGCCTCGCGCAAATCGATGATGCCGCCGAAGCTTATCGGCAGGCGATCGCGCTTGAGCCGTCTTATGCCCAAGCCTGGAATAATTTGGGCGAGTGGCACCTGGTCAAGGGACGCTTGGAAGAGGCTTTGGCCACGTTCGACAAAGCGCTTGGATTCGAGCCAAATTTAATGCAGGCGTTGAATAATCGTGTCGCCGTTCTGTATGAATTGGGGCGATTTGTGCAGGCCGAGGAGGCAGCGCGCAACGCGATCGATATTTATCCCAATGAGGCCGCGTTGTACGCCAATCTTGCCATTGTCCAGCTGCATGGCGGCAAAGCGCGTCTGGCGAGCCATAGCTTCCGCAAGGCGCTGGAGTGCGATCCATGCTGCGCCGAGGCGCAAATGGGCATGGCCACTTTGCTCGGCGATGCGCATCGGCTGGGGGATATGATTGAATACATCGAACGCGAAATTTTGCTCAAGGGAGAAAGCGCGCAGCGTCTTGCTACCTTGGCTGTGGCGCAACATGCAAAAGGGGATTGGGCGGCGACTGAGGCTACATGCAAGAAAGTTTTGGACATGCAGCCAGGCAATATTTCAGCGTTGATTACGCTAGCCGGCTGCATGAGTGCGCGAGCAGATCACCTGGGTGCGATTCGTGCGCAAGAAAAAGCGTTGGAGCAGAACCCGCAAATGCCGGGCATCTATTCCAATCTCGCATTCGAATCCACTTATTTACCCCACCTTTCTGCTGCGGAAGTATACAAATTCCATTCCGACTGGGCAGAGCGATTTGAAAAGGCGGGCAATTTCAACCCGTTTCCGCACGATCAGAGCAGGCAACCTGATCGACCATTGCGCATCGGTTACGTCTCGGGCGACTTCAACGCCCATCCGGTTGGGTTTCTGGTGCGCGATGTAATACGGCATCACAACAGAAAGCAATTTTCCATCTATTGCTATTCGATGGTGCGGCAAAGCGACGATCCGGTCGCAGCTTTTATCCGCGATAAAGCAGATGCCTGGGTAGAGGCTCTGTTCATGAGCGACGATGAACTTGCCAAGCAAATTCATGACGATCGGATCGATATTCTGGTCGACCTTTCAGGCCATACCGCCTTTTCCCGCCTGCCGGTATTCGCTCGCATGCCTGCGCCGATTCAAGTGTCGTGGCTCGGCTATTTCCATTCGACAGGTTTGGAGAGCATCGATTACTTTATTACCGATCCTTTTACCACGCCGATAGATCACGAGCAGCTGTTTTCCGAAACCCCGGTGTGGTTGCCGCATTCCCGCTTTTGCTATTCGCCGCCGGATTTTGACGTTGAATTGACAGCGCCGCCGGTGCAAACGCAAGGGCGAATCACGTTTGGATCATTCAATCGCGCCGAAAAGATGGTCGAACCTGTCATCGCTGCCTGGGCCGAAATTCTCAAGGCGGTGCCAGGTAGTCGGTTGCTGTTAAAGGCAGGGGGACTTGACGATCCTAGCATCGGCGACGAAGTGCGCGCGCGCTATGCGGCGCATGGAATCGAGCCGGCACGATTGGAATTGCGTGGGCGTACGTCTCATTTCGACATGTTTTCTCAATACGCCGAGATTGATATCGCGCTCGATCCCTTTCCGTTCAACGGCGGCATGACTACGTTGGAAACATTATGGATGGGCATTCCCGTGATTGCGTTGGCGGGAAAAAGCGTGGTTGCCCGGCAATCGTTATCGGCCCTGAGCAACCTTGGGCTGACCGATCTGGTTTTCGACGATGTCGATTCTTACGTCAAAGGGGCAATTGCGCTTGCGGCCGATACCGCGCGCCTGGTCAGCCTGCGGCAAACCTTGCGTGCGCGGATGTTGGCAAGTCCCCTTTGCCAGCCAATGAGATTTTCCCGCGATCTGGAAGCCTTGTATCGACGCATGTGGCAAGCGTGGTGCCGGGGCGAGAAAATCAGTGCGGAAATAGTGCAAACGGCAACTGGCGCAGAAAACAACGTGTTTCATTTGCATGGCAGTGCGGCCGAGCGCAAAAAGGTGCGATTGATCTGCGGAACCCGCGCCTCTGCCGATATGTTTTTCCGGTCGACGGCCCTGGGGAAAAGCGTTTCCTTGTATCGGGAAATACTGCCATTTTTGGAACTGCAATTGTTTTGCGAAAATTCGACCGGTTTGGCGACGATCTATAACCAAGCCATTGAATACGCAGAAAACGACCCGGCAACGCTGATTTTCATCCATGACGATGTCTTCCTGGTCGATTTTTCCTGGGCTGACCAGATCGAACTGGCGCTGCAAAAATTCGATATCGTTGGCGTGGTGGGCAATAAGCGGCGTCTTCCGAGGCAGCCTGCCTGGTGTTTTGTCGACGAAATGCTAACCTGGGACGATACGATTCATTTTAGCGGGATCGTCGGACATGGCAATGGCTTTCCCTGCAGCGCGCTTTCAAAATATGGGCCACCAGGGCAGGAATGCAAACTGCTGGATGGAGTCATGCTCATCGCCGACAGTGTGATGCTCTTGAAGAATCAATTGGGATTCGATCGGAGATTTCAATTCGATTTCTATGACGTCGACTTTTGCCGACAAGCGGAATTGAAAGGATTGCGCATGGGCACCTGGCCAATTTCATTGATACACGAGAGCACCGGGGAATTTGGCACAGCTTCGTGGCACGAGAGTTTGGAGATATATCTTGAAAAGTATGGCGAATGAAGTGTTTGTATAATTGCAATATCGCCTTTTCGAGAATTCTAATGAGCTTTAATTTGTAACAAGCCGCGGTTCGTGTTTTGTTGATGCAACTAACCTTGCATAGTGAATACTTTATAGGCGAAAATGCGATATGGACAATTCCAGGCAGGACGTTGCGATAGTGACGGTGAATAAGGGAAGTCAGGGCGGGTTCACCCTGATTGAGTTGATTGCTGTGATCGTCATTTTGGGAATTTTGGCGTCGATTGCTTTGCCAAAATTCATTTCCATCAAGACCGAAGCACAATCAGCCGCGATGCAAGGTGTCGCCGGTTCGGTTTCGTCAGCTTTTGCATTGAATTACGCGGCATACCTGGCCAATCCAACAAAGGGCGTCGCCGTTACCGGCGCAGTGCTTGCCGTGTCGGCCGTGGTCGGCAGCGTGATGAACGGTGGCGCTTTGCCCTCAAACTATGCGATTACACCTATTGCACAGCTGGTTGCATGCGGCACGGCAGGCGCCACCCAACAAATTTCGATTTCAAACTCTACTTTTACTTCGCCCAACTCGTCGGCTACTGCGACGCTGATTTGCACCGGGTGACAGTCAACGACCGCGTCCGGTTTGAAGTGCTGCTCGATGGCCGGTCCGGGTTGGCTTGTCAGCCATACATGGCATGCGCTATCATCGACCCACAATGGGAATGTATAGAGGCGCCCTTTGGGCATGGGGTCAAAGTGAGTGCACAACGTGGTTTTACGCTGGTAGAGCTTATCGCGATCCTGGTCATCGTTGGCATCGTGTCGGTCTTCGCCGTCGGTCGCTTGAGCAGCATCGGCTCTTCCACCTTTTCGCAAAGGGCGTTGTACGACAAGCTCACCGTCAGCATCGAATATGCGCGCAAGATGGCGGTGGCGCAGCGCCGTTATGTGTGCGTGCGAACGGACAGCACCAACAACCTTGTTACTTTCACTACCGATACCACGGCTCCTGAAACACGCGGTAATGCGAGCTGCGCAAGCCCCAAAAGCGCTACCGAGCAAGTCCTTCTGATGCCGGTACCCGATTCCGTTTGCCAAAGCGAGACGGCTAACGCGGCCTATGCGACTTACGCAGTGTGCGCGCCGTCCGGCGTGACGTTTGGCAACGTTACTACGCCGTTGACTTTCGACGCGACCGGAGCCAACATCACGGGCAGTTCGGTAATCTTTTACACTACTCCGAACCTCACAGTCGAGGCAGTGACAGGCTATGTCCATTAACCGCCAATCGACATCGCGCTTCGCTCGACGCGGCTTTACGATCATCGAGCTGATCGTCTTCATCGTGGTCGTTGCCGTTGCACTGGTCGGTGTCTTGAGCGTCTTGAATCTGACTGCGCAACACAATGCCGACCCCATCATCACCAAGCAAATGCAGGCCATTGCCGAAACCTACCTGGAGGAGGTGTCGTCGATGCCGTTTACGTATTGCGATCCGGTCGACGCCAATGTGTATACCGCAACGTCGACCGGCGGCTGCGCGACGGCTGCCTATGCGGAAAACATCGCCGCCATGGGGCCGAAGACGGTCAATGGAAATCTGGAGGCTCGAAACTCGACGGTTGCGCCGTTTAACAATGTGATGGATTACGGTCCCAGTTACCCCAGTAGCGGGCAGTTAAAGGCCACCACGATAAATGGCACCTCTTACGTTAGTTACAATAGCAACCCGTATTATGTTACCGTCAATGTCATTTCCGAGGCTTTGGGACCGAGCATATTGCCTGCGCCGGCTGCGGCAACTCTGCGTATTCAGGTGGTCGTCACCAACGGCAACAACAGTCTGACGCTGGAGGGGTACCGCACCCGCTATGCGCCGAATGCGGTGCCATGATGCGTGCACCTCGATTTCAACGCGGTTTTACCCTGATCGAAGCGATCATCGTCATCTCGATAACGGGCGTTATTGCGGCGATTGTGTCGATCTTCATTGTCAGTCCGGTGACCGGTTACATGACTACCGTGCGGCATGCCCAGATGACCGACGCTGCCGATGCCAGTCTGCGCCGCTTGCAGCGCGAAATCCGGCTGGCGCTGCCCAATAGCGTGCGGGTAACCGACGGTTCGAGCAGCCAGAATACCTGCGCTAGCTCGCCGTGTTACATCGAATTCATCCCCACTGTCAGCGGAGCGCTATACCGGTCGCCGGGTGATGGTTCGACCCAGGGAAATTTTTTTGACACTGCCAACCCGAACACTTCGATCGATGTCATGGGTACCTCGCTCTCGGGGTCGATACCCAGCGACTGGCAAATTGTGGCGAAAGCCAGTTACATGGTGGTCTATAACCTTGGGCCGGGTTTTGCGCCGCAAGATGCCTATCAATTGAATAATTGCGCGAGCGTCGGCTGCAATATCGCCCTTATTACGGGAACTTCCAAGTACACCCTTAACCTGGGGTCGTTTCCGTTCGTCGAGTCGTCGCCTAACAATCGCTTCCAGGTCGTGCCATCGACCGGGCCTGTATCATACTCCTGCCCGCTAACCGGGTCTGCAAGCGGGTCGATGTATCGCTACGCAGGATACGGTTTTCTGGCAACGCAGCCGACGCCGCCAGCTTCAACCTATCAGGAAACAGTGATCTCGAATGTAACTTGCACGGTCAACTATTCGCCCACTACTGCCTTGTCGCGCGACGGCATATTATTCGTAACCATTGTCGTTACCGATGCCGCCAGCGGCGATACTGTCCAGGTATTTCGGGAAATTCATGTGGATAACGCGCCATGAAACATTTTAAATTCTTGCTTGCTGCGTCGGACAATCGGTGCGAGCGCGGATTTTCGCTGCTTTCGGCGATTTTCATCCTGGTTGCTTTGGCTGCGCTTGCGGCGGCTGTCGTGACCGTTTCCACCAGCCACCAAAGGGGCGAAGCGGCCGACGTGCTCGGCTCGCGCGCTTACGCGGCGGCGCGCGCCGGCTTGGAGTGGGGTATGTATCAAGTCAATAGTTCAAGTACGACAAGTCCAAATACGCCTTTTTGTACCTATCCAACCGGTACGCTCTTTACTACGGTTCAGACTTGCTTCAACTCCAGGACTTGTCCCGGCGGCACAGGAACCGTTCATAATTTTACCTTGCCGACGACTGCGGCGACATTCACCGGGCTTACCGTGACGGTGAAGTGTACCTTGATCCCCGATCCTGGGGGCTACAGCGGTCCGAACGTGTACGAGATCGAATCCTGGGCCTGCAACCAGCCGAGTTCGACAGCCACGCAGGCTTGCCCGCTCACTAGCAATCTCGGCACGAGTTATGTGGAACGCTATGTCCGGGTATTTATGTAAAATTTGTTGTGATGTCGTTGCAAGGATCGAATCGTGAAGCGATGCATATGGGGCGCACAATCGTGGCTAGTTTAGGTTTGAAGAGGGCGGGGACGATGGCAAGAATCGCGGCGTTGCTGAAAGCAATCGCGCTGCTTTGGCTCGCGCTGCAATGCGTGGGTGCTTTTGCCCAGGCAACCACCGCCTATATGGTCGGCCAGACGACCAATAGCGGCTCGGGGGCCGGCAAGACGCTCACTTTGAGTGTGCCAACTTCGGCTGTGGTTGGCGATTTGCTGTTGGCGCAAGTGGCGGTGACGGGTTTGAGCGGGTGCGGCAATATCACCGCGCCGACCGGTTGGACACTGAGCGTGCCTTGTAGCGTCTACAAATATAACAATTTCGTCCAAGGCGTGTATTCGAAGACGGCAACGGCCACCGATTTGGGCACTTCGCCGTCGTGGATCTGGACCGGCAACCAGTACTTCGCCGGCAACATGCTGGCATACCGCAATGTGTTGGGTATCGATATCGCGGGCGATCAGGCCAGCACTGCTTCGGGCGGAACCGTCACCGCGCCGACTGTAACAACAACGGTCCCCAACGATGTGGTGGTCGTATTTTTTTCCAGCAATTATGGGACAACCATCACGCCATCCACCGCTAGCGCGGAAGCCGGCCCATCCATGTCGAATGCCGGCTATGGCGGCGCAGGAGCGGTCGCTGGAGATTATATCCAGGCGAGCTCAGGCCCCACCGGGGCGCAGACTGCAAATCTCGGCAACAATGCATATTCGATCGGCGCGCAAGTGGCGCTCAAGCCGGTTACCACGGCGGCGGCGTGCAGCCCGCCCGCAACGGTTATCGCCGCATTGGGTCCGTATAGCAGTGGCGCTTACACTTGTTATTGTGATTCTTTTAATCGCAGTGCACTTAGTCCGTCGCCGATCTTTTCGGCGAATTGGGTGACCGAGTATAGCAACGGCAGCTTCGGCAATCCACGCATCGTCGCGCCCGGCCGGCTCCGGCTCACCGACAATACCGGCAACAACGCCAGTTCCGCGACCGCGCCCGGTATTTATCCGGCGACGAATAATTATATTTCGGTGGAGTTCAATCATTACGCCTACAACGGCAGCGGCGCCGACGGCGTCGGGGTGATTCTGTCCGATTCTTCCATACCGGCCGTGCCTGGAGGATATGGCGGCTCGCAAGGTTACGCCGCCGAGGGAACCGTGGGATTTGCGGGCGGCTGGTTGGGCGTGGCGCTCGACGAATACGGCAACTATGCCAATCCTACCGAGGGGCGGCCCGATGGGCCGGGCTTTACCACGGAAGAGGTTGGCATGCGCGGGCCGGGGAGCGGCACCAATGGATACGACTGGATTGGCGGCTCGGGCAGCCTGGGCGCCAATGGCGTCGATAATCACTCGTCGATTGCGCCGAGTTGGGGCTATAAATATCAGGTCATCATCGATGCCCGCAATGAGATCGGCGGCACCGTCAACGTCGCCGTCAACCGCGATAAGACCACCATGAATGGCAGCAACTATAATTCGGTGGTGCCGTCCACCAATGTCTATGGTTTCGCGCAAAGCGCAGTCACCAACGGATGGTTGCCCAAGATCGTGCCGAATTATTGGCAGATTTCCTTCACCAGTTCAACCGGCGGTTCGACCAATATTCATGAAATCGGTAATTTTCGCGTATGCGCGCAAACGGTATATCCGACCACCGGACAAACCGCCAGCGGGTTTTCTGCTATCGATAACGCTTACTCGTCTGCGGCCACCCCCGCCTACCCTAATTTTCAGACCGGCCATATTTACATGAAATTGGCAGCGGTGCCGTTCCAGCTTTGGGTAGCCGCGCTGACTTCGACCGGCATCGCCACCGGCTATTCCGCTACCACCAACAAGTATGTGCAAGTGAATCTGGTGCCCAATATGGCTCCCGGTCAAACAAAGCCTTGCAGTGTGAGCTGCACCTCACTATGTACCAGCCAATCGCCCGTTGAGAAGCCGGGCGGCACACAAAACCTTGCTTTCACCACCTCTTCCTCTACCCCTGGCGCGGTGCTTTCAGGTTCGTTCACGCTCAATTCGGCATACCAGGATCTGATTGCGGTCATGAGGGAATGCACCACGTCGGCTTGCACCGCCTATACGTCGACTGCTGCGGCTTGTTCGGTGGACGATTTTTCGGTGCGTCCGCAAGGGGAGACCATTGCTTGGACATCCGGCACTTCACCTTTTAAGGCCGGTACCGATCCGTTTACGGTGACCGCGACGACCAATGTAAGCGGTTATACGGGCACGCAGAATATCAGCACTGCAGCCGTTCAAGCGGTCAGCCCTGCCACCACCACCGGTGCGTTGACCACTTCCACTACTTTTCCCATGAGTGTGACGGTCAGCGGGTCGAGTGCCACTGCTTCGGGTAGCTTCATCTATGGCGATGTCGGACCGATCGGATTGGAAGGATGGCAAAGTACTACGATAGGCAGCGCCACCGTCGGCTCCGCGGCTCCGCCGCTATTCTACGACAACACCTGGACCGCCGTAGATAGCGGCACCCAGAACGATTGCGTCACCGGCACTACCAGCGCAGCGTATTCTAATTCGCTTGTTAATGGAAAGTATGGGTGCTATTTTGGCAATACGGCCGGGATCATCGTGTCTCGCTTCCGACCGGATCACTACGCGTTCGTGAGCGGTACAGTGACAGCGGCAGTCACCGGTGGCAGTCCAAATTTCACTTACATGGGGCAGCCGATTCCCACGATTGTTTATACGTTGAATGCTTGCGCAGGGGCTGCTACGTCGACATGCGCGGTGACCTACAATTATGACAATACGATGGCTTCGACGACGACGAATCCTGTGGCAAATCCAACCTTGGTGGCGGAGGACATGGGGGCCGGCAATGCGGGCTACGATCTGACCTCCCGGCTTGTGGCTGGCTCGTTGAGTTTGCAAAGCACGTGGATTAAGGGCATGTACGCAGGAACCATGTCGGGGGAAGTCTTTAGCTTGCCCACCACGCAACCGGGCGGCTTGGTTTCTGCCAACGTGGCAACTGCAGGTGGGCCTTTCGACAATTTGGAATTCGGTGTGCAAATGTTGGATGGAGACGGCGGAACCATATGGAACAACGATATGAATACCACCACTGGCACCTGCACCAGTACCTCATGCAAGCAATTCGGCAGCGTAACTTCGGTGCGCGAAGGGCGTCTGGTTCTTGCCAACGGCTATGGATCGCAAAACCTGACCTTGCCGGTGTTGGTAAGCGCGCAATATTACAACACCGCGACCTCGTACTGGTCGCTCAATACTGCCGATACCGGCGCTGGCGCCACCACAATTCCCTCTGGCGCGGCGATATTGAACAACCAGAAAGCCGCCTCGGGGGCTGCTGCAGCACCCTGTGTGGTTTTCGTGGCGAGCCAGGGAGCGACGTCGACAACGTGTACGTTGGGGACTACGTATTTCTCCCCGTTGTCGCTTACGCTGACAAACGGGCAAGCCACGTATTATCTCTACGACGCGAATAACAACGCCGGCACGGTCGATTTGGCCATCGACCTGGGACTAATCACGTACGATAAGGGTTGCCTAGTGAATGTGACGAGCGGCGCGGTTGCCGGCAGCATGACGTGGCTGCAATATCTCTGGTGTGGGGGCACGTCCCACGATCCAGCCGCCAGAATGAAATTCGGCGCGTCGAAGACTCCCTACATCTACCTGCGCGAGATGTATTGATGTGCCGCAGGGCGGGGCGCAATGCGCATGTGTTGTAAATTTGGGACGGTGCGACGTCCTGCTTGTGTGTTTGTCGCATACGATGATTGTTTGGAGTGCCGGGGGGCAGTTAGAAAATGATAGGAAAGTCATTGACAACAACAACTTATTGACTTAACTTCAAGCAACTTCTATATAAGTAGTGAGCATGCGTCTATTTGCAAAAAATAAAAAAACGGCGGGCTGGATGGCTTTCGTTCTGGACCACGCGGAAATTCGCGTTGCCAGCATCAAGCGCGCCGCGCAGACCATGCCATCGGTCGAATCGATCGCCAGCTACGCACTCGGAGAGGGCATCAGCGAAAAACTTTTCGAAAAAATCGGCAAGGAATTGCACGCCGACAATTACGAGTGCACGACGCTGTTGAGTCCCAGCGAATACCAGTTGCTTTCGGTGGAGGCGCCGACCGTGCCGCGTGAGGAGTTGAAGACGGCAATTCGCTGGCGTTTGAAGGATATGCTCGATTTTCGTGTCGAAGATGCAACGATCGATGTGCTCGACGTGCCGGTTGCCAAGGATGCTCCGGTGCGCAGTCACTCGATGTATGCGGTGGCGGCGCGCAACCAGGTCATCGAAAAGCGGCAGACGCTATTTGCGGAAGCCAAAATTTCGTTGCGCGCGATCGATATCCCCGACGTTGCGCAGCGCAATATTTCCGCGCTGCTGGAGCCGGAGGGCCGTGGCGTGGCGCTCTTGTCGTTCGATGCGGATGGCGGCTTGCTGACCGTCACCTTCGGTGGCGAGTTGTACTTGTCGCGCAGAATCGATGTCAGCCTGGCGCAATTGAACCAGGCGACTGGCGACGAAAAGAATGCAATTTACGATAAGATCACATTGGAATTGCAGCGATCGCTGGATCACTTCGATCGCCAATACCATTTCGTTACCCTGGCTAAATTGTTTTTGGCACCGATGAGCGAGGAAGGCGTGAAGTTGCAAGAGTACCTGGCGTCAAATTTGTACATTCCAGTCGATACGTTCAAGCTGGAAACGATCCTGGATCTGTCCAAGGCGCCGGAATTGAAGGCGACTGACATGCAGCAGCGCTACTTTTTGACGCTCGGCGCCGCCTTGCGCCTTGAGGAGAAAGTGCTGTGAGCCAGCAGATCAACCTATTCAATCCGATATTTCTCAAGCAGAAGAAGTATTTTTCGGCCACGACGATGGCCCAGGCGCTGGGGCTGATTTTGCTTGGCTGCCTGTTGATGGTCGCTTATGCGGATATCCAATTGTCGAAGCGAACCAAGGAAGCGGCCGATACTGCCGCCCAGTTGGTGAGGACGAGGGATCAGCTCATTACCGTCACCACGCAATTTACCTCGCACACGAACGAGCAGGCGCTCGACGACGAGATCAACAACGCGCAACTTGACGTCAAGGCGATGCAGCATGTGTTCGACGCGCTGCACAGCGGCGAATTCGGCGATACCAAGGGGTACTCGGGATATTTTCGCGGTTTTTCGCGGCAAATCGTGAGTGGCCTGTGGTTGACTGGCGTCAGTATCGTCGGCGCCGGCCACGCCATCAACCTGCATGGACGCGCGACCAGCGTCGACCTGGTGCCGGCCTACCTGGAGCGTTTGCGGCGCGAAGACGAAATGAAGGGCAAATCGTTTTCCGCGCTGGAAATCCAGCGGCCGATGGTCGATGCGGACGGTGGCGCTGACCCCAAAGCGGCAAAGATGACGGTACCCGCAAATTATATCGACTTCGAGCTGCAATCTTCGGATGCGCCTGAGAGCATCGCTGCGCCGGGGAAAGCCAAATGAAGCAGATCTGGTTGCGCTATGCGGCAAAGATCGACGGGCTGGGATTGCGCGAACGCATCCTGGTATTTCTGGGGGCGGTTGCAATCTTGATTGAATTGGTCAATGTCACCATGCTTAGCCAGCAATTCGCCAAGGAAGCGGAATTGTCGCGGCAAATCAAGGAAGATCAATCGCAAATTGCAGGAATTCAGGCAGAAATACGTACCGCGCTGGAAACCTTCAATCATAATCCCGACTCGGCCAAACGGGCCCAACTGAATCAAATCAAAGGGCAGTTGACGCAGATGGGCTCCTCATTGCAAGATATGCAAAAGGGCCTGGTTTCTCCTGATAAAATGACAGCCATGCTTGACGATATTTTCAAGCAAAATGGCAAATTGCGCTTGGTATCGCTGCGGACTTTGCCGGCCACCGGGTTGACCGAGGGCGAGGCGCACGACGGCAAAGATGCGGTCAAAGATGCTGCCAAGGATGCCGCCAAGGATGCCGCCAAGCCGGCCAGCGGCGCGGCCGGCAAAGCGGGCGCGCATGGCGCTGCCGACCTGGTTTATAAGCACGGCGTGGAAATCGTGGTCGAGGGCAATTATCTTGACTTGGTTGCGTACATGACGGCGTTGGAGGGGCTGCCGTGGCAAATATATTGGGGCAAGGCGAAATTGACCGTGGACGAGTCTTTCAAGCCTAGCCTGACTTTGACGCTCTATACCTTGAGTCTCGATAAGAAATGGCTGAACATTTGATCTCGTTGATTAAAATAGGGATTTTGTGCGCAGCCGCCGCGACGTTCGCGGCGCACGCCGAAAATCTGGTCGACCCGACCAAACCGCCGGCGGGATTTGGCGGCGCTGCCGTGGCGCCAGTGGAATCCGCGCCGAGATTGCAATCGATCCTGATTTCGTCGACGCGGCGCATCGTCATCATCAATGGCAAGACCTTGAAGGTCGGCGATAAAATCGGTGATGCGCAACTTGTCGCGATCAATGAAAACGATGTTTTGCTGCGTACTGGGAAAAGTTTGGAAGTGCTGCGCCTTTACCCCTCGCTTGTCAGACGGGCAGCGGATGGCAAAGGCGGCAACAATCCTGATACCCCAATAAAGGGAAAGTAAAGAGTGCGAAAAATAATACTGATTCTCGTGGTGCTAGGCTTGGGCGCCTGCAAGGCCCCGGCACCGAAACGCGATACTTACGATCAGATCGCTTCTGAATTGGGGGCGGCCGGCGCCAAGTCGAAGGCAAGCCAGGAAGATGTGGCTGCTGCGTTGTTGCCACCGCTGAACATCGAAGTGCCGAAAGCGCGCGCACCGCTGGAAGAGCGTTTCAGTCTGAGCTTTAGCAATGTGCCGGCAAATCAGTTTTTTGCGGCGATCGTAACCGGCACCCGCTACAACATGTTGGTGCATCCCGAAGTGTCGGGGACTATTTCTGCCAATTTGAAAGATGTGACGCTGTTTGAGGCGTTGGACGCGATTCGCGACTTGTATGGCTACGATTATACGGTCGACGGCAATCGCATCACCGTCAAGCCGCTGACCATGCAAACGCGCGTATTTCAAGTCAATTACCTGACCGGCAGCCGCCGGGGTATTTCCGACATCCGTGTCATTTCCAATTCCGCCAATACCATGCCCGGCACCGGCAGCACCTCCGGCACCAATACGACACAGACTACACAGACGACCCCCAGCGGAACCACTCCGGGTCAAAATACCGGCTACGGCTCGACGATCGACAGCAGCAAGATCACGACTGCTTCCAGTAGTGACTTCTGGAACGATTTGCGCACCGCGTTGGAGGCGATCGTCGGCAAGACGGAAGGGCGCAGCGTCGTCATCAGTCCGCAATCCGGCGTGGTAGTCGTGCATGCGCTGCCGGATGAGTTGCACAACGTGGCCGCCTATCTGAAGGCGTCGCAGTTGTCGGTCGACCGTCAAGTGATCCTGGAAGCGAAGATTCTGGAAGTCCAACTCAATAGCAGCTACCAGACCGGCGTCAACTGGTCGTCGTTCGCGTCCATCGCGGGCAGCACGACCAATCATGTGGCGAGCGGTTTCGCGCAGGCCGGAACGAGCTTGAGCGCATTGACGTCCAACGGTTCGCAGTCGACCACGTCGCTGGCTTCGACGGCGCTGTCGGCATTGACGGGGCAGTCGTTCACCACGTCGTCGACGAACACCGGATCGATATTCGGGCTGGCGTTGCAAACCAATAACTTCGCAGCATTGATTACCCTGCTGGAATCGCAAGGCACGGTGCATGTGCTGTCGAATCCGCGCATTTCGACGCTGAATAATCAAAAGGCCGTGCTCAAAGTAGGCACCGACGACTTCTTTGTCACCAATGTCAGCACCACCACCACCACCGGCGGGACCAGCAATACCACCACGCCGAACGTCACGCTGGAGCCGTTCTTTTCCGGCGTGGTGCTGGACGTCACGCCGCAGATCGATGCGGAGGGCAATGTGATCCTGCATGTGCATCCGGCCGTCACGCAAGTTACGACAGTATCGCAAACCATCAACCTGGGAATCGGCGGCACCCTGGTCTTGCCCTTGGCATCGAGCGCCACGCAGGAAACCGATAGCGTCGTGCGCGGCACTGACGGCCACATCGTCGCCATCGGCGGCTTGATGAAACAGAATACCACCTCGGGTCGCTCGGACATTCCCGGCGTTTCCGATGTGCCTTTGCTGGGCAGCCTGTTTCGCAACACCGATCAGACCACCGCCAAGAGCGAATTGGTGATCCTGATCAAGCCGACTATCGTAAAAGACGACGCGGCCTGGGATCAAAATATCCTCGACAGCCAGCGCCATGTTTCGGATCTCGATCCGCACAATATGCAGTTGAAGTAGACATGAAAACAGGTCGTATCACCGGCTGCACTGCGATGCGCGTCGAGGGCGCGGTCGGCGGTCGCCAGGGGTAGCCATGTACAAGTCTCACTTCGGCTTGACCGAGTCGCCGTTCGGAATCACTCCCGACACCAGTTTTTTCTTTTTGTGCCCGAGTTCGCAAGAGGCGCTCAATACGCTGTTGATTGCGGCTCGCAACGGCGAAGGGTTCATCAAGATTACCGGCGAGGTCGGCACCGGCAAGACTTTGTTGTGCCGCAAGTTCATGAGCACGCTCGACAGCAATTTTGTCACCGCCTACATCCCCAATCCCTTCCTCGAGCCGCGCACGCTGCTCATGGCGCTGGCCGATGAATTGGAAATCCACCTGGATAAGGATGTCGACCAGCACAACCTGCTGAAATCCATTAATCACCGCCTGTTGATATTGGCCAGGGAGGGCAAGCGCGTGCTGGTCTGCCTCGACGAGGCGCAAGCGATTCCGCTGGAAAGCCTGGAAGCGTTGCGCTTGTTGACCAATCTGGAGACGGAGAAGCGCAAATTGCTGCAAATTGTTTTGTTCGGCCAGCCGGAATTGAATCGCAACTTGCAAAACGACGCGATCCGCCAGCTGGCGCAACGGATTACCTTTCACTATCGGCTGGAACCGCTGACCAAGGACGACCTCGATTTTTATATCTCCCATCGCCTCAGCGTGGCTGGCTATCAAGGCAGTCGATTATTCACTCGCGGCGCTGTGCGTCAGTTGAATGTCTGCAGCGGCGGCATTCCGCGCCTGGTCAATATTCTCGCCCACAAGGCGATGATGGCAGCCTACGGGGAAGGGCGGCGCGAGGTCACTGCGCGGCATGTCAAGGCGGCGGCGAAAGATACGATTGCAGCGAAGGGTAGTTGGCGCTGGTGGTGGCTGCTGCTGCCGCTGGGGACGCTGTTGGCTGGCAGCGGCGTCGTATGGGCGTATCTCCAATGAGCCTCATCAATCAAATGTTGCAAGACCTGGAGCAGCGCAGCACCGGGAATCTTGCCGGTACCGGCGTCCATCATCAGGTCCGGGCGGTGCCCGAACGTGGCGGCCTGCATCCGGCCTGGTGGCTGGTGTTGGCGCTGACCTTGGTTTTGACCGGCGTGCTTGTGTGGTTTTGGCTGCGGCCACCGGCGCCGGCCACTGCAATGCAGCCGTTGGCATTGAAAATCGCACCGGATCTGAGCGCGCTGCCTTCGCCAGTTGCGCAAGCGCCGATACCGCTGGAGCCGGCGCCGGTGAACCCGTCGCCTTCTTCGGTGTCATTGGCACCGGCTCCGAATTCCAGCGATGTGGCGGCTCCTGCCGCCGATGTGCGGCAAGGCGATGCCGAAGCGCATCCGGTGAAAAAAAGAGAAAACGCGATTTTGCCGGAGCCGAGGCCGGAACTTGCGCCGGAAGCGGTGGCAAAGCCCCGCTCCCGCGCTGATTCTGGCAAGGAAGCGGCGACCCTGCAAGCGTCGGGAAGTACCGGTGAAGAAGCGTCGAATGCCGCCAAGCTGACCAAGCACGTCAAGGAGCTCACGCCGTCTCAGCTTGCAGAAAACGAGTACCGGCAGGCCGTCGTGGTATTGCAGGCGGGACGCAATGCCGACGCGCTTGCCATGCTGGAACACGCGTTGCAGCTCGACGCCCAAAATACGGCGGCGCGGCAGATGCTGGTCGGCCTGTTATTGCAAGGCAAACGCATGGATGAGGCGGTGCGGCGGGCGCAGGAGGGCTTGGCGCTCGATCCGTCGCAATTCGGCCTGGCGATGATACTGGCGCGCACGCAAGTCGAACAGAAAGACGTGAAGTCGGCCTTGGCCACGCTTGAACGCAGCTTGCCGTATGCCACCGAGCGCGCCGATTATCAAGCCTTTCTTGCGGCCTTGCTGCAACGGGACAAGCGCGATAAGGAAGCGATCGATCATTACGTGGCGGCACTGGCTAAGACACCGCAAAATGGCGTCTGGTGGATGGGCCTGGGGATCTCGCTGCAAGCGGAAAACCGCTTGCCGGAAGCCAAGGAGGCCTTTAGCCGCGCCAAGACCTCCAACACGCTGACGCCTGAACTACTCGCTTTCGTTAATCAGAAATTGTCCCAATTCCATTGAGGGTACCCTCGACTGAGCAGTGGTCTCAAATCGCCGCCAGGCGCTTGAGCGCCAATTCCAGGGTTTCGTCTTTCTTGGCGAAGCAAAAGCGCACGATGCCCGATTCCCTCGGTTCTGCGTAGAACGCCGATACCGGAATCGCCGCCACGCCGATTTCGCAGGTCAGCCATTTGGCAAATTCCGCCTCCGGCAAATCCGAGACCGCACGGTAATCGACGCACTGGAAATAAGTCCCTTGTGCCGGCAACAAGCGCAAACGCGTCTTTTCCAGGCCGGCCCGGAACAGGTTTCGCTTGCGTTCGTAAAACGCGCCAAGTTCGCGGTAGGGCGCCGGATTGGCCATATAGGCAGCGATGCCGTGCTGCATCGGCGTATTCACCGTGAAAACATTGAACTGATGCACCTTGCGAAATTCCGCCATGAGCGCAGCCGGCGCGGCGACGAAGCCGACTTTCCAGCCGGTCACGTGATAGGTCTTGCCGAAGCTGGAAACCACGAAGCTGCGCGCGGCCAAGTCGGGATAGCGGCACACCGACTCATGCCGGGCGCCGTCGTAGACCATGTGTTCATACACTTCGTCGGCCAAAATCAGGATATCGGTGCCGCGCACCAGATCGGCCAGGGTCGTCATGTCCCCCTCTTGCAAGGTCGATCCGCTTGGATTATGCGGCGTATTGACGATGATTAAACGGGTTTTGGATGTGAGTGCCGAGGCCACCTTATCCCAGGGCACCGTGTAACCGTTGGCCCCGACATTCATCTGCACGAACACCGGAACGCCGCCGGCCAACAGCACCGACGGCACATAAGAGTCGTAGGCCGGTTCGATAATCAGCACTTCGTCGCCGGCATGCACGCAGCACTGAATCGCGGTAAAGATCGCCTGGGTGGCGCCGGCCGTCACGGTGATTTCGCTATCGGCGTCGTAGCGGTATCCGTATATACCTTCGATTTTGTCTGCAATCGCTACGCGCAGCGGAGCCGCTCCGGTCATCGGCGGATATTGATTCAACCCGCTCTTCATGGCCGCATCGACCATCTCGATCAAGGCTGGATCGCAACCGAAGTCAGGGAAGCCCTGGCCCAGATTGACCGCTTTCTTCTCGGCGGCCAGGCTCGACATGACTGTAAAGATCGTTGTGCCGACCGCCGGCAATTTTGATTCGATGCGGACAGGGAGCCGGGTGGACTGGGCAGGTGGTTTCATGCGGTATGAAATTACGGGATCAAGTTAATATTGTAACCCCGCAGCACTCCGAAGGCGTCGACCGTCGAATCGGACTGAGCGAAGCTCCGCAATCGACCCGACAAATATCGGATAGCAATCCATGTTTTTTTCCGGTAAGCTTCCAAAACTACTTCAAAAGCTGGCAATACGACGTGCTCGAAATGGTAATAATATATTTTAAGGGCAACGACCGTTGTTATTGCTGGCGATTGATCTCGCACACGAAAACCGCCCCATCTCGCTTTCCGTCGCATGCGCCTTAACCGAGGATTCACGCTGATCGAATTGGTTGCGGTGATCGCCATCCTGGGGGTGCTTGCCGCGCTTGCCCTTGGGCGCTACGCCAGCTTGGGCGCGACCGCGCGCACCGCTACCATCAACGCCTTGGCGGGTTCCGTCAATTCCGCAGTATCGCTGGTCATAGCCACAACGGCGATTCGCGGTGCGGGTAGTGCCGGCGCGGAAGCCGGCATCACTTACGTCACGATGGCAGATGGCACGCAGATTCGCGTGTGGAACGGCTACCCCGATCGCTGGTGCGACGGTATCGGACTGACGCAAATTGGCGCATCGGTGCCGGTGGGCGGATGCTACCTATCGACAGCGGCAGTTGCGTTTAACAACTTCACATTTTACGGCTACGGCAATTCCACGATACCCAATGGCGACGCCGGCTGGCGCATTGAAAGCGCGCCCACTCCGATCAATTGCGCGGTGGGCTATAACTATGGCGGAACCGGAACCCCCACGGTGTATGCTTATACCAGCGGCTGTTAGCGCATTGAATGCGGCCAACCACAATGTTTTGGCAACATTCAGATCACATGCCTTGTGTGCGAATCCAGCTTTCTGGGAGCATAATCGCAAATAATCCGGCTTGGGTAGTCTTCTTGGCCAGCTTGAGCAATGCCTTGTCCTTGGTAATCAACACTTGCGCACCGGAGTCGCGCGCCAGCTCCAGGAACTTCTGGTCGTCGGGGTCGCTGCAAATCGGCAGCCGTTGCGCGGCTCCGGGTGGCTGGCTTTGCGGCACTTCCTCGATGAGCGCGTCGAATTCAGCCTCGCTGCGCAAGCGGGTTGTGTGATCCAGCGGCAGCTGCGGGTAGGTAAGGACGATGCTCCATTCCTTGCGGCAGTCGGCGCGGGTCACTGCGCGCACCGTGCCATCTTTCAACGCTTGCAGCAACAAGGTCCAACGCGGATCGTGGAACACAAACAGATCGAGGCAGACATTGGTGTCGAGAACGATTATTGGGGCAATGGTGGTCGGTGTCATTCGTGGTAGTGTAGGTTTTCGTTGTGGGCACAAGGCGGCTGCTATCGATATTCTTCGACCTGCTGCGGAGATTTTGGTGCGTGGCAGCCTATATGATTGCACGTCGCGGGCATCCACGGCATTGTAAGTTGGATCTTTCGGGAAATTGTAACAAGGTGTGGCGGGGCGCTGATAGAAATCGATTCAGCGATACACTAATCCATCTCATTTTGCTAAAAAACTAACATTATGAAAAAATTTCTCACGGTGCTTGGACTTCTCCTGATGATTGCGTCCAATGCCCACGCACAAGACGATTTGGGCGACAAGGTTCACGAAGCGGCGCATGACACCGCCGAAGGCGCCAAGCATGTCGCGCATGTCGTCGGCGATGGCGTCAAAACCGGTGCGCATGCAGTGGGCAAGGGCATAAGGAAAGGCGCGCATGCAGTCGCGACGGCGGGGCGAAGGGCCAAACACCATGTGTTCGTTCAATGCCAGAACGGCGGACAGGCTTTTCGGCGGGCAGGCGCGTGCGAGCACGCGGGCGGGGTCGTCAAACCTTCGTAGACGTTGGCTTCATTCGGTGCCGGCCGACATCCAATCGTGCACTTCGTTGTCGATGACCTCGAATAGCGCGTCGACGACTTGGGGGTCGAATTGCGTGGCCCGGCGCTCCTTGATATAGGCCGACACAGCGGGGAAGGGCCATGCCTCTTTGTACGGCCTGCGGTGCAATAGCGCATCGAACACGTCGACCACCGCAACGATGCGTGCCGCCAGCGGGATTTCCATGCCCTTGAGTCCGCGCGGATAGCCGTTGCCGTCGAAATGTTCGTGATGCGCGCCGGCAATTTGCGAGCCGACCGACAGGTAGTTCGTGCCATCGACCATATTCGATGCATGCCTCAAGATGGTTTCGCCGACGCTCGCATGGGAGCGCATGATGATCCGTTCTTCGGGCGTGTGAATTCCGGGTTTGAGCAAAATATTGTCCGGGGTCGATACTTTGCCGACATCGTGCAAGATGCTGGCCAGGCCGATCATCTCGAGTAATTGCTCAGTGAGTTCGTCCGGGTACACCCCGCGCAGTTTGAGTTTGGCGGCGATGGCATCGGTCAATATCTGGACCCTGCGCACATGTCCGCCGGTTCCTTCGTCGCGGAATTCGGCAAGATCGGCCAGCGCCACCACGGTCGCCTCCTGCGCCTTGCGCAACTGACCGAACAAATACAGATTGTCGAACGCTGCGGCAATGCGCGAACAGAAAACTTCCAGCAGTTCGCGCTGGATGCCGGCCAGCGGCCAGGGCGGCGTTACCGAAATGGCGAATTCATGGCCTTGCTGCGTATGGATGAATAATACGTCGACCGGATGCTCGTACTGACTGCGCTTTTCGCGAAACGCCTTGGCGATCGCTCCCGCCAGTTGGTGGTCGTCGGGCAAAAACTCTTGGTCGGCCAGGAACGCATAAGAGCCGGTCGCGGCGACTACGGTGGGGGCGCGATTGGCGCCGACAATGCCGTTTTGCAGCACGCACAGCACGCCGTCGGCGCCGACGTCGAGGATTGCGCTGATCTGGTTCAAGACCCCCGAGGCAAATTCACGCAGCGAGTGAATCTGGTACAGGTTGGTCGCGCCTTCCAATATCTTGCTCAAGCCGATGCGGCTGCGTTCGATCGTCACCAGGCTCTCGTATGCGCGCAAGGACGCCACTACCGTGGTAAACAGCTTTTGCGTGGTCAGCTCGGTCTTGGCCTTGTAGTCGTTGATGTCGTAATCGATGATGACTTGCTGTTCGGGGGCCTGCCCCGGCTGCCCGGTGCGCAGCACGATGCGCACCAGATGGTTGTCGAGCTCGCCGCGTATGCGCCCGACCAGGCGCAGGCCTGCATCCTCGCTTTCCATCACGACGTCGAGCAACACCAGGGCGATGTCGGTGTATTTGCCGAGCAGCTCGAACGCCTCGATGCCGCTATAGGCGCTGAGCAGCTCCAGCGGTCTGCCCTTGAACGACACGCCGCGCAACGCCAGCCGGGTTACCGAGTGCACGTCCAATTCGTCGTCGACGATCAGTATGCGAATCGGCCTTTCGTCGGGGCCGCTTGCAGCGCTGGCTGCTTGCGGCTCGTCGTCGAGCAACCAGTCTTCTTGATCGCCGGCGTCCTGGCTCGAAACATCGGGTGCACTCATGCTTTCTCCTGTCGGGGCGCAACGCGCGGAATGTGTATCGAAAAACTCGTGCCTTGGCCGAGCGTGCTTTCCACATCGATCGTTCCGCCAAATTGTTTGACGATCAAATTGTAGACGATATTGAGCCCGAGTCCGGTGCCTCCGCGTCCGCGCAGGGTGGTAAAAAAGGGATCGAAAATCTTGTCCACGTTTTCCGCCGGTATGCCTTTGCCGTCGTCGCAGAAGGTCAACGCGATCTTGTCGCCGTCTTGTGTCGCATCGATGCGAATCGTGCCGGTACTATTCGCGTCGTACGCATGAGTCAACGCATTGAGCGTCAAATTGGTGATGATTTGCGCAAATGCGCCTGGATAGCTATCGAGCTCGATGGTGTCGGCGCACCCGACCACGACCTGGATTTGCGTGTGCTTGAGCCGGGGATGCAGGCTCATGATAATTTCGTCGATATATTCCTTCAGCTTGAACGGTCGCCGCATCTCGTTGGTCTGGTCGACCGCGATTTGCTTGAAGCTCTGGATCAGGTGGGCCGCGCGGTCGGCGTTGGACATGATCAGGCGCGAGCCTTCGCTGGCGGTTTCCAGGTAGCGCAGAATATCGGACCGCTTGACGGGTCCGGCATCGATCGCCTGCTGGATGTGCCTGGTGGCATCCAGCAAGACCGAGGCGCTGGTCAGCGTAATGCCAACCGGCGTATTGATTTCATGCGCGACGCCGGCAACCAATCCGCCTAGCGACGCCAGGCGTTCTGCCTGAACCAGGGAATCTTGCGCCTGCCGCAAATCCTGCAGCGCTTGCGCGGTTCTTGCCGAAGCGTGCCTGGCCTCGTCTTCCGCGCGTCGCGTGCTTTCGATGATCGATTTCAATTTGCGCTGAATCCGATTGAAACCGCGCACCACTTCGCCGAATTCGTCGCGCCGGCCCTCCGGCAGTTCGACCACTTCATCGGTATCGCGCGTGGCGAGATCGAACAGGCCGTCGCGCAGTTGCTTAAGCGGCTCGAACACCATCTTCAGACTGTACGACAAGGCCAGCAAGAGCACGATGTCGAGCACCAGGATTTCGGCCACTTTGCGAATCAGGTCGGTAGCCAACGCTGCGTTGATTTGCTCGCGGCTGAAATTCACCTGAACCCGCCCGACCGGGATCGGCTTGTCGGAGTCGCGGTCCGGGTCCACGCCGCGGAATGTCAAGGTTGCGGCGAGCGAGGTTCCAGGGATGTCGCTGGCAGCGTCGGCGGCGACGATTTGCCCCGCTCGGTCGCGCATTTTCCCGCTGAACAAACCGATCGACGTGGTATCGTAGACGCGAATGCCCAACACTTCGGGCGGCAACATTTCCGCTTCCAACAGGCTGTCGACCTTGGGCTTGTCGAGATTCCACAGCGCGGACGGCAAGCTGATCTGCAGGCGCGTAATGACCCCGTGGCGCAATTGGGCATCGCGTCGCTCCAGCTCCTGGCTCAATTGATATTGCGAAAAAGCGCCCGACAAGGTCAATATGACGGTAACGATCACCACAAACATGACCACCAGGCGAACATGTATCCGATGCATGGGCTTCGATACCCTCAAGACGGGAGAACTGGCCTGTTACGAATTTTTCCGATGCCAGGATGATCGGCAATTGGAGCGCAACCCTATCGCTCATTTAACCATGGCGGGCAGGAAAAGTTAAGGATATCTCGCAGCGATTTGGAAAATGTCACGGAATTGAAAAAAACTTGTTTGCCGTTAGGCGGCAATTCGCGCGTTTAACCTCCGGTGACAATGTCGTGGGAAGGCATGCGGATTCAGCCGCATTTCGCCATTTGATATTGATTTTTTCCGCCGGCCTTGGCTTGATAGACCGCGTCATCGGCCTTGCCGAGCAGTTCTTCGCCGCAGCGTCCGTCGCGCGGAAAGATGCTGATGCCGATACTGGTCGAGATGCGGATATTCTTGCCGTCGATCGTGATCGGTCTTGCAATCAATTCATTGAGCTTGCTTGCCATTAGCGTGGCATCGTCGGTCCGATCAAGCTCGGATAGCACGACCACGAATTCATCCCCGCCCAGGCGCGCGACCAGATCGCTGCTGCGTGTGCCTTGGCGCAAGCGGCGGGCCACTTCTTTCAACAGATCGTCGCCGGTCTGGTGCCCCAGAGAGTCGTTGACGGCTTTGAAGCCGTCGAGATCGATGAACATTACCGCGACCATTCTGCCGCTGCGTTTGGCGAACGCAATCGCCAGTTCCAATTTCGTTTGCAGCTTGCGCCGATTGGGTAAATCGGTCAACGGATCGTGTTCGGCCATATGTCGAATTTGTTGTTCCGCCTGCGCTTCCAATTGCATGACGCGGCGGATTTGTGCGAATTGCCATAGCGCGCCGGCTGCCATGACGGCGATCAGCGCGCCAAAGCTCCACCAGAAATGCGCATAGGCACTATCGCGCGCGCCGATGCGGGCGTTGAGTTGCGTGTTTTGTTCCTCCTCCATCTGCGTCAAGACGGATCGAATCCGGTCCATTTCCAGTTTGTCTTCGTTAAGCGATACCAGTTGGTGCGCGGCGTCGACGCCGCCCGCCTTGCGCGTCTCGACAATCAACTGGATGGTTTTCAGTCGATACGCGATCAAGCGCTGCAATTCGGCGTAACGACTTTTTTGGACGGCGCTGTCGGTGGTCAGCGCCGCGATCAGGTCGCTGTCCCATTGGATTTTTTGCAGCGTATCGCGCGACGCGGGAAAATAGCCGGCGTCGCCGGTGATCACATAGCCGCGCTCGCCGGTTTCAGCATCGATCAAGTGCGATTGCAGGTCTTTTATCGCCGAAATCACTTCGTAGCCCTGCGATACCGAGGTCGCGGTTCGCATGATCGTGGTCGTTACCTGGTAAATCGACCACACCAGGAAAATCGCCGCCAGGCTGGCAAATGCAAAACCGTAGACGAATACGCGAGTAATCGATTTTTTGCGCTGTAGCATGCTTGTACTCCCTACGTGGTTGGCCACAATTGCCGGTCGGGAAGGGGAACGCAGATGCAGCCATGCTGCATGGCTTGAATTCTCCCCTGTTGCGGGATTGGTGCGCGCGGCTGTGCAATCCCAAGCTTAGTAGATTGGCAAATTCGGAATTTGTTCCCGCTATTGATGAGAAAAATGCAATTGTAACTGTGATTCCATAAATAAATTGCTAACCGACAATATGGTGCCATCATGGCGATGACGGGCTACATCGCTTATCTGAATAAATGCTAACGAAAATTCATTTCCGTTGTATTTTGGGTACGCTTTGGAGCGGGCTGAGAATGCCGAATACGACCTGCTTGTGTTGCGCTTGCAAATGAAGCTTGTCAAAGGAGAAGAAACGTCATATCGTGCCACGCATCATAAAAAATGCTCAGGGAACAAATTGACCACCTCGGATGCAAGCAGTCACACTGCCAAAAGTGCGTTATCCGGACTGACTATCGCCGCTTTAGGGATCGTGTACGGCGACATCGGAACCAGTCCGTTGTACACGATGAAAACCATCTTCTCCAGCGAATACATGCTGGAATTGACGCGCGCCAACCTGCTGGGCGTTATTTCATTGATCGTTTGGGGATTGACCATCGTCGTCACGCTCAAGTACGTGACCTTGATTCTGCGGGCCGACAACCAGGGCGAGGGCGGCATCATGGCCTTGCTGTCGCTGGCGCTCAGTTCGGTGACGCGGTCCTCGCGCCTGTACGTTCCGTTGATGATTATCGGCCTGTTCGGCGCGGCATTGTTTTTTGGCGATGGCGTGATTACGCCGGCGATTTCGGTGCTGAGTGCGATCGAGGGCCTCGATATCGCCACCCCGGCCTTTCATCCTTACGTGGTGCCGTTGACGGTGGGCGTATTGATCGCGTTGTACCTGGTGCAGCGGCATGGCTCGTCGGGCATCGGCCGCTGGTTCGGGCCGATCATGTTTGTCTGGTTCGCTCTGTTGGGAGTTGCCGGTATCGTCAATATCGCCACGCGTCCCGAAGTGCTGGCGGCATTGAACCCCTGGCTGGCAATAAACTTCATGCTGCATCACGGCTGGATCGGCTTTGTCGCATTGGGCGCAATCGTGCTCGCTTTTACCGGGGCCGAAGCCCTGTATGCGGATTTGGGCCATTTCGGCAGCAAGCCGATCCGCATCGCATGGTGTTTCATCGTATTTCCTGCGCTGGCGGCCAATTATCTGGGGCAGGGTGCGATCCTGCTGGCCGATCCATCTGCCGTGTCCAATCCGTTTTTCCATCAACTGGGGCCGTGGAGCATCTACCCGTTGGTGGTGCTGGCGACAGTGGCGACCGTAATTGCGTCGCAAGCGACGATTTCCGGCACCTATTCGATGACGCGCGAAGCGATTGCCTTGGGTTTCATGCCGCGCATGCTGGTGATTCACACGTCGGCGCGCGAAATCGGCCAAATCTACGTTCCGCTGGTCACTTGGCTGCAATTGTTCGCCGTGATCGGCGCAGTGGTCGGATTCGGCTCGTCGGACAATCTGGCCTCGGCCTATGGCATCGCCGTGACGGCGACGATGGTGACCACCACCATCCTGACTTTCTTCGTGATTCGCTTCGGATGGAAATTGAATCCCTGGATCTGCTGGAGCTCGACCTTGTTTTTCCTCGCGATCGACTTGATGTTTTTTTCGGCGAACGCGCTGAAAATCGTCAGCGGCGGCTGGTTCCCGCTAGCGCTTGGCGGCATTGCCTTCATGATAATGCTGACCTGGAAGCAGGGCCGCCGGTTGATGACCGAGAGTCTGCAATTGCAAGCGATTCCATTGGAAGACTTTTTGACCAACCTGTTCATCGACCCGCCGGTGCGGGTGCCCGGCACGGCGGTGTTCCTGCGCAGCGAAAGCGACGGCGTCCCGCATGCGATGTTGCACAATCTTGTGCATAACAAGGTGATCCACGATCAAATCGTTTTCTTGACCGTGCTCAATGCCGATATCCCTACCGTCTCCGACCAGGATCGGCTCGAAGTCTTGCCCTTGGGGCATGGCTGTTTTCAGGTGAACGTGCGGTATGGTTTCAAGGAAACGCGCGACATTCCGAAAGTGCTGGAATTGTGCCGCTCCAAGGGCATCGATTCGGAAATGCTCTCGACTTCCTTCTTCATTTCGCGGCAGACCATCGTCCCGACCTTCGGCACGGGGATGGCGATGTGGCGGGAACGCCTATTTGCGGCGATGTCGCGCAATGCGCGCGGTGCCGCCGACTATTATCAGATTCCGACAAATCGCGTGATCGAGCTTGGCACACAAGTAGAGATTTGACCGATTCCTGGCACACATTGACGGCACGCGGCCCGGCCGGGCAATAAAAAGCCCGCGATTCTTGCGAATCGCGGGGAAAGCCTGGATTTGCCCAGAGGAAGAAACGATTGACCAGCCCGAAGAGAGGGGGAAGGTATCTATCCGCGCCAGCCAACCGATCTCAAGGCAATTATGCACGTTTCTCTTGGCGCTGCCATCCTGTCAGATTTGACACTAGACATTGCTGAAAGAATGAATTAGAAAATCCGTCACTCTTTTCTATTGGGAAGGCGTTAAAGGGCGCCACCAATGTTTTTATCCGGCAATTTCCTTCCTATCTTCACCCCAGCGTTCTTTTGTTGCCGTAAACGCCGCGCAAAAACAATCCCAATCCACCGACGGCAAGAACGAAAATGCCCAGCATTTCAAATAGCGACATCGACCTCAGCGCAAAATGCGTATTGACGATCACGCCAATGACCAGTGCCGCCAGAGAACCGATCGCCAAGGCCCAGCCGAGCAAACTCGACGTGTTGTAAAAAATCATGCCGATGCCGAAAATCAGCGGCACCAGGATCATGCCGCTGGTAATCGACGCGCCGCCTAAGTGAAACAAACCGACGCCAAGAAAATAACTTTGGGTGACGACGATCGACTGCAACAATAGATAAAAGCCGGCGCACATCATCACAAAGCCCAAAATAAGGTTGCCGGCACTGCCGCGTTGGGCACGAACTTCAATAATCTTCGACTTCATGGCGGTGGTTTCCAACAAGTGAGTAGAGGTGAAGCGCGGCGCAAGTTTTGCCAATTCCGGTTCATGTGATTGCCATGCTAATGGTAAACCTTGTGCTTGGCAAACTTCGCTTGCCGTGGCATTTTTCCATTGCATTCAGGAAAGCTCGCCCTGTTTGAAAATTTGCGCAAATTTTGTTTAATTTTGTTGCTCAAGATAAATGTAACGTGTATTTTGTCACACCAATTGCTTGCGCATTATTTGCATTTGTGCACGGCGTTAGCAAACCCGAATTTTGAATAATTAAATAATAGGATAGGTGCGGTGGCGTGCACCAAGTCGAAATCGGAGGAAGGAATGGCGTGGGCGGGAATATTCGTCTGGCAATTGGCGTTGGCCATATTGCCGGCTTCTGCGTGGCTTGTCATTTGTCGATTGATTCCGGGGTTGCGGCGCAGGGTAGGCGCCTCTTATTGCGTTGCAGCAGTTCTGGTCGTGTTTTCCTGTCTGTTTTCCCGTTCCGGCCTGACCCCCTCAGGACTGGCCGCCGGCGCAATTGCCGCCATCGGGCTCGGCATACGCTGGCGGCGTGCGCTCATGCAGCGCAGTCTGGAAATAAACACGATAATTAATTACCACAATAGCGACGGGTTGTGATTGAATAGGGGCATTGCGGTTTTCCCGAATTTGAAACGGCAGGTTGTTATTGGTTGTAAGTGATGGTTGGTTGATGTTGATGTTGGTGTTGCCAAGAAAATAATAAAATACTGTTTGCAGGGCCATATCTTGTGATCGCGGAAAAATGTGCGATACTCGGAACAGTGTTCCGTGAGTGCTTTGCAACAGATGAGACTCCTGACGTCGCGTGGGGCTGCCATCCGCTTGGCATGACGTAAAAAACCGCGCTTCAAGGTGCCGCGCCCTGTGCGAGGCCCCGCACTCGTCAGGCTGAAAAATCCACCTAAACGGTGATTTCGAGGATAACGCGTATGGCCAGACCACAACGTCTTGAATTCCCCGGAGCGATTTATCACGTCACTTCGCGAGGTAACGAGCAAGGGAATATTTTTGCGGACGACGACGACCGCGAGTTCTTCCTCGCCACATTGTCCAAAGTGGCGCAGCGATTCAATTGGATCTGTCATGCATATTGCCTGATGGATAATCACTATCACCTGATCGTCGAAACGCTGGACGGCAAGCTGTCGATCGGCATGCGACAGCTCAACGGCATTTACACGCAGAATTTCAATTTGCGGCATCGGCGGGAAGGTCCAGTGATGCATGGCAGATTCAAAGCGATTTTGGTGCAACGCGATCAATATTTGCTCGAAATGTGCCGCCATGTGGTGCTTAACCCGGTACGCACAAAAACAGTGCGTCAGCCTGAAAAATATCGCTGGAGCAGTTATCGCGCGACGGCCGGTTTGATCGATGCGCCGGATTTTCTTTCGAACGAGTGGATCTTGCGGCAATTCGGCAAGCAGAAGAAGAATGCCGAACTGCAATATCAGGCGTTCGTGCACGCCGGGGTGGGGCTGGCATCGCCCTTGTTGAACTTGCGTCGCCAGATTCTATTGGGCGACGATGAATTCGTCGCCAACATGGAGGCGTTGTTGAGCGACGTCGGCGAAATCCGCGCATATCAATTGAAACAGCGCCGCACCAACCGTCCTTCGCTTGCGCGCTTGTTTGCGAAGGTCAAGGACAAGAGTCAACGCAACGACGCGATCCGTCTGGCGCACATCAAGCATTTATATAGCTTGAACGAGATAGGCCAGTTTGTCGGCTTGCATTTCGCCACAATCAGCAAAATTGCCAACACCGAAGTCGAAGGGTGATCGCAGGCGGTTGCTAGTATTCTTGGATATGCGCTTGGCAAGTGCGGTCGTTCGGATGTAATCTCCGGTATTTCCGATACAGGCGCGCTCGCGCGCGCCGTCTAATTTCCATGATTATCCCCCAAATCGAATCGACAGCGAATCCCGTACTCGGGCATGCGCTGCAAGCTGCGATCAACAACAAGACCAAGCCCTTGGGCAGCTTGGGGGCGCTGGAGAGCCTGGCCCTGCAAATCGGCCTGATCCAGAATTCCATCCAACCGGCGTTGTCAAATCCGGCGATCCTGGTGTTTGCCGCCGATCACGGCGTGGTCGCGGAGAATATTTCCGCCTACCCGCAGAGCGTCACTTGGCAAATGGTGGAAAATTTTCTCGCCGGCGGTGCGGCGATCAACGTGTTTGCGCGCCAAAACGCTTGCGCCATCCACGTCGTCGATGCCGGCGTCAACCATTCGTTCGCCCCGCGTGCGGCGCTGCTGGATCGTAAAGTCGGTTTCGGCACGCGCAATTTTGCGGTCGAGCCGGCGATGACCGCAGCAGAATGCGCAATCGCGCTGCAGCACGGGATGGATTTGATCGACGGCGTGGAGGGCAACGTCGTCGGCTTCGGCGAAATGGGGATCGGCAACACCACCTCGGCGGCAGCGCTGATGCACAAATTATCCGGGATTCCGGCCGCAGAATGCGTCGGCGCCGGCACTGGTTTGACCAGCGAAGGGATTTTGCATAAACAGCACGTAATCGAACAAGCGGTGCAGCGACATCGCGCGGCGGTCGACCCGTTGGAGATTTTGGCGACCTTCGGCGGCTTTGAAATCGCGATGATGGTCGGCGCCATGTTGCGCGCCGCGCAATTGCGCAAGATCGTGCTGGTCGACGGCTTTATCGTCAGCAGCGCGGCGTTGGTGGCGATGCGCCTGCAGCTGGCGTTGCGCGACTATTGCGTGTTTTCGCATTGCTCGGATGAAAACGGCCATCGGCGCATGCTGCGCCATCTGGATGCGCAGCCGCTGCTGCAGCTTGGCTTGCGCCTGGGCGAGGGCACCGGCGGCGCGTTGGCGCTGCCCTTGCTGCATGCAGCGGTGAATTTCCTGACGCAGATGGCAACCTTCGAATCGGCCAGCGTCAGCGAAAAGGTGGCGCCGGGCGGTGCCTGATCGCTTGAGCGGCTCCGGCATCGGCGTTCGCCTCGTTCGCGGGACGACGTGGCAGCTACGGCTGTTTTTTACCGCGCTGCAGTTTTATACCCGTTTGCCGGTCCCGCGCCGGCTCGGCTTCGAGGAGTCATGGCTGCAACCGGCGGTGCGCTATTTGCCGCTGGTCGGTTGGATCGTGGCGGCGCTGTGCGCTGCGATCTATCGGCTCGCGATCATTGTATGGCCGCCCGCGATTGCGGTGCTGTTGTCGGTCGCCTGCGGCTTGTTGCTGACCGGCGCGTTGCACGAGGACGGTTTTGCCGACATGTGCGACGGTTTCGGCGGCGGCGCTAACAGGCAACGCGTGCTCGATATCATGAAAGACTCGCGCATCGGCGTCTATGGCGCAATCGGTATCGGCCTGTTGCTGGCATTGAAGTGCGTGGCGCTGGCGTCGATGCCGTCGCCCCTGGTGCCGCTTGCTTTGCTGGTGGCTCACCCGGCTTCGCGCTTGTTTGCGGCGTCGCTGACCTGGCGTCTGGACTACGCCAGGAGCGAGGGCAAGGCGGCATTCCTGTCCAGGCGGATGACTGGCGGCGAATTTTCCTTTGCCGCGCTGACTGCGTTCGCCCCGGCGTGCTTGATGCTGGCCAGCGGCTTGGTCTCATGGAAGAGTCTGGCCACGGGCACATTTTTGGCTGCTCTGGTCTGCGTATTGTTGGCGCGTCTGTTTTTGCGCCGGATTGGCGGCTATACCGGCGATTGCCTTGGTGCCGTGCAGCAAGCGACCGAGGTCGGATTTTATCTTGGCTTGCTGGCCTGCTAATTGCTTATGCTATCGTAGTCGACAATCTTATGGGCACCTCCAATAATTGCCAAAAGTGTCCAAGGTCGAGTCGAGGAGCGGACATGTACGCGGGTACATCGAGCACCGGAGATTCGAGATTGGGCGCTTTTGGCAATTATTAGAATTAGAGGCGCCCTTATTCCACAAAGATAAATTTCCATGCGTCTCTATCTGGTTCGTCATCCTGAACCTATGGTCAAGCCCGATACCTGCTACGGCAGTTCGGACGTGAACGTGAGCGCCGTCCAGTGCGAACGGGTCGGCACGGCCTTGTTGTCGACGCTTCCCCAGGATGTTGCGATATTTTCCAGCCCGTTGCGGCGCTGCGCCGAATTGGCAAAATGGCTGTCGGCGGAGTTCGGGCAGAGGCCCGTCGTGTACGACGATCGCTTGGCGGAGATGCATTTCGGCCGCTGGGAACTACGCCAGTGGAGCGATATTCCGCGCGCAGAGGTCGAGGCGTGGGCGAAAGAGGTCGTGACTTATCGGCCGGGCGGCGGCGAAAGCGTGTTGCAAATGGCAATGCGGGTGCGTCAATTCCATGAGGAATTGTTGCACAGCCATCAAGACAACGCAGTCGTCATATGCCATGCCGGCACCATACGCATGCTGCTGGCTTGTCAGCGCGGTTTGCCGCTGGCCGAGATGGCCCGCTATGCGGCCCAGGTGCGACATAAGGTCGCGTTCGGCGAAACCATCCTGCTCGATATTTGAGCCTCCAGCAAATCGCGCGTTGCCGGCGCAGTGCGTTGCGGCTATAATCACACCGTTTTGGTGCTCGCCTGCATGCTCATGCAGGCGGTTAAACGGGAAACACGAGGCCGAGCCAATCGGCTAACGTGTGCTGCCCCCGCAACGGTAAACAAGCGTCGCCTCGCGACGAGTCGTCTTTCTATACCACTGTGCGATTGCATGGGAAGGTACGACGGCAAGCCCCATCGATGAATTTCGAGAGGCTTGAATTGTGAGCCCGGATACCGGCCAAGACAGGTGGAACTGCTGCGGACGGGGATCTTCGCGAGGCGGCTGGCATCGGCGCGGCGCATCGCCGCTCGCCTGCGCCACGCCCTTCGTGTATCTCAATCCCGGTAATTCTGTTCAATCCTGCCGACGGGGAAGTCGGCCGGTTGTGCTGTTATTCGCCAGTGAAAAATCATGTTCTCATTTGTTTCTCCCAGTAGCCGCGTTCTCTTGTCGCGCGCCGCTTGCACGCGTGCCGCCCTTAAACCGCTGGTTGTCGCCGTGGCGATTGCCTTACCCACCATATCTCTTGCGCAAACGACCAGCGCCGGCAGCGACCAGACCGTCATCGTGACAGCCGCGCGCTCTGCACAGGCGCCGTTCGACGTGCTTAGCGACAATATCTTCATTTCCGCCGACGAAATTGCGCAGTCCGGGCAAACCATTCTGCTCGATTTGCTGCAGCAAAAGCGCGGTATCGAAATTGCTACCAACGGTGGCCCGGGAAGTGTCTCGTCGGTGTATATTCGCGGCGCCAATACGCCGCAAAGTATCGTGTTGATCGATGGCGTGCGCATCGGCTCGTCGACCGCTGGCGGCGCGACCTGGGAAAACATTCCGCTGTCGCAGATCGATCATATTGAAATCGTCTACGGCCCGTTGAGCGCCATGTATGGCGCCGACGCGATGGGCGGCGTGGTGCAAATATTCACCAAGCAAGGCGCTGGCGCACTGCATTCCAGCGCGGCTGTCGGCGTTGGTTCATACGGTACCTACACGGTCGATGTCGGCGTCGCCGGCAGCAGCAGCGGCGACAACATATTCCGGTATTCAATCGACGCATCGCGCGACGAATCCAGCGGGTTTCCGGCAGCCACGCCCGCCTCGTATTTTTACAATCCCGCCAAGGAAGGCTATGGCAAGGACGGTGCAAGCGTTCTGCTAAGCATGGATGTAGCGCAAGGGCACGCAGTAGGACTCAACCTCTTGTACAGCAGCAATAATGCGCAATTCGCCAACGGCCCCGGTTACGTGCCCAGTACAGTTGAGCATCTCGGCACGTATGCGGTATATGCGCGCGACCAATTTGTTCCGGGTTGGACCAGCTTGGTGCAGTTATCGCAATCGGACGATAAAAACTGGTCTTCCAATGGCCCGGACTGGCTCGCCTACGGTTATAGCGCGCCGGCCAGCACGTTCTATACGACGCAGAACGATTTGAGCTGGCAAAACGATTTTGCGATTGGAACCGACGTGTTGCAAGTGATTGCGGAACGGCGCGAGGAAAAGGTGGACACCAATGCCGGCTTCGGCGGCGATCGCAATACCAATTCGATTGCCGCATCGTACCAATGGAAAAACGGCAATCAGCTTGCGATGGCCAGTATCCGCGACGACGACAGCACGCAATACGGCTCCCAGACCACCGGCGGTCTGGCCTACGGCTACAAGCTTGGCAGCGCGTTGCGCGTCAATGCCAGCGTGGGCACGAGCTTTCGCGCGCCGACTTTCAATGAGTTGTACTATCCCGACTACGGCAATCCTGCGATCAAGCCGGAGAAAGGCAGGAACGCGGAAGCGGGCGTTTATTACGAAGACGGCAGTTCGCAATGGAGTGCCGTGTATTACCGCAACCGCATCACTGACTTGATCGTCGATGCGCCGACTTGTCCGATCAATTCGACCAGTTACCCATATGGTTGCGCCTACAATGTGGACAGCGTGACTTTAAGCGGGGTAACCGTAGGCGCACGCACCAAGATCGGTAATTTTACATTGCACGGGTCGCTCGATTTCCAGGATCCGCGCGACGAAACCACCGACACGATCCTGGCCCGTCGTTCCAGGGAACATGGCAGCATCGGCGTCGATTACAGCGAGGGTAAAATCCAGGCTGGCTTCGACAGCATATTTTCCGGGAAACGCTACGACAACGAGGCGAATACGCAAGTCCTGGGCGGTTACGGGCTGTTGAACTTGCATGCGAACTACGCGTTGAACAAAGACTGGACCGTGTTTGGCCGTTGGAACAACGTGTTGAACAAGAATTATGAACTGGCCTACGGTTTCAACACGCCTGGTTCGAATTTGTTTGTCGGCATGCGTTACGGACTCAACTAGGCGGGGGCAGGCTGATGAATAAGGGCGGCAAGTGAACGCGATACCAGGCGAATTGATCGGGATGCGACCGAGGACTCCAGGGCATAGGGCGTGTTTGGTCTTGTCGTGCCTGACGGCAGCTGCGGTGCTATGCATCCTGGGCGCGTGCGCGGTTGGCTCGGTTGCCTTGTCGCCGGCGGATCTGCTGGCAGCGGTGCGCGGTCTTGCCGGCGGCGCGCCCGACAGCCTTGCCGCTACCTTGCTGGACTTGCGCCTGACCAGGGCATTGACCGCCTTCATCGTCGGCGGCACCTTGGCGCTGGCTGGCGTGATGATGCAGGCCTTGTTGCGCAATCCGCTGGCCGACCCGTATGTGCTCGGCGTCTCCGGCGGCGCAGCGGTCGGCGCGTTGGCTGCGATGCTGCTGTTTGCGGCGATGTGGGCGGTCGATGTGGCAGCCTTCGGCGGCGCGCTGGCGGTGGCGTTGTTGTTGTTCTTGCTGGCGTACCGCGATTTGCGCGGCGGCGTGGTCGAAGGCAATGCGTCGCTGTTGTTGCTGACCGGCGTCATCGTGGCTTCAGGTTGCGGCGCGTTGGTGACGCTGATGTTGTCGATTGCGCCGGACAGCCGCTTGCGCGGCATGGTGTTTTGGCTGATCGGCGATTTGTCCGGCGCGCAGTTGCGCTGGTTGCCGTTCTTGATCTTGTCGGGCGCGCTGATGTTTGCGCTGCGCGTGGCGCGCTCGATCAATGTGCTGGCTTTGCATGCCGACGTCGCCGCCACGCTGGGGATACGGGTCAATTCCTTGCGCCAGGGGCTGTTTGTGTGCGCGGCGGTGCTGACTGCCAGTGCCGTCAGCACGGCAGGCAGCATCGGCTTTGTCGGCTTGATCGTGCCGCATGCGTGCCGCTTTGCGCTCGGCTCGGATCATCGGTTGTTGCTGCCGTCGGCGACCTTGGTCGGCGGCACTTTCCTGGTGCTGGCCGATACGCTTGCGCGTTGCGTGCTGGCGCCGCAGCAATTGCCGGTCGGCGTGATTACCGCGTTGATCGGCGTGCCGGTCTTTTTGCTGCAATTGCACCGGATGCATCGGCGATGATTGCTACCGATAAGCTCGATCTGCGCGTTGGCGCGCGCGCGTTGCTCAACCAACTCGATTGGCGCATCGAAGCAGGGCAGTGCTGGTGCGTAATCGGGCGCAACGGCGCCGGCAAGAGCACGCTGTTGCGCACGCTGGCCGGCTTGCGCGCCGCCGACGCCGGCGCGGTAAAAATCGGCGGACGCCTGCTGGCGGATTGGCCGCTGGCGCAACTGGCGCGCGAACGCGCGTATCTGCCGCAAGCGCGCGGCGATGCGTTTTCCTACTCGGTGCTGGAAACCGTGCTGGCGGCGCGCCATCCTTACAATGATAGTCGCTACTGGGAATCGGACGAAGATTTCCGCGCCGCCAACGACGCCTTGAAGACGATGGATGTGCAGCATCTTGCCAAGCGCGATTTGCGTACGCTGTCAGGCGGCGAGCGGCAACGGGTGGCGATTGCCGCCGTGGTCGCGCAAGACACGCCGATCATGTTGCTCGACGAGCCGGCCAATGCACTCGACCTCGCGCACCAGGTCGGCGCGATGAATCTGTTGGCGCAATTGTGCGAAACGGCGCGCAAGGCGATTGTGCTGGTCAGCCACGATCTCAATTTGGCGTATGCGGTGGCCACTCATGCGCTGTTGTTGATGGATGACGGCAGTTGGCATGCCGGCGCGGTCGATCAGGTAATGCTTTCGCCGTTGTTGAGCGAGTGTCTCGGGCATCCGATCGAAACCGTGCAGCACGGTGCGCGCCCCATTTTTCTACCCATGAGCTGAGATAGTAATCGGAAGAATAGATCGACATGACTAGAACCTTGATCCTCGGCGGTGCGCGTTCCGGCAAAAGCACGCATGCGGAGGCTTTGGCCGCTGCTTCCGGCAAGAACGTGACCTATGTGGCGACCGCGCAAGTGCATGACGCAGAGATGAGCGCGCGCATCGCGTTGCATCGGCAACAGAGAAACCAGCAATGGACGACGGTCGAAGAACCGCTGGCCCTGGGCGACGTGATCGAGCGATGCAGTACGCCCGACTCGGTGATCCTGGTCGATTGCCTGACGCTTTGGCTTTCCAATTTGTTGTTTTCAGAAGCGACGGATTTCCCGGAAATCGGCGTCATCGCAGCGCCCGCGTGTTTTCACGAACAACGCGCAAAGTTCATTCACGCATTGCGGCACGCGCAAGGCGACGTGATTTTGGTGTCGAATGAAGTCGGCGCCGGCATCGTGCCGACCGGCGCGGTATCGCGCTGGTTTGTCGACGAGGCCGGGCGCTTGCATCAAGAGCTGGCAGCGCTGTGCGAACAGGTGTTGCTGATCGTCGCGGGCCTGCCGCTGAAATTGAAGGCTTGACGATGTTGTTCGGCTTGAGTCTGGCCGTGGTTGCCGTCTCAGGCGCTCGCGCAACGCGCTGCGGCTGAATAGGGGGAGCGAATGAAACGAATTTTGATCTGCATAATCTGGTGCCTGACGGCGCATGCAAATGCCGCCATCAGCGTGGTCGACGATGACGGCAATACCGTTGTATTGTCGCATCCGGCGCAACGCATCATTACCCTGGCACCGCATCTGACGGAAATGATGTTCGCGGTCGGCGCCGGCCCGCGCATCGTCGGCACGGTCACCTATAGCGACTTTCCGGCGGAAGCGAAGCGCATCCCCTTGATCGGCGACAATCTGCATATCGATCTGGAGCGCGTGGCGGCATTGAAGCCCGATTTGCTGGTCGTCTGGCAGCATGGCAATGCATCGCGCGAGTTGGATGCCTTGCGCCAGCTCGGGATTCCGTTGTTCTATAGCGAACCGCACGATCTGGCGCAGATTCCCGACACCTTGACGCGCCTGGGCCGCTTGGCTGGCACCGATGCCAAGGCGCAGCAAGTCGCCGATTCGATGCGCACGCAACTCAATAATCTGGCGGCGCGCTATGCGCATCGCCCCAATGTGCGCGTGTTCTATCAAGTATGGGACAAACCCTTGTACACCTTGAACGGCAAGCACTACGTCAGCGACGTGATTCGCCTGTGCGGCGGCGAGAATATTTTTGCCGGCTTGACCACGACAGCGCCGGTGGTCGGCGTCGAAGCGGTGTTGCAGGAAAATCCCGAAGCGATCATGACCGGCGATTTGCGCAAGGAAGAAAACGGCTTGGCGCTGTGGAAAGCCTATCCGCGCATGCTGGCGGTGCAGCGCGGCAATCTGTTTGCATTCGATCCCGATTTGCTGGTGCGCCCCGGCCCGCGCATCGTCGACGGCGCAGCGGCGGTGTGCGAAAAGCTCGACTTGGCGCGCAGCCGCAGGGAACCGCGCAAATGAGCTTCCCGTTCTCGACGTTGATGGTGCAGGGCACCACGTCCGACGCCGGCAAGAGCACGGTGGTCGCGGCACTGTGCCGTTTGCTGTTGCGCGATGGCGTCAAGGTCGTGCCGTTCAAGCCGCAAAACATGGCGTTGAACAGTGCCGTTACCGTCGATGGCGGCGAGATCGGACGTGCGCAGGCATTGCAGGCACAGGCAGCGGGGCTGCCGGCGCACACCGACATGAACCCGGTGCTATTGAAACCCGCCAGCGATACCGGCGCGCAAGTCATCATCCACGGCAAAGTGCATGCCGACATGAATGCACGCGACTATCACAACTACAAGACGGTGGCGATGCAAGCGGCGCTGCAATCGTACCGGCGTTTGACGGCGGGCTACGACAGCATCATTGTCGAGGGCGCAGGCAGTCCGGCAGAAATCAATTTGCGCGACCGCGACATCGCCAACATGGGTTTCGCCGAAGCAGTCGATTGTTCGGTGATCCTGGTGGCCGATATCGATCGCGGCGGCGTATTTGCGCACATCGTCGGCACGCTCGATTGCCTGTCCGCCAGCGAGCGCGCGCGCATCGTCGGCTTCGTCATCAATCGTTTTCGCGGCGATATCGGTTTGTTGCAGCCGGGGCTGGAATGGCTGGAACAGCGCACCGGCAAGCCGGTGTTGGCGGTCTTGCCGTACCTGCATGGCTTGTTTCTGGATGCGGAAGACGCGATCCAGGTTGCGCAGACAGCGGGAGGGCGATTCCGCGTCGTCGTGCCGGTTATTCCGCGCATCAGCAACCATACCGATTTCGATGCCTTGCGCGCGCATCCCGAGGTCGACCTGCGCTTCGTCGGGCCGGGGCAGGCAATTCCGGCCGCCGACCTGATCGTCCTGCCTGGCAGCAAGAATACGCGCGCCGATCTGACCTGGCTGATCGAAAACGGCTGGCGCGACGCGCTGCGCAAGCATGTGCGCTATGGCGGCAAGTTGATCGGCATTTGCGGCGGCTTTCAAATGCTCGGCTTGACTGTCGACGATCCGCACGGCGTCGAGGGCGCAGCCGGCAAGACGGCGGCGTTCGGCCTGCTCGACATGCACACCGATTTGAAGCAGGAAAAGCGCTTGACCCATGTCGACGGGCGCTGCGCCTTCGCCGACGCGGCGGTAAGCGGCTATGAAATCCACATGGGCGTATCGCGCAGCGTTGGCGCCGGCATTCCCGCTTTCCAGATCGACGGACAAGCCGAGGGGCTGCGATCGGCTGACGATCAAGTGCTTGGCACTTACCTGCATGGGATATTCGACCACCCGGAAGCCTGTTCGGCCTTGTTGGACTGGGCCGGATTGCGCGACCCGGTTGCGGTCGATGTCGCGCAATTGCGCGAACAGAGCATCGACCGTATTGCCGATGCGGCATTGCCTTTATATCGGGCGCTGCAGGCGTTGGGGCAGCGTTAGCGCACGCGGTCGGCGGCAGACAAGCATCGCGACTGCGCAAGTCGGGTATCGAAGGGGCGGGCCACAATTATCTGCTATCATTAAACCCTACTGCCCGCCCAATATATCCATAGCTCGTGACATAAGCTTTGTCAATTGCGGAAATGCGCAACCAGGCGACAACCAGCTTGAAATTCAAGAGCATCGTTATTACACTAATCCAGATTTGTCGACGTGGAGTTCCTTTTGCAGAATCAACTTGCCACTTCATCTGGCGCAAGCAGCGGTCGGCCGCAACGCCCTCTGACGGTCGCCTTTATCAGTCTCTTCAATCTGTTCGACCGTGCGAGCGGGGCGGCGTTCTCGATGGCCACGATGCTGGAGCAATTGGCCGGGCGCGGCATGCGCTGCAGCGCACTGACGGCATGTTGTTTCGATGTTCCCCCCGGCGATCGGCTTCCCGATTTGATGCGCAGCAGGGGATTGTCGTCCACTAAGACAAAAAATGTGCAAGAAGTTCCCCAGTGGCAGGGCAGCGTGGCGGGAGTTGGATATACCGTGATTCAGATGCCTAACCAGCAAAGAAATCAGGTATCGGCCATCGAGGAACTGGTCTTCAGGGATAAGGTTCGCGCCTGGTTGGCGGAAAATCGCCCGGACGTTGTGATCACCTTTGGCGGTTTCTTGCTCGATATGGAAATCCAGCGATGCGCCCGCGCTGCCGGCGCCATCGTCGCCTTCTATCTGCAAACGCCAAACTACACGCGTCACGAATCATTCGCGCTCGCCGACCTGATCCTCACGAATTCCGACGCCACTGCCGAACATTATGCGCGCAAATTGGACCTGCGCTGCCATAACGTCGGTGTCTTCGTCGATGTGAAAGCTGCCGTTGCAAAAAAGCGCGACCCGCGGTTCGTCACCTTTATCAACCCGCTTCCGGAAAAAGGCGTGGCGCTCTTTCTGAAACTTGTCCAGCGCGCCGCTCGCGAAGTGCCCGATATGCGGTTTTTGGTGGTGGAAAGTCGTGGCGTTCTGGCGACGGCAATGCAAAGGCTTGGAGTTCCAGAGGCCTTGCTGGAACGAATAACGGTGTTGCCCAAGCAGGAACATATCGCTGAAGTGTACGCGCAGTCGCGCATTCTGTTGGTGCCTTCCTTCTGGTTCGAGGCTGCGGGACGTGTGTTGATCGAGGCGAATGCCAACGGCATTCCAGTGCTGGCCACCAATCGCGGCGGCATTCCTGAAACCCTCGGCGGCGCTGGTCGGCTGCTGCCAATTCCAGACCGATGCACGGTGGATCATTGGGCGCTGCCGACCGATGAGGAGGTGCGGCCCTGGTGGGAAGAATTGCGCAAGCTATGGACTGATCGCCCGTATTATGAGTCGATGTCCGGCAAGGCTCTTGAAGTCGCAAAAATGCAAACTATCGAGCGCGATGCGGCAAATCTTGACATGCTGCTGCGCACAGCAGTAAGCAATGCGGCGGCATCTGCCCAAAAAGACAGTGAACCAACATCACTCACAGAGCCGGCTTCGAGTGGGTCGATGCAGGAGCCTAAATCGAGTGGGGCTGGCGCGATGGGCAATGAAAAAAGCAATGGCGTGCCGGTCGATTTTTCTGCAAACAGCCGACGCATAATGATTGTCCAGCTATCTCCCGGTTGGATGGGGATTGCGCGGCTACCCAAGGCGCTGGCTGCGGTTGGTTTCAGAGTGGCGACTTTTTGCCGGCCCGACAGTTTTCTGTCCAAGACACGTTATGCAGAACACGGCTTCGGGCCGCCGGCAACCGGCAGTCCTTTCCCCAATTTGGCCAATGCGGTGCGGCAATTTCAACCGGACCTGCTTGTTCCGGGATGCGAATCAGCCGTAAACTTTCTTCACGAGATCGTGCGGGCCGGTTCGGACGGACGGCTGGATGCCGAAGATGAAGATATAGTCTCGTTGGCCAAGCGCTCGTTGGGTAACCCGGAGTATTACCATGCGGTTTTGAGCAAGCATGCGACGTTGGAGATTGCCGCCGAACTTGGGTTGCGTACGCCGCAACAATCGCATGTCAGCAGAATTGAGGATGCTGTCGGTTTTGCCACCCTGCATGGTTACCCCGTGGTGCTAAAGGGCGAGTTTGGATGTGCCGGGCAGGAAGTCAAAATTTGCGCCACCGCGTACGAAATCGCAGCGGCCTTTCAATTTCTGAATCGAGCCGGCAATCCGCGCAATCCGCGCGTCGTTGCGCAGCAATATGTTCAGGGCGTCAGCGCCATGCATATGGCAGCAGCTGCTTCCGGCAAGGTGCTGGAAAGCTTGACCTTGCTGAAGGAGCGCACCCATCCACAACTCACGGGCCCAAGCAGCGTGGTAAGACTGATTCACAACGAAGAGGCTGCGCACACCGTTTCCTCGCTGATGAAAAAATTGAACTACACCGGCTTCGGGCATTGCGATTTCATCCTGGAAAACGGCGGCGACGCAGCGTATTTGCTGGAATTTAATCCACGTCCTGGCCCTGCATGCGGGTTGGGTGGACTATTTGGTCATGATTTATGCCGCGCCCTATGGAGCTATCTGTCGGACGTTGAATACCAAAGGCACTCTTCACCTGCCAACCATAAAACGGTGGCACTGTTTCCCAATGAATGGATGCGCGATCCGCAAAGTCCTTTCCTCTCTGCGGCCTATCATGACGTTCCGTGGGATGATCCTTTGTTGCTTAGAGCATACATGCTAGCCAAAAGCGTGTGACACCGAGGCGTTGTACTTGTGACAAAGGCCTTCAAATCAACATTTTGACTAAATCAAGTCAATTTGACAGTACGGAATTTGTCACCCATATATGTGACGCGCATTAGAGTTTTGCGCGCACTGCAAGGTCGGCAATCATAGGGTGCATCGCTGCAGCATTTTCAAGCCAGGCTTTACCTTGTGCTGCTGCGATGGCTTCGCGCTTCAAGATCAAGTCGATATCTTTTGCTCTTGCGAATTTGTCATATTGTCGGCCCGGATCCTTCGAGTATGTTTGCATGGTCTCGCCGGACCCCATTCGACCCACATCGTCGGTCGAATAGCGAATCTTCAAATGATCGAAAATTTGCACCTGCGTCTGAATGTCGGAATTGAGATACTCATCGAAGTCGAGCCATGAAATCTGCGATTCGCGGCCCTTGGCGGCAAGTTCAAGCGTCAGCATTTCGCATACCCAGCTCATTGCAAGAACTTCACCCACGCCGAGCTCATAAAGCTTCCATGTGTCGGCATTCACCAAACGATGCAGACGCGCCAATCGAGACGGCGCAAGATCATAAATCGCATTGACGCTTGCCGGTGTTTTAAGAATGGTCGCCAGATAGGCCGGAAAACTACTATAGACAAAAACGGCCTGCGGCAGATGGGCTTGTCCGAGAATTCGATCCGCAAGGACATTGGTATAACTGGTGGCTTTAATAACGACTTCGTTGCCGGGTCTGAATTTTCGAGAATAATATACCAGACACGCGGCAAAATATTCGTCAAATTGATTTGGCGAAACCACGCTTTCCGACTTCTCCAGATTATTCAATAATTCCGCCAGCCATCGCAACAGAAGTGGTTCGCGCAGTGAAAGAACCTGCTGTTGCTGTCCCAAAATCTTGGACAGCAGTGTTGATCCAACGTGACTGATGTGAAAAATATAGCGGCTGCAAGGCAGGACGGTGAGATTTTTTGCCAGACCTGCAAATTCGTTGAGCGGCAAAATGTACTTTTTGCCGTCGACACTGCGAGCGATTTGGTGAATGAAACTGGAGCGTCTGAAATCCAATTCCGTCAGACGCAGCAATAACACGTTTGTGCGATCAACAATCTGAAACGGGAACAGTTCCGCAGTTTCTATTGAAATTTTCTCGTTTTGAGCCGAAGCTTCGCTTGGTCGACGGAACGCATTGGAATCGGTCATATTTTGGTATAAATTTGCAATCTAAATGAGGTCCAATATTTTACTTGACGGCAGCGCGTCGTCCAGGCGCCATTGCATGAAAGCGTTCGAGGCGGCGTGCGTGCACTTCGGACTTGAGAAGCGGTCGACGGTGCAATACGGCTCCGATTTTACTACGCTGACGCTGCCTTCGGACCGCAACAAGTCGGGTATCATGTCGAAGGGTTCATTAAAAAAGTGCCAAGGAGCGTCCCATGCTGAAATTCCTGCTGACAACACTCTGCCTTTTGACATTTCAAGCGTCCGCTTTGGCAGACGTCGTGTCAGCCGACGACATCCAGGTCAAGGTTCAAAAAGATGGCGATTCGGTGGTCATCGATTTAAGCGTGACGATACCGGCCACGCCGCAGGAAGCCTGGGCCGTGCTGGTCGATTTCGATCATATGCCGCAATTTTTAAACAATTTGCAATCGAGCAAGATTCTGGAAAAGCATGGGAATCATTGGAAGGTCGAGCAAAAGGGGAAAACCGCACCGCATGCCGGTTTTTCGATCTCCTTTGAAGCGGTGCGCGAAGTCGACCTGACGCCTTTTGAAACGATACACTCCCATTTGATCAGCGGCACCCAGAAAAAACACGAGGGACTGACGCAATTGTTCCCGAGCGGCAGCGGCACGCGCATCGTCTACCATGCGGAATCGATTTCCACGGTGTGGGTGCCGCCGCTCTTGGGGCCATCGGTGATCGAGGGCGATGTCCGCAAGCAATTTCAAGATATGATCGGCGAAATATTGAAGCGACAAGCCGCCGCCAAGACCGCCGGCTGACATTTCATCGGTAGCCCACCATGCGTATCGCCGCAGTGTCGTCCACCTATTGCGCATATGGCATGTATTGATCCCCAACGCGATTGCGCTAAGTGATTGAATTATTTGAATATTTAATTGATTGCTCATCGATCGCCAGCGAATTTGCGGATACTGAAACTAGATTGCAATTTTTTGGCATTTGTCCTGTATAATGCGGCATCGTTGAGATTCGAGCTAGTGGTGCAGTATTAGTCTGTCATTCCTTTCTTGGCTGAAACGATTCAACGGGTGAAAGCCCAATTTAACTGTAATAGGAAATGTAATGGCAACTGGTATCGTAAAATGGTTCAATGACGCAAAGGGCTTCGGCTTTATCACTCCTGACGAAGGCGGCGAAGATCTGTTCGCTCACTTCTCGGCAATTCAGTCGAATGGCTTCAAGTCCCTGCAAGAGAACCAACGCGTGTCGTTCGAAGTGACCGCCGGCCCTAAGGGCAAGCAAGCATCGAACATTCAGGCTATCTAAGCTTCTAAGCTGAACTAGCGAAAAAACCCCGGCAAGCCGGGGTTTTTTTTCATTCAATGAAAATCAGATTCGGCGCAAATCTGTAATCCAAGTGCCGCTAGCCTTCGCTTCGGCTTCGTGGCCCGGTTCGCGCCAGGTTTCGCCGAGCGCTTGTTCATACCAGGCTTGCATCGACGGCTGGTCGAGCATGTGCGCTGCATAAGCGGCGGCTTTGTCTTGCAGCGCGAGGCCGTAAGTCTGTGCGCGAAACACGACCGGCGCAAACATGGCATCGACTGCCGAGAACGTCTTGCCCGCCAGGAAGGGGCCGCCAAAGCGTGTCAGCCCTTCGTTCCAAAGCTCGTTGATGCGTTCGATATCCTTGCTCAACGCGGGCGGGTAAGCATTGAGGCGCACCCGGATGCCGCAATTCATCGTGCAATGCTCGCGCAACGCGCCAAAGCCGGAATGCATTTCAGCCGCCGCGCAGCGCGCCCAGGCGCGTGCGCGCGGGTCTTCCGGCCAGACGTTCGGATGCCGTTCGGCGAGATATTCGATGATCGCCAGCGAGTCCCAGATTATTTCGCCCCGATCATGCAGGCAAGGCACTTTCCCATTCGGCGCGAAGCGGCGAAACGCTTCCCAATTCGCGCCTTCGGCGAACGGTATCAATCGCTCGTCAAACGGGATCGAACATGCGCGCATCAATATCCAGGGCCGCAAAGACCACGAGGAATAATTTTTGTTGGCAATGAATAGTTCGTACATAAGGACTCGCTTGAATGAATAGGGCAGGGCTAGCGATTATGCTGTTTCATGATGGTCTGCTTTTCGCGAACCCAATCCCGTTGCTTTTCGGTTTCCCGTTTATCGTGCTGCTTCTTGCCTTTCGCCAGGCCGATTTCGCACTTGACCCGTCCCCTGACGTAATGCAGGTTGAGCGGCACCAAGGTATAGCCGGCGCGGTCGACCTTGCCGATCAGCCGCTTGATTTCTTCGGAGTGGAGCAACAATTTCCTGGTGCGCACCGCCTCCGGATGGACGTGCGACGAGGCGCTGGTGAGCGCGCTGATATGCGCGCCGAACAGGAATATTTCGCCGTTGTTGACGATGACGTAGGCTTCCTTCAATTGCACGCGCCCGGCACGGATCGCCTTGACTTCCCATCCTTGCAGCACGACGCCGGCTTCGTATCGCTCCTCTATAAAGTAATCGTGGAATGCTTTTTTGTTGTCAACTATGGTCATGAGATCGAGAATCGGTGCGGATCGGTTAAAATTTGACTTTGTATTCTATCAAACGGTTCATTTTAGATGGCTGCGGTGCATAAATCGGTACTTGTGGGGTATAGCGCGGAGCAAATGTTCGTGCTGGTGGACCGGGTAGAGGATTATCCGCGATTTCTGCCGTGGTGCGGCGAAGTCGATGTGCAGCGACCGGATGAACAAAGCATGATCGGCAGCCTGTCCATACAATATCACGGGATCAATCAAACATTTTCCACCAGGAACAAGAATGTTCGTCCATTTTCCATACAAATGACCTTGGTGGACGGCCCGTTCAAGCATCTGGAAGGCACCTGGGTGTTCAAGCCTTTGCGCGCCGATGCTTGCAAAATCGAATTCGAGTTGAATTACGAATTTTCAAACCGGGTGCTCGATCAAGTCATCGGCCCGGTTTTCGGCATGATTGCCAACAGTTTCGTCGATTCCTTTTGCCGCCGCGCGGAAACCATCTATGGGTGAGTCACTGCCCTCTGTTCGCCTGCAAGTCTGTTACGCGACCGCGCAACGACAGATATTGCTCGATATTACCGTGCCTGCTGCGACCACCGTGCATCAAGCGATCGATGCCAGCGGCATTTTGCGCCTGGCGCCTGAAATCGACTTGTCGGTCTGGCGCGTCGGCGTGTACGGCAAACTGAGAGCGCTCGACGCGGCGGTGCGCGATCTCGATCGGGTTGAAATCTACCGACCGCTGACCGCCGACCCGATGGAATCGCGCCGCCGCCGTGCTGCCAAGCCCAAACCCTAGTCGTTTGTCGGACGGCACGCCTGAAATTGCTCCGGCGCGGAGGGGCTTTGGGAATGCCCCATAGCCTTTACTTATCGCACGATGCGCTGATCGCTTCCTCGGCGCGCGCTTCTTCCTTGATCCGATCGTCGTCGCTCAGATACGAGCGCTCGCCGTTGTTGTCTGTGCTTTTGATGCGCTCGCCGCTTTTCAAGCTTTGTAGATAAGATTTTGCGCGCGCGCAGTTTTCGTCGTTGCTTTCCTTGCGTTTGGCTTCTTCACCCGCTTTCTTGTCTTTTTCCGCTTGCTCCAGCTTCCGTTTTTTGTAATCGGCTTCTTTTTCGGCAGTCGTTTTTGGCTCCTTGACTGCTTTGTCGGCGCCGGCATCGTCGGTTTTATCTGCAGCTTCGCTGGCTTTGGGTACCGGCGCACCGTGCGGCTGCTTCAGGATGCGATTTTGCGGAACATTGGCGGGCGGCGCGACATCGGTAAACTGTTTGACGCCATGTTCGTCCAGCCAAACCCATTGCGCCAGCGCGCTGGATATCATGCAGGAACTCGCCGCCAACACGGCGATTTGCAACAAATATTTCGCTTTCATCGATATTCTCTCAAAGTTTTGCCACAGAATGCCCCAGATTTCGCCACGCTTTCCCTTGACTGTCAATCAAGGCGCTCGTTTTTGTTAAAAAACACGGGACTCGCGCGATTTTCGACGTTTCCGATGTCCTGGGAAGCGTCAAGGCTGACGTCAATTTTCTTGAAACTTTACCGCAATTCCGACGTTTTTTTTAGATTTCTGTATAATGCGTTTTTGCGCTAATAGGAAATGCTATGCGTCTACTTCAAAAAGCACTCACGTTCGATGATGTGCTGCTGGTTCCAGCTTATACCAATATCCTGCCCAAAGATGCTTCCCTGCGGACCCGTTTGACCCGCAACATCTCGCTCAACATTCCGCTGCTGTCGGCAGCGATGGATACGGTCACCGAATCGCGCCTGGCGATTGCGATGGCGCAGGAGGGCGGAATCGGCATCATACACAAGAATTTGTCTCCCAAGGATCAAGCCAGGGAAGTCTCCAAGGTCAAGCGTTTCGAGTCGGGCGTATTGCGCGACCCGATCACGATCCCGCCGACCATGAAAATCCGCGACGTGATCGCATTGACCGTGCAATACGGCGTCAGCGGCTTCCCGGTGGTCGAAGGGAAAGTGGTTGTCGGAATCATCACAAACCGCGATTTGCGCTTCGAGGAAGACCTCGAGGCGGAAGCGCAATCGAAGATGACGCCGCGCGAGAAGCTGGTCTACGTCAAGGAAGGCGCGGACACCGCAGAAGCCAAGCGCTTGATGAACAAGCACCGCCTGGAGCGTGTGCTGGTGGTCAACGATAACTTCGAATTGCGCGGGCTGATTACGGTCAAGGATATCCAAAAGTCGACCGAGCATCCGTCTGCTTCCAAGGACATGCAAGGCAAGCTGTTGGCGGGTGCGGCGGTTGGAGTCGGCGAAGACAACGACGAGCGCATCGAATTGCTGGTCAATGCCGGCGTCGACGTGCTGGTGGTCGATACTGCCCATGGGCACTCGCAAGGCATCCTCGACCGCGTCAAGTGGATCAAGAAGAATTATCCGAACGTCGACGTGATCGGCGGCAATATCGCCACCGCCGCTGCCGCCAAGGCGCTGGCCGAATATGGCGCCGACGCAGTCAAGGTCGGGATCGGCCCCGGCTCGATCTGCACCACGCGCATCGTGGCCGGTGTCGGCGTGCCGCAAATCACAGCAATCTCGAACGTGGCGCAAGCCTTGAAAGGCACGGGCATCCCTTGCATCGCCGACGGCGGTGTGCGTTTCTCCGGCGATATTTCCAAGGCATTGGCAGCTGGCGCTTCCAGCGTCATGATGGGCAGCATGTTCGCCGGCACCGAAGAAGCGCCGGGCGAAGTGATCCTGTTCCAGGGCCGCAGCTACAAATCCTATCGCGGCATGGGCAGCTTGGGCGCGATGGCGGACGGTTCCGCCGACCGCTATTTCCAGGATGCCGCCAGCAAAACCGATAAATTCGTGCCGGAAGGCATCGAAGGCCGCGTTCCTTACAAAGGCAGCGTGTTGGCGATTTTGTTCCAATTGGTCGGCGGCGTGCGGCAGTCGATGGGTTATTGCGGTTGCCGGTCTATCGACGAGTTGCGCGAAAAGGCTGAATTCGTCGAAATCACCTCGGCCGGGATGCGCGAATCGCACGTGCATGATGTCCAAATCACCAAGGAAGCGCCGAATTATCGGGCCGACTAGGTGATGCAAGCGATCCCCGTCGCAAGGGCGGACGGGGCTCGCGCATTCAAGTTTCGGTAAACGCATGCGGTTCGGCGGCTTGTGCCGCCGAACCGCATTCCATTTATTTTCAAACTATCGCCGTTCATATTATCGCCATGCACTCAAAAATTCTGATCCTCGATTTCGGTTCGCAAGTGACGCAATTGATTGCCCGCCGCGTGCGGGATACCGGCGTATTTTCCGAAGTGTATCCGTACGATGTCACCGACGAGTTCATCCGCAACTACGGCGCCGCCGGCGTGATCTTGTCGGGCGGCCCGAACTCGGTCACCGAGGGCGACACCCCGCGCGCGCCGCAGGCGGTGTTCGAGCTGGGCGTGCCGGTGCTGGGTATTTGCTACGGCATGCAAATGATGGCCGAGCAATTGGGCGGCAAGGTCGAAATCGGAACGGTGCGAGAATTCGGCTATGCCGAAGTGCGGGCGCGCGGCCATACCGAATTATTCACCGGCATCAACGACTTCGTCACGCCCGAAGGCCACGGCATGCTCAAGGTCTGGATGAGCCACGGCGACAAGGTAATTGCCATGCCGCCCGGCTTCAAATTGATGGCGTCCACCGACAATTGCCCGATCGCGGCGATGGCCGACGAAGCGCGCAAATTCTACGCAGTGCAATTCCATCCCGAAGTCACGCATACGCTGCAAGGCAAGGCGATCCTGGGGCGTTTTGTGCACGAGATCTGCGGTTGCAAGGCCGACTGGAACATGCCGGACTACATCGCCGAAGCGGTCGCGGCGATTCGCGCGCAGGTCGGCAAGGATGAAGTGATCCTTGGGTTGTCCGGCGGCGTCGACAGCAGCGTGGCGGCGGCCCTGATCCATCGCGCCATCGGCGACCAGCTTACCTGCGTGTTCGTCGACCACGGCTTGCTGCGTCTGAACGAAGGCCAGATGGTGATGGACATGTTCGGCAAGAATCTCGGCGTCAAGGTCATCCGCATCGACGCCAGCGAGCAATTCATGGGTCACCTGGCGGGCGTCACCGACCCGGAAGCCAAGCGCAAGATCATCGGGCGCGAATTCGTCGAAGTGTTCCAGGTCGAAGCCGGCAAATTGCGCAATGCGAAGTGGCTGGCGCAAGGGACGATCTATCCCGACGTCATCGAAAGCGCCGGCAAGGGCAAAAAGGGCCACACGATCAAGAGCCACCACAACGTCGGCGGCTTGCCCGAGACGCTGAACCTGAAGCTGCTGGAGCCGCTGCGCGAATTGTTCAAGGACGAAGTGCGCGAACTCGGCGTGGCGCTCGGCCTGCCGCACGACATGGTGTACCGCCACCCATTCCCCGGCCCCGGCCTGGGGGTGCGCATCCTGGGCGAAGTAAAGAAGGAATTCGCCGATTTGCTGCGCCGCGCCGACGCCATCTTCATCGAAGAATTGCGCACCGCCAGGGACGAGTTGAATGTCTCCTGGTACGAAAAGACCAGCCAGGCGTTTGCCGTGTTCCTGCCGGTCAAATCGGTGGGCGTGATGGGCGATGGCCGCACCTACGACTACGTGGTAGCCTTGCGCGCGGTGCAGACGCAGGACTTCATGACCGCCCATTGGGCGCATTTGCCGCATGAACTGCTCGGCAAGGTGTCGAACCGCATCATCAACGAAGTACGCGGCATCAACCGCGTGGTGTACGATATCTCCGGCAAACCGCCAGCGACTATCGAGTGGGAGTGATTTAAGGTCTTTCGGGGACTATCGTCCGCTATCGAAAAACAGGCGTAACGTATTGATTTATAAGGAAATACGTCACGACAGCTATCGGTGGCTATCGCCGGCCAGCGGAACAGGTTGGCGGTAGAAGTGGCGGTAGGAACCGGAGGCTCGATTAAGACCCTCCCGTTTACTATCCAGACCAAATCGGTCTTTGACGGTAAATGTCTCCTCGGGAAAGCTTGTTCTACGCGGCTTTCCCGGCATCAGCAGGTCTCCTGACCCCTGACGGTAAAACGCCGTCACAACAGGAGGAAAACCTCGATGCTTACCGACACTGCACTGCGCAATTTCAAGCCTAAGTCAAAGATTTATAAGGCTTTTGACCGAGATGGGATGTACGTGACGGTATCGCCCGTCGGTACCGTCACCTTCCGCTACGATTACCGTCTCAATGGCCGCCGCGAAACGCTGACCATCGGCCGCTACGGAGCCGCCGGCATTTCGCTGGCACTCGCCCGCGAAAAGCTGATCGACGCCAAGAAAGCCGTCGCTCAGGGCAAGTCCCCCGCGCTGGAAAAGCAACGCGAGAAGCGCCGGCTGACCGCCGCCAAGACCTTCGGGGAAATGACCGAGAAATGGCTCGCGGGGGCCCGCATGGCCGACAGTACGAAGGCGATGCGTAAGAGCATCGTCGATCGAGACATCCTGCCGGCCTTCGAGAACCGGCAACTCAACGAAATCACCGCAGATGACCTGCGTGCCTTGTGCAACAAGGTGAAGGCTCGCGGTGCCCCTGCCACTGCGGTACACGTCCGCGACATCGTGAAGCAGGTTTATGCCTTTGCCATCCTGCACGGGGAGAAGGTCGACAACCCGGCGGAGGGTGTGGGTGCCGCCTCCATTGCGACCTTCGTGCCGAAGGATCGCGCCTTGTCGCCGTTGGAGATTCGACTGATGGCGCGGCAGATGGAATCGGTGGCAACCTATCCGACCATCCGGCTCGCATTGCGCATGATTCTGCTGACGCTGGTGCGCAAGAGCGAGCTGATCCAAGCTACTTGGGATGAAGTCGATTTCGAGACTGCGACCTGGACGATCCCAAAGCAGCGGATGAAAGGGCGCAACCCCCACGTGGTCTACCTTTCCCGCCAGGCACTCGACATCTTCGTAGCGCTCCACACCTGCGCCGCTGGCTCCAAGTTCGTTCTGCCGTCGCGCTACGACTCCGACCGCTGCATGTCGAATGCGACCTTGAACCGGGTGACACAGATCGTGGCGGAGCGAGCCAAGGCTGCTGGTCTGCCGCTGGAGCCTTTCACCGTCCATGACCTACGCCGTACTGGCTCGACGCTGTTGAACGAAATCGGCTTCAACCGCGACTGGATCGAGAAGTGCCTGGCGCACGAGGACGGACGCTCATCGCGATCTATCTACAACAAGGCCGAGTACGCCGAGCAGCGGCGTCACATGCTGCAAGAGTGGGCCAACATGGTGGACGCCTGGATCGACGGGCAGACCTACGTGCCCAAGCTGATGCCGGAGAACGTGGTGGTGCCGGCATTGAGTGCGATGGCCTAAACGGGTGTTTGGTTGTCACTTGACAACCAAGCCAATCATCCCCATACTGGAGATAACTGATGGCCCGTTCCCCTCATCCGAAGAAAGAGGTCGAGGAAGCTCTCAAGCACGCCGAAGAACAGGGCTGGCGCGTCGAAGTCGGCGGTAGCCACGCTTGGGGGCGGATTTATTGTCCGTACAACGACGAGGAGTGCCGCTGCGGCGAGTTCTGTATCACGTCGGTATGGAGCACGCCGAAGAACCCCGGCAACCACGCACGCGCCTTGCGACGCGTCGTAAACAACTGCACTACGCACCGCAAGGAACAGGATGCGGCCGACCATGTCGAGGAGTAGCACGATGGAATACATCTTCACTTTGAAATACCAACTCGCCGACGATGACTGTGAACCAGATGCGTTGGTCGAGCGTCTGGGCGAGGCTGGTTGCGATGATGCCTTGGTCGGGATTGGTCAACCTGGGCGGCTGGCGCTGGAATTCACCCGCGAGGCGGACAACGCCGACGCGGCCGTGCGTAGCGCACTGGTCGACGTGCGCAGAGCCGTCCCGTCGGCCACCTTGATCGAGGTTGCCCCGGATCTGGTTGGCTTGACCGACGTGGCGGAATTGATCGGTGTGTCGCGACAGAACATGCGCAAACTGATGCTGACCCATCCAGGCAGCTTTCCGGCGCCGGTGCATGAGGGCAGTGCGTCGATCTGGCACTTGGCGGACGTGTTGGCTTGGCTGCAGGCCAAGGGCAGCTACTCGCTGACCGAGGATATGTTGGAGGTGGCGAGCGTGGCGTTGCAGGTCAACGTAGCGAAGGAAGGAAGACGGTTAGCGCGTTCGGGTTCCGAGGAACTGAAAGCCCTAGTTGGATGAACTCGTGGCCAGTCTCATTCCTGGCCTGAGCCCGTCCGAACGGGGCGGGTTTTTCGTAGGTGGACATCAGGCTTTGAGACGTCGTTGCGGGGGGCTTGCTTGCGCTGCTCGATCCACGCCTCCACTTCGGCCAAGTCCCATACGACGCAGCGAGGCGTCAGATTGAAGCGGCGAGGAAACTCGCCGCGACGCTCCATCTCGTAGATCGTCGTTTCGGCCAATGGGACGATCTGCTTCAGCTCTTGGCGGCGGATGGTGCGCCGGAAGGGAAGCGCACTGCGCTTTGGGAACTGCGGGAGTGCTTCGTAGGTTTCGGTCCCGGGCAAGGGGAGGGGATGGCCGGTATCAATGTTGGCAGTATGGGGTGTTTGTGATTGTTGTTTCACCTCGGACTCCATGAATACGCTACATAGAGACATGGTGAGCTTCAACGTCTATCGGAACAACTTGTTGGAGCGTAGGAGAGCGAGCTATGGGGCAGTTAATACTTGGAGCGCTTTGAATTAAGGCTCATCTCTATAAAGGAAAATATGCTTCTCTATAAATACATGCCGAGTGATCGCTTCTTTCATAACCTGAAAATAAGGTTCACACCGGCTGAGGATTTGAATGACCCGCGCGAATTGATTCCAGACATAAGGTTGAAAGATCCGGACGGATACGCTGCCGATATTGTGCAAAGGAATCTGTCATCGACCTATTTTCGATTTCTTTGGGAGCATCCAGAGGTCGGCATGGAAGAGGCTTGGAGACGAATCTCATTAGCGGCTCGACAGTTCACCGATTCGTTTGACCATGCTGGAAAAGCACAAGAAATCTTTGACATGTTCATGAGGGTGACGAATCGCAATGTCGGGGTTTTATCGCTGAGTGAATCGCCAGACAATGAGTTGATGTGGGCGCATTATGCCAATAATTATGATGGCTTTGTTGTCGGGCTTGATAGTGAAAGTGATTTCTTCCGACCCAAGCGTGGAGAGCCAAAGATATGTGGGGAACTGATGAATGTCATCTATAGCGACACTCGTCCTGTTGTCTATGTTGAGCCTGGAAAGTTGGACATTCCCAAGGAAATATTCTTCACAAAAACGACCAAATGGAGTTATGAGCGTGAGTGGCGAATGCTCAAATTCCTTGAGATGGCGGGTGAGGTAAAGAATGTGGGCGGCAAAAATATTCACCTGTTTGATGTGCCTTCGAGTGCGATCAAGGAAGTCATCTTCGGGACAAAGATTTCCAAAGACGCTCGAAACACTGTGGAAGGTTTATTGAGTGCAAATGCTCCCCATGTAGTTTTAAAGAAGGTGAGGTTCGACCAAGCTAACGGGTTACTTGTCGAAAACGTCTGAGTCAAAGGTGCGTGCTGCGAAATCTCCGGTGCTTTGATAAGGGGCTCGTGTGTTGCGCAGGACGCGCAGAAGCGAGCAGGTGCCCTCGGTTCTAATCATTGACTTGTCGTCCCTTGCTTCACTTGAGAAAGATAGGATGAGTCGCATACATACCCTGAATGCACGTGGTCACCTGATGCTTGCAGCCATCAGGGAGCACTATTCTTGGTCAGATGAAAAAGCTTTCTTAGAAGTGCAGCGATTTCATCAAGACTTTCTGAATATATTGAGCGCCAAGCGGATCAGTTACGATGAGCTACGAACAGCTCTGACCCCGCAGACCAAAAAGCACGAGGCAGCATTCCTTTTTGATGAGAATCGCTGCGATCCGGACCGCATCGCGGGAGTGGATGCTGCTGATGCATTGTTCAAACTTCTACAGGCGAATACCACACACAGCATTCTCGGCGGTGAGCTTGGTGACGACAGAGACGAAATTGCCCGGAGGCTTTTGGCCGACAAGGCCGTCGTCGCAAAAGACCTGAATTTTAAGCACCCGTGCTTCTGCTACGTGCTCTACGTCAACAACCTTTCCGGCGAGGCTCTTGCTGCAATTCATGAGGGATTGAAAGCTCACTCGGGTTACTTGGGGTATGTGCCATGCACGTATGCCAGCCTGACGAAAACCTTCGTGACGATGGGCTTGATGAATTTGGCCATCAAGCACAAGAACGTCGTGATCCTCGGTCATGAGGACGATAGGCCCAACACCGAAAACCATAACCTGCACCTTCACGACTACGCCGCACTGGGACTTGCAATTCGCAGTGTGCAGTCGATGTACTTCGGGGTCTTCCTTTCCTACAAGCCCGAGCAAATGCTTTTGCAAGAGACGGACGATGATCTTGAGATTGCCATCCGTGCCATGTCTAAAGAAGCCGCACCCTTGAGCGACTTCACCGTGTTGGTGGAGGACAAAAAGCATGAATACCTAACCACTGCAAAGGATGGCAAGCTCTCATTGGCAGGGCTGGGCAACATGACCAAGAGCGAGCTGGAAGAAGCCATTCGCTTCAAGATGAGATCAAACTACCTCTATAGCTTGGATTGGCGGGATGTTCCTGGAACTGCTGAATCCGCCGGTTACAGGGGCAGCTACTTCAATATCATGTTGGAGTTTCCACGCGAAGATGGAGAGCCTGAACGGGTAACTGTTGCGCTTGAGTTCATGCCGGCAGATAAGGCCTTGCGAGTTGTTACGATGACCTAACCTAGCTGGTACTGCGCCTCAAGTTCTGCTTACTTAATCGGCGCTGGGTTCGCGAGCTGCTTGAGCGGTGATTGCCGCTCTCATTTCGGCAATGGAATACGGAGGCTCTCTTCTATGCACGACGTGATGGCATGTGGCGCAGAGTGGGATCAAGTCCCGTATGGGGTCCACCTGATATGCCTCACCTATGGCTGACAACGGGGTGACGTGATGAACGTGGATGAGATCGGTGCCAATTGAGCCGTACTTGTCTTCGTAGTTCAAGCCGCATGCTTGGCAAGTCGGCCCATAGTGCGCAATGCAAAGTTTGCGTGCTGCAGCGTTCCTCTCGTAGAGCGTAAGCTCAACCGTTTTCAAAGCCCCTTCGATGAGCATCGGCTGGCGAGCAGCGTCACTGGTAGCCACTGCAGCATGCACTAGGGATGGTGGAAGTATGCCTAGTACAAACTCGCCGGCAACTCCAGTGGCACTGGCTTCCCACACGCCCCATTCGCCGATGGAGAGGCTCGACTGTGGCGGATTCTTGTGAAGGCGTGATGCCATCTGCCCGGTTTCCTGGTCACGCCACATCTCCTGCATATCCGTGTTTCGCTCGTGAAAATACCAAGCGGGCCACTCCCCTAATTGTCCCATCCACGATTGACTCTTGGCATAACTTCTGCGTACAAGTGCAAGAACCTCTTCAGCCGGCGGAACAGCAATGGAAATTCTGAATGGCGGCGATGATTGGTCGGGCGGAGGGGTGAAGTAAGCGTAGTTTTTGGTCTTCTTTACGAGCGTCCAGCCTCTTCGAGGGAGAATAACGCTCAGCGTCAACACGGCACCAAACCGATATGTCGTTGCGCCATACTTCTTAGGTGCCTTGCCACTCGGTACTATTTCAATAGTTTGGATCGGCCAGCCTAGGGGGGTGTGACTCTTCGCGGCAGGTTCACCAAGATCAAACTCTTTTGAGTCATCCGACTTCATCTGTTTTTCTCCCAAACTGACGAGCGTCCCAGCGTTTCGCTCACGGGCTTCGCACCACGCCTTCACCGAGCCGCAGGACACAGCACTTAGTGGACTGGATGAATCCAGCAACCGGGGCTCTCGCTGTCGAAGAACTCCACCTCGACATGTGCTCCCAATTCGTCGCGGATCGTCTGAAAGACCCGGTTGCAGTACGCTTGATCCCCTCGAAATACTGACACCGCCACACGATTGATGCCCGTGTCTTTCATGCGTTGCAGTAGTCGGCCCTGCAATATCCCGCAAACCCGCATGAATGCGAGGTTTCCGGCCTGATTCTTGCTGATGTTTCCCTCGAATTTCAATTCGGTTGGAGTTGATTTCTGGGGGAATTGAGTTTGGAGACAGCTGACTTTTTCCGCGCTCGCATTGACGCGATGATCAATCTGAGCGACCCACTGGCGGTGCTCGCCAGACGACTGCCCTGGGATCAGATTGAAGCAGCACTGGCGGCCAAGTTCGAGCGCCAGGAACGTGCCGGCTTGGTCATCCAAGGCCAGGACATGTTCGGCCCGACACTGGCAGTGGCCGGTGGCGGCATCAGCAACGCCGGGCGCCCCAAGCTGCCCATTCGCTTGATGGCCAGCCTGGTCTACCTGAAGCACAGCTTCAATCTCAGCGACGAGGAACTCGTTGTTCGGTGGAGCGAGAACGTGCTTTGGCAGTTCTTCAGCGGCATGGACTACTACGAGCACCGGCTGCCGTGCGACGCCACGCAGATCGGCCGGTTCAGGCGCGACCTCGGTGAGGACGGGATGGAACTGCTGCTCAAGGCCACGATCGACACCGCGTTGGCGATCAAGGCCGTCAAGCCCAAGGACCTCGAGCGCGTGATTGTCGATACGACAGTGCAGGAGAAGGCCATCGCTCACCCGGTGGATAGCCGCCTGATCGAGATCGCACGTCACAAGGTGGTCAGTGCTGCCAGGCGTGCCGGAATTCAACTCAAGCAGACCTTCGCCAAGGAGGGCAAGGAGCTGCGCCGCCGTGCAGGTGGCTACGCGCACGCCAAGCAATTCCGACGATTGAAGAAGGTGCTCAAACGCCAGCGCACGATCCTGGGCATCGTCATTCGTGAGGTACAGCGCAGGATCGAATCACCGGACTTTGCGCCCGAGCACCCGAAGGCAGTGAGCGACTTGATCATGTGGCTCGAGCGGGCCGAACGCATCCGCACCCAGCAGCGCAATGGCACAAAGAAGCTGTACGCGCTGCACGCGCCAGAAGTTGAATGTCTGGCCAAGGGCAAGGCCCGCAAGCCCTACGAGTTCGGCGTCAAGAGCGCCGTGGTCGTCTCGCACAAGCACGGCTTGATGCTCGGGGCGCGTACCTTCCCGGGCAACCCGTACGACGGCCACATCTTGAACGCTGCGTTGGAGCAGGCGACGAACCTGATGCAAGACCACGCGGTCACACTCAAGGAGATCGTCGTCGACCTGGGCTTCCGCGGCGTGGACGCCGACAACCCCAACGTCGAAATCATCCATCGGGGACGGTACAAGTCGCTCACAGTTCAGCAAAAGCGATGGCTGCGGCGGCGTCAGGCGGTCGAACCGGCGATCGGCCACCTGAAGTCCGACAACCGCATGGACCGCTGCTGGTTGCAAGGCGCGCTGGGCGACGCGCTTCACGCCATCAGCTGCGCGGCGGGCTACAACCTGCGTTGGTTGCTGCGGGCGATCGCCCGTCTTGGCCTTGGGTCACTTTTTTTGCGCCTGCTGCACGCGGCGCTGATGCAAGTACCGGCGCGCCCACAGATGCCAGGGATCTACTCAAACGCATAACAAGGATCGGTCACGTCGCCGGAATGAACGGTCACGTTCCCGAAATCGGCAGCCACGATGCCGAAACGGTCAATCATGTGTTGATCTGGATTTTGCAGGGCCGACGCAGTAGGTGAATGTCTTGCTCGGCGAAGCCCCAGCCATAAACCGCCAGCGTGTCCCGCTGCGATTTCAGCACCTCTCTGTAGACAGTGGAGAGGTAGTAGCTGTTCTGGATGGAAGCAACTTTCTGCGGCCACGTTCCCTCGCTCACGAACAAAGGCACGACCTCTCCGTTTTGCCAGCGCTGCAGGACCGCCTCCAGCAGCCCGTCCTGAAGGTTGTGGATCTTGCGCTCCTGCTCGACCAGGTTTCGGCACAACACCAGACTGCCATGCGCATAGAACACCAGCGAGGTTGAACGATCTCCCCGGATCGGCTGCCTGAATCGCTGCCAGTCATCGTCGAAGGTGCCACCTCCCACAAAGCAGTCTTTGAACGCATGCTGGTCGTCGATGTCCAATCCGTAGGTCATAGCCCAGTACACCACCAGGTCGTAGTTGAGCGAGATGACGGTTCTGAACCGCTTCAGGAATTGATAGATGATCGGCAGGTGGGCGCTTACCGCACCATGCTCCGGATGAATGTCGCGGACTGTTTGAATGAGGCAGTCCCTAAGACCGACGTAGGCGGCATGGGTCCGCTCGTCCGGTATTTGTAGCGAACGATTGACGTTTGAGGCCTGCCAGACGATACGAAGAACCAGCTCGAAGTCGTTGGTCTGAAAGAACTCGAACAACCGCTGAGCATCCGCAGGAAGCAGGTTGTGCTCGGCGGCATGTTGCAGCAGCGAGCCGTAGGAGAAGGTCGGACTGACGGAAATGCTGGCACCGTTGCCAAGCAGAATTGTGCATCCGTAGTTTTCCGCAATCGCTTCCCAGGGCCTGATCTCAAACGGCATTTTGTTGGTCCTTGCGATTTAAGTCGCGAGTTTCAAAGCTGTGGAATTCGCGCGAGATGGTTCTTTATCAGGAACCAGCACATATTGAGCGCGAAGGAACGGCCAAGCCGCGTCATCTGATCTTCAGGGATTCCTACCGGGCGGTGTGCGCCTGGACTGAGAAAACCGAAAACACCAGCCAGGCCTTTTTCCTCCTCTGTGGTGATCTCGCCGCTGCTGCGCAGGAACGCAAGCACCTCGCCCCACTTCGATGGGTTGTAAGTAACGGGGGGCTGCCGCTGCGAAGCAACATGCGCGGCTATGTCGCCGGCCAAAGTTTCCAGCGCCACGCGGGCGTTCACAAGCGATGCGTTGTAGTCGGGCGGGGCTGCCCGGAACGCGCCAGCCGAATCGTTGATCTTGGCGATGATTTCTTGCGCACGAGGAGCCCCTGAGTTCTGTAGCGCTACGATCAGATCGTCCTCTAAGGGAGCCGCATCGGAAATCGATGGATCGCTCTGAATCAGCTTTTTGTCCTGGATGATGTAGCCGTCCAGCAGGAGGCATTGCGCCAGATCATGCTGGCGCTCGTCGAATCGATACTTCGGATTGACCCTGGCCCGTAGATCGCCCGCAGTCGCAACGACCTCAGCCAATGCGAGCATGAGCGTGCGGTCATCCAGGTCGCGTAGCGTATTCAATAAGCCGTACAACAGTTGCCCGTGTGACAGCGACAGGTGCTGGGCGCCGTACTTGCCCAGAAGCACGATTGAAATCATCGGCTCCTGCAACTCTAGGAATTGTGCGAACGAATAGCGGGTTCTTTGTCCGATCATGCTGCCTCTCGAAAAATGCAGAAGGGCGTGTCAAGCTTGTTCTTGCCCAGGTCCTGACAGCTCAGGCTCGGTCGGACGCTCTAGATTTCAATCAATCTCGAACTCATCCGAATCTGATACCAAACAGCCCGCCATCCTCCGTTGCGTCTGTCAACCGCGTGGGAAGCACATAGTTATTCAGATCGAAGCCTTCGATAGTCTCTTTGAAAGCATCGTCTTCATTCATCGTCACGATGTACTGAAAACCAAGCTCCTGCGCGATCTCCGAGCCCAGACGCAATGCACTGATGACTTGGCGCCCGTCGACACCATCGAATAGATGGCTGTCATGGATCAAGAAGCCGGGACCTATCTGCCGCTTGTGGCACAAGCGCATGAGCATCATGTCGAAGCAGAAAATCTGCATGTTCTTGATGCCCTTGCTGCGCTGACCTTGCATCGGAAACTTAAACATCGGGCCGTTGGATGTTTCATCGACGGTCATGCTGCCAGCCGACTCGTAGAGCCGTTGCGACGTTTCCTCGAAGGCAACGATGGCTTCGGCCAGTCGATCCTTCTGCTCGGAAAAATCGCGTCGCAGCCGAATCGTCAGCCGGTTGCGCTCGATCTCCAACTCGTTCTTCGTGCCTTCGAGCTGCTCGGCCGCTTCGAAACGCTGTCGCAGGGATTCCACTTCCGATTCCAGGCGACCTAATTCCCCCTGCAACTTGAGGAACTGATCCAGTGCGCCATGACTCCTGAGAATGCCCATGATTTCCGCACGGCGCTGGTCGAGCTGGGCTTTCTGGCTGTCGCGCAGCTCGATGCGTAGCTGTGCCGCTTCGAGTTCGCTGGATAGATAGTCTTTGCGATTGCGCACGACCGATTGATGGAAGCTCTTCACGTCGTCGTAACGACGCTTTACGAGGCCAGGAAGTGCAACGCCTGCTTCCTGATAGATCGCTTGCAGGTCTTCCAGGTCAGGCGGAATTTCGGAGGCCAGCGCACCTTCGAGGTCACGGATGGCCGCGAAGTCTATGGTGTTGGCATTAGCCAGTTCATTGAGCTGGCGTGTCAGCTTGGCGCTTTCGACTTCCAGTTCTCGGTACTCCGGCAGCACCTGGAATGTCTCAATTTCCGAATAGAGCTTCTTGAGACGAGCTTCCTGCAGGGTCAACTGCGTGCGCAAATCAGCCGCCTTGCCGATGATCGAGCCGAACGCCCCTGTACCCGCCGCCTTCTTCAGCTCTTCCAGGGTCTTTTCACGATCACGAACAGCTTGCCAGTCGCGCGCAATCTGCCAATCCAGACCAAGGAGGAACATGAGCGCCATCTGCATGTCGCCCGTTCCCTGCATGGTGGCCTGCTTCTCTGGCGTGGTGAATGCACCGCTCATCTGGCGACGCACAAAGTAGGCGAAAAGTGACCGGAACGAAGGGGGCTTGCTGCCTGCGGCTTCGAGGCTGCTCAAGCCGAACATCTCCTCACCGAGGAACGTGACCCAATCGGTTGCCGACAGTTTGCGCTTGGCGGCCGGCGGCTCCGTCACATAGATCTTGGCTTTGGCACTGCCGCTGCGCTCGACGACGGTACGGGCATCCTTCAAATCGAAGTCCATGCCGAAGGTGTATTCGGCCAACTCCGGCGTGCGGAAGATGGAGTCAGGGCCGGCTTCCGAGCCGGTCAGAAAATGAACTGTTTCAATGAAACTCGTTTTGCCTGCGCGATTGCGGGTTTGCTTGCTACTTGCGCCTTCGGTTTTTTGGGCCAGCAGCACATTCAGCCCCGGCTTCAGATCGCCGAGATTCTTGAAGGTGGGCAGCGTGCTGAAAAGATGGTGGATCAAACTTCCCTCCGTGCCACAAGGCCATTTTCAAGTTCGATGGTTCCAAGGGCGTACAGAAGGTCCAGCGCAAGCACGAACCAGTCGTAGGTGATTCGCCGAGGGCGGATGGCAACCAGCCCTTGGTCCTGTCGGTTTAATTCCTCCCACAACGCGGAAACCGTTTTGGGGCGCGCAAGGAAAGTCAGAACATGACCGCCCACGGTGAGCAGCGCGCGATCTTGCGGGAGATGCTTGGACGGCAGGATCATGTTGACCTCACCGCTTGGGCATCTTCGAATATTTCGCACTTGTCGAACAGGTAGGCCATGACCGCCAGCACTGCCGCCTTGTGGGTGGGTGTCGTGTTCACGACTCCCCCCGCCCAGGTTTCAAGCCGACCAAAAATTTCGTCAGGATGAAGCGGAGGTACCGTATCTCTCAGCGCCACGTACTGACTCTTGAATGCGGACGCAATTTGCTCACCGTACACGGGGTTCTTCCAGTTATCGAAGAACTGCATGACCAACGGCGACTTCTGCATACCGATCTTCAAAAAATCGGCGACAACCGCAGATAGAAGATTTGCCTCGATTTTCCCCCGCGAGACATCTTTGACTTCACTCGTCGCTGGCGCGGGAGCAACGTTGATGTGCGTGAGTACGGCCATCAAATCGCTATAGCCCAGATTGATGTTTGCCTCCATAGTCAGCGAGGGGCCGAACCAGGATTCGAGGTCCTGCAAGCTGAGCTGGCGAAACTTCGCCAGCATTTCATCCCAACCGCAGTGACCAATCTTGATCTTCGGATTTTCTTTCGCGAGCTTGGCCAGCGCTTCGATGATGTGGGGGCCTAGGCGCCCATCAGGCGCGTTATGGACAAAAGTCCACTCTTCAAAATATTGCTCCCAATGCTCCTTTGCGCCCTCGAAATCCTCGTTGATCTTTCTGATGGCTTCGGCGGCACTCAACTCATTGGGGGCATAGCTCTGAAATAGGGTTCGAGCCGATGGCAGGTATCCGTCATTTTTCCGGTCGCCAACATTGCCCCATGGTCGGCAGGCCATGAAATCGTTCGGGTGGGCCTTCGCCATCAGCTTTTCGAACAGGCGCTGAAATCCGTCCCCCTTGGCTTCAAGGAAGATGATGCGGAAATCTTTTTCGTAGCCGAGCTGTTGTATGCGATCCATGCGGTTCAGGGCCATGACCGGTTAAGTGTTTTCAGGCACAACCTCATGGCGCTTTCCGATCCGAATGGGGAAGGACGCGATTGACGTCAAATGGCAGCGCTTTGTCCGCTGCGATGCGGGTTAGCAGCATACGGATGGCATCCGAAACGGACAGTCCCATCTCGGCCAGGACGCTGCTCGCTTCTTCTTTGATATGCCCGTCTATCCGGGCACGAACGACGTCAGTGCTGGCCATTTCATGTGCTCAAAGGTGGTTGTAGCTACATTGTGGCCCATCTGGGCTTTTAAGTCACTTACTTTTTGTCACGCATGGCATTGCATCCCGGCGTGCCGCCGTCGGGCTCGCGGGCGTTGCCCCGCGCCTCGTACCGAGTCGCGGCCATGCGGCTTTGATCCCTGATGCCTCTGGCCGTCTCTCCGCTCCTGGCCTGCGCGCGACGCTTGCCCTCCAGGGGATCGGCTAGTCAGCCCATCCCCGCCGCGCCGTGCTTGGCGCCCCTCGAATGCAGCCGAACAGGTTGCACCTGATCGGCCAACAGTCAACCAGCTAGGCGTGCCGCTGGCACGCAGGGGCGCTCGCCGCGCGGCGTTGGTTTCAGCGCATCTCCTGGCCCATCGGCCGCTGTTCGTCTTTCCCCAAGTTCATCGCTTTTTCCCGCGACCGTAGCCCGCGGTGCCTGGCCATCAAGGCGCGCAGGGCCGAGTCCTCGCTGCGCTGCGGGCCGCACCAACCCTGCGCTTCTTCCTTGACGGCCAGTCCCTCGCTGGCCCGGTTTTTCGCGGGCGATGAACTCAGGAAAGACGGCGGCCAACAGGGACCGGCCCAGGTCTCTGCGCCGAACCAACCGAAGCCACAACGGGCTCCGAATCTTGGAATCCGGTCAGCTTTGAAACCACAGCAGCAACTCTTGGAGAAAGACCATGCAACTCGCATCCCGTTTCGCTTCCCATTCCCCGACGTTGCGCAGCGATTCCCCGCTGTCCGACGACCAAATCCGCCGCGTGGCCCCGTCCATCTTCGCAGACGCCCCGCACGAAAGCCGCTCCGAACGGTACACCTACATCCCCACCGCCGCCGTGCTGGCGGAACTGCGCAAGGAAGGGTTTGAACCCTTCATGGCAGCGCAAACCCGCGTGCGCCACGACGACCGCCGCGACTACACCAAACACATGCTGCGCTTGCGCCATGCCAGCCAGATCAACGGCGCGGAAGCCAATGAAATAGTGCTGCTGAACTCGCATGACGGCACGAGCAGCTATCAGATGCTGGCCGGGATGTTCCGGTTTGTTTGCAGCAATGGCCTTGTCTGCGGCGACACGGTGGCGGACGTGCGCGTGCCCCACAAAGGCGACGTGGCCGGACACGTCATCGAAGGCGCTTACGAAGTGTTGAGCGGCTTCGACCGGGTGAAGGAATCCCGCGATGCCATGCGCACTATCACCTTGAACGATGGCGAATCCGAAGTGTTCGCCCGCGCCGCGCTGGCCCTCAAGTATGACGACCCCGACAAGCCCGCACCCATCACGGAATCGCAAATCCTGATGCCGCGCCGCCACGACGACCGCCGCCCGGACTTGTGGAGCGTGTTCAACCGCACGCAAGAAAACCTGACCCAAGGCGGCTTGCGCGGGCGCAGCGCCAACGGACGCCGTCAGCAGACCCGTCCGGTGCAGGGCATCGATCAAAACATCCGACTGAATCGCGCGCTTTGGCTGCTGGCTGATGGCATGCGCCAGTTGAAAGCCTGAATGCCCACGCGGCAGGGGCAGGCAGCAGCCCTTGCCGCTTCTTTCGCTGCTGCATCCCTAAACCGCAAGGAGTTATCACCATGAACGCCGTTACTCAAACCGAAACCCGCGCCATCGAAGCTGCCGCGCCGTTGGAAGTGGCCGACCCGACCAAGAACCTGATTTTGGTTCCGCTTTCGCAGTTGCTGCCGCGCCGCTCCAAGCGCAACGCGCGCAAGTCACCGCGCCTGTCCATTCCCGAACTGGCCGCGAGCATTTCCCGCATCGGCCTGCTGCAAAACCTCGTTGTCATCCTCGCCGCCGATGGCGAGCAATACGAAGTGGTGGCAGGTGACCGCCGCCTGACCGCGTTGAAGCTGCTTGCGAAGAAAAAGCGCATCGTCGCCGACTACGAGGTGCCGTGCCTGCTGGTGCCCGATGCTTCGGCGCGTACCGTGAGCTTGGCCGAGAACGTGCTGCGCGAGGCCATGCACCCCGCCGACCAGTTCGAGGCGTTCGCCGCGCTGGTGACAGAAGGCCGCCCGGTGGAAGACATTGCCGCCGACTTCGGCGTCTCCCCGCTGGTGGTGCAGCGCCGCTTGAAGCTGGCCAACGTCTCGCCACGCCTGATGGCCGACTATCGGGCCGGTGGCGTGACACTGGAACAGTTGATGGCCTTGACCATCACCGACGACCACGCCGCGCAGGAAGCCGCGTTCTACGGTGCGCCCGAATGGCAGCGTGGTGCGTCCGCGCTGCGCGAACGCCTGACCGAGCGCGAAATCGATGCCACGCATCCGCTGGTGCATTTCATCGGGATGAACGCCTACACCACGGCAGGCGGTGGCATCCGCCGCGACCTGTTCGCGGAAGGCGATGGTGGAACCTACCTGACCGACGCCGCGCTGCTGGAAACGCTGGTGCGCGACAAGCTGGATGCGTTGGCCGGGGACGTGCGCGCCGAGGGTTGGGCGTGGGTGGAAGCCGTGCCGCACATGAGCTACGCCGAGCGGCAAGCGTTCCAGAACGCACCGCGCCGGCGCCGCGAACCGAGCGCCCGCGAAGCCCGCCGCATCGCCTCGCTGCAAACCCGCCTCGACAAGATCGACGCCGAACTGGAGGAAGCCTACGACGCCGAGGACGAGGACAAGACCGAGGCGCTGGAACCGCGCCGCGAACAGGTGGCCGGAGAACTGCAAGCCGTGGAGGATGCCTTGCAGGGTTACGCCCCGGACGTGCGCGCTGTCGCGGGTGCCATCATTACCATCGACCGCAGTGGCGAAGCCGTGATTCATCGCGGCCTGTTGCGTGAGGCCGAGGCGAAGGCGCTGCGCACGCTGGAACGGCTGCGGCAAGGCTTCGCCGGAAGCGAAGGCGCGGACGACAGCGAAGGCGAGGACGCCGAGCCGGTGACGGTCGCGGCCAGCCTGTCCGACCGACTGGCGCAACGGTTGAGCGCGCACCGCACTGCCGCACTGCAAATCGAAGTCGCCCGGCATCCGCAGGTCGCCCTGGCCGCGCTGGTGCATGGGCTGGTGCAGACCGTCTTGCAGGACAGCCACTACGGCCACGACCTGCCGCTTGGCGTGCGCCTGACCGTGCAAGACCGGCTGGAAGGCATGGCCCCGGACTGGCCGGAATCGCCTGCCGCCGTGGCGCTGCGCGAGTTGCAGCAGGTCGCGGGCGAGGCATTGCCACAGGACAGCGCCGAACTGTTCGCCGTGCTGCTGGCGACACCGCAAGACGAACTGGTACGGCTGCTGGTGGTATGCGTCGCCGCTACGGTGGACGTGGTGACGCCTCGCGCCACGGTGCGGCAACCGGGCGCGGAACTGGCGCAGGCTGTGGGGCTGGACATGGCCGCATGGTGGAAGCCCACCGCAAAAGGGTATTTCCAGCATCTGCCGAAGGCCGCGATTCTGGAAGCCGTGGGCGAGTTCGCGCCGTCGCACGCTACTCGGCTGGCGAAATTGAAGAAGGCCGACATTGCCAGCGAAGCGGAACGGCTGGCCGATGGTACGGGCTGGATGCCCGCCGTGTTCAAGAGCGGCCACGACACGGAGCCGCAGGAACGCACGCAGAACGTGGAGGCATCGGAAGTCGCCGCCGACGAAGTGGAAGCCCACGCGCTCGCCGCGTGACATAGCAGCATAGCCCCGGCGCACAGCGCCGGGGCTTCGCATCAAACCGGGCGCGGCAAGTCTGCCGCGCCCGGTGTCAACGTCCACAGCAAAACCGCCACGTCGCCGCCTTCGACTAGGCGACGACGTGGCGAGCGCACAAATGCCTTGCGCGCGGTATGGCGATCAGTGCCCGCTGACGCGCGCAACGTTTCGATGACGTCCCGCCGCATGGGCGGAGCATGTGGGGCTACGCCCAGGCTTGCTGCGGCAGGTTGCGCAAAAGAGTGCTGTCCCCGACGCTGGCGGTTCGTCGCCTGTACGTCACAAAGGACGGTTCACCGACACACCCGCCCGGCCGAGCTTATGGAGCTTCCACGTCACGCCTCAAGCACGAGGCCGCAAGCTGCGGCAGGGGCGCTCCCGCCTTGTCGCTGGGGTATTGACCTTGCCGCATCAGGGCACAAGCCGGTGAAGCCATCACGCGGGGATATCGAGTCGGCCATGTCTCCTTTCGGGAGCGGTCGGCCTGTACGTCCTTGGTCTGTTGTGAATCCTGGCGAGGGCACCGCTGCGCCTTGGGCTTCATGGCCGCAACCTTCCAGCGCAAACAATTTCCCCGCCGCTGCACGGCTTCCTCGCGGGACAAATTCTTTGTGCTTCCAGGTTCTCCACGCTGCTGCGACCGCTGCGCGGTGCGGCCCGCCCATCCCTCGCCGGCCGGATCACGACAAGGACGCACTGGCGCGATCTTGTTCAACCCGAAAGGAAAATCATCATGGCTAACATCGGCACCTTCACCGCAGACAAAGACGGTTTCACTGGCACGCTCCGCACCCTGACGCTCAACGTCAAGGTCAAGCTGGTTCCCAACGACAAGGGCAACAACGAGAACGCCCCCGACTTCCGCCTGCAGGCGGCAAGCCACGACATCGGCGCGGCGTGGAGGAAGACCAGCGAAGCCGGGCGGGATTACCTGTCCGTGACCCTCGACGATCCTTCGTTCCCGGCAACGGTCTATGCCCGCCTGATCGAGGGCGAGGACGGCACGCACGACCTGATCTGGTCGCGCAGCAAGCCTCAAGCGGCCTGACGGCCGCCACTGCGTCCCGCCCATTGCGGCGGGGCTCGCTTTTGCAAGGCATAGTCGTCCCTAAGTCGTCATTGGTGACTAATCGACTTATTTAGTACAGCCGTCAAATCGTTGGCGCTGAATCACTCTGGAAGAGCAATCTTCAACATGGTTTCGCTCAATTCCCACAGACGCTTGGCCGCAGCCGGATCAATAGCATAGGTCGCCACATCCGAACTCCTTCCTCTCACCTCGCTGAATGCGAGTGAATCGTCACTTTCGACCACGCCGGTAATGTCTGAATTTGCGCAAAAGACTCCGCCTTTACCGTCAAGCTGGGGGCTAACGGCGCACCAGACATGGGTCGCAGCACCTTGCGGGATGGATTTCATGTCGCGGTCGGGATCAATCACGGGGTCACCGTTTGCATCGACATTCCCCCGGCCCTTTAACTGCTCGATCGTCATATGCTTCGCCAGTCCTGTCACGATGCCGCCAGGGTGCAGTGAAAATGCGCGGATGCCGTAGTCCTGGCCTCTCCGATCCAGTTCAATCGCAAATAGCACATTGGCCGTCTTCGACTGTCCGTAGGCGATCCATCCGTCATAGGCCCGGTGCTCGAAGTTGACATCCTCCCAGACGATGTTCGACAGTCGGTGCCCCAGCGAAGAAACCGAAATGACGCGTGCGCCTTGCGCACGAACCAATGCAGGCCAAAGTCGCAGGGTCAACTGAAAATGACCGAGGTGGTTAGTCGAGAACTGCATCTCGTTGCCACGGCTATCGCGGGCCACTTCCGGTGCCCCCATGATGCCGGCGCTGTTGATCAGAATGTGTAGTGGCAGCCCGGATTGCACGATCCCGTGAGCAAATGCATCGATTGACACCGGGTCGAGCAAATCCATCGGCCTCACTTCAATGCCGCCGCCGATTTCCGCAATTGCTTGGCGGGCGCGGGCTACATCGCGGGCGGGTACGATCACGCGGGCACCAGCGGAAGCGAGTGTTCGAGCGGTTTCAAGTCCGAGCCCCGCGTAGCCGCCAGTCACGATTGCGAGTTTGCCAGTTAGGTTGATACCTCGAATAACGTCAAGCGTCGTGCTGTGAGCAGTGAAGCCCGTTTCAACTGGTTTTTGCAAAGTAGTCATATCGAACCTCGTTGTTGATGTCGTTAATCGCAGTTTGCGCCACGAATTAAGAACTTTAAATGCGGTAAAATGCATTTTTCTTTCGTGAACGTACAAAAATGTTGCGCGATCCTCTTTCTCGAACATTAGAGCTCATCGACGCACGCACGATCTATGCAGGGGGATTTATCGGCGGTGGTGAGTGGTCGGTCCGTTTTCCCCCACCCAACAAGATCAAGTTCTTTGTTATCGGGCGTGGGTATTGCGTACTAGCGCTTGATGGAACCGATGCGCCTTTCCGGCTGGCGCCAGGCGATGTTTTTTTGCTGGCGCGGAACGATGGCTTCACTGTAGCAAGCGACCTGACGTTAGTACCACGGCCTTCGAGCGAAGTCTTCGCCAACAAAGATTCGATGGTCATTCCTGTGGGACAAGGTGACGACTTCCTGTTTCTCGGGGGGCACATTGACACAAACCAAGCAGGAGGGCGCCTGATGGTCGAGAGCCTGCCGGACTTCCTTCATATACGTGCTTCCGCAAGCGGCACGAATCGTTTCAGCGGATTGATTGGAGAATTGGTCGAAGAAGCAGCTGACTGTGCGCCAGGTGCTGAAATGGCATGTTCAAGCCTTGCGCATCTCCTGCTTATCCAGATCTTGCGACGCCATCTTTCGACAGGCCAGTTGGGCGAGCCAGGCTGGCTTCGCGCTGCTTGCGATTCCCGGTTAGCGCCGGCACTAGCATTGGTGCAAGGCGATCTGGCTCGCTCGTGGACTCTGGCAGAGATGGCGTACGCTTCGGCTATGTCGCGAACCAGCTTCATAACGCATTTTCGAACTGTGGCGGGAGTTCCACCACTCACCTATTTGACTGAGTGGCGAATGCGTCATGCTGAGCGTGAATTGCGCCGCGAAGGTAGTTCAGTCGCGAAGATTGCTCAATCAGTTGGCTATAGTTCGGAGGCTGCGTTCGGTACCGCTTATAAGCGCGTCATGGGATATTCGCCCCGACGCAATGCAGGAGGTCATACCAAAGGTGAAGAGCCACGCGATGCTGTCTGAGCGGTGCCGCAAAGACGAATGCCTATGCCCTCCACTGAAGATGTCATTTCGTCTTTCGGATTGCGATTTTCTGAAGCTCCTCGCGCACCTGCGCTAGAAGCTCGTCGACCTTGTTCGGGCTGTCTCCTGCATAGGCTAGCGTCAGCAGCGTGAGTGGATGCACTTCCATGACCTCGCACAGCTCGGTCAGCTTGTGCAGAGTCGGACTTTTTAGGTCGCGTTCCAGTGAACTCATATAGGTGCGGCTCGACACGTCAGAAAACGCTTCCTGGCTCAAGCCGCGCGCTTTTCTGACCGTCCGTATTGCCGTTGCCAATGAGTTTTTAGCCGCCACAAATGGTTTTCCCTATAAAACCAAGATGACAACCCATTGCGCCCTATAGGGCTACAATCTATAGTGTTCAATTGGTGTTGTTGTTTTCCGTATTTGTGCCTTTAAGGAAATCCGCATCTGAGGATTTCGCCAGAGCCGGGGAGCCGCATTCGTGCCTTTCCTGACATCCACAATTCCGCGTTTGCGTTTCTGTGCATGTACGGATTCGAGAGCTTGCGCATCCGTGCTTGCGCACGAAAGCGCATATCCGGCTTGGTGGTTCCGTGCTTCGCCGGAAAAGCGTGTTCGTGCATTCGCAGATACGTGGGATTCCCGCCCATGACCCAGCCGCTCACCTCCGCCGACGAACGCGCCCATCTGCTCGCCAACGGCGCGGCGCGCGCCGCCGGCCAGAGCATCGACCCGCTGCCGGTGGTTCGACTGTTCACGCCCGATGCGCATGCGACCTGGCTGCTGGCCGCGCTCGACCCAGCCGATGGCGATACCGCATGGGGACTGATCGACCTCGGCATCGGTATGCCCGCACTAGGGACGGTCAAGCTGTCCGACCTGGCGGGCATCGTCGGGCCGCAGCAGCAGCCCGTCCTGCGGGACCTGTATTTCCGCGCCTCGCGGCCGTTATCAGAATACGCCCGGCTGGCGCAGCGCGATGGTTCGATCCCCGACTGACGAACCACTTGCTCCCTGCGACGGGCCATCCAGACACAGGCCGTTGCAGCGCATTGTGTCTTTCTCAGTCTGACTCAAGACGGCTGGGGTCTGAATCGGCACTCTTGCACCAAGAGTGTGCAGCTTGACCTAGAAAGACATGATGAGTGTCGCGGGCTGCGGCACGGTGTCAGTGCCGCGCCCCATTTCCGGGATGCGCGGACGTCGCACTCGGACGACCCGAGCAAGGTTTCGGAGCTAATCGGTCTTGACACTCTCTCTACAGCTTAAGTTACGTCATTCCTGATGGCGCTTTGATGTCTTGATACCGTAGCTATTCGCGCCCGAGGTCGTGGCGACGTTCCTGTCGAACAGGAGGTCGCGTCATGGCTGATCGAAGCGCCGATTTCTGGTATCCAACCGCCGCGTATCTCTACGTGCTGCACCTGGACGGGCTCGCGCTGGCCTGGGAATATCTGCGCCGCCATCCCGACTACCGGCGCGACTGGCTGCGCCGTCGCCATCGACCGGAAGCGGCGCACCCCTGGGGCCTGCGCCTGCTGGAAGACCCGGCGCTGGACGCGCGCGACGCGCATCCAGCCTGGTTCACGGACCATGATGCCGTGCTCCAGCTCTACCCGGACGCCGACCCGCCACCCGATGCCGACGCGTTCGAGTTCTGGCGCATCCCGGGCCACAAGCATCTGATTCACGACGGCAAGCGCTTGGTGGTGGTGGCACGATGGCCCGGCTGCTGCGTGCGGCTCGCACTGGCACCGGGCCTGACCGATGGCATGGCCTATCTGTATGCCGTCCGCGCGTGCGCTGCGCCCTGCGGGCGCTACCGCACGATGGCGGCCGAACTGGACACCCTGGCCGCAGTCGCGGAAACCGCGCCTGCGGCAGCGGCCCGCTCCCGGCCTACGCCTGCCGCGCTGCTGGAATTGCACACGCTCCAGGCACTCGACGCGACCTTGGCGGGCGCGTCCTTACGCGAAACAGCCGCTGGGCTGTTCGGCGCCGAAGCCGTCGCCGGCGGCTGGTACGCCGACGGCGGCCTGCGTTCGCGCGTGCGCCGCTTGGTGCAGCGCGGGCGATTGCTGATGCGCGGCGGCTATCGCCGTCTGGCACAGCTCGAATGACCTGGGGAGGGTCGCTTTGCCTTCACTGCAAAACGACCCTCTGCGCTCCGCGCCTCTTTCTTGAGACTGCCTCCATCCGGTCGCGTTGTGTGGCCGGGCGTTCCTGACCGATGGAGGTTCTCACCATGCGACCCGCTCCCTTGCAACCTGCCGCCGCTCCCGCGCCGGCGCAGCCTCAACGCTATCTCACCAATGATGAGGCCGCCGACTACCTGCGCCTCTCGCCGCGCACGCTGGAGAAACAGCGCGTGATCGGCAACGGGCCGAAGTTCCGCAAGTTCGGCCGGCGCGTCATGTACGCGGTGGCCGACCTTGATGCCTGGGCCGACCAGCGCAGCTACGAAACCACGTCCGACCCGGAATACGCCGAGCACCACTCGGCCGACAGCCGTGCGCGCTGATCGGTGGCTCGCCGGTGGCCATCGCCCTGTCCAACCCATCGCGGGAGCGGGAACAGCTCGATCTGTTCCGCGCCTTGCCGGGCGACATGGCGCCGCGCGACAGCCAAGACCTGATGGCCTTTCCATTTTTCTCGCTGGCGAAATCGCGGCGCACGGCGCCGATCGACTTTCGCAGCGGCAACGTCACGATACGCGTGGAAGGGACACTGGAGCACGGCATCGCTACCATCTGGGATGCGGACATCCTGATCTGGGCCGCTTCGCAAATCGTGGAAGCGCGCGATGCGGGCATTCGTCCATCGCGCCTGATGCAGGCAACTCCCTACGAGATCCTGCGCTTCATCGGGCGCGGAACGTCGCTGCGCGACTACCAACGCCTCAAGGCTGCGCTGGATCGCTTGCAGTCGACCACTGTGGCCACGTCCATCCGAGAGACGACCGGACGACGGCTGCACCGCTTTTCTTGGATCAACGAGTGGAAAGAGTTGGCCGACGCCCGCGGCACGCCGCTGGGCATCGAGCTGATTCTGCCGGACTGGTTCTATGCGGGCGTGCTCGACGCGGCGCTGGTGCTCACCATCGACCCGGCGTACTTCCGACTCACGGGCGGCATCGAGCGATGGCTGTATCGGCTGGTGCGCAAGCATGGCGGTCGACAGGAGGCTGGCTGGCAGTTCGACTTCCAACATCTGTATCGCAAGTCTGGCAGCAGCACGCGGTTTTCGGATTTCGCCTACGACCTGCGCGTTTTAGTGGCGCGGCAATCGCTGCCGGGCTACGTCTTGGGCATCGAACGGATGCCGGGCGACCGGACGGAGCTATTGACCTTCCGGCCCGTGCCGTTCACGGCACGGGGATAACTACGGGACAACCTGTGGACGGGCTCGTGCTATCAGGAGTAACGGGTATCGTGCTATCGGGAGTACGCCTATCGTGCTATCAGGAGTACGAATCGGCTGCAAAGCCAATAACGGCGCGGGTTTCGACGCCCCTTAACTTACCTAACTTAAATTCTCTAACTTTTAGTAGAAGCGCGCCGTTTCGGTGGACAACTGCCGAGGGGCAAAAAACAAACCAACCCCGAGAGCAAAAACAACTCCGGTTTTCTGCGCAAAAACAGGCTGGCTTTCCAGATCGGAGGGCCGCGCCATGATCGTTGCCTTGCTCAATCAGAAAGGCGGCGTGGGCAAGACCACGCTCGCCACGCACATCGCGGGCGAACTGGCGATGCGCGGGCAATCGGTCATCCTGCTAGATGCCGATCCGCAGGGCTCATCGCTGGACTGGACACAGCGCAGAAGTCAGCAAGGTCTGCCCAGGCTGTTTAGCGCCGTGGGCCTGGCACGCGAAACGCTGCACCAGGAGGCCCCAGAACTCGCCAGGCAGGCCGATCACGTCATCATCGACGGGTCGCCTCGTATCGCCGTCTTGGCGCGCTCTGCGCTGTTGGCGGCCGAGCGTGTGCTGATCCCGGTGCAGCCCAGTCCCTACGACCTGTGGGCCAGTGCCGAGATGGTGGCGTTGATCCGCGAAGCGCAAGTGTTCCGACCTGCGCTACGCGCGGCCTTCGTCATCAACCGGCGCGTCAGCACCACCATCATCGGCCGGGAAGCGCGGCAGTCGCTTGCCGAACAACCGCTTCCGGCGCTGCGCTCGGAAGTGCATCAGCGCATCGTGTTCGCCGACAGCGTGGCCGCCGGCCGGCTCGCACGCGAGACGACACCTGACAGCGCCGCCGCGCGCGAGATCGCCGCACTTACCGATGAACTGCTGAGGTGGCCGACATGACGAGCGCGCGCGGCAAACGCATCGGCATCGGCGCACGTCCACCGGCGAATCCGCACGCCGAGGCGTGGATTCGCCAGGGTGACGCCGATGCCTTGCAAAAGGGCGACCTCTACACCGCGCGCCTGACCCTCGACATCACCCCCGCGATGCGGGCGCGCATCAAGGTGTCTGCCTTCACGCGTGGCGTGACGGTGGCCGAACTGCTGCGCGCACTGCTGGAACGCGAGTTTCCGGAGAACTCCTAATGAACGGACAACCTTCGGCGGCCACGGCTGCCACGACCAACACAAATCCGCCTTCGCTCGCGGTGCTCGCCAGACGGGCCGGCACCGTACCGTCGACCCGCGTGTCGCTCGCCTACGTCGAGCGGCGCATTGACCTCTATTTGCGCTTCGGCGAACCGTCACGCATCGTCCGGCTTGACCACTGGCGCCGTGTCGCGATGTTCTTGTCGGGGGCCGTGTTTTGCCGCATCCGGTGGCAGGCCAATGACTACGGCACGATCCGCTGGGAACTCATGGTGATGCAGGCCTGCACATCGCTGGATGCGGTGCAGCGCATCCCCGGCGTGCTGCCTGGCGCGCGGTTGCTGCTGCACGCGGACGGCGAACCCGCCGTCCGCGCTGTGTTTGCGCAGCTCGACGCCATCGAGGCCCAGGGCATTGCGCCAGCCGACGTGTCGCCCGCGTACTGGCGCACGCTCGGCAACCGGCTCGCTGCGCGCTTGCCGCTACCCGAATACACCGCCGAGCGACATACGGCCTGGCTGGCCGGGAGGGCGTTGCCATGACGGCGCTTTCCACATCCAGCATCGCACCGCATCCTCGTTCGCGCCTGCGCGCTCGCATCGTGCTGACGGGCTTCGCCGCTGCGGGCCTCGCTGCGCTTGCCTGGGCCGCGTTCGTGTCGCCGCTGCCACGTCTGACCTACAACCCGTCCGACAGTGTGGCGGTCGGCTGGTATCGCATTGAACCGTTCGGCCATCGGGCGGCCTCGCTGCCACGTCCGTTGTCCGTGGACAGCATCGTGCTTGTCCCACTGCCGACCGAAGCTGCCGCACTCGCTGCGCAGCGCGGCTACCTGCCGATGCGCGTTCCGCTGCTCAAGCGAGTGGGCGCCGTGTCACCACAGGAGGTGTGCATCGCTGGCGGTATCGTTCGCATCGACGGCGTGCCTGCAGCCGCTGTGCTGCCGGCCGACCGGCGGGGCCGACCGCTGCCATCCTGGCAGCAGTGCCGCCGTCTTGCATCTGGCGAACTGTTCCTGTTGAGCGTGACGAATCCGGCGTCGTTCGACAGCCGCTACTTTGGGCCGATTGCGGCTTCTACGGTGATCGGTCTTGCGCATCCAGTCTGGCTGGAGACACGCCCATGATGCCCATCGATTCGCTGCAGGTTCCCGTGCATCTCATCGTGCCATCCGGTATGTCGTTCCGCTGGTCGTCACGATGTCGTCGCGCGTGCAGTACGTGCGCATTCGCGCCGCACTTCGCGCAACATCCGCCGCCGCCTTCCCATGTGCAGGCGTCTTGCCTCGAACGCGCCCGGCCTGTGGCCGTGGCTGCGTTTGCCGGCGGGCTGGCTGTGGGCAGCGCAGCACCGCCGGGACGCCGAGGCCCGGAGCGAAAGCGAAGGGCAAAGGCGGAAGGCAAGATAAAAGGTCGCGGCACTACGTCGCGCGAAAAGCTAGTCTGCACGTGGGGGTGGCGCGGCACGCGCCTAGGAGCGGCAGCGTGCTGCGAAGGTGCGCAATGCCGCATCGGCACTGGCGAAAGCGCGTGCTTCGCGCGCCGGAGTGCGATGGTCTTGGATGGAGCCGCCTCATGAGCAGCCGCGACGATGACCGTTTCCGCGTCCGGCCTGGTGCGCCGAAGCAGCGCGGCGACGCCTTCATCAACAAGGTGCTGCGCCAGACCAGCAAGGCCGGGGTGAAGCTAGGCAAGGCGGCTGGCAAGGTCGGTCAACGGCCCGGTTCCCGGCTGGGGCGCGGCCACGTCGCGGCGCGCTTCGCGGGGCAATCGCTGACGCGCAACGCGCGGCGCATCACGATCAAGGCGCGGCTGGTAAACCTGGCGAAAGCCGGGCCGCGCTCGACCGTCGCGCACTTGCGCTACATCGAACGCGAAGGCGTCGATCGCCAGGGTGGACCGGGCCATGCCTACGGCCCGACGACCGACGCGGCGGACACCGCCGCCTTCGAGGAGCGCGGGCGCGAGGATCGCCACCAGTTCCGGTTCATCGTCTCGCCGGAAGATGCTGAACAGCTCGACGACCTGCGCACCTATACCCGGCACCTAATGGCGCGCATGGAGGCCGACTTGAGCACGCGGCTGGACTGGATAGCCGTCGATCACTGGAACACGGACAACCCGCATACGCACGTCGTCCTGCGCGGCAAGGACGACACCGGCAAGGACCTCATCATTTCCCGCGACTACATCGCCGAGGGGATGCGCCACCGGGCATCGGAACTGGCGACCGAATGGCTGGGACCGCGCACCGAGTTGGAGATGCAGCGCTCCATGCAGCGCGAGGTGGAACAGGAGCGATGGACGGGCCTGGATCGCACCTTGCAGCGCGAGGCCGGCGACGACGGCTTAGTGCGCATCGAACGCTTCGCTGAACCTCGGCTGCAACGCCAGCGGCAAATGCTGATCAGTCGCCTGCAACACTTGCAGCGCATGGGTCTTGCGACCGAGCCGCAGCCCGGCACGTGGGCTGTCCATGCCGATGCCGAGCCAACCCTGCGGGCGATGGGCGAGCGTGGAGACATCATCCGCACCATGCAGAGGGCCATGAGCGGCAGGCAGCGCGAGCTAGCCGTGTTCCAGCCCGGCGAAGATGCTCGCGCCGTTGTCGGTCGCGTCGTCGGAAAGGGACTGGCCGATGAGCTGTACGACAAGGGCTATCTGATCGTCGATGGCACGGACGGCAAGGCGCACTACGTCGCGCTGCCGCCGCGGTCAGAACTGGAGCAGTACCCAACCGGTGCCGTCGTGGAAGTGAAAGGCGCGGCCGACGTGCGCGTCGCCGACCGGAACATCACCGCGCTGACCGTCGATGGCATCTACCGCACCGATCACCACCTAGCCGTCGCGCAAGGTCAAGTCACGCCCGACCGCGACCCGCGCGAGGTGGTGGCCGCCCATGTGCGTCGGCTCGAAGCTCTGCGCCGGGCCGGCATCGTGGAACGCGAGGCCGAAGGAGTCTGGCGTGTGCCCGGCGACCTGGCTGAGCGTGGCCGCGAATACGACGTGCAGCGGCTCGGCGGTGGCGTGGCGGAACTGAAATCGCACTTGCCCATCGAGCGGCAGGCCCGCGTGATCGGCGCCACCTGGCTCGACCAGCAGTTGATTGGCGGCGGCAAAGGGTTGGGCGACCTGGGCTTTGGGGCCGAGGTCAAGGATGCGCTGCGCCAACGCGCGGACTTCTTGGCCAAACAGGGGCTGGCCGAGCATCGCGGGCAGCGTGTCGTTCTCGCGCGCAATCTGCTGGCGACACTGCGCGGGCGTGAGCTGGCGAAGGCCGGGCAGGACATAGCCGGCGAAACCGGCCTGGAGCACCGGCTCGTGGCCGACGGGCAGCGCGTGGCCGGCATCTACCGGCGCAGCGTCATGCTCGCCAGTGGGCGCTTCGCCATGCTCGATGACGGAATGGGCTTCTCGCTGGTCCCGTGGAAGCCCGCGATCGAACAGCGGCTGGGCCAACAGCTCGTCGCCACGGTGCGCGGCGGCGGCGTGTCATGGGAGACAGGGCGGCAGCACGGGCCTTCTATCGGATAGTGGCATCGATATGCCTACAGAACGCCATGGCCAATGCTGCCTTCATTTCTTCCTTGACTCAAGGATATGCGATCCTCTATTGACCGCATCCTTAGCCGCCTGTTCTCGGATACCTGTCATCCCGCCGAACTTTCTGCGTCACAGATAGTAGGAGGCTTCACTTAAGCCGCGCCTACGGCACAGCTTTTCCGCCGTCGCTGTGTCAGCGAACGCCAGGCTCAGGCTTTTCGGGGTAGCTGACCATGTTCAGAATGACAATTAATTCCGCGATTTTGTTATCGATCAGTTTGAAGTAGTTGGTTAGGATGATCGGATCGGGCAACCCTGTCTTGTCGAAATCACCGTCATTCTTGAGCCGGACGATATAGGTGCCAGCATGCTCAAAAGCGCTGACAATCTCGACTCGAACATTGTCACCAAAAATCTCCTTTTTTGCCCATTTTGATATGGCATCAACCCCGACCCATTCCCGCCTTGCGTCATTCAGAAGAGCATCCGGTGCGAAAGTTGCCGCGAATGCAGCAGGATCAGGTGTGTTATGTGCTCGGATATGGTCGAGAATCACCGGCGGCAGTGAGTTGGTCACGTCTTTCATAGATAACTCCATTGATGAACACTGGTGACGTCAGCGTAGTGCATGGTACTGACAATTCCTGTCAGGAGCGTAGAAGCGCAGCATGAAGTCTCTTCAATAGCACCGTACGCCGCTCGGTATAACGTCCGCACTCAGCCACCGACAGGATGCGGTCGATGCGGAAGGTGCGAAAATCCTGCCGAAGCTCGCACCACGCACCAACGATGCGAGCGCTCTCCATAAAAATTACTGCAATCGGCCACACGACCCGACTCGTTCGGTCGTCCTGAGCATTTGCGTAGGAAATTTCCAATTTTTCCTGTGACCGGATTGCTCGCCTGATGACACTTACTGGTACTAGTCCTTCGATTTGCTCGCCTATCGGACCAGGCATTGCCAACGGCTCATCAAACGCAGCCACCTGAAGGGCCGCAGGCAACATAGATGAAATTTTTGCGCGGGCAGTGACCACCGCCTTTTGCAGCACATCATCGCCACGCTGGCTTACATATCTGAGGCCGAGCAGGATTGCCTCGACCTCTTCGACGTCTAGCATTAATGGGGGAAGAAATAAGCCTGGCCCGAGGATATATCCCATGCCAGCTTCCCCAATGATAGGCGCACCTTCACCAAGCAATGTCGCAATATCACGATAAATCGTTCGCTCAGATACGCCCAACTCGCGCGCAAGCTCTGCGGATGTGATCGGGGTTCGCCGCCCACGGAGCAGTTGAAGCAATCCCAATAAGCGCCCTGAGCGCGACATTTCCTAGCTCCTCAATTCTGACCTTGGTGTACCGCTTAGGCTGGCGTCAATCGGGGGTGTCCTGTGCGTTGGCAATGAGCCTTACCGCAGCAGTGATATGTCTCTTGAGCATGCCACTATTTTGGATAGCCTCGGGCTCTAGCGATAGTCCAAAGGGATTCGCAGCAGTCCAGGCCGTAGCCAAGGTCATGACGACTGTTAGTAGGAATTCTGGAGGGAAGCCGCCTCCAACGTGTCCTGCCACCCGCGCTTGGGATAGCGCCAAGACTTTTGATGCGTGGGAGCTACTGCGCTCGGACGGACTGTTGGTTTTCTGTTCGAGACTGAACCATGCTAACAGGCGCATCAGCGCAGGGTGTGCCATTGAGAAGTCGAACACTCGCCCCGCGTAGCCACCAAGATCATCCGGCGTGAAGGCCAGATCGTCGTATGCGGGTACGAGATAGTGGCTGAGCACGGTGGTAAAGAGCGTCTCCTTGTTCTCGAAATAGATGTAGATCAGGTTCTTGTTGCAGCCAGCTGCCTTGGCAATGCGATCGACCCGTGCGCCTGCGATGCCGTAGGTCGAGAACTCGACCATCGCCGCTTCAAGAATCCGCTCTTTTGTTGCCTCTGCGTTTCGCACCTGTACGCCCGCCATCGACTCACCCTCGAAATCAAAGCCACATCTTACCACTTGACTAACCAGTTAGATATGGATATGATCATGTCTAACTGGTTAGTTAGACGTTTCCCACCAACACTCGCAAGGAGAATAGAACGTGACACAACGCACTTGGCTCATCACTGGCATCAGCAGCGGCTTTGGCCGTGAGATGACCTCTCAGCTTCTGGCACGCGGCGATCGCGTTTTCGGCACCCTTCGCAAGAAGAACGCCGTTGACGACCTCAAAGCAAAGTACGGGGACTTGCTCAAGACAGCCGAACTCGACGTGACCGATACGTCGGCGATTCATCGGGTCGTGAACGAAGCATTTGCCGCTTTCGGCCGGATCGACATCATCGTCAACAACGCCGGCTACGGCCTGTTCGGTGCGGCGGAGGGTCTGACCGACGAGCAGATCCGGCATCAGATCGACACCAATCTGGTCGGCCCCATCCAGGTGACGCGCGCGGCCTTGCCGCATCTGCGGGCGCAAGGCGGCGGGCGCATCTTGGCGCTATCTACGTATGGCGGCCAAGCCACCCATCCGGGCGCCGCGTTGTATCACGCGAGCAAATGGGGCCTGGAAGGCTTCTTCGATTCGATCTATGGCGAAGTTGCGCCTTTCAACATCGGTGTGACGATCGTTGAACCCGGCGGCGCTCGCACGGAGTTCCGCAGTACCGCTGGCAATAGCATGGGCGCTGATCTGGAAGCCTACAAGGGCACCCCGATCGGCATGATCCGAACCGTCCTCAGTGACACCACCCGAATTCCGAATGGCAATCCGGCCAAGATGGTCGCGCTGATGATCGGCAGTGTCGAGCAGACACCCGCACCCAAGCGCCTGGTGCTCGGTAGCGATTCCTACACGATGATCCAGAAGGCGCTTAGCGAACGTCTGGCTGTCGTGGAGGCGCAAAAAGAACAGGCCAGTTCGACGGACTTCCCAGCAGGTGCCTGACATAGCAAGGCTCTCCGTAGTTGGGAAGCCAAGACGCTCATGGACTCTCTCGTTCCCGCGAGGGAGTCCAAGCCACTAAAGCACCGGCTCACAAAGGAACTATATATGACAACCCTAAACAACAAAGTGGCCATTGTCACCGGGTCTGCGCGTGGTATTGGCAAGGCAATCGTTCAGCGATATGCGGCGCTTGGGGCCAATGTCGCTATTAACTACGCCAGCGACGAGAAAAGCGCGACAGAGACGGTCGCGGAAATCACACGCATGGGCGGCACAGCCATTGCCGTGCAGGCCGACGTATCCAAGGTCGCGGATATTGAACGCCTGTTCGAGACAGCGCTGGAGCGGTTTGGGCATATTGACATCGTCGTCGCTAACGCCGGGGTCGAATTGGTTGGTAAATCCGTTCTGGATTTTACAGAAGCTGACTACGATCGGCTGTTCGGAGTTAATACGAAGGGGGCTTTCTTCACTCTCCAGAAAGCGGCGAGGCACGTTGCCGATGGTGGCCGCATCATCTATGTGGGTTCCAGCAATACGGCCTATCCACTTCCAGGTCGAGGACTTTACGGTGGCAGCAAGATCGCACCACAGTTTCTCGTGGAAGTGCTGGCCAAGGAGATTGGCGCAAGAGGCATAGCCGTCAATTCTATTCTTCCAACTGCGATTGAGGGGGCTGGCGTTTTTTCCGATGAAGTAAAGCCGGAGTTTCTGGACTTCATTCGGTCTTTCCGTCCCATGCAACGTATGGGAACGGTGGAAGACGTTGCCAATGCGGCGGAGTACCTTGCAGGAGAACTATCAGGCTTCATAAGTGGCCAACATTTGCTTGTCAGCGGCGGTGCTCCAGCATGATGCCTTCTATTTTGAACCCGTAAGACGACACTCGGCTGGAGGCATTTGCAGGCCATGGATATCAGGCACCTCCGCTGTTTCCTTGCTGTTGCCGAAGAACTTCACTTCGCGCGAGCGGCCGAACGTCTTCATATAGAGCAATCTCCGCTCTCACGGGCGATAAAGGAGCTGGAAGAGTACTTAGGCGCTCAGCTCTTTGTGCGTACCACGCGCAGTACCCGGCTAACGCGGGCGGGCAAACTATTCCTGGAACACGTCCCGCGCGTATTCACTGCCTTGCAGCAAGCACGCGATAGCGTAAAGGCCGCCTCGAACGGCTTTCAGAGCCAATTACGGGTCGCACTTTCAGACGGCATTCCACCATCGCACTTCTCGGCTTTCCTTGCGCTATGTCGCCAAGAGGAGCCGGAAATCGAGATACGGCTATCCGAGGTTCCGCTGGCGCAGCAGATCAAAGGATTGCACGACGATCTCTACGACGTAGGCTTTGCTCGGTCTGATGAAGTCAGCGATGGCATCATCGCCGAGGCGGTCTGGAGCGACCCTCTGGTTGTCGCCGTGCCTGCTCGACACCCTTTGCTGGCCTACAAGCGTATCCCACTAGAAGAAGTATTGCGTCACCCACTGGTGCTCGGAGATCCTCATGCTTGCGAAGGCTTCGCGCGGCAAATTGAACGTGTATTACGGCAAGTCGATCAAGAGCCGTTGATTGCCGAACGAGTGACGTCCACAGACTTGATGATGGCACTCGTTGCAGCAGGCTTCGCCTTGGGTCTGGCAGGCGCTTCACAGATTGCCACGAGCCGAGAACAAGGTGTGGTGGCTCGACCGCTGGCTGGACGCACACCTTTGCTGACCACCTATCTGCTACGTCTGGACAACGATCCTTCGGGTGCATTGGGTCGCTTCATCGAGAGAATAAGTGCTCTGGAGTCCCCGCCAAGAAAGAAGTCCGCTGCACTATCCAATCCTGACGCTTCGGAGGAAACCGAGCCATGAAGAAGATGATCCCGCTTCTCCTTGCCGCAATGCTGGTGGCGTGCGGTAAATCCGAGCCAACCGCGACGGTTCCCACGTCCAAGCCAACCGATACTGTCGAATCACTTGCAGCCAACCCCGGACGATTGAAGGAACTGCGTCAGCAGTGCAAGACCGATCGCGCTACGTTGGGCGATGAACTCTGCAACCGCGCTGCCGAAGCCACGAATCGGCGCTTCATGGGCGATGATAAAACGCCGTATACGCCGCCGAAGGAACAGCCCAAGTTCTGATCGTGGATTGTTCGCCACGATTTTCTGCCTTTCTGCTCGATACGCCCCAATGCGTCAATGCTTGCGGCGCTTTCCATTCGTTCGCCCCAGCGCGAAATCTTGCTTTTTTATCGACATTTCTTCCGATAACGGTCTTTGACCGTCTCCTGACCTAGCCCGAATCTCACGGCTACGGCACGACTTTGTGCCGCATGTCGCGCAGGGAAAATCGGAGGCCAGGATGCAAGGTCAAGGCGTTCTGTTCGGGCAGGTCGGTGTCGTCTTCGGCATCGTGATTGCCGGTGTGTGGGTCGCTACACAATGGACAGCCGCCGCCCTGGGCTACCAGCTACGCCTTGGCTCGCCCTGGTTCGATTTCTTCGGTACGCCGATCTATCACCCCTGGCAGTTGTTCGAGTGGTGGTTCTCCTACGATGCTTATGCGCCGCGCATCTTCGACACCGGCGGCGCGATCGCGGGTGTCAGCGGCCTAGTCGCAGTGGTGGTCGCCATCGCCATGTCGGTGTGGCGGTCACGCCAATCGAAGCTGGTCACGACCTATGGCTCGGCGCGCTGGGCCGAAGTCGCCGACATTCACAAAGCTGGTCTCGACAAACCTGCCGGCGTGTTCCTCGGCCTGCATCGGGGCCAATACCTGCGGCATGAAGGCCCGGAACACGTCCTGACCTTCGCGCCGACGCGTTCCGGCAAGGGCGTCGGTCTGGTCATTCCTACGCTGTTGAGCTGGCCCGCGTCCGCCGTCATCCACGACATCAAGGGAGAGAACTGGCAGATCACGGCTGGCTGGCGCTCGCGCTTCTCGCACTGCCTGTTGTTCAATCCCACCGATCCGAAGTCAGCGGCCTACAACCCTCTGCTGGAAGTCCGGCGCGGCGCGCATGAAGTGCGCGATGTACAGAACATCGCCGACATCCTTGTTGATCCCGAAGGTGCGCTGGAGCGCCGCAATCATTGGGAGAAGACTTCGCACGCACTTCTGGTCGGCGCCATCCTGCACGTGCTCTACGCGGGAACCGACAAGACGTTGCGCGGCGTCGCCAACTTCCTGTCCGATCCGGCGTGCCCGTTCGAGCTGACGTTGCACCGGATGATGACGACGAAGCATCTGGGCGATGCCCCGCATCCCGTCGTCGCATCGGCCGCGCGCGAAGTGCTCAACAAGAGCGATAACGAGCGGTCTGGCGTTCTCTCCACCGCCATGTCGTTCTTGGGCCTGTACCGCGACCCGACGGTTGCCGAAGTCACTTCGCGCTGCGACTGGCGCATCGCCAATCTGATCGCGTCCGAGCATCCCGTCTCGCTGTACCTGGTCGTGCCGCCATCGGACATCAGCCGCACGAAGCCGCTGGTGCGCCTGATCCTCAACCAGATCGGCCGCCGCCTGACCGAATCACTGGATGGCAGCGACGGCATCGCCCGTCGCCACAAGCTGCTGTTGATGCTCGACGAGTTTCCGGCGCTGGGCCGGCTCGACTTCTTCGAGACCGCGCTGGCGTTCATGGCCGGCTACGGCATCCGCAGCTTCCTCATCGCGCAGTCGCTGAACCAGATCGACAAGGCATACGGCCAGAACCATTCCATCCTCGACAACTGCCATGTGCGCGTGACATTCGCCACGAACGACGAACGCACCGCCAAGCGCATCTCGGAAACGCTGGGCACCGCTACCGAGTTGCGCGCGCAGCGCAACTACGCTGGCCACCGGCTCGCACCTTGGCTGGGCCACTTGATGGTGTCGCGGCAGGAGACAGCACGTCCGCTACTCACGCCCGGCGAAGTGATGCAACTCCCGCCGGACGACGCCGTGGTGATGGTGTCCAGCCTCGCGCCGATCAAGGCCAAGAAGTTGCGCTACTACGCCGACGCCAATTTCAAGCAGCGCGTGCTGCCGCCGCCCACGCTCGCAGCCGGGCGCTACGCCGATGCGCCACCGATGCGGCCCGACGACTGGGGCGCACTGGCGATCCCCGCCGTACCGACGGCGCCCGCCACCGTGGGCCTGGCCGGCGACGACACCGGCACCGCCGATGACGGAGGGCCGCGCCGTCAGCCGGAGCTATCCGAGGTCGCCGAGTACCGCCCCGAACAGGAGCCGGCAACCAACGACCTGGCGCTGCTTGACGACGACGACGTGCCACTGCCACTTCCTCGCCAGCTAGACCCGGCCATGCAACGCACGGCCCGGCTGGCGTCCCTCGACCAACACGACGGGATCGAGCTATGAGCCAATACCGCCTCAACCTGTTCATTCCGCACGAGCACGCCAAGCGGCTCGACGAGCTGGCTGCCAAGAAAGGCGTGTCCAAGTCGTCCATCGTCGCGGCGGCGCTGGCGTCCTGGCTGTCGCCCGACGCGGGTGACCAGCGCGAAGCCGCCATCGCCAAACGGCTCGACCGGCTGACGCGCCAGTTTGAGCGGCTAGAGCGCGACCAGAACATCGAGATCGAGACGCTGGCGCTGTTCGTCCGCTACTTCCTGACGGTCAGCACGCCGGTTCCCGAAGCCCATCAGGAAGCCGCCCGCGCGCAGGGCAAGGCGCGCTTCGAGCAGTTCGTCGAACAGCTCGGCCGCCATCTGACGCGCGGGCGCAGCCTGGTGCGCGACGTAGTTGAAGAGCTGCATCCAGACACCGCTCACCTGGACGATGCGGCGGCGCTGGCCGAGGCGCAGGAGCGTGCGTCATGAGCGCTGTGCCGCAGTCCTTCGTTACCACCTCGCTCGACCGACGCATCCGCATGTTGCGCACGGCGATGGGGCCGCTGATCGCCGCCGCGCTGGAAGACCCAGACGTGGTGGAAATCATGCTCAACCCCGACCGCACACTCTGGGTCGATCGCCTGTCCTCCGGCCGGGCGCCGCTGGGCGCGGAGCTTTCCGAGGAAGACGGCGAACGCATCATTCGCTTGGTCGCCGCACACGTTGGAGCAGAAGTCCATCGCGGCCAACCGCTCTTGACCGCCGAACTGCCGGAAACCGGCGAACGCTTTGAGGGCATCCTGCCGCCGGCGGCGCCGGGGCCAGCCTTTGCGCTGCGCAAGCGCGCGGTCGGCGTGATCCCGCTGGAGCGCTATGTCACCGACGGGATGATGACCACCGAGCAGGCCGAGTTCTTGTGCCGAGCGGTGCGCGAGCGCCAGAACATCCTGATCGCCGGTGGCACCAGCACCGGCAAGACCACGCTCGCCAATGCCTTGCTCGCGGAAATCGCCGCGACCGGCGACCGCGTACTGGTGCTCGAAGACACCATCGAACTGCAATGCACGGCACGCGACCACGTGCCGCTGCGCACACGTGCCGGTGTCGTGTCGATGACCGAGTTGGTGCGCGCCACGATGCGGCTGCGCCCCGACCGCGTGATCGTCGGCGAGGTACGCGGTGGCGAAGCGCTGGATCTAATCAAGATGTGGGGCACCGGCCATCCCGGTGGCATCGCCACCATCCATGCCGGCTCCGCGCTGGGCGCGCTGCTGCGCCTGGAGCAACTGATTCTCGAAGTGGCCGTGAACCCGCCGCGGGCACTCGTCGCCGAGGCTGTCAACGTCGTCATCCACATCGCCGGCCGTGGCCGCCGCCGCCGCATCGAGAGCATTGCCCGCGTCCTTGGCTTTGACGGCGTGGGCTATCGCCTCGGGGATGCGCTGGAGCCACCGCTTCCAGAGCTGCCGCTGTCTTTCCCATCCCCCAACCACCTTGGAGAACTGCCATGACGCAGATGCACGCCCCTGCTTTCCGTATTTCCGTAAATCCGGCCTCAATCCTCGCTCGCCTGCGGTGCCTGGCCGGCCCCGCATATCACGGCCTGCTGCTCGCTGCTGTCATGCTGATGACGGCCGGCACGGCGAAGGCATCAGGTTCGTCGATGCCCTGGGAAACGCCGCTGCAATCCATCCTCGACTCCATCCAGGGGCCAGTCTCCAAGATCATCGCGGTCATCATCATCATTTCAACTGGCCTGGCACTGGCCTTCGGCGATACCAGCGGTGGCTTTCGCAAACTCATCCAGATCGTTTTCGGCCTGTCCATCGCGTTCGCGGCATCGAGCTTCTTCCTGTCGTTCTTCAGCTTCTCCGGCGGGGCCGTTGTATGAGCACGGCCAATGATCTTCCAGGCTTCGAGGTGCCGCTGCATCGCTCACTGACCGAGCCGATCTTGATGGGCGGTGCGCCGCGCACCGTGGCAATTGCCAACGGCACGCTGGCCGGCGCCGTGGGCTTGGGCCTGCAACTCTGGATTCCCGGTGTAGTGCTCTGGATCGTCGGCCATTCGCTGGCGGTATGGGGCGCGCGCGTCGATCCGCAGTTCATGCAGGTGTTCGCCAGGCACCTCCGGCACAAACCACTGCTGGACGTGTGACGGGAGGGTGCCGCGATGCTCAACCTCGCTGAATACCGCCATCGTCCCGCGCTGCTCGCCGACTGGCTGCCGTGGGCCGGCCTGATCGCGCCCGGTGTCGTGCTCAACAAGGACGGCTCGTTCCAGCGCACGGCGCGGTTCCGCGGCCCCGACCTCGACAGCGCCACGCAAGGCGAACTGATCGCCACCACCGCGCGCCTGAATAACGCACTGCGCCGGCTCGGAGCCGGCTGGGCGTTGTTCGTTGAAGCCGAACGCCGGCCGGCGGCGGATTATCCGCACTCGGAGTTCCCTGATCCTCTGTCGTGGCTGGTGGATGAGGAGCGACGCGCGACGTTCGAGGAATCCGGCCACCACTTCGAGAGCGGCTACCACCTCACGCTGCAATACCTGCCTCCGGAAGAATCACGCGCCCGTGCGGCCAAGCTGCTCTACGAGAACACGCCGACCGCTGGCGTGGACTGGCGCGAGCGCCTGACCGCATTCGTCGCGGAAACCGGGCGCGTCTTCGACCTGCTCGATGGCGTGATGCCGGAAATCGACTGGCTCGATGACGCCGACACGCTGACCTATTTGCACGCGACCGTCTCAACGCGGCGCTATCGCGTCGGCGTGCCGGAGGTGCCGTTCCATCTCGACGCACTGTTGGCAGACATGCCGCTGGTCGGTGGCCTCGCGCCCATGCTCGGCGACCAGCACCTGCGCGTCGTCACCGTGCGCGGCTTTCCGACCTCGACCTGGCCGGGGATTCTGGATGACCTCAACCGGCTCGGTTTCGCCTACCGCTGGTCAACCCGGTTCCTTTGCCTCGACAAAGCCGAGGCCGAGAAGGAGTTGGGCCGCCTGCGTCGCCAGTGGTTCGCCAAGCGCAAGAACGTCCTTGCGCTGCTGCGCGAAACGATCTTCCAGCAGGAATCGCCGCTGGTCGATACCGACGCCAGCAACAAGTCGGCCGACGCCGATGCCGCCATGCAGGAGCTGGGCAGCGATCAAGTCGCCTTCGGCTTCGTCACCGCGACCGTGACGGTGCTCGATAGCGATGCCGACACGGCCGACGAGAAGCTGCGCCAAGTGGAGCGCGTGATTCAGGGCCGGGGCTTCGTGACCATCCCCGAAACCCTCAATTCGGTGGAGGCGTGGCTGTCGTCGGTGCCGGGCAACGCCTACGCCAACGTGCGCCAGCCCATCGTCTCGACGCTGAACCTCGCGCACCTGATGCCGGTGTCGGCGGTGTGGGCCGGACCGGAGAAGAACGAGCATCTCGACGGCCCGCCGCTGATCGTCACCCGCACCGAAGGCGCGACGCCGTTCCGGCTGGTGACGCACATCGGCGACGTGGGCCACACGCTGATCGCCGGCCCGACCGGCATGGGGAAATCTGTCCTGCTCGCCACGCTGGCCATGCAGTTCCGCCGCTATCCCAGCTCGCGCATTTTCGCGTTCGACATGGGCCGCTCGATGCGCGCAACGGCGCTCGGCCTGGGCGGTGAGTATTACGACCTCGGCGCCGACGGTGCGATCGCATTCCAGCCGCTCGCACGCATCGACCAGGAGAGTTATCGCACCTGGGCCGCCGAATGGGTCGAAGGCCGATTGCTGCACGAAGGCATCGCCGTTGGCCCGGACGAGAAAGCGTCCATCTGGTCGGCGCTCGGCAGCCTTGCCGGCGCGCCGCCCGAACAGCGCACGCTCACCGGCCTGTCGGTACTGCTGCAATCGAACGCGCTGCGCCAAGCGCTCGCGCCTTACGTGCTTGGCGGCGCGCACGGCAAGCTGCTCGACGCCGATCACGACCGCCTGGGCGCGGCCGACGTGCAGTGCTTCGAGATGGAGGAACTGATGCACAGCAAGGCTGCGGTGCTGGCCGTGCTGGGCTACCTGTTCGCGCGCTTCGATGAGCGGTTCGACGGTGCGCCAACGCTGCTGATCCTCGATGAATCCTGGCTGTTCCTCGATGACCCGGTTTTCGCGGCACGCATTCGCCAGTGGCTCAAAACGCTGCGCAAGAAGAACGTCAGCGTCATCTTCGCCACGCAGTCACTTGCCGACATCAAGGATTCGAGCATCGCGCCCGCGATCATCGAAAGCTGCGCCAGCCGCATTTTCCTGCCGAACCCGCAGGCGACCGAGCCGCAGATCCGCACGACCTATGAAGGCTTCGGCCTCAACAACCGGCAAATCGAGATCGTCGCCACCGCGCAACCCAAGCGCGACTACTACTACCAATCCCGCGCAGGCAATCGCCTGTTTGACCTCGACCTGGGGCCGGTCACGCTCGCATTCGCGGGCGCCTCGACGCCCCAGGACCAGCGCGCCATCGACGGCGTGCTTACCGATGCCGGTGCACCGGGCTTTGCCGGTGCTTGGCTGCGCCATCGCGGCCTTGATTGGGCGGCCGACCTGCTGCCATCCGCACCGTCCGCCGCGTCCTTCCTCGCTCCTCAACCTCTGGAGGTTTCGCCATGAAGATTCGCCTTGTCACCCTCGCTGTTGCCGCGTTGATCGGTGTCATGCCCGCTGCGCAAGCGCAGTGGGTTGTCGTCGATCCGACCAACCTTGTGCAGAACACGTTGACTGCGGTTCGCACGCTGGAGCAAATCAATAACCAGATTCAACAACTCCAGAACCAGGCGCAGTCGCTGATAAATCAGGGGCGCAACCTGGCGAGCCTGCCTTTCAACGTGGTCAACCGGCTGCGCTCGACGCTGGCGACCACCCAGCAACTCATCACGCAGGCGCAAGGGCTGGCGTTCCAAGTGCAGAGCATGGATCAGCAGTTCGCGCAGTTGTACCCGCAGCAGTACGCCGCGACCGTGAGCGGCAATCAGATGTACCAGGACGCGCACCAGCGTTGGCAGAACACGCTCAATGGCTTGCAGACCGCGATGCAGATGCAGGCGCAGGTGTCGCAGAACGTGACCGAGGACGAGAGCGTGTTGACGGATCTCGTAGGCCAAAGCCAGTCGGCCACCGGCGCCTTGCAAGCCATGCAGGCGACCAACCAGCTCTTGGCCTTGCAAGCGAAGCAGTCCATCCAGACGCAACAGCTCCAGCTCACGCAGGGACGCGCGACTTCGCTGGAACTGGCGCGGCAGGCCGCCGCCGTTGAACGTGGCCGCGAAGTAACGCGTCGCTTCCTCGGCACCGGCACGGCGTACACGCCGCAGTCGGTCAACTTCTACGGCAACTGACGGGCACGGTCATGAAACGCGCGCCCATCTTGTTCGCCTTCGCGTGCCTGCTGGCCGGTTGCAGCCGCCCGCAGGCATTGTCGGTCGATGCGCTGGCCGCCGATCCGGCGCGGCTGCACGCGCTGCGTGCGCAGTGCCACCGTGGCGAACACGACGACGGGTTCTGCGCGCGAATGGACCAGGCCGACCTACGCCGCTTCCTCTCCGGGCGGGCCGGGCCGGGTGAATACCAAACGCTGGCTGACCTACCGCCGATCCCGGCCAGCTTCGACGGCCCCAGCACGCCGACGGAGGAACGGCCATGAACGACGTTTCCATCATTGACCATTTTCTCAACGTCTTTTCTACCTACATCGACTCCGGCTTCGGCCTGCTGCGCGGCGAAGTCGCGTTCCTGACCGCGACGCTGGTGGCGATCGACATGACCCTCGCCGGGTTGTATTGGGCGCTCGGCCATGCGACCGGCCAGGGCGATGACGTGATGGCGAAGCTCATCCGCAAGGTGCTCTACGTTGGCGCCTTCGCCTACATCATCGGCAACTTCAACACGCTGGCCAGCATTGTGTTCCGCTCGTTCGCGGGCTTGGGTCTGACGGCCACCGGCTCGGGCATGAGCATGGAGACGTTCCTGCAACCGGGGCATCTCGCCAAGACCGGCATCGACGCCGCCGCGCCGATCCTGGAGCAGATCAACCAAATGGCCGGTTTTCCGGAAGTCTTCATCAACATCACGCCCATCGTCGTGATGTTCCTCGCCTGGCTGACCGTCATCGTTTGCTTCTTCGTGTTGGCGGTGCAGCTTTTCATCACGCTGATCGAGTTCAAGCTGACCACGCTCGCCGGCTTCGTGCTGGTGCCGTTCGCGCTTTGGAACAAGACCTCGTTCCTCGCTGAAAAGGTGCTCGGCAACGTCGTGTCATCCGGTATCAAAGTGCTGGTGCTGGCCGTCATTGTCGGCATTGGTACAGGGCTGTTCGCAGAGTTCCCGACCACGCCGAGTGAGCCTTCCATAGACCATGCGCTGGTGGTGATGCTGGCGTCGTTGGCAATGCTCGCGCTGGGCATCTTCGGGCCAGGCATCGCCACCGGGCTGATTTCAGGCGGCCCGCAGCTCGGTGCTGGCGCGATGGCTGGCGCTGCCTTGGGCGCGGCGGGGACCGCCGTCGCGGTCGGCGCTGCCGCTACCGGCATCGGTAGCGCTGTGGTGGCTGGAGCGCGTATGGCACCAGCCGCCGCCAGCGCCATCGGTAGCGGCGCCCGCGCCGCTGCCTCGACCGCTGGCAGCGCACGGTCGGCGTTTCAGGCCGGTTCCGCCTCTGCCGGCGGTGGTGCGAAAGGTGCAATGGCGGGCCTCGGCAACGTCGCGAAGACCGGCGCGCAGGCGGTCGGCCAGAAGGCCGCCGCTGGCGCGCGCTCAATCGGGCAGCGCGCCGCTGCCGCGTTCCGCTCGGATGGCGCGAGACAGGCGTCCGGTGATGGCGCAGCGGCCGGTGCTGCCGCATCAGGCCCGACCGCCGCTGGCGAAGCCTCCGCGAATAGCGCCAACCAACAACAACCCGCCTGGGCCAAGCGGCTGCATCGCCGCCAGCAGATATCCCATGCCGCGACCACTGCCGCACACACGTTGCGCGGCGGGGACGGCGGCGGCTCGGGCAGCGGACCAAGCCTTACCGATTCCGATTCTTGAGGAGAACCAGCCATGCGATTCAAACGACCGCAGGTGCGCTACGCCGATACGCCGCAGCCTGCCACCCCGTATCAAGCTGCCGCGCAGGTATGGGACGAGCGCATCGGCTCGGCCCGGGTGCAGGCGAGGAACTGGCGGCTGATGGCCTTCGGTTGCCTCGCGCTGGCGCTCTTGATGGCGGGCGGCCTGGTTTGGCGCTCGGCGCAGTCCATCGTCACGCCCTACGTCGTGGAAGTGGACAAGACCGGACAGGTACGCGCGATCGGCGAAGCCGCCACGCCGTACCGGCCAGCAGATGCACAGGTCGCTTACCACTTGGCGCACTTCATCACGCTGGTGCGCTCACTGTCGATTGATCCCATCGTGGTACGGCAGAACTGGCTGGACGCCTACGACTACACCACTGACCGCGGCGCAGCGGTACTCAACGACTACGCGCGCACGAATGATCCGTTCGCGCGCGTCGGCAGGGAGTCGGTGACGGTGCAAATCATCAGCGTCGTTCGCGCGAGCGATTCGTCGTTCAACGTGCGCTGGACGGAGCAGCGTTTCGTCAACGGCGCGCCGGCGGGCACCCAACGCTGGAACGCCGTGATTTCCATCGTCCTGCAAACCCCGCGCACCGAGCAACGCCTGCGCAAGAACCCGCTGGGCATCTACGTCAACGGCTTGTCGTGGAGCCGCGAACTGGATGCGTCTGAAGGAGCCAAGCCATGAACCTGCCTATCCGCTTTTACGCTTTTGTGTTGACCTTGGCGGCCCTGACGGGCTGCGCCTCGCAGGGCAAGCCGCCACCGCGCATCTCGCTCGATGAGCCGGTGCTGGCGCAGCCGTTGCCCGAACCACCGAAGCCGGTGGAAGTGGTGGAGGTGCCGAAGGTGCTGCCGATGCCGGCGCAGATGAAGCCGCTGCCTGACGTGGACGAAGCCAAGCCCGCGCCGGAGCCGGCCGACGAAACCGTGCGCGTCTCGCGTGCCAACGCCGAGGCGCGCATCGCGCCGACTCGCGAGGGCTACGTCAACGCGATTCAGGTGTGGCCTTTCACCGACGGCGCGCTGTATCAGGTCTACGCTGCGCCGGGGCGCGTCACCGTCGTGTCCCTACAGCCGGGCGAGGAACTGGTGACGGTCGCCGCCGGCGACACGGTGCGTTGGATTGTTGGCGATACGTCCAGCGGCGCCGGCGCCGAGCTGCGCGTCAACGTGCTGGTGAAGCCCACCCGGTCGGGCCTCAAGACGAATCTGGTCGTCACCACGAACCGCAGGACATACCTGCTGGAACTGACCTCGACGGAAAAAGCGTGGATGGCATTGGTGTCCTGGGACTACCCGAAAGACCGAATGTTGGCCTTGCAGCGCCAGTCGCAGGCCGCGCAGGCGACCGCGCCGGTCGATACCGGCCTGTCGTTGGAGAAGATCCGCTTCCGCTACGCGGTCAGCGGCAGCAATCCACCGTGGAAGCCGTTGCGCGCTTTCGACGACGGCGAGAAGGTCTATATCCAGTTCCCGGGAGGCATCGCGCAGGGCGAGCTGCCTCCCTTGTTCGTGATCGGCGCTCAGGGCGATGGGCAACTGGTGAACTACCGCTTCCGCTCGCCGTACTACATCGTGGATCGGCTGTTCGGCGCGGCCGAACTGCGCCTGGGCGGTGACAAGGGCGACGTGGTGCGCATCGAGCGCACGGATGGCACGCGGGGGAAATGACCATGAGCCAGGACGAAACCCCTGATGTGTCGATTTCCGACGCTGCGCCGAAGGTCGCGCCCGAGAACGTAGCGCTGCGGGCGCAGCCGCGCCCGGTGACGCGCTTGAATCGGCGAACGCTGGCGCTGCTGACCGGCGGCCTCGGCGTAGCCGTGCTGGGCGCAACGATGTGGTCGTTGCAGCCTACGCATCGGCGCGGCGGCAGCGAGCCTGCCGAGCTTTACAACGTCGATCGCGTCTCGCGCTCCGAAGGACTGGACCAGCTTCCCGTTGATTACTCCAAGCTGCCGCCCAAGGTGCCAGAGCTGGGGCCGCCGTTGCCCGGCGACCTGGGGCCGGCCATCGTAAAGTCTCAGCAGCCGGCCGTGGCCCAATACTCGCCGCCCGGCCAAGACCCGGGCGCCGCCGAGCGTGACGCACGGCGCAAGGAAGCCGAAGCGGCAGCGGGATCATCGGTATTCTTCCGCTCCAGCAATCAACGCGCCGCCGCTAGTGCGCCGGCGCAGGTGGCCGCTGCCGGCCCGACATCTGGCTTGACCGGCTTCGATCCGCAGGCCGCTGGCCCGGCCTCGACGGCGGCCCAGCCCGCAGACCCGACTGCCGCGCAGAACCGGCAAGACCAGAAGGAGGCGTTCCAGAAAGCCGGAACTACGGAAACACGTAATTCCGGCAATCTGCAAATGCCGACTTCGCCGTACCAGGTGATGGCCGGCACGGTGATCGCCGCGGCGCTCGTAACGGGCATCAAGTCCGACCTGCCGGGCGACGTGATCGGCACGGTGACGGAGCCGGTGTACGACACCGCGACCGGCCGCTATCTGCTGATCCCGCAGGGATCGCGCATCTTCGGCAAATACAACAGCCAGGTCGCTTATGGGCAGAGCCGCGTGCAGGTGGTGTGGAACCGGGTCATCCTGCCGGACACGTCATCGCTCACGCTCGACAACTTGGCCGGCACCGACCCGGCCGGCTACGCCGGCCTGGAGGATGGCGTCGATTGGCATTGGGACCGCATCTTTGCAGGCGCGGCACTGACGACGCTACTAGGCGTCGGTGCTGAGTTGGCCGCGCCGGAGAACCGCCAGGGCGGCGATCGCGTCATCGTCGCTGGGCGCGACAGCTTGCAGGACAGCGTGAATCAGGCGGGACAGGAGATGACTCGGCGCAACCTCAACATCCAGCCGACGCTGACCGAGAGGCCGGGCTTGCCTGTGCGCATCATCGTCAACCGCGATCTTGTGCTGCGGCCCTATCAACCGTTGTTCTTCAACCGGGGGACTTCACGATGAGCACGACGCGCAAGCTGCGACTGGGGCCGCTGCCGAAAACCGAGAGCGTCAAACTGACCTTTGCGTGCCCGACCGCCCTGAAGGCCGATCTAGACCGCTACGCCGCGCTTCACGCGCAGGCGTACGGCGAAGCGGTCGATGCAACGACGCTGATCCCGCACATGCTGGAGGCGTTCATCGCCGGGGATCGCGAGTTCAAACGGGGGAGGGGCGTCAAGGGATGATCGCCGTGGGCCTTCGTCTTCGCGATCGGTGCCATCGCGGCGTGCCTGCATGTCGCCACGTAGGCGGTGCACATTTACTGCGCAGTGAATATGGCCGCCCTATCGAATATGAGGCTGCGGTCCTCGCGTGCTGCCCTCTCGCACGTACGGCGCGATCGAACTTTGCAGCGCTGAGGCGGCCGCTACGAAGCCCTATACGTTGGATGTTCGACGAGCCAGGATCGAGATGATCACGGGCGTGGGGGTTCCCGGGGGCAAGTTGGGATTGGCGTGTTGAACGTATGGGAACGGAGTGGCCCCTTGATTCCAGTCCAGCACTTGCACGTCGGTCACCGCAAATCCGGTGTTCTTGAACATGTAGTCTTCGTACTCTTTCGCCATCCCATCTTTGATTTCAGTCTCGCTAACTCCCGGTGGGACGGCACCACGTTGCACGGTATGCACCCACTCGACGGACGGCGGGCAGAGCGGCGCAACGACCAGCCGGTCCTCAACGTTTTCTCGATATACCTTGGGCTTTTGCTCTGCGCGCAGGTCGGTCGGAGTGCGCTTGTCATTGTCGTCGGGATGAGAGCCGATGAACCACCCAACAACGACCTTCGGCTGGAAGGCCTCGATTGCTTTAAGCAGGTCGTCGGACGGCTCGAACAGGTCGGACTGGATGATCTCCGCAGTCGCCCCGTGGGTTTGCAATCGGGCGCGAGCGCGTTCAATCAAATGGGGGTTGTTGTCGATGGCCAAGACGGGCCGAGAGGCAGCGAGGCTTAGCGTACTCCATCCGGCTCCGCAGCCCACTTCCAATGTCGCTTCAGCAGGAGCGATCCCGCTGAGACGAGCATAGATTTTGTCGCTGTCGAATTGCGACGATTCACGCTCCCAGAACTCCGAATAATCTTTTGGTGTCATTCGCTGCAGCATTACTGCCCCCGTTAAATTTACAAATTTCTAGTAGGTTTGCGACTGCGCAATTCGCGCCGCGGCAACATGATCAAATCAGGATATTGTCAGCACTCGGCTCAGGATCGGCGGGGTCTCGAATCGCATTCGCCTTCTCTTGGATGGCCTGGCATTGCTGGAGGAGGGCCTCGAACGATTCGACGTCATCGAGGAACAGCCCGTCGTCTACCATGTGCTGGTAGTCAGCGGCCAACTTGGCCAGGGCTTCGTCGTTGGGCACCAGGCACAGCCCGTCCGAGACGGCAGCGTGGTAGTCGATCGATGCGCCATCCGGGCTTTTTTCCGAGAAGAAGATGCTCTTGTGATCGGCCACTGCCTTTGCGAGCGCCCTGTCAGCAATCGCCGCGTCAGCGAAGCCGGCGGCGTCCAAACGCGTGACGTCGTGCCAATGACGGGCAAAGCGCTCACCACCGCGAAAGACACCTTGCGCACAAAACACGTGGATCGCGGTGGCCTTCTCCCAGAAGGTCCGCTCGGCACGCATCACCTGCGGTGTCGCCTCGGGGAATTCCACGCCTTGCAGGTGTGCGGCAGCATCGCAACGGACCGTGCGCGGTTCGCAGGGCTCTCCGGTGGAGCGTGCGCCGAATTCGAGCATGACCGCCGGCGGCACATAGCCTGTTCCAGAAGCCAGCGGCGTGTAGTCGATGAATACCTTGTCGCCTTCGGCGCGAGCCTGGGCCGGCAGGCCCTGCTGCTCCAGGTCCTGTTGAAGCCGCGGGACGACCTCGGCCGTCACCCATTCAGCGAGCCGGGAGCGAATCTCCTTGCTCCATTTCTTTTCCTGGCTCTTGCTGGCGGGAAGGGGCGTGCCTGCCTCGCCGATGAGATCGCCGGCGATGGCGCGGATGTCATAGGTGAGATCGACGTCCTCGGAAAAACGCTGGATGACGCCGTAGGCCTTTGACAGTGAGGTGCCGCCCTTGAAGATCAGATGCGGCGCGTAGGGTGCGTTGAAGAGGTGTCCCAGAGCCCACACTACCCAGACGTCCTTTTCCAGCAGGTGGGGAGGGCGGCCGGAAGCATTGGCCGCCTGGGCCAGGGCTTCCAGACGTTCATCGACAGACAGATCGAAGAACTTAGCCATGCGACACCAGCGCGCTCACTTCCTTTGCCATCCATGTCGGCAGGCGCGCACGTGCCGATGCGACTTCCTTCATCTCGGCCGGCGGCAGTTTGGCGCGTAGCTTGCGCAGCGCTTCACCGGCGCGCTCGGGCCCCAGCCAGGCCAGCGCCCGCACAACATCGCCGGCAGCGCGGCCAGGAAAGATCAACTGCCACACCGGCGCGTGCCGGAATTCGACGGTCTGCGCTCCCAGCTTCAAACGGCGGCTGGGGCCGGAGGTCAGATAGACGGAGCGCACGGGCACTTGGGTCGTGAGGCCCAGCGCGTTCGCGGCCGCCGCACCGTGCGACACGATGGTTTCGCCGCGCTGGTGGGCCAGCCCCTCGACCATTTTGGAGGCCGAGGGGGCACGGGACCCGAAACGGCTCTCCACCGGCAGCACATAGATGCCGCGGCCAGCGCGCAGCAGGGCACCGCGCTGCACGAGCCGGGACAACACCTGATCCACTGCCGCGCGGTTTCCCAAATGCAGCAGCTCCTTGGCGACCAAGGGCGTGCCTTCCGGCAATCCGGTGGCGTGCTCCAGAACTTGTTTGGCAAGGGTTTGCATTGTGGGAATCTCCTAACTGATAGAAGTATAAAGGGATTTCTGACACTTTTCAAGGAGTGAGGGCATCTGTGCTTGCCATGGAGGCAAGCATTCTCGCAATTTTCCATGCTAAACGAAACTTTTTCGTTGTAAAATGCCGAAAAGCGAAATCAGACCCTTGGAGGACGAATGGCCCAGCCGCCCGTAGACACAATTCCCGACCTATTGCAGCGCAGCCTGCCCCGCGAGCTGGTGATGGCCATCGAGGAAGCCTTGAGCGTCGGCGCCCAACGCGCGCACGCCGCGTCCAAAGGCATGGACGAGGGGCACTTGCCCCATGTGGTGGGTCAGCTGCGGCATTTCCACATGAACGAGGCGTTTCATCGGGCGTTGGCGATGGGCGAAGCTTCGCCGACCGCTATTCGCGGCAACGGCATCGTCAGCGGCCGGGCCGGGGTGTTCACCTTGGCGAGGTTCAACATCCCGGACGGCTTCTGGATCAACGGCCGACGTAGCCACACGCGCCGCCAGATGTCCTATGCGAACAAGGCCATCGAGCCGTTGGTGCAACCGGAGTTGTTCGATCAATACACCGCGCCCGCCGATGCGGTCGCGTTTTTCGTGGCGTGCTTCTCGGGCTCGTTGCATATCCAACCAGAGTCGCCCGTGTCGATCCAGATTGCGGTACCGGACCGCGAGATGCGCGGCTGGCTGTTCAAGGAACCGCTGAGTGCGTTTCTGCAGCGGTACGAACAAAAGCCGGCGGTGCAGGACGATTTGGCCAAGCCCAAGCTCAAGAAGATCAAGAAGCAGGCAAACGATGGCAGCGCGTCATGAGCCGCGGTGGTATTCAAGGCTTTGAAAGTGAGCGCCTCAGTCAGATTCTTGCCGCGCGGCGTTTGAGCCAAGCGCAACTTGCCTCGCTGGTCGGCGTGTCGCCCGCGACGGTCAGCAAATGGCGGTCGGGCAATCAGGCGCCCGAACGGGAAACCCTGGAGCGCCTTGCCGGCGTGGTCAACGTCACGCCCGAATGGTTCACGCGCGCGCCCTCGGCCAAGGTGTCGCTGCCGCTGTTTCGCAGTAACGCGTCCGCCCACGTGGCGGCACGCGCGATGCTGGAGGCGCGCATGGAGTGGGCGCAGGACGTCGCGCTCGCGTTGTCGGAATTCGTGGATTATCCGGCGTTGAATTTACCGACCCGGCAGTTCAAGGAGCCCGATGAGATCACGCCTGACGAGATTGAACTGGCGGCCAGCGAATGTCGCGATCTTTGGCGTATCGGCCGCACGGCGGTGCCGGACTTGGCGCTGGCCATCGAAGGCGCTGGGGTGGTCCTGATCCGCGAGGAAACGGGCATTTCGCAGATTGAGGGCCTGTCTGCATGGAGCGATGCACTGGGGCGCCCGCTGGTCTTGCTTTCGGCCGACAAGGACAACGGCTATCGAAGTCGTTTCGACTTGGCGCACGAACTTGGCCACCTGATCTTGCATCGGTTCATTCCCCGGCCGACCGAACGTGACCGTCATAAGCAACTGGAACAGCAAGCCCATCGCTTTGCGGGTGCATTCCTGCTGCCGGCCGAAACGTTTGCCAATGAAGTCCGCACGCCGGTGACTTTGGACGATCTTCTCTTGCTCAAACGCAGATGGGGTGTGTCCGTCGCTGCGATCGTGATGCGTTTGCGTGCGCTGAAGATTCTGGATGAAGAAGCGGCGCAGTCGCTGTTCAAACGTCGGTCCGCCCGTTGGGGCGCAAAGTCCGAGCCGGGCGACGGCGATAGGCAGCCCGAGCGGCCGCGCCTGCTGCGTCGAACGATCGATCTTCTCGTCGAGGAAAATGTGATGCCGCTCGACTCGATCCCCAGGCACATTGGCTTGGCGGCCCATGACATCGAGATGCTGGCTGGCTTATCGGAAGGGTACTTCCAGGGCAAGCCCAAGGTTGTGCAGTTGGCTCGGTTGCGTTCAGTGCCCAGCAGCGCGGACGCACCGGTTGCCACGGACAGCAACGTCGTGCCGTTTCGATTTTCGCCGAAGCGTTGATCGGCGCGTCTATGGAGGTCAGTGAACCGATGAATGACGTTGGCGGAATACCGAGTAACAAACCATTCCGCCTGGCACGGTTGATCTGGCTCATCGGTGCACCAACCGAAAAAATCCGGGCGCTGGTCCGGCACAACAAGGGGATGTGACGGCCTATGGGACGACAGCTGCAGCTCAATTTCACGCCGCTGCGAGTGCGCGGCGATGCCATTCGGCTGCAGACCTTGCCCTTCAAGGACGCGCAGCAGCTCCGGGACCTGCGCGACGAGCACCGCGCGCATTACGCCGTGACCCGTCGCTCGGATCACATCGTGGCGCTCCCGCTTGCGTTGGGTGCCGCGCCCATTGGCGAAGAGAAGGTTGTTTCGGTAGTTGAGAATGCTTCGCTTATTCGCCCGCTGCTCGAACAACGTCTCGTGACCTTGCTCAGTTCCAATCGGCGACTGGTGGCGCGCTATAACCCGATTACCACGGTTGGTCGCACGTTGCCGACGGGCTTCATCGAAGCCGACAGGCATCTTCATCTGCAGTCGCGCGTCTTGATCGCGATCCGCTCGTTAAAGCTGCCGGACTCAGAACCACTCGGTCTTTTGTGGGACATCGAAATTCAGAAGACCTGCGCAACCAGCCTTGCCGTCTTGCATGAGCAAGGCGTTCGGCTGGATGGGTTGACGGTCGAGCGCCTGGTGCCGGTCGAAGATGTGCGCATGCTGCCTTATCGGCGGTTGGTGGGTCGGGTCGGCGCCATCACAGACGGCCACGCACGCCTGTCCGAGCGCTTTCAGAACGTGGAGGAGCTGCTTCCACTCGACAAGCTGTACCTGGAGGCGTCGCCTGAAAATCTTCGGCACCTGCTGCAGCATTTCACGCGGAACACGTCGGCCAGGGTGCTGGGCAAGATCGATGAGATCGTGTTCGAGAACAGCAGAGGGCGTGCGCGCATGGAGCACATCGCCCGCATTTCAGACTGGCTCCGCGGCCTCGGCGAGATCGAGCTGCAAGAAGGTCTCAGCGTCGGCATTGGCAACCTGCTGAGCGAGAAAGATGCGCAGAACTTCCCCCGTTTTACCGAGGGCACGACGCCGACCTATGTTTTTGACGCCGGGACGCTCAAGTCGGAGTCGCGGGCTGCGGTCGGGCTGAGCAAGTTTGGCCCCTACAGCCGGCACGTCTTCACGCCCACTCGGCCAAATGTCTGCGTGATCTGCGACCGCGCGCGGCGTGGTCAATTTGAACTGTTCCTGCGGAAGTTTCGGGATGGCCTGACGGTCGACGGCAAGTCACTGCCGTTTGGACGAGGGTTTCTCGGCATTTATGGACTGCAGGACATCAACCTGACCTTCGTGGAGGCAGACGCCTTCACGGCCGACGCCTACCATGCGGCTGCTTCCAAAGCAGTCCGGATGGCCGCCGAGGGCACGCCCTGGCATCTGGCCTTGGTGCAGACCGAGCGAGACTCGCGCCAGTTGGCGCCGCAGAAGAATCCGTATCTGGTGGCCAAGGCGGCGTTTCTCTCCAATCAGATCCCCACGCAGTTCGTCGCATTCGAGACGTTCTCGATGGCGCCGCTCAGTCTCGCCTACACCCTTAGCAATCTCGCCCTTGCGGTCTATGCCAAGCTCGGTGGCATTCCCTGGTTGATCAAGTCGGACAAGGGCATCGCGCACGAGGTGGTCATCGGCCTAGGCAGCGCGGCGATTGGCGAATCCCGTTTTTCCAGGAAAGAAAGAATCGTCGGCATTACCAGCGTCTTTCGCGGCGACGGCGGCTATCTGCTGTCGAATCTGTCGAACGCCGTCCCCATGTCGAAGTACGGCGAGGCTCTGACGGAATCATTGCAGGCGACGCTTCAGCGTGTGCGCAGCGAGATGAACTGGATCAAGGGCGATTCGGTACGCGTGATCGTGCATGCGTTCAAGCCAATGCGCAATACGGAGGTCGAATCGGTCAAGGCGGCGTTGAAGGAATTCTCTGAATTCGATCTGCAGTTCGCCTTCCTGCACGTCAAACAGGACCATCCGTATCTGCTATTTGACGATGATTCCATCGGAACTAAGGGCAGGGGAGAGAAGACGCCGGTTCGAGGCCTCTTTGCGGAAGTTGGACACAACGAGACGTTGTTGACGTTGACGGGGCCGCAGCAGCTTAAGCGCCCGACGGATGGCTTGCCCAAACCGCTGTTGCTAAGCCTGCATCGCGATTCGACGTTCACGGACATCATCTATCTCACCAAACAGGTGTATTGGTTTTCTAACCATTCCTGGCGCAGTTTTTTGCCGGCGGCGATGCCGGTCACCATCTACTACTCCGACCTTGTCGCGGGCCTCTTAGGACGGCTTGACCGTTTGGGTAGTAGGTGGAGCCCGAGTGTGATGCTGGGCAAGATCGGCACAACACGGTGGTTCCTGTGAGCGCCGGCAACCCGATGCTGCACGAGGCGCTGCGCGCAGTAGCCGGCCAGGCCGAGGCACTGACCACGGCGGGGCCGCTGTCGATCACGTTTTATCACTGGGTGCTCGCCGAGGCGTTGTCTGCCCAGGAAAGCGCAGCGATGGCGCGGGAATTGTGCGAAGAGATTTCCGGTGGCGGCCGGTCGATTCATGCCGTTGCGGCTTTGGGGTTCCTGCTGAGCATCAATCCGGTCTTGAGTGATGCTTGCCGCGATTCATTTGCGCAGGGCGTGGACTGGTTGATGGGGCGCAGCGGTGATTCCCAGACGGCTCTCGTCAGCCTGATGCAGCCGTTAGCGCATACCGGCGTCCTGGTGGGTTTGTCGGCCACTTCCGATGAGGTGCGATGGTCGAAGTTCGGCACGTGGTTCGCATCGCTCTATGCAAGGCTGCAACCGCTGTTGCCTGCGGAAGTCGGCTGGCGCCATGAGCTGCTATCCATGATCAAGGCGCGCTCCGAGGTGGGATTGGACGGCGAGCTGCAAGTGGTGCCCGTCAGCGCGTGCGCAGCGATCTACGTGGCACGTAACTTGGCGGACGCTTCGCCGACGGTCGATAACGACTTTGCGTCGCGGTTGCTTAGTCGCATCAAGTCGGTGGTCTACGACGATCCCGAGCAGGCGGCCCTGGACTTGGCGGCGTATCACTATCTCGCCCAGGGTGCGGCGCAGATCGATCTGCGCGCGCCGAGCCTCGACGATGTCGGGCTCCTGCTCCGCCGGCTCCCATCCGGGCTGCGCCGGTGGACCTGGGAGGATCAGAAGAAGACACCGAACTCGACCGCCCAGAAGTGGGCGGTCGAAAACGAATACCACTTTCAAAATCTTCTGTGCGCGGTGCTCGCGCCGGTGTTGCCCGACTTGCGCGATGAAGAGTGGCTTGCGTCGGTGGGACAAAAGAAGCCGCGGGCAGACTTGGTAGTCCCGTCCTTGCACCTGGTGATCGAGGTCAAGTATTGGCGGAACAAGAACACGCCGCAGGATCTGATTTCGCAGATCGGTGAAGACGTCAGTCTTTACCTGAAGCGAGGTAGCCCCTATCGCAAAGTGCTTCCGATCATTTGGGACCAAGGGCGACGCACCGAACAATACGACCTGCTCATTGCGGGACTCAGTGAGATTCGCGACGTGGTCAGTCCGGTCGTTATTGCTCAACCCGCGTTTATGGTTTGAGCACCGGCCACACGAATCAATGAAATTGCATAAAGGGAGGAGAATCTAATGAGTAGTTCGAACTGTCCACTGGAGGAGGGTGACCGCATTGATCACAAGCTCTTCGGATTCGGAACCGTCGCGGGCGCACCTGTCGCCATGGTAGGCCCAGACCTTGGAAGCCCCGGTGGCGTTCGCGACGCCGGCTGGAGCGTTCCGGTCAAATGGGATGACCCGACGCGGACCGCCGGAGCTGTCATGCATCAGGCGCTACGCAAGGTGTCGTCGCCGGACTCCCGACCCTTCGGTCACTGGGATCGACAGTGGCAGCCTTTGCTTCAAGCATGGCTGGCTGCTCGACGAGACGTTGAACAGTTGTCGTCGAGCTTCCGGCCCGTGCCCGAGCCTCATGCTTTGACACGAATGCAGGACGTTGAGCGAAAAGCATTCGAGGCGATGCAGCACTTTTGGGACGCAGAGCAATCGGGGGAGCATCCCTAGACTTGCTCCAAGTGTCCGCTACGGGATGGAGCTCGTTTGCGGCGGCTGACGGTTTTGGGTTTCTCCGGTATCCTGTGAGCTGATTGACGATGGTGTCGAAAACGTCGCTCCCTCGCAAATCGCTCCATCTCCTGCGCCAGCAAAAGATCGGCGCTCTTGACGGTAAAAGCGACGGTAAAGGCCCATGTCGATCACTGCCAATCCCTTTAACCACGCGGGTTTAGGCGGCCTGTTGATGATGGAGTGGGAGTGAGACTGTTTTTTAACCCATTGATTCTATTGGGTTAAATGAATGCCATTGATGATCTTGATTGCATCATCAATGGCATTTTTCATGGCATGGTGCCGACGCTGAATCGACGACGTAGCAAATACCATGTGACCGTATCGGCGGATGCCATGGTATCGACAACCGAGTGCATCGCAGCGCGTGTGCTGATACCATCGTTATCCGCTTGAGGCCAAAAGCCGCCACGAGGGAATTTGGTTTTTGGAGAAAAGATGTCTATCAACGTAAGCCTAGCCCTAGTTCTTGCGGCAGTTTCCAGCACAGTATTGGTGCAAAGTGAAAATAACCTTGAGAAGAAGATGCTCAACAACTGTCACTGGCGAAAGAGATTAATAAATCGCACTGTGTCGGCATTAGCTTGGAGGCCATTTCACCGCTTGTGACTTGGCGAGCGGCTTGTGGTGAGAAACATCCGACTGGACCAGGTAATGTAACCGCACTCTGCCAAGGGAAACGCTTTACCGCAAAGGGTGAAGATGACGTGTTCTTCTGGCAGAAGTCTCAGCACGGAAAATTGAACAATGGGTACTATGTTTGTGGCGGCTAAGTACGTTATCGAGTCATGTATGCATCAGGCCGCGACCGGCCAGGAGTCGCTCTTTGTTTGTTTCTTGAGCGCTTTAGGTTGAAATAAATTGGGGCATGCCTTGTTTTTTCAGAAATATATAGGTGGCCTACATTGGAGCAGATATTTGCGATTTAACCGGATATCGAAATTGATACCGAAGAACTGTGTGTCAATGCGACTATGCCGCTTTCTACTCGATTAACGAGATAAGATGTTTCACCGAGAAGGTGGGGGTAGCAATTTCATTGAAAAACTACAGAGGATCTATGTCAATAAGCGATATAAGAAATCCAATATTGTATTCAACCATGACTTCGTTAGCATACAATATCAATAAAAAATATTACCAAGATAAGCATTATATGTGGCGTACGCCTTATTTTGGATCAGATTTTAAGTCACCTCATTTCACTGTTCCACCGAGTTCATCGCCGCTTGAAATATACAACACGTTACAGAAAGAAATTTCTGGAGCGGATTTGCATAATACAAAAATAAAGCTAAATCGTCGCGGCATTAGAAATGGTGCTGGAATTATGTTGAAGCTAGGCAAAATTACGCAGGATATTCATGATGAGATTGTCACTATCTCTAAGCGGGCAACCGACCAGCAATTTAAGCCATTGCTTTGCGTGATATCGCGGTTGGAGGCTGTTCCGTTCTACAAGAAAGTTGATGTTAAAGACCGTGCGAACCCCCTTTCCTCGGAATACGTCTTATCAGATCTTCCGCAATCTGCATTTGATATAATAAGGATAGACTAGAATGAATGATATTAAATATTTAATTGAAAATCGTCCGTTGCGTGAGGCAAGATCGGCTTTTTATTATCTTGGGCGATACTTAAAACAAGCAGTTCATGATGATTATCAAAAAGACATTTTTGACGATGATTCGGTGGCTGTGGTTGATGAAGAAGTGAAAAAATTAACTAATAGTCTGATCTTCTTTATTGAGGAGAAGCAAGGTAAACCTGCAAAAGAATTTACTGACGAAGAGTATATGCAATGGATGGATGTAATTGATTCTATTGAAACTTCACTTGACCCAACCCCTTCGACCGAATTGATTGAACAAGCAGAAAAAGTTATAAAAGAATTGGTGATTCCGACGTTAGGGAAGCATTGATTTAATTCCATCACATGCTTAATTCGGGTGGTGCCGGAAGTCGAAGTGCGTATACGATGGTTGTAAACCTTGGCAGTAAAAAATGCATCCGTATATTCAGTTGCCGCCATCCAAAAGCTAGTAGCCTTGGCGAGAGCAGGAGGTAGCTTGAGGCAGTACGGCCCAATAACAAGTCACAACAGCCTTTTATCTCAAGCGCTGAATTCAAATTTTCAAAGGTTGTACCGTCCGCTTTGGGGCGTAACCGGTCAGTCGAAAAGCGCTGGGCGTCGAGATCTGTGCCGCTTCCGGGTTTTCTTAACATGGTATTTCGTATGGTATCGACACGCAGTGCAAACGCTAGTTGGTTGATTTTATAGTGTTTTTATGTGTTATTGATCATCGAGTGGGAGTGATTTCTCGATGCCGCCAACGTGATTATCGCAATGGCGTAGGTCGCTGGTGCCTCGCTTGACTTGCGTGGCGCACGGTTGCTGGTGGTACTGAAAACGTATATACTTTGGAAGTACGTTTAATGAGGTGCATCATGTCCAAAGAAGCCGTTTTCACGATGAAGCTAGAGCCGGAGTTGCGTGCCGATTTCATGGCTGAAGCGGAAGCCGCGCACCGGCCGGCGTCGCAGGTTCTGCGCGATCTGATGCGCGAATTCGTCAAGCGTCAGCGCGAGGAGCGGGAATATGAAGAGTTCCTGGGCCGCAAGGTCGATGCTGGCCGCGCCTCGATGCGCGCTGGCGTTGGTCACTCCAACGATGAGGTCGAAGCCACGTTCGCCAGTCGGCGTGCCGCCGTGGCTAAACAAGCGTGAGGGTTATCTGGACGCCTGAAGCGCTGCAAGATCGCGTCGACGTTTGGGACTACATAGCGGTCGACAACCCGCGAGCGGCGGCTCGCATGGATGAGCTTTTCAGCGATGCGGCTGCGAGGCTTGCCGATCACCCGAAGCTGGGGCGACCGGGGAAAATTCAAGGAACCCGTGAGCTTGTGCCGCATGAAAGCTATCGCCTTGTGTACGAAATCAGCGGTGAAACCGTGTGGATGCTGGCCTTGGTTCACACTGCGCGCCAATGGCCATTAGTCCGTAATTGAGTGAGCGTGTGATGTACAGCGTCAAAGAAATTTTCTACACCCTGCAAGGCGAGGGCGCGCGGGCAGGGCGACCGGCGGTGTTTTGCCGTTTTTCCGGTTGCAATTTGTGGTCGGGGCGGGAAAGCGACCGCGCGACTGCAATTTGCCAATTCTGCGATACCGATTTCGTCGGCACCGATGGCGAATTGGGCGGAAAATTCGCCGACAGCGCCGCACTCGCGCAAACCATCAACGGCTTGTGGCCGAGCGCCTATACTGCAAGCAAGTACGTTGTCTTTACCGGCGGCGAACCCTTGTTGCAACTCGATGCTGCCTTGATCGACGCCGTGCACGCGTGCGGCTTCGAGATCGCCATCGAAACCAATGGCACGGTGGCGGTTCCGGCTGGCGTCGATTGGGTTTGCGTCAGCCCGAAAATGGGCGCGCAATTGATCGTGCATCGGGGCAATGAATTGAAAGTCGTCATCCCGCAGGCGGAGCAGGATTTGCATGCCTACGAGAACCTCGATTTCGCGCATTTTTTCGTGCAGCCGATGGCCGGGGCGGCCACCGAGCAGAATACCCGGTTGGCGATCGAGGTCTGCAAGCGCAATCCCAAATGGAAACTCAGCATCCAGACCCATAAACTACTTCAAATACCGTAATGCTCACTATCACCCGCAAGCTTGAATTCGATGCCGGTCACCGGATTCCCGACCACAATAGCCAGTGCCGCAACCTGCACGGGCATCGCTATACGCTCGAAATCACCTTGACCGGGCAAGTCGTCGAGCACGACGGTTACGCCGACAACGGCATGATCATGGATTTTTCCGACGTCAAGGCCTTGGCCAGGGAAAACCTGGTCGACTTGTGGGATCACGCGTTCCTGGTCTACGAGAAGGATAGCAAGGTCAAGGATTTTCTGGAAAGCTTGCCCAATCACAAGACGGTCGTGTTGAATCGCGTGCCGACGGTCGAAAATCTGGCAAAAATCGCATTCGACATTTTAAAGACGGTGTATCAGGATCGCTATTCGACCGGCTTGTCTTTGAGCAAAATCAAGCTGTTCGAAACGCCGAATTGCTGGGCCGAGATCGGCGCCGGCGCAAACTAGCGTGGAGCCGTCGGTCTACATGCGGCAAGCCATCGACCAGGCGCACAATGCCTGGGCGTTGGGCGAAGTGCCGGTCGGCGCAGTGCTGGTGCGCGACGGCGTGGTGATTGCCACCGGCTTCAATCAACCGATCGGCACCCACGATCCGACCGCGCACGCGGAAATCATGGCCTTGCGCGCCGCTGCGACCGTGCTGGGCAATTACCGGCTGCCGGGATGCGAGCTTTATGTTACCTTGGAGCCTTGCGCGATGTGCGCCGGAGCGATGCTCCATGCGCGGCTGGCGCGCGTCGTCTATGGCGCGCCAGACCCCAAGACCGGCGCGTGCGGCAGTGTCGTCAACTTGTTTGAAGCCGGCAAGCTCAATCACCACACGGAAATCGTGGGCGGCGTTCTGGCCGACGATTGCGCGAACTTGTTGCGGGAGTTCTTCGCCGAGCGCCGTGGCGCTGCGCAAAAGCAGAGCGAGCAGCCAATTTCTGCCGGCTGACGCTTCTTTTTTTGTGGCTGGTTGCGGCGGTCTGCGATTTGCGCTTCGGACTTGCGCGTATTGAATGCTAATCATCCAAGGAATCGACATGAACCAGGCAGACGTGAAACAGCAATACGACAGCTTCAAGAAATTAGGCCTAAAGCTGGATATGTCGCGCGGCAAACCGTCGCCAGAGCAGCTCGATTTGTCCAATTCATTGCTGGATGCCGTGGGCAGCTTCAAGGCGGCGGACGGCACCGATACCCGCAATTACGGTGGCGCGGTGGGTTTGACCGAAGCGCGCACTTTGTTCGGCAATTTGCTCGACGTGCCGGCGGCGCAAGTTGCGGTCGACAGCAGCGCCAGCCTCGGTTTGATGCACGATGTGATCGTCTTTGGCTTGCTGCATGGCATGCCGGGCAGCGCACCGTGGGTTGCGCAGCGGCCGATCAGCTTTCTGTGCCCGGTTCCCGGCTACGACCGCCATTTCGCGATTTGCGAATCGACGGACATCAAGATGATTAACGTGCCGATGACGGCGGGCGGGCCCGACATGGACGTGGTCGAAAAGCTGGTCGCCGCCGATGGCGGCATCAAGGGCATGTGGTGCGTGCCGAAATACAGCAATCCGTCGGGCACCGTGTATTCGAGAGAAACCGTGCGCCGCTTGGCGGCGATGAAGACGGGAGCGCCCGATTTCCGCCTGATGTGGGACGATGCCTATCGCTTCCATCATTTGAGCGACGAAAAGGTCGTCGTCCCCAACATCCTGGATGCCTGCGAAAAGGCCGGCCACCCGGATCGTGCATTCGTTTTTGCGTCGACTTCCAAAATCACCTTTGCCGGCGCCGGTTTGGCGGCGCTGGCGGCGTCGCCCGCCAATTTCCACTGGTGGCAGAAACATGTGTCGGTGCGCAGCATCGGGCCGGATAAAGTCAACCAGTTGCGCCATGTGCGCTTTCTCAAGGACAAGGCGCACGTCGAAGCATTGATGGAAGCGCATCGGAAATTGTTGCAACCCAAGTTCGACGCCGTTCTCGAACATTTCGCCGAATATCTCGGCAATCTCGAAGGCGTGAATTGGACTCATCCGAAGGGTGGCTATTTCATCGATCTGGTTACGCCGCCCGGCCTTGCCAAGCGCACCGTGGCGCTGGCGCGCGAAGTGGGCATTACGCTGACGCCGGCAGGCGCCGCTTTCCCGTACGGCAAAGACCCGAACGACAGCCATATCCGTATTGCGCCAAGCTATCCGTCGCTGACCGAGATTACGCAGGCGGCGAAGGGGATTGCTATTTGCCTGCAACTGGCGATTGCCTCCTAAACTGCTTTTTGCTGCGACGCGCAAATTGCGGCATAATCGCGCAATTGAAATTGTAGGCAATAGGAGGCTTTAGGATGACACGCAAATTCAAGGTATTTATCGACGGCGAAGCCGGCACCACCGGCTTGCAGATTCGCCAGCGGCTGGCCAGCCACGAAGATATCGAGGTCGTCAGCATCGACCCCGAACTGCGCAAGGTAACCGCCGAAAAGAACAAGCTGATGGCATCGGTCGATGTCGTCATCCTGTGCCTGCCCGACGAAGCCGCGCTGGAAACGGCGCGCGTGGCTGCCGGCATGAACTGCCGCGTGCTCGACCCCAGTTCCGCGCATCGGGTCAACCCGGACTGGGTCTATGGCTTGCCGGAATTGACAAAGCAGCAGCGCGGCTTGATACGCGCAGCGAAATTCGTCTCCAATCCCGGCTGCTACGCGACCGGCGCAACCGTCATTTTGCGCCCGCTTTGCGATGAAAAATTGCTCGACCAGCGCCATGCCATCTCGATTTCCGGCGTTTCCGGCTACAGCGGCGGCGGCAACAAGATGATTGCGAAGTATGAAGAGCCGCAGGAAAAGCCGGTTTCAGGTTTTTCGCTGTACGGACTCGACTTCAAGCACAAGCACATCCCGGAAATCCAGCAGTGGTCGGCATTGGAGCGCCGTCCGATCTTCCTGCCCGGCGTCGGCAAATTCAAGCAAGGCATGCTGGTGCAGACCACGCTCGATCATGCCACTTTGGCGAAAACGGCGACGCCGCAGGATGTGCATCGCTTATTGCAGGAAAGATATACGGGCGAAACCTTTGTGAAGGTCATGCCGTACAACGAAATCGATGCCGACAGCGCGCCGTATCTGACCCCGGAAGCGGTCAACGGCAGCAACACGCTGGAAATCTTCGTATTCGGCGCCAGCGATTTCGGCCATTCGGTCGTGGTGGCGCGGCTGGACAATTTGGGCAAGGGCGCGTCCGGCGCGTGCGTGCAAAATCTGAATATCATGCTGGGCTTGCCCGAGCATATCGCCGTTAACCTGGACGCCTAGGCGGCAGGTCAACGGCAGGCATAACACAAGGGGAATTCATTTGGCGACGACTATCCGCGACGGACTCACTTTTACCTACGATACCCACGGCAACCCCAGCGATCCGGCGATCTTGCTGATTATGGGGCTGGGCATGCAACTGACTTCGTGGCCGGAGATTTTTTGCCAAGGGCTGGTCGACGAAGGTTATTACGTGATCCGTTTCGATAACCGCGATTGCGGCTTATCGTCGAAGCTGGATCACCTCGGCAAGCCGAATTTGATGTTCGGCTATTTTCAAGCACTATTCGGGATGCCGGTATCGGCGCCCTATACCTTGTTCGATATGGCGAAAGACGCGATTGCCATCCTGGACGCAGTCGGCGTCAAACAGGCGCACATCGTCGGCGCGTCGATGGGCGGCATGATTGCACAAATCGTCGCTGGAAAATATCCCGAGCGCGTATTGAGCCTGACTTCGATCATGTCCAGCAGCGGGCGGCGCGGTCTGCCCGGGCCGACGCCTGCAGCACGCGCGGCGCTCATGTCGCGCCCGCCGCATCGCGATAATTTCGAGGGCGTGGTGCAGCATTACACGCGCGTCTATAACGCCATCGGCAGCCCCGCCTATCCGACGCCGCACGACGCGTTGGCCGAACGGGTTGCCGCCAATATCAAGCGCAATGTCTGTCGGGCAGGGGTGGCGCGCCAATTTGCGGCAATCGCCGCATCCGGTGACCGCGTCAAGTTGCTGCAAGGCTTGCGCACGCCGACCCTGGTGATCCACGGCACTGCCGATCCGCTGGTGCCGATTGAAGCCGGCAGGGATACTGCGCGCCTGGTGCCGGGCGCGGTGATGGAGGAAATCGAAGGCATGGGACACGATTTTCCGGCAGCGTTGAATGCCACCCTGGTGCAATTGATCGCCTCGCATTGCAGGGATCAAACGGCGTTGGCGGCATGACGACACGCGCCGCCTTCAACCATGTTTGATATGTCACCGGACGGCGTAGGGTTCGCCGTCGTCGCCCCCGGCGGTTACGCGCCGGACGAAGCCGCTTTCTTGCGTGCGCTGGCATACCTGAAATCGCTCGGTTGCAGCGTCCATAACTATTACGAGCCGAACGACAAATTTCAACGCTTCGGCGGCAGCGACGCAGCGCGCCTCGGCCAATTGCAGGCAGCGGCGGAAAACCCGGACGTGCAGATCGTAATGTTTCTGCGCGGCGGCTACGGCTTGAGCCGCTTGCTGCCGCAGATCGATTTCAAGAAAATGGCGGCAAGCGGCAAATTATTCGTCGGCCATAGCGATGCCACGCCGTTTCATATCGGATTGCTGCAAGCCGGTGGAGCGAGTTTCGCCGGCCCGATGATAACCCCGGATTTCACCGACGAAAATCCCAGCGAATTCACGATGCGGCATTTCTGGCAATGCGTAGCAGGGCCGACGCACAAGATTGCCGTGCAGGCGGCAAACAATCCGTCGGTCGATGCAGCGGGAACCCTATGGGGCGGCAATCTGGCGATGCTGACGCATTTGATCGGCACGCCGTATTTCAACGCAATCGACGGCGGCATTCTATTCCTGGAAGACATTGCCGAACACCCGTACCGGGTGGAACGCATGCTGTTGCAGCTCCATTATTCCGGCGTGCTGGCGCGGCAAAAAGCGCTGCTTCTCGGCGACTTTTCCGGCTATCGCTTGACCGACTACGACAACGGCTACGACTTCAACGCGATGCTCGCCTATATCCGCTCGATATCGCCCATCCCCATCCTGACCGGCCTGCCGTTCGGCCATATCCGCGACAAGGCGACCTTGGCGGTGGGGTCGCAGGCGCAGTTGGTATCGGATGGCAATGGGTGGGAATTGACGATGCGCGCCTATCCGAATCTTGGCGGACGAATCAAGTAATCCGCATGAATGTCGCTACTGTTTTGCATGCCAAACTGCGATTGCGCGCAGCAGCGGCGGCAGATGCAGCCTCCTCTTTTGAGAGCTCTCTTTGGATATTTCAGACAACCGATTTTATTCACGCATAAAGAATACGTTTCGTTCCCTGGGAACATATAACTATCGCATCTGGGCGGCGGGCGCGCTGGTGTCCAATGTCGGAACCTGGATGCAGCGCATTGCGCAGGACTGGCTTGTCCTGTCCGAGTTGACCAAGCACAGCGGCACCGCTGTCGGCGTGGTGATGGCACTGCAGTTTGGGCCGCCTATCTTGCTGATGTCGTTGGCGGGTTGGGTGGTCGATCATGTGGACCGGCGCAAACTGCTGATCGTCACACAGTCGGCGATGGCCCTGACTGCGCTCGGCCTCGGTATTCTTGACATATCCGGCCATGTCGCCCTATGGCAGGTCTACGTGTTTGCCGGAACGATGGGCTGTATTGCTGCATTTGATTCCCCGGCCAGGCAAACATTTGTGGCGGAATTGGTCGGCGATGCGGACCTGCCGAATGCAGTCGCACTCAATTCCACCCTGTTCAACAGTGCGCAACTGATCGGCCCGGCGGTTGGCGGCGTGTTGATTTCCATAATCGGAGCCGGCTGGGTGTTTATCCTCAACAGCGTCTCTTTTGTTGCCGTCATTACTTCCTTGATGAGAATGCGGGTTGGAGAATTCCATCGAACGCCCCGGGTGGTGGTTCCCGGTGGCGGAGTATTTGCAGGGCTGGCCTATATCAGGCAGAGGCCGGAACTCATCATGGCACTGGTCATGTTATTTATCGTCGGCACCTACGGACTCAATTTCCCGGTGTTTATTTCCACGATGTCGATTACGACATTTCACGGCGGCGCCCACCTTTACGGAATTTTGTCCTCGATGATGGCGGTCGGTTCCGTCCTCGGCGCGCTGCATGTGGCGGGAAAGACAGCGCCGAATCTGTCCTTTTTAACACTCAGCGCATTGGGATTTGGCATAGTCGGCACCGTTGCTGCGCTGATGCCGGCAGCGGCCTTGTTTGGCTTGTTCCTGGTGGCGCTAGGGGTAACCACGCAAATGTTTACCACGACCGCCAACAGCCTGGTGCAGTTGTCAACAGATCCGTCCATGCGCGGGCGCGTGATGGCAATTTACATGGGTATTTTTCTGGGCTGCACGCCCTTGGGCGCCCCTCTGGTCGGATGGATTGCCGACGCATACGGGCCGCGCTGGTCGTTGGGGGTGGGCGCTGCGGCTGGTTTCATTGCGGCGGGGATTGGGGGCATTTACCAGATCAGGGCGCGGAAGATCGCGGAACGATTGCCGAAGTAATTTGTGCTTATTACAAACGAATAGGAATAGGCGTTTTGAGCGCATCTTCACGATGTGGCTGTTGGACAGCACGGTGGTGGTTATCGTAACGACTGAAATCGGATGCGGAAATTCGCATTATTTCCATGCGAAAGGCAGAGAAAAATGAGCAAAAAATCTACTTCAGCAAGCTTTGACGAAGGCGCGCCGATCACGCAGCTTGACATCAAGAGCGGCAAGCTGTTGCTGCGCAAACGCGGCGAAACCGGCGCGCTATTGCCCAGCAAGCAGCGGGTCAACATTTACCTGGACAGCGCCATTATCGAGCATTTCAAATCCAAGGCTGGCGAGCGCGGCTATCAGACCATGATTAACGATGCGCTCAAGCAGGCGTTATTGGTAGAAAGTATCGAAGCAACGATCAAGAAGACGATTCGGGCGGAATTGCGTAGGCAATAGCGGTTTTGCGCCAAACTTTTATTATGCGGAGCCGCCAAGCGGCGTTCGGCATTAATAATCAATATGTGATATATTTTTGTATATACAAAAACGTGATATATTATGAGCATGGAGCGGATATTTGAATGGGATGACAGGAAGGCAGATGTCAACTACCGCAAGCACGGTATCCGTTTTGCAGAAGCCGCGCTGGCTTTCGATGACCCGTTTGCCATATCGGAGCAAGACCGTATCGAGAACGGCGAGCAGCGATGGCAGACTATCGGCATGGTTAGCGGCTGCCTACTGATACTGGTGGCGCACACGGTGCGCTTTGAAGACGAGGGCATCGAGGTTGTGCGAATTGTCAGTGCTCGTCGCGTAGACCGAAAGGAAAGGAAACATTATGAGCATGGTTAGGTACAAGCAAGGCGAGCTGCCGCCTCTGACCGATGAACAGAAGGCCGAACTCAAGGCGCTGGCGGAAAAGCCGGACAGCGAAATCGACTACAGTGACATTCCTCCGCTGGATGCGGCGTTTTGGAAGAACGCTGTGCGCAATCCGTTCTACAAACCGACGAAAACACACGCCTCTGTGCGGATTGATTCGGACGTGCTGGCTTGGCTCAAGCTCCAAGGCAAAGGCTACCAGACGCGCATGAATGACATCCTGCGCGATGCCATGATTCGTGCGTTGCATAACAAGACTTGAAGCAAAAGGTGGACATGCCTTTGTGCCCACGCGGCGCAATGCGCACGGTGTCCGCGTGGGCAAAAATCTTGCAAACTAGGCTGTAAATTCCCCCAAGCAGATTTCTTAAAGAAACCCAATGAAATTGTCTTTTGTATGGTGGAATACGAGCCTCTCACCTGTCTCAAAGCCGAATTGCTCTTCACCCGAGAAGCGCGCTGTCGCTTCAAAGGTTATTCAATGGCTCGCTGAGACTTTGGAGGTAGATGTTATTTGCTTGGGGGAAGTGTCGCAGGAAGACATCATTTTGATGCAGAGCCTGTCCGAGGCATTTGGTTACACTGTTCGTTCAGGAGTCGAGAAGATCGGCAGAACGTCGTTTGATACCTGCGTTCTTTACAAATCGTCAAAATTGCTCTTCCTTGACGGAGAAAATCTGACGTCGGTCAAAGGGACGAGCTTTCTTAAAGTTGCGCAACGTCTTGATTTTGGGGTAAGTGACAATGAAACTGTTATCCACTTGTTCGTTTCTCATTGGCCAAGCCGCTTGTGGTGCCATGAAAATCACTCGGATCGCTCGCTGCTGGGAATTCGGCTAAGGGACAATATCGAAGAGGTAGGATTGGTGAACAGGAGCGCGCACGTTGTCGTACTTGGGGATTTCAACGATGAACCGTTTAGTTCGTCGTTATCTGAGCAACTTATGGCGACAAGGGACAGGAGTCTCGCTGCAAAGGGGGCGCATTTGCTTTATAACCCTTTTTGGCGGCACCTGGGCGCATCGAAAGCATACCAAGTCGGCGATATCAATCTTGATCATAGCGGGAGCTACCACTACAAAAGTGACAATAAATGCAGGTGGCGAACTTTTGACCAGATCATATTTTCTTCATCCTTTTTAGGTAGGACAAAATGGCATCTTCGGGAAGATATGGTCAACGTTATAGATATTCCAGGATACACAGACCTCGTTCATGGAACAGAGATGAAATTCGACCATCTTCCTGTTATTGGCGTTATTGAAAAGGAAATTTAAATGACCTACTTTACCGAATCATTCCACAAGGGAATCAGTGCGGCAAAAAACGCAGAACGCAACAAAGAGGAGGTTAACGCAGTTTTTGCGGAAATGAACGAACAATTGAGTTCAGCGACGGAAAACAAAATTGCCATTTTTCCGAAGGAAACTGCGTTGGCGATCAGGGTGGTTAAGGATTTGTTTACAGGGCAATATAGCCAAAAAATGGCGTCGGCTTTAGTTGCAGAATTTCTACGAACCTGTTTACGATCTTTTTGCCAATGATCCAAAAGGTGCGTAAACTGGATGCATGAGACGAGTATACCCAAGCGACGTGAGTCGAGAGCAATTTGAAAAAGTGCGTGCGCTACTGGAAAGCGCGCGGAAAAAGACGAA
>JARLJG010000069.1 GCA_031291325.1 Burkholderiaceae bacterium
AGGCGGGGACCCATAGGGAATTCGCTCGAGCTATGTCACTATGGATTCCCGCGGGGCGGCCTCCCGCCTTCGCGGGAACGACGAGGTTTTTGCATAACTTGCGCGAACGCGTTTCCTTACCCACAGAAAAGTCGGAACAACTGAAATTTTAAACGACGACGGTGACCGCGTTTGGCGATTGCGGTTCCTGGCCGTTCGGCAGGAAATGCGAGGTCGTGCGGATCAATAGCTCCGCAGCGGCGGCGGTCACCGGCGGTGAAAAAATATATCCTTGCCCGATATAGCAGCCGAGTTTGGTCAGTTCTGCGATGTGTTCCCGCGACTCGACGCCCTCGGCGATCGTCTCCAGATTCAAGGTATGCGCCAGTGCCAGAATCAAGCGCACGATTTCGGCGTCGCCCTGGTGCTGCCCCAGGCCGCGCACGAAGCTCTTGTCGATCTTGAGAACGTCGATCGGCAGCTTTTGCAAGTACGAGAGCGACGAATAGCCGGTGCCGAAATCGTCCAGCGCCAGGCGCAGCCCGAGCTTCTTCAGCATCGACAGGTTTTCGATCGTCTGCAGCGGATTTGCCATCGCCGAGGTCTCGGTGATTTCCAGCTCCAGCGCATGCGGCAGCACGCCGGTTTGCTTGACGATGCGTGTGACATCCGGCAAAAAAGACGTCTGCAATAGCTGGCGCATCGAGACGTTGACTGCAACGGTCAGGTGCGCCGCCTGCGGATATTTCGCTTGCCAGAGCGCCAGTTGCTTGCATGCCTCTTCCAGAACCCACAACCCGATCGGCACCACCATGCCCGAGGTTTCGGCGATGGGGATGAATTCGTTCGGCGAAATGACGCCGTATTCGGGACTATTCCAGCGCAGCAGCAACTCGAAGCCCTGGACTGCGCCATCCAGCATGCAGACCTTGGGCTGGTAGACCAGCGCCAATTCGTTGCGTTCCAGCGCGAAGCGCAAGGCGACGTCCATTTGCGCGCGCTTGGTGCTGGTGTCTTGCAGCGAAGCGTTGAACACTTCGACGCGGTTGCGTCCGCGCTCCTTGGCTTGATAGGTGGCGGCGTCGGCATCGCGGATTAGTTCCGACGGGTTCTTGTGATGCGCTTTCAATTCCGCCACGCCGATGCTGGTCTGGATTTTGACGAAGGTGTTGTCGACCACCAGTTGCCGCGAAACCGCAAGCAGCAGCGCTTCGGCCTTCTGCAGCGCTTCCGCGATGCCGCTCTCGGTCAGGATAATGAATTCATTGCCGCCGAAGCGGGCGACGAAATCCTGCGGCGGCAATTCGGCCACGATGCGTTGCGTCAACTGCATCAGGCACTGGTCGCCAAAGTCGTGGCCGTGCGTATCGTTGACGCTTTTGAAGAAATCGAGGTCGCAAAACAACATCGTCATTTTGCCGTTCGCAGCGGGCGCAATGCCGATCGCTGCGCCGATCTTGCTTAACACGTAGCGGCGGTTCGGCAGACCCGTCAATGGGTCGTGCAGCGCCTGGTGCTCCAGGCGGGCGTGCTCCTGTTCCAGCTTCAGTTCGACATCCTTGCGCGCGGTGATGTCTTCCAGGCTGAAGACCAAGCCTTCGATGGCAGGATCGTGCAGCATGTTGTAGCCGTTGGTCTCCATCCATATCCATTGTCCGTCCTTGTGCTGCACCCGATGCCGCGAAAAAATTCTGCTGCGCGGCGTGTCGCGCAGATAGCGCAACTTTTTTTGATGCTCGACCTTGTCGTCGGGATGGATATGCAGGGTGGCGCCTTCTGCTGCGAGATCTTGCTGCGTGTAGCCGATCACTTCATACAACGCCGGATTGGAGAATTTCAAACGGTACCCGGCGTCGGCAATCAGGAACACATGCCGGGTCGCGCGCGCAATGGCGTCGAAGCGGCGGTCGTTGGTGCGCGCATGCCACACCGCCGCGATATTGTTGTCCAATGCATGCGCCAACAGCACGGCCAGCAACCCGACAAACACGGTGGCGACCGCGTTGGGCAGCCAATCGCTCAATTGCGCGCCCAGGTCGAGGTTGAGCCCCAATCCGATCCAGCCGATCAATAACACCGAGCGGAGCGCAACGCCGCCTTCGATGGCCAGCGGAAACACGCCGGCCAAGGCGATCAGCCAGGGCAGCGGCGGCGTCGGCATCGCATGTTGCACGGTTAGTACGACGATGATCGCGACGGCAGCCATCAATTCGGCCAGCGCGCCGCCGGAATTGTGGCGTATCCAGTGCGAAGCCAGGTAACGCAGCAGCGATAAAGCGAAAAGAAAAACCAGCAATACCAGCATGCCGACAATGGCGCCGGTCAGATTCAAATGCCGGGTATACCCTGCCACCGCAACATCGAGCAACAGCGTGACATACAATAGCAGCGACGAAACCCGGAAGATTTCGTCGCCGGTTACGACTTCCTTGGCGCCAAGGAAGTGACGATTCATTCTGCGGCGACGACCACGGGCCTGACCTTGGCGGCGGCTTCCTTGGCCCGCTCTCGCGCCGTGTCGACGTCGACGGCGGTGGCGAGCGCGACGCCCATGCGGCGGCGCGCGAACGATTCCGGTTTGCCGAACAGGCGAATATCGGCGCCCGGCACGCGCAACGCGTCTGCCACCCCCTCGAATGCGATCCCTTTGGCGTCGTGCTGACCATAGATGACCGCCGATGCTCCCGGACTGCGCAGCGACACGTCGACCGGCAGACCCAGGATCGCCTTTGCATGCAATTCGAATTCGCTTTGCACCTGGCTGCACATGGTGACCATGCCGGTGTCGTGCGGGCGCGGACTGACCTCGGAGAACCAGACCATATCGTCCTTGACGAATAATTCGACGCCGAAAATGCCGAGGCCGCCGAGATTGTCGGTGACCTTCCTGGCGATCTCGCGCGCGCGCGTCAACGCGGTCGGCTGCATCGGATGCGGCTGCCACGATTCGACATAGTCGCCCTTGACTTGCACATGGCCGATCGGCTCGCAAAAATGGGTTTCCGGCTTGCCATGTCGATCCAGCGCGCGCACCGTCAATTGCGTGATTTCGTAGTCGAAGTCGATGAAGCCTTCGACGATCACGCGCCCGGCGTCGACCCGTCCGCCGGCGGCTGCGTAATTCCACGCGTTTTCCACTTCATCCGCGCCGTCGATTTTCGATTGCCCCTTGCCGGACGAAGACATGACCGGCTTGATGACACAGGGAAAGCCGATTTCGGCGCAGGCCGCCTTCAGTTGCGCCAGATTGTCGGCAAAACGGTAAGGCGAGGTCGGCAAGCCCAATTCTTCCGCCGCCAGGCGACGTATGCCCTCGCGGTTCATGGTCAGCCAGGCGGCGCGCGCGGTCGGAATCACGGTGACCTTGCCGGCTTTTTCCAGTTCCAAGAGTGTCGGAGTGGCGATCGCTTCGATTTCAGGCACCACCAGGTCGGGCTTTTCCAATTCGATCAGGGCGGTCAATGCGGCCCCATCGGTCATATTGATCACATGCGCGCGATGCGCAACCTGCTGGCCGGGCGCATCCGCATAGCGGTCGACGGCGATGACTTCGACGCCCAGGCGTTGCAGCGATATGATCACTTCCTTGCCAAGCTCGCCGGAACCGAGCAGCATGACTTTGGTGGCGGAAGGGGACAGCGGGGTGCCGAAGCGGGGTGGTATTTTCATGGCGAAGCAATGGCGTTGTGGTGATCGGATAAAAGGTTGAAGAAGTCGCTACATTTCCAGCGCGACGATATCAAATCTTGACGCTTTTGCACAGTGAAAAATGTTTTTCAAACAAAATTTCAGCGCTCTGTCGCGTAGATGTCGATATCCTTCGTTTCCCTGAGGAACAGCATGCCGATCACAAACGTCATCGCGGCGACCCCGATCGGGTACCACAATCCGAAATAGATATCGCCCTTGTAAGACACCAATGCAAACGCCGTTGCCGGCAAAAAGCCGCCGAACCAGCCGTTGCCGATGTGATAGGGCAGGGACATCGACGTGTAACGAATCCGCGTCGGGAACAATTCGACCAGCATGGCGGCAATCGGACCATAGACCATCGTCACATAGATGACCAGGATCGTCAAAAGAATTATCACCATCGGATAATTGATGTTGGCCGGGTCGGCTTTGGTTGGATAGCCGGCTTCCTTGATGGCCTCGCCCAATTCTTTCTTGAAAGCCTTGTCTTTGACGCTCGCCTCGTCCTTCGACAGGTTGCTGGCGTCATAACCTTGGATGACTTTGTCGCCGATCTTGATCGAGGCAAGGGTTCCAGCTGGCGCGTCGACGCTGGCATATGCCACTGAAGAATTCGCCAGCACGGTGCGCGCGATGTCGCATGAACTGGTGAATTTCTTGGTGCCGGTCGGATTGAACAGGAATTGGCAGCGCTCCGGGTCGGCAGTGACGACCACCGGCGCATTTTTCAATGCCGCCTCCAGCGCCGGATTGGCATAGTGGGTCAGGCCGCCGAAAATCGGGAAATACGTCAGCGCCGCAACCAGGCAGCCGGCCATGATGATCATTTTGCGGCCGATCTTGTCGGACAAGGCGCCGAACACGATAAAAAATGGCGTGCCGAGCAAAAGCGAACCGGCGATCAGGAAATTGGCGGTCTGGCCGTCGACCTTCAAGGTTTGCGTGAGGAAAAACAATGCATAGAATTGGCCCGTATACCAGACCACCGCTTGCCCGGCTGTCAGCCCGAACAAGGCGAGAATGACGATTTTCAGGTTTTTCCAGCGGCCGAACGATTCGGTCAGCGGCGCTTTCGACGTCTTGCCCTGCGCCTTCATTCTGGCAAAGGCCGGGGACTCGTTCATCGACAGCCGTATCCAGCCCGACACCATCAACAGGAATATCGAGACCAGGAACGGAATGCGCCAGCCCCAGTCGGCGAACGCAGCTTCGCCGATAGCCATGCGCGTCAATTGAATCACGATCAAGGACAAGAATAATCCCAGCGTGGCGGTGGTCTGTATCCACGAGGTGAAGCTGCCGCGCTTGTCGTTGGGCGCATGTTCGGCGACGTAGGTCGCCGCGCCGCCGTATTCGCCGCCCAAGGCAAGCCCTTGCAGGATGCGCAGCGAGATCAGGACGACCGGGGCGGAGAGGCCGATGGTTTCGTAACTGGGAAGGATGCCGACGATAAACGTGGACAAGCCCATGATGAGGATGGTAATCAGGAAGGTGTATTTGCGCCCGATCATGTCGCCAAGCCGGCCAAACACAATCGCGCCGAACGGTCGCACGATGAAGCCGGCGGCAAACGCCAGGAGCGCAAAGATAAACCCGGTGTTGGGATCGGTCCCTGAAAAGAATTGCTTGGCGATGATGGCGGCCAGGGAACCGTATAAATAGAAGTCGTACCACTCGAAAACCGTGCCTAACGAAGAGGCGAAAATAACCTTGCGTTCTTCGCGCGTGATGCCGCGCGCAATTTTGTGTACCGTGGCCATACCTGTCTCCTTCATTGGGTTTTGCATTTTTTGCAATTTTTATTCCCATGTCTATGCCATCGTAGTCTGCGACTTGAAACTTACACAATGCTTGCTTGCAAACGGTTGGATCGCGCAAAAAATTGTGTTTTTATCATTTTTCAATGTGGCGTCGTGAAAATGCATTTAATACATTTGGGCGCGGCTATACTGGTCGCTCAGCAACGATCGCTTGCCGACGGTCAATCCCTAACTGAAGCGAACATGCAAGGGAATTGCATGAAGGCGAAGACACACTGCAGGCAAAACATTACCCGTCATTCCCGCGAAGGCGCATTGCTGTCCGGGATAATTTTATTGACATTCATGAGAATAATCCCAACTGGACTCGCGCCATTTCTTCAACCTGTCGTCGTCGTTTCCGGTATGCGGAGGCGTCGATATCCGGGCGCTGAAACAATGTGGCGCGAAT
>JARLJG010000070.1 GCA_031291325.1 Burkholderiaceae bacterium
TGCCCGCTTGCGGGAGAGGGGGTAGGGGAGAGGGTTTTTATGCGGTAGACAAACCCTCTCTCCCGGCCCCTTGCGCGGGCCGCTCTCTCCCGCAAGCGGGCAGAGAGGAGCGAAGCCCTTGCATGCACTTGTGGGTAATGAGCAGCGCCTTCGTGGGAATGACGGGTAATGTTTTGCTTGCAGTGCGTATCTTCGCCTTCATGCAATTCCCCTGCAATGCGGGTGGGTGGCGGCTGCAACTCGCTTCGGTCGCATTTGCCGCGTGCCTGAGGACGATACCCGGTAGAATGCCGGATTCCGTTTTTTATCCATCATCATGCCGTCGTCTCCCAAAAACCGCATCGCGGCGATCCGAGCGGAAATTCGCGCTCTTTGGCAATTGGCCTGGCCGATGCTGATCGGTCAACTGGCAACGGTGGGCATGGGCGTGTCCGATGTCGCCATGACCGGGCATGTCAGCGCTGCCGATCTGGCCGCCGTGTCGCTGGGGGCGTCGATTTGGGCGATTGTGATCGTCACCGTGATGGGCGTGATGATGGCGATCAATGCGGTGGTCGCGCATGAAGTCGGCGCCGGCAAACTGGAGCGCGTCCCGCATGTAGTCCGACAGGCGTTGTGGAAGGCGCTCGGCATCGGCGCCATCGCGCTGGTTGCGACCAATCTGGGCACCTATCTTTTCGATTACCTGCAACTCGACGACGTCGTGCGCGCCAAGGCGACCATGTTCGTCCATGTCATCAGCATCGGCGCGCCGGCCTTCACTGCCTACCGTGCGCTGTACGGATATAGCACCAGTGTGAACCAGACCAAGCCGATGATGGTGATCGCCATCGGCGGCTTGTGTTTCAATATCCTGGTCAATTGGCTCCTGGTTTACGGGCACTGGGGCTTTCCCAAGCTTGGCGCAGTCGGTTGCGCAGTCGCCACCGGCGTCGGCCTGTGGCTGATGCTGGCGGCGATGCTGTGGTGGATAGGGCGCTCGCCAGGGTATCGCGCAACCTACCCGTTTACCCACTGGGAAGGCCCGAATCGGCGGGAAATCGGCGGCATGTTGAGATTGGGGCTGCCGATCGGCATCACCTATTTCGCCGAAGTCACCGCCTTTTCCGCCGTTTGCCTATTGGTTGCCCGCTTCGGCGTGGTGCCGATGGCGGCGAATCAAATTGCGCTCAATTTCATTTCGCTGGTGTTCATGGTGCCGCTTAGCGTCGGCATCGGCTTGATTACCCGGGTCGGGCAGGCGCTGGGCGAGGGCGACCCGGTGCGCGCCCGCTTTGTCGCCTGGGTGGGCGTCGCAATGGCGTTCGGTTTCGGCATGCTGTCGGCGATTTTTATCGCCCTATGCCGCTTTCAGATCGCTGCGGCCTATGTTTCCGATCCGGCGGTGCAGGCGATGACTGCCGATCTGCTGCTGTTGGCGGCGCTGTTCCAGCTTTCCGACTCCACCCAGGTGGCGGCATCCTCGGCCATTCGCGGCTACAAGGTTACGCGCAGCCCGATGTTTATCCAGTTGACTGCGTTCTGGGGGTTTTCGCTGCCAGTCGGTTGTCTGCTCGGATTGGCGCCGGCCTGGATGCCGCTGCATCCGGCGGCGCCGATGGCCGCCTCCGGTTTCTGGATCGGCCTGGCGCTTGGCTTGACGGTCGCGGCGACGCTCTTGGTGTGGTATCTGAACCGACTGTCCTTGCGGCGCATTGCGCTCGCCGCAAGATAGCTGACGGCAGGAACTTACAAGAAGCGATCCAGGATTTTGCGGCTGTGCTTGTCCAGCACGGCCATGTCGCGGATCAGGAAATGAACGCCATGCGTGTCGGCGACCAGCAGCATGGTGCGGCCGATGCGCCGGATATCTTCTTCGCCGCGCAATACGAATTCTGCATTGCCGCGATCGGTTTCCACTCGCCAGGTGCAGGGCGTGGCGAAACTGGTCACGTCGAGGATGCGGCGAATCTCCGGCATGAATTCGGATCCTTGCAACTCCTCCTCGACCAGCACTTTGACCGCAGGCGGCAAGTCCGACAGCCGGTCGATCCACGCAACTTCGCGGCCATCGGGGCAGACCATGCCGATGCCGTCGTCCGGCGCCTGAATCGGAAAGGCGCGCACCGGCCTCACGTCGTCATGCTCCTGGCCGTCAACGGTGGTCAGCGTCAAACGACCGAACGGATTGCGGCGCAATGAAAATGCGGTGCTCGTCATATTGCCTCTCCCTTGTCCGACGCTTCGGTATCGACATTGCGCGCCTGCGCCTGATACAGGCGGAAATACGCGCCTTCCTTGGCCATCAATTCGTCGTGCACGCCTTCTTCGACCACTTGCCCGCGATCGAGCACGACCAGGCGGTCGGCCCGCTGCAGCGTCGACAAGCGGTGGGCAATCGCAATCGTGGTTCGGCCTTGCACCAGATTTTCCAGCGCTTTCTGGATTTCCTTCTCGGTTTCCGAATCGACCGAGGAAGTTGCCTCGTCCAGGATCAGGATGCGCGGATCGATTAACAGCGCGCGCGCAATCGAAATGCGCTGGCGTTCGCCGCCCGACAGTCCTTGGCCGCGCTCGCCCACCATCGAGTCGTAGCCTTGCGGCAGGCGCAGGATGAATTCGTGCGCATGCGCGGCGCGCGCGGCGGCGACGATTTCCGCGCGGGTGGCGTCGGGCCGGCCGTAGGCGATATTTTCCGCAATCGTGCCGAAGAACAGGAAGGGCTCCTGCAGCACCAGGCCGATGTGGCTGCGATATTCGGAAATCGGGAATGAGCGGATATCGACGCCGTCGACCCGGATCGAACCTTCCGATACATCGTAAAAGCGGCAGATCAAATTCACCAGCGTGCTTTTCCCCGAGCCGCTATGGCCGACCAGGCCGATCATTTCGCCCGGCGCGATATTGATGCTGATGCTGCGATTGACAGCCCGGTTGCCGTAGCGGAAACCGACATCGCGCAATTCGATGCGCCCTTCGATCTTCTCCAGATGAACCGGTTGCGCCGGTTCCGGCACGCTGGAGACGTGGTCGAGAATGTCGAAAATGCGCTTGGCGGCGGATGCCGATTTTTGCGTGACCGAGACGATGCGGCTCATCGAATCGAGGCGGCCGTAAAAACGGCTGATATAGGCAATCGAGGCGGTCAAGGTTCCGACCGAAATCTGTTCGTGCGAAACCAGCCAGATGCCGAAACCCCAGACCACCAGCAAGCCCAACTCGGTCAGGAACGAGACGCTGGGCGAGAACAGCGACCAGACCTTGTTCAGGCGGTCGTTGACTGCCAGATTGTGCCGGTTGGCATCGCGAAAGCGGCTCGCTTCGCGCTTTTCCTGCGCGAAGGCCTTGACCACGCGGATGCCGGGTATGGTATCGGCCAGCACGTTGGTGACTTCCGACCAGACGCGGTCGATGCGCTCGAAGCCGGTTTTCAGTTTGTCGCGCACCACGTGGATCATCCACGCAATGAAGGGCAGCGGCAGCAAGGTTGCAATCGCCAATTTGCCGTTGAGCGAAAACAACGCAAATGTCGTCATCAGGATCATCAACACATCGGTTGCAAAGTCCAGCAGGTGCAGCGACAGGAAGACGCAAATGCGGTCGCTCTCGCTGCCGATGCGCGACATCAAGTCGCCGGTGCGCTTGCCGCCGAAATATTCAAGCGACATGCGCAGCAGATGCTCGTAAGTGGTGGTGCGCAAATCGGCGCCGATGCGTTCCGACACCAGCGCCAGGATATAGGTCTTGGCCCAGCCCAGGCCCCAGGCCAGCGCTGCCGAGCCGAACAGCAGCGACAGGTATTGAACCACCAGCATCGGGTCCACGTATTGCTTGTTCTGATACGGAATCAATACCGTATCCATCAACGGCTTGGCGAGGTAGGGCGTGACCATGTTGGCGGCAGTGCCGACCAGGGTCAGGATAAAGCCGATTGCCAATTGCTTGCGGTAAGGCCTGGCAAAGCGCCATAGACGGAACAGGGTCCAGGTCGATGGCGGCGTATGGATGACCTTGGTGCAGATCGGACAAACGTCCTGGTCCGGTTCCAGCGGCGCCTTGCAGTTCGGGCAGACATCTTGGTCTTCGCGTTCCACCGGCTCTCCGCTGGCGTGACTTTCCCGCAAAAGTTGGTATTGGTCCAACAACCTGATCGCTCGCAGGTTATGCCCAAGCGTGAAGCGCCAATCCGCCAGACGCCCGCTTTCGTCGGTCAATTCCAGGCGGCCGACGCCGGCGTGGTCGTAGTGGCTGAGTTGCAAGTCCTTGCGAATCGGCCAATTGCGCCAGGTGGATTCGCCCGGCGCGCGCGCCAGTAAACGTTGATTGGTCAACAATAATAAGCCTTGCACAAAATGCAAGCGCGCGTCGAGGTCAACCTGAACCGAGGTTAAAGCGTTCTCTCCTGCCATGAGCTGCGATTCGACTTCGGCGCGCCATTGCTCCGGTATTTCATTGCGCACTAGGTCGTTAGCAGGATTTGGGGTTGTCATCTCGAAATACGGAATTGGATAAAAAATTGAAAATACGACCACATTTAGTCTCGCGCAGTAACCGCAGTGACGCAAATAAAGGGCGGTTTGACGCGGGACTATGAGTCACGAAAGCAACAATTTGCGGTATTCTGTCGACAATGCGAAATCTGACGCATTCCTGATTGAAAGAATGAATGGCGTGGACGCGAGTATACCTCAAGAGAATCAGAAACCCTTGCTCAAATCACCAAGCCGTTTGAATGCTCACTCTTTGCGGTCGCTTGTCGGAGAATATTTCTTCGACAAGGTCAGCGCGTCGCCTGCGTGGTTTCGATGCAATTTGACCTCTCCGTGGTCGCAATGACCACAATGACTATATTAGCAATGTTGGACTCGCTATGATAAACAAAGGCGGTTTGTGAAACGCAGCACGTCGCGTCCAACAACTGAAATTAGAACATGACCAAAAAGAAAGAAATCGATATTCTGCGCGTCACCCACTTGCGCGGACCGAATATCTGGACCTATCGCCCGGTGATCGAAGCCTGGGTGGATATCGGCGAACTCGAAGATTATCCCTCCAATACCATCCCCGGATTGTCCGAACGGCTGACCGCGTGGTTGCCGGGCCTGATCGAACACCGCTGCGGAATCGGCGAGCGTGGCGGCTTTTTGCTGCGCCTGGGCGAGGGCACCTGGGCCGGACATATTCTTGAACACATTGCGCTCGAATTGCAGAATCTGGCTGGCATGCGCACCGGCTTCGGCAAGACGCGCGGCGTCTCCGCGCGCGGCGTCTACAAAGTCGCTTTCCGCACCCGCCAGGAAAAGGTCGGGCGCGCCGCTTTGGCGGCGGCGCGCGATTTGCTGATGGCCGCCATCGAAGACCGACCGTTCGACCTGGCCGGCAGTGTTGCGCTGTTGGCGGACATGGTCGATTCGCATTGCCTGGGACCGAGCACTTCGCATATTGTCGAAGCCGCCACCGAGCGCCGCATACCGGCGATCCGGCTGACCGACGGCAACCTGGTGCAACTCGGCAACGGTGTGCGTCAGCGCCGCATCTGGACGGCGGAAACCGACCAGACCAGCGCCATCGCCGAGGGAATCGCCAGCGACAAGGATTTGACCAAGACCCTGTTGCAATCGTGCGGAGTGCCGGTTCCCGAAGGCAGGATGGTCGACGACGAGGAAGATGCCTGGGAAGCGGCGCAAGAGATCGGTTTGCCGGTCGTGGTCAAGCCGTATGACGGCAACCATGGACGCGGCGTGTCGCTCGACCTGAACGCGCGCGAGGAAGTGATTGCCGCATATCATCTGGCCGACCTTCAGGGCGGCGGCGTGCTGGTCGAGAGTTTCATCGCCGGCGACGAGCACCGCCTGTTGGTAGTGGGACGCAAGGTGGTCGCGGCAGCCAGAGGCGAGGCCGCGTGGGTCACCGGCAACGGCAGATCCGACATCGTCGAATTGGTCGACAGCCAGATCAACAGCGATCCGCGCCGTGGCAGCGGCGAAGAGTTTCCATTGAATCGCGTAACGCCCGACGGCGATGCCGAGATTGTCCTGGAACTCGAACGGCAGGGAATGACGGCCCATACGATTCCCGCGCTGGGACAAAAAGTATTAATTCAGCGCAACGGCAATGTGGCCTTCGACGTGACCGAATACGTCCATCCGAGCGTCGCCGCAATGGCGGAGTTGGCGGCGCGCGTGGTCGGCCTGGATATTGCCGGTATCGATCTGGTCGCGGAAGACATTTCGCGTCCGCTGGACCAGCAGCGTGGCGCCGTGATCGAGGTCAATGCCAGCCCCGGCTTGTTGGCGCACTTGAAACCGGTGGGCGGCGTGGCGCGTCCGGTCGGCGCGGCCATCATGGATCACTTGTTTGGAAAAGAGCAAGATGGCCGGGTGCCGATTGTCGGTGTGGCCGGCAGCGACGGCTCGGCGGTGATTTGCCGTTTGATCGCATGGCTGATCCAGGCCACCGGCAAGCACGTTGGGTTGGCGTGCTCCGAGGGACTTTATCTGGGCGGTCGCCTGATCGAAAAGAAAAATTGCGCCAATTGGGAAGCCGGCCAAAGATTGCTGATCAATCGCTCGGTCGAGGCTGCAGTCTTTGAAAACGGCAATCGCATGATCCTCGCCGAAGGCCTGGCTTACGACAAATGCGCGGTCGGCGTGGTGACCGACATGCGCGGCCATGAAGAATTGGCCGAGTTCTACATCGAGGAAGCGGAGCACATGTTCAAGGTGCTGCGCACGCAAGTCGATGTCGTGTTGCCCAATGGCGTGGCGGTGCTCAACGGCGCCGATCCGCAGGTGGTCGAACTGGCCGGCCTGTGCGATGGCAAGGTGATTTTCTATGCGCCGAGTCCCGATTTCGACGCCGTCGGCGAACATCTCGCCGCCGGCGAGCGCGCCGTTTTTATCCGCGACGACAGTATCGTGCTGGCGACGGCGGACGAGGAAGCGGTGTTGCTGCCGTTGGCCGCGCTCAAGTTTGCCGCCGCTGCGCAACCGGAACGCGTGCTGGCGGCGATCGCTGCCGCCTGGGCCCTCGATATCGCGCCGGAAGTAATCATCGCCGGATTGATGACCTTCGAGTCGAAACCGAAGAAGACAAATTATTAATCACAGGAAGCTGGTTTATGGAAGTATCTCGAATTCGCGCGTTGCGAGGAGCCAATCTTTGGAGTCACCATACTTCGATCGAGGCGATTGCAACTTGCACGCCGGATGAATGTTGCATCGCCAAATTGCCCGGATTCGAGGGGCGGTTGCGCGATCGTTTTCCGCATATCGGCCCATTGCAGCCGACCGGACACAACGATGTGATTCCGATGGCTTACGTATTGGAGCACGCAGCGCTCGGTTTGCAGGCGCAGGCCGGTTGCCCGGTCACCTTCAGCCGCACCACGCAAACGATCGACCCCGGCGTGTTCCAGGTCGTGTTCGAGTATACCGAAGAGGCGGTCGGCCGGCTGGCTTTGAAACTGGCCGAAGAACTTTGCAACGCGGCCTTGCAGGATACGCCGTTCGACCTGGCGGCGGCGCTCGGGCAGTTGCGCGAACTCGATGAAGACGTGCGCCTGGGGCCCTCCACCGGCGCGATCGTGCACGCCGCCGTGGCGCGCAATATTCCGTTTCGCCGCTTGACCAATGGCAGCCTGGTCATGTTCGGGTGGGGCAGCAAGCAGCGCCGCATTCAAGCCGCCGAAATCGACCGCACCAGCGCGATTGCCGAAGCGATCGCGCAAAACAAGGAGTTGACCAAGAAATTGCTGGCGGCCGCCGGCGTGCCGGTCCCCGCCGGGCGCGCGGTCGAGGATGTCGAGGACGCTTGGACGGTCGCCTGCGAAATCGGCTTGCCGGTCGTGGTCAAACCGAAGGATGGCAATCAAGGCAAGGGCGTGACCGTCAACGTGACGAGTCGCGAACAATTGGTCGACGCGTATGCCGCAGCCATCGAGTTTCGCGACAACGTAATGGTCGAACATTATATTCCCGGCAACGATTTCCGCCTGCTGGTGGTCGGCGGCAAGTTGATCGCCGCCGCGCGGCGCGATCCGCCGCAAGTCGTGGGCGACGGCAAATCGTCGGTGCGCGAATTGGTCGAACAGGTCAATCTCGACCCGCGCCGAGGGTCCGGCCATGCGACCTCGTTGACCAAGATCCGCTTCGACGATATCGCGCTGGCCAGCCTCGCCAGCCAAGGCTATGACGCCGCATCGATTCCAACCAAGGGCCAGCGCGTGCGCTTGCGCAATAATGCGAACCTGTCGACCGGCGGCTCGGCCACCGATGTCACCGACGACGTCCATCCCGAGGTGGCGGCGCGTGCGGTCGCTGCCGCGCAGATGGTGGGACTCGATATTTGCGGGGTGGACGTGGTGTGCGACAGCGTGCACAAGCCGATTGAAGAGCAGGGCGGCGGGATCGTCGAAGTCAACGCGGCGCCCGGCTTGCGGATGCATTTGTCGCCGTCCTTCGGCAAAGGCCGCGCGGTCGGCGATGCAATCGTCTCAGCCTTGTTCCCCGACGGCGACGGCCGCATTCCGGTGGTGGCAGTCACCGGCACCAACGGCAAGACCACGACGGTGCGCTTGATCGCCCATTTGTTTGCGCAAAGCGGTTTGCGGGTCGGCATGACCAATACCGACGGCGTCTACGTCGAAGGACGGCGCATCGACACCGGCGACTGCAGCGGCCCGCGCAGCGCGCGCAACGTGTTGCTGCATCCGGATGTCGATGCTGCGGTTTTCGAGACCGCGCGCGGCGGCGTATTGCGCGAAGGCCTGGCTTTCGACCGTTGCCAGGTGGCAGTCATCACCAATATCGGCAACGGCGACCATCTTGGATTGAATTACATCACGACGCTGGAAGACCTGGCCGTGTTGAAGCGCGTGATCGTGCAAAACGTCGCTGTCAACGGTGTCGCGGTGTTGAATGCGGGCGATCCGATCGTCGCCGGCATGGCCGAAAACTGCCGTGGCTCGGTGACCTTTTTTGCCTACGACCGCAAAAATCCGTTGATGACGACGCACCGCGCGCAAGGGCATCGCGCGGTCTATGTCGATGGCAACGATCTGGTGGCGGCAGAAGGCAAGTTCCTCTATAAAATTCCACTTGCGGATATCCCCGTCACGCGCAACGGCAGCATCGGTTTTCAAGTGGAAAACGCGATGGCGGCGGTGGCGGCGGCGTGGGCCGTCGGCATCGACTGGGATCATATTGCAGCCGGCCTCAAGAGCTTCGGCGTCGGCGCCGACAATATTCCCGGAAGATTCAATGTGTTCGACTATCGCGGCGCGACCGTGATTGCCGACTATGGACACAATCCCGACGCCATCGAGGCGCTGATCCAGGCAGTGGAAACCATGCCGGCGCGACGCCGCTCGATCGTCATCAGCGGCGCCGGCGATAGACGGGATGTCGATATCCGCAATCAAGGCGTGCTGGTCGGCGATGCGTTCGACGACGTCGTTTTGTATCAGGACCAATGCCAGCGCGGGCGCGCCGACGGCGAAGTGCTGGCGCTGTTGCGCGACGGCTTGTCGAATGCCAAACGGACGACCGTCATCGACGAAATACGCGGCGAATTTCTTGCCATCGATACCGCACTGGACAAGCTCGCGGCGGGAGATTTATGCCTGATCCTGGTCGATCAGGTGGAAGAGGCGTTGGCGCACCTGGCGCGCCGGATCGACTCTCCTTGACCACCGCGCAGCCAATGGCCGACGATGCTCCTGTGCTGGTCAACTGGGACGAAGGCGGACAAGCGCATGCGGCCCTATGGCGCTCCGAGAGCGGCGTTGCGCCGCCGAAAAAGCTGCAAATCGCCGACGACCGCATCACCGCCGATGCCGCCTATCGGCTAGCGAGCGAGGGCACGGCCTTATTGTGGCGCGGCGACTTCCAGAATGCGCGCCAATTGTTGCAGGCGCTGGCGCGCCGCATCGACCGCAAGCCGCGCAAAGCGGCGCCATCGATCACCGAAGCCTTCCATTTCAATCGCCAGGCGCAAGCGCAACGGGCGCGCACGCTGGGCATGCTGCTGTTGCCGTGCGACGAAAATTATGCGATTCCATTGCGCCGCGCGCCCGATGTGCAGGCCGCATGCACGGAGGCCTATGGACCGGCGCAACGCCCATCGATCCTGTCGCTGCGCGAATTGCAGGGCGTGATCGGCGCGCACGAGTGGCGCAAGAAGGGCGTCGAGATAGCTGCGCTGGGCGCGCGCATCCATCCGCATTACGGCGTGTTTTCCCCGGTGCGCGGGGAATACGTCGACCTGGTGGCCGAGACACCGCTGCCGCTGCCGTTGCCGCAACTGGCATTCGATATCGGCGCCGGCACCGGCGTGCTGGCGGCGCTGTTGGCCAGGCGCGGCGTCAAACACGTGATCGGCACCGATTGCGAGCCGCGCGCGCTGGCCTGCGCGCGCGAAAACATCGAACGTCTGGGCCTGGGCAAGCAGGTGGAGATTGTCGCCGCCGACCTGTTCCCACCGGGTCGCGCGCCGCTGATCGTCTGCAATCCGCCTTGGCTGCCGGGACGCGCCAATTCGCCGCTCGAACACGCGGTGTACGACCCGGACAGCCGCATGTTGAAAGGGTTTTTAGCGGGCGTGGGCGCGCATCTCGCACCGGGCGGCGAAGCCTGGCTGATTTTGTCCGACCTGGCCGAGCATCTGGGCTTGCGCACGCGGGCGGACTTGCTGGCCTTGATCGAAGACGCCGGCTTGCAAGTCGTGGGCCGCCACGACATCAAGCCGCGCCACCCGCGCGCTGCCGATCAAAGCGATCCTTTGCACGTGGCACGGGCGGCGGAAGTGACTTCGCTTTGGCGTTTGGCTGCGCGCTGATGCCCCAGGCACCTGGCTATATCAAGTCCCGACAGACGCATGCCGACCAAGCACACGGTCGATTGCTTCAAACAATTGCGTCTGGTTGATCGGCTTCGCGACAAAATCGTTCATTCCGACCTCCAGGCAGAAATCGCGGTCGCTTTGCCGCGCATTCGCCGTCATTGCGATGACCGGAATATGCGGATTGCGCACCGCCGGCTCGTTGGCCCGCAAACAGCGCGTGGCCTCATAACCGTCCATCACCGGCATTTGGCAATCCATCAGGACCAGGTCGTAATCCTTGTCGCGCAAACATTCCAATGCGCGCTGCCCATTCTCCGCAATATCGACCCGATGGCCGCGCTTGGTCAAGATCACGCTGGCCAAGCGCTGATTGAGCACATTGTCTTCGACCAGCAGGATATCCAGGCGGGCAGAAATGTCCTCTGTGGTCGCGGCGACATTGACAGGCGGGTCCGGCGGCTGCGGGGCTTCCTTTTCAATCGGCTGCCTTAGCAAGGTCGACGTGAACCAGAACACCGATCCGGTTCCTTCTTCGCTGCTAACCCCGATTTGGCCGCCCATCAATTCGACCAGCCGTCTGGATATCGAAAGTCCCAGGCCCGTGCCGCCAAAGCGACGCGTGGTGGACGAGTCCGCCTGCACGAAGGGGGAGAAGAGATATCCCAGTTTTTCAGCCGGTATGCCGATGCCGGTATCGCGGACTTCGACGCGCAGCGTCACTTGGTCTGGCCCGATGTCGGACGCGCCGACACTGATCTGGACTTCGCCGTGCGCGGTGAATTTGATCGCGTTGCCGGCCAAATTCAACAGGATTTGCCGCAACCTGCCGGGATCGCCGCGCAACAACAGCGGCACGCTCGGGTCGAGTCGGACGATGAATTCGAGGCCTTTTTCGTCGGCTCGCATCGCCAGGATTTCAGAGATGTCGTCCAACACGACGCCAAGATCGAAATCGATGATTTCGATATCGAGTTTGCCCGCCTCGATTTTGGAAAAATCGAGGATTTCGTTGATGATGACCAAGAGAGCATCCGCACTGCTCTGGATCGCGTGGGCAAATTCATGTTGTTCGTCGGTCAACCTGGTTTCGAGCAATAGTTGCGTCATGCCGATCACGCCATTCATCGGCGTCCTGATTTCGTGGCTCATATTTGCCAGGAAATCTCCTTTGGCGCGATTTGCCGCTTCCGCCGTGTCCTTGCTATAGCGAATGGTGCGGATGTAATACAACGCGTTGCCAACCACGAAAATCAACATGCTGCCCGCCGAAGCCAACAGCGCGAACAGCCAAATCCGGGATTTGCCCAGCTGCGGAATCTCGGGCGCCGCGCGGGTAATGTAAATATTGATCGATTCCTGCGGAAATGGGCGCGATTCCATTACGATCGGCGCATCGATGTTTTCGATGCGCAGCAGGGAGGGAAAGAGCTGGTCGCCCCAGGATGCGATTTTCAGCGGCGCAAATACCGTGCTCTTGTATTGCATGAGGCGGTCTTTGTCCGACAAATTGAATACGCCGGCGCCGGGGATCGTTTTCGCCACGAGTTTCTTGTCGTTGGCAAGGATGATCACGCCCTGATTGTCGGCGATGAACGCATTTGCCTGTTCCACCCAATAAGCCAGATTGGAAACATTGATCTTGACCACGACCACGCCAATGAATTTGCCGTTTTCGAGCACCGGGGACGAATAAAACAGACCAGGCACGTTGCTTTGCCGTCCCACCGCATATTGGCGACCGTTGAGGCCCGCTTTGGCCTGCGTGAAATAGGCGCGGTCGACATAGTTGATTCCGACGAAACTTTCGGGGGTGTCGGCATTGCTGGAGGCGACGCAGTCGCCGGCGGCGTTCAAGATCCAGATGACGTCGGGCGGCAGATTCTTTTTTGCGACGGCGAGAAATTGATTCAATTCACCCAAAACCGGGTCGTGCGTCCAGCGCACTGCGCGCTCGGCGATGGCGAGTTTCGAGGCTTCGGCGTTCGGGCCGAAGCGGCGCAGCGCATCCAAAACGGCTTCTTCGCCGGCAAACAGCTTTGCCACGCCTTTCAATTGATTGAGGTTGCGAATGATATTGTTGCTGACCGTCTCGGCTTGCTGCAGCGCAAGCGTCGATTCGCGCTTGAAAACTTCGGTCGAACGATCGTTTGCATATTCGTCGGCGATTAACCAGGCGATTCCGATCCAGCCGGCAATCAATGCGCTGAGTATCCACATTCTGTTGATTGCGCCGCGAAGGGCCAGCCCGATCACTGCCAGAAAGAGCAGGTCGAGATACAGAGCAAGCTGAATCCGGTTTTCGACCTGGATCGTCAGTTCGCGGCCCAAAAAAATCAAGGAAGAAAGCAGTAGTGCAAGTAGCAGAATCGCCAGAAAAAGCAGGATTTTACGAGGCGCGAAAGCGAGCGTTTTTATCATGCGACTGTGATTCCTTCGTTTGGCACGTCGAACGAGATCGGAGACAAGATCAAATCGGGGGACCTTTTGCCAAGGGCAGGAGTGGCGGCCTATTCTGCCTAGGTTACTACCATTGGCATCGATTTGGCAAAGACCATGTCGAATATCGGCAACGAATTATGACGAGGATGCCTCCCGTGGCTAACCATGTTCAATTTCATGTTTATATATTAATAATGTTGGCTGGATTTGCGCATTCGCACGCCACTCCCGTTTCGGGTTTGAGTCGCGATGGCGTGGCCGCTTCGCACCCGGCATGCGGACCGGCAAATTTCCCCTTACTTTGATATGGATCAAAGCTGCCCGATGACACGCTGCGCGGGTGCAGCTACAGTCTAAATAAGGTGTCGGCACGCGGCTTTAGATCAAAAGGAAGGATCATGTTCAAGCATATTCTTATTCCAACGGATGGCTCGGAAACCTCCAGGAATGCGGTCAAGGCGGGTATCAAGTTCGCGAAGGAAGCGGGAGCGCAAGTGACCGGACTGTACGTTTGTCCGGCATTCCACGTGCTGACGTATCAGGTCGAAATGCTGGAGGCAAGCAAGGAAAAGTTTTCCAAGGAAAGCGCACGACGCGCGATCAAATACCTTGCAGAAATCGAATCCGAGGCCAAGCACGCGGGCGTGGCATGCGACGCTGTTTCCGTGGTGTCCGATCGCCCTTATGAGGAAATCGTGAGAGCTGCGCTACAGAAGCGATGCGATCTGATTATCATGGCGTCGCACGGCCGACGGGGCGTGAAGGGAATCCTGCTCGGCAGCGAGACGCAGAAGGTGCTCGCGCATAGCACGATTCCGGTATTGGTCTATCGCTAGGGGAAAAGAGGCAGGTGCTCGGCGCTTGCTCTTGTAATGACGGGCGAGCGGAATTGAATCCGAGGCCGTGGCAACAGTTGGAAAAGGGAGCGGAGTCATGTGTGATTGGAGTAGCTGGACCTTGATTTGCGAAGGGCATTACGAGATCGAATTGACCGTATTGCTGGCGATTGCGTTTCTAGTCGGTTTGAGCTTGGCGCTGATTTTGGCGCTTAACAAACGAAGGAAACTGCAAAGCACCGTGGAACGTGCCGTAGACAACTTGCAAGAAGCGCTGCATGAGGGGCGGATCAACGGCGATGAATTTCTCAAGAAGTGCGACGACGTGCGCAAGCACCCTCAATAGCAAGCATTTTCATCGGGTCTTGCGCCGCAGGTGCGGCGCAAGACGGCAATCAAACGACTAACACGGCGGCGCCATCGAACGCGCCGGATCGCAGCGCCAGCAGCGCTTGATTGGCGTCTTTTAGCGCGAAAGGGATCGGCTTCGTGTGGATGCCGATCTGTTGCGCCAGTTTAAAAAAAGCCTCGCCGTCGGCTTTGGTCAGGTTGGCAACCGAGCGCACGGTGCGTTCTCCCCACAGCAGCCGATAGGGGAAGCTTGGTATATCGCTCATGTGGATGCCTGCGCATACCACGCTGCCGCCTTTTTTGGTTGCGCCCAGCGCTTGCGGTACCAAGGCGCCGGACGGCGCAAAAATGATCGCCGCGTCCAGTGCGGTCGGCGGAGTGGCGGTCGAATCGCCGGCCCAGACAGCGCCCAGGCTGCGCGCAAACTGTTGCGAGCGCGTGTCGCCGGGGCGCGTGAAGGCAAATATCTCTTTCCCCTGATGGTGTGCAACTTGCGCAATGATATGCGCGGCGGCGCCAAAGCCGTATAGCCCGATGCGCGTAGCATCGGCGATCATTGCGTAAGCGCGATAGCCGATCAGCCCTGCGCATAGTAGCGGCGCCGCGTGGATGTCGTCATAGCGCTGCGGCAACAAAAAACAGTAGCGTGCATTCGCAGCCATGAATTCGGCATAGCCGCCATCGCGATCGTAACCGGTAAAAACGCCATCGTCGCAAAGGTTTTCGCGCTGCGCGCTGCAGTAGCAGCAGTGACCGCAAGCGCCGCCTAGCCACGGCACGCCGACCCGGTCGCCGATCTGGAAACCGCGCGTCGCGCTGCCGGTTTGCACCACATGTCCGACGACTTCATGGCCGAGCACGAGCGGCGATCTGTGCGCAGGCAACTCGCCGTCGACAATGTGCAAATCGGTGCGACAAACGCCACACGCGCTGACGTGGATGAGCAACTCGCTTTCAGCCGGGATCGGCCTCGGGATGCGCGCCGCACGCAATGGCTGCCCCTGGCTTTCAAAAAGCATCGCAAACATGCTGCGGTCTTGGCTTGCAGATTCAGTCATGTGTATCGTCCATTATCGAATAAGATCTAGCGGCGCCCGGTTCACGCCACGCTATCCTACATCAAGGTTTTAGTGTGCATATTTGACGTGGATCAAACTGACCGGTTAACCAAGCAATTAAGCTGATGCAGAAGGATAGCGAAGAGAGAAATGGTTTCGCGCTGCGTAGCGTGTTTCCTGCCGATAAATTCAGAGCAAGGGAACGCTGTTTGAGCTTCGCCTTGTTGGGAGAGTGTTATGACAAACCTGGAAAATTTAATAGCGAACGATATTGCAACTCGCTTGAATTCGCGCCGCGATGTTCTCCGCAATACGATCCGGCGCCATCTGCATCAGTCGGACGATCCGAAGGTCATGGCCTTCGTCAATCATCTGGCCGAAGTCGACGATTGGGTCGAGGCCGACTTGTTGAACGACCTCGACATCGCGCAGTCCAATCTCGAACTGGCTGAATTGCGTGCGATCGAGGCAGCGCTCTCGGCAATCAAGGCGGGAACTTATGGCATTTGCGCCGACTGCGGCGAGCCGATTTCGCTCGAACGCTTGAACGCGGAACCGATTGCGCAGCGCTGCATTGTTTGCCAGGAAAAGTTTGAAAAGAGCCACGCAATTGCGGAAAACGGATCCATTTAGGTGGCGGGGTATTTCACGGACCTGCGTTTGCCGGTCGCCTTGATTTCAAAGATGTCGAACTACTGAGCGATACTGTGGATAAAGAGCGCCTGAAATTTTCGCTGTGGTATTTCGCAATCACGATGGTGATTGTGCTGATCGTGCAGTCGATGATTGCCTCGGTCGGCACCGAGACGCTAGGCTACGGCGATCTGAAGACCTTGATCAAGGCTGGCAAGGTCGATAATCTGGTCGTTAGCGAAAATGAGATCTCCGGCACTATCAGGAATGATGACCTGGACGGCATCCTGAGCAAGGAGATCATCGCCGATCTGCAAAAAATGGGGCAGGGCGATCATCGCTTCGTCACTATCCGGGTCGCCGACCCGGCGCTGGTGCAAGATCTGGAAGCCGCAAAAATCCGATTTACCGGGCAATTCGATAGTCATTGGTTTTCGACCGTGCTGTCGTGGGTGTTGCCGGCCCTGATTTTCGTCGCGATCTGGACTTTTGCGATGAAGCGCATGGGCGGCGCCGGCGGCATGCTGGAAATCGGCAAGAGCAAGGCCAAGGTCTATATGGAGAAGGATACCGGCGTGACCTTCGACGATGTCGCCGGGATCGACGAGGCGAAAGAAGAACTGATCGAGGTGGTGCAATTCCTCAAGGATCCGGCGCGCTATCGCCGCCTGGGCGGCAAGATTCCGAAAGGCGTGTTGATCGTCGGCTCGCCGGGGACCGGCAAAACCCTGCTGGCAAAAGCGGTGGCGGGCGAAGCCGGCGTGCCGTTTTTTTCGATGAGCGGCTCCGAGTTTGTCGAAATGTTCGTCGGGGTTGGCGCGGCGCGCGTGCGCGACTTGTTCGGCCAGGCCGAGGAGCGCGCTCCCTGCATCATCTTCATCGATGAATTGGACGCGCTTGGCAAGGCCCGTGGCGTCGCCTCGTTTGGCGGGCATGAGGAGCGCGAACAGACCTTGAACCAATTGCTGGTGCAGATGGACGGATTCGACACCAACAAGGGCGTGATCATCATGGCGGCCACCAACCGCCCGGAAATTCTCGATCCGGCCTTGCTGCGCCCTGGGCGTTTCGATCGCCATGTGGCACTGGATCGTCCGGATCTGGCGGGACGCCGGAAGATTCTCGAAGTGCATGCGAAAAACGTCAAGCTGTCGCCGGCAATCGACCTCGCCGCCATCGCTGCCCGCACCTCGGGATTTGTCGGCGCCGACCTCGCCAACCTGGTCAACGAAGCGGCGCTGCTGGCGGCGCGGCACGACAAGAAAAGCGTCGAAATGTCCGACTTCGATCAAGCCCTGGACCGCATCGTCGGCGGTTTGGAAAAGAAAAATCGCCTGATGAATGCGAAAGAGAAGGAAACCGTTTCCTAACACGAAGCCGGCCACGCGCTGGTGGCGGAATTCCGGCCTAACGCCGACCGCGTCAGCAAGATATCGATCATTCCGCGCGGCGTCGCGGCGCTCGGCTATACCCAGCAAACGCCGACCGAAGATCGCTACCTGTTGCGGCGCTCCGAACTGCTGGACCGGCTCGACGTCTTGCTCGGCGGGCGCGTGGCCGAGGAGATCGTGTTCAGCGACGTCTCCACCGGCGCGCAAAACGACTTGCAGCGCGCCACCGAAATGGCGCGTCAAATGGTGGCGCAGTTCGGCATGAGCGAGACGCTTGGGTTGGCGGCTTTCGAGCAGCCGGCGCGCGCCCAGTATCTGGACGAGTCGATGCGCCAGGGATCGAAGGACTATAGCGAACGCACCGCGCAGACCATAGACGAAGAGGTCGGCAAGTTGCTTGAGGAGTCGCACATGCGCGTCAAGCGCACGCTGGTCGAGCATCGGGGCACATTGAATGCGCTCGCGCAACTGCTGCTGCAAACGGAAGTCGTCGATCGCGCGGCCTTGGATGCGCTGCTGGCCGAATCGACGCCGTCGGCGATGAAATCGGTCGCGCCGGTTCCTGACCCGCTTCCTTTGAGTTCGGCAAGCTGAAATGTCTTCCAAAACAGATCAGGCCGCGTTGGTGGCGAATCTGTTTGAATCCTTCCGGCAGCAAAATGGCGAGCGCAATGTCGCCCTGCTGGAAACGCACATTTCCTATGTGCTGTTGAACGGCCAGCATGCGTACAAGATCAAGAAGGCCATCAAGCTCGATTTTCTCGATTTCAGCACCCTGGATCGTCGCCGGCATTATTGCGAAGAAGAACTGCGGTTGAACCGGCGCTTTGCGCCGCAGCTTTATCTCGATGTGGTGGCCATCGGCGGCAGCGTCGCGGTGCCGCAGATCGAAAATCCCGAGCCGGCCATCGAATATGCAGTGAAGATGCGCGAGTTCCCGCAAACTATGCTGGCCGAGAATCTGATGGCATCCGGCGACTTGCATGACAATCAGATTGAACAATTGGCGCGAAGGCTCGCAAGCTTTCATGCCGAGTGCCGCAAAGCGACCTACGATTGTGCATTCGGTTCTGCCGACTCGGTTCTGCACACCGCACGCGACAATTTCCCGGAGATTCGGGGTCTGCTAAGCGAATCCGCCGATCTGGCGGATTTGGCGCAGATAGAACAATGGACCGAAACGGAATTTTCGGCACATTCGGGTCTTTTCGCCGAGCGCAAAGCCGGAGGTTTCGTCAGGGAATGTCACGGCGATTTGCATCTCGGCAATCTGGCATTGATCGATGGCGAGATGTCGTTGTTCGATTGCATCGAATTCAACGAAGAATTCCGCTGGATCGACGTGATGAGCGAAGTCGCCTTTCTGGCGATGGATTTGGATGCGCACCGAGCCGCCGATTTCGCTTTCCTCTTTCTGAATGCCTACCTGCAGGAAACCGGCGACTTTGCCGGACTTGCACTGCTGCGCTTCTATGTCGTCTACCGCGCGATGGTGCGGGCGAAGGTCGCGCTGTTGCAGATGAACGGCAAGGATGGCCAGGAAGCGATGGAGAAATATCGGTGCTACGTGGATTTGGTCAAGCGCTGGATGTCGGTGCCGACTGTCGGCTTGATCTTGATGCACGGGCTTTCCGGTTCGGGGAAAAGCCGTCTGTCGCGCCGCTTGCTGCAAAAGGCGTCGGCAATCCGCTTGCGCTCCGATGTGGAGCGCAAGCGGCTCGCCGCGCTGCCGCCAAGCGCCGATAGCCGCTCGTCTATCGATGCCGATCTATACGATAGCGCGATGACCGAAGCGACCTACGGTCGGCTGCTCAGCGTGACGCAGGCGATTTTGCGCGCCGGCTATAGCGCGGTCGTCGACGCCACGTTTCTAAAGCATCGGCAACGGAAAATGTTCAGCGACTGGGCTGGCATGGCTGCTGTGCCGTGCGCGATACTATGCGTGACGGCGCCGGTCGAGGTGTTGCGCGAGCGCGTTGCGCTCCGGGTGCGCAAGGGGGACGACGCGTCCGAAGCCAACCTGGGCGTGCTAGAGCATCAATTACAAACCGCAGAACCGCTGGATGCCGACGAGGCGGCAACGGCACTGGTGTACGATTCGACGCTAGCGTTTGAAGCGGACGATAACGTGGCGGCGATACGGGAATTGCTGGCGCGCTTGAAAGAGCCACTGTAGTGCCTGCGATAGAGTAAAGATAAGAGAATGATTCAAACTGCGTGGGAAATTTTAACTCGATATCCAAAACCTCCGTCGTTCCCGCGAAGGCGGGAATCCATAGTGAGTTAGTCCTGGCTAGCGGCTCATGGATTCCCGCCTTCGCGGGAATGACGGAGAGATAATAAAATGTTTCCCAACTTTGAACTACGCTTTAACGACACACTTTATTTGACTTCCTTCTTCCACGTCGGATCGGGATCGAAACTGGCGATTGCTTTTGCCGCCGCAGCCGAATCCGCTCCCAGATCCTTGCTATAGACAACGCCATTGTGGTTGACGATGAACGACTTGATCCCCGATTCGCCGTAGCTTGCCGGATAGGCGATCAAACCGAAGCCGCCGATCAGCTTGTCTTTGACCAGATAGTTCAACTCGCCGCCCGGCGCCGACTTGCCCTGGGCAGTCAGGATGCGGAAGAAATAGCCGTGAAATGGCTTGCTTTCCAGCCTGCCTGCACCGTCCGGCGATTTGTCGGCATTGGCGAAGGCCTGGCCCATCGGCGACAGTGGCTCGCCTGCGGCCCGGGGCCAATACAGCCCGTCGTGTTTGCCCTCGGTGCTGACGATGTGCCGCGCATATTCGAGCAGGCCATCCGCCTTATGCTCCTTTTCTACATATTCGCGTTGCGCGTCGACATAGGCCAGTGCAACCTGAATGGCGGACAATTCGTTGGCGCCGATACGCCGATCCTGCCATTCGCGTATCCCGTTCTTGGAGTCGAAATGCCATTTCCCGGCTTGCCGCACCAGCGGAAATGGGAGCGGCCATTCGTCTTTGCCGACGTGCACTACGGCCAGCGCGTGCCCCTTCAATTCAATGCGCGATTTTTCGTCGTACGCTTGCAAGAATCGGTCGCGCGCCTCGTTGTCGGCGGCAGCGTTGCTGGACTGGATGTAGCGCGACGCCTCGTGGCCGAGGATTTCATGCATCAACTTCCAATCGTTGCTGCGCATGGCTGCGACCAAACCGACAACCGCATCTTGCGGGGAAGAAAAAACGGCTTGCGGCAAATGCCTCTTTGTCGGGGCATTGACGTCCTTGCCTGCGGGTAGTTGCACTTGTGCAGTGGCGGGAAGGCAAGTCGCGACCAAGGACAGCAAGAGCAATGCCGATCTCGATTTCAAATTCAATGTCATATTCATGCGTGCTCCTGACGTGATTAACGGCGCGATGGGCCGCGCGACGCACCCGATGGACCGGGGCCGGAACCTTCACGGCTGGAACGCCCTCGGTCGGAATGGGATTGCATCATGCTGGAAGACCCGGACGGCATGAACGGATGCACCTGTTCGACCGGCGCGCGCTGCTGAAAGCTTGGCGCCGCTGCCGGCCTGGCTTCTTCTATGCGGGCTGGGCCTTCGTTGCGGTTAGGCTGCACACCCTGCGGGATGTTCGACACATGCCCGCGATAGGCGTCAGAATTGGCGTTGCGCACGGCATTCGGTTGGAAGCGCCCTCGGGTCGCCGGGTCTCGATAGGCAACGCCCAAGCGGTGGCCGGGGTCATGCGTCCAGACCGTGCCGCCCGGACGCCTGGGCCTTCCTGGAGTGCGAGGATGGGCGGGCCAATTACCATTGATGAAATTGCGGCCGGGCCAATTCGGATAAATCGGGAAATACAGCGAATCGACGAGACCGATGCCGAAGCCGAAAGCGATGCCGCCGACAAACAGATCGTCGAAGTAGGGCGCTTGATAGGCTGGCGGAGGCACCCAGACGAACGGTTCCCAGCCGGGCCACCACCAGGCGCCATACACGACGGTCGGGTTATAGTAGGGCACATAGACCGTATTGGGCGAATACGGATCGATTTCGATCGCGCCATCTTGCGCGACCACATTTTGCTGTTCGGTGCTCTTCAGCGTTCCTGCCGCTTGCGCCCTGGCGCGCAGCGCTTGCACGGTATCCATGACGGCGGCTTGCTGCGCCAGGAAGGCGTCACCCAGTTTCTGGGTCCAATCGAGCTTGTCGTCCATCATCAGCAACACCGATGGAAACTGCGTCAAAGCCTTGACGCTCGGATCCCAGCTTTGCGTCTGCATCGCTTGTGCCAATGCATCGCCGCTGAGGGTCGGGTTGGTTCGCACAAAGCGCGCAGCCTGCACGGTCTCCAACGGATATGTCGCCGCAACCAGGATCTGGCTCAATAATGGATCGGGATAGAGCGCAATCGGCGCCAGCAACTGATCCAGCTCGGCCTGGCTGAACACAGGCGGGGGCGGCGGCGACGCCGTCTGCGCCGCGACGAAGGCGGGCGCGAAACCCAGACCCAATATACAGGTCAGGAAAAAGCAAAATAGTCGTTTCACTGCGTTCCCCTCCTTATTTGCGCGGGTTTGAAGGGCGCTTGGCCGGGCTATCCGCGCCGCTTGCCGTCATTTTCATATTGTCTTGCATCGATTCGGCAACCTTCTTGCTTGTTGCGACCCATTGTTCAAAGCCGCCTTTCGCATTTTCCATTGCGACTTTCATCAATTCAAATGGATTGGGCGCCGCCGCATTCCCGGTCGATGCACCGACCACATTTGTGGCATTCAAGAACGTCTCGCCGGTTTGAATTTGCGCCGCCTTGAGCAATTCGGCCTGCATTTCGGTGGTGATGCTGGTGAGCGCGCCGGCATAGGTAAGAAGCCGGCTGAAATTCGAGCGCACGCCGCTGGAATCCAGGGAAAGCAGCTCTTGCGGGCTTTTCGTGGTAAGCAATTGTTGGACGGACGCAGCGCTCTCGTCGAATATCTCTTTCGTCAGCGCCCAATTCAATTCAGCCAGTTTTGTGGCACTTTCAAGGGCCTTATTGGCAAAGGTGACCCATCGTTCTTGTTGCGCGGCAAGTTGATTTTGCGCCGCCTCAACGACATTTTCTTGACTTGACTTGACCATGATGCACTCCTTGTTGGTTCATGGATATGGACACTCACCCCCAAACCGATTCTAGATGAACACCCCACTGAACTATTGATATAGGTCAAATCCGTTGGAATGTCCATGAATCGATGAAAACTCTTGATTTGCGGTCGCCTTCGTCGCCGATTGGCCGCCGTTCGTGCCGCCAAGGCGGCGTTTCGTCACAAACCTCCCCTGCGAGCCAGCGGGTGGTTATCATCGTATCCAGGGATGATGTCGCGGCCCTTGTCGCGAAGCGGCTTCGATTTTGGCGACTATATGATTTTACTGCCGCAACAAACTGGATGGAAAAACGGAAATGAACGATCAGCAGGATATCTCGATCAACAACGATCAACCGTTGCCGTCGGGGCTGGCAAACAAATTCGGCGGTTGGACCGCCCAGGCGCAAAACTACCCGGTCTTCAGTCCGACCTGGTTCCGCTATCGGGCATTGTCTTTCGTAGTGCCGCTCGCCTTTTTCGGCGTGGTCATGATTGTTATTGCTGCATTTTCCAAGGGCATTCGTAGCGGAGAGTCGCCGGATGCCTTTCTTTACGTCGATTTTGCCTGCACCTGGATTGCATTTTCCATGTTCTTTTTCCTGGGGCGGTGGCTGGCGACCTTGGTGTATAAGCGTCACTGGCGACCACGAGTCGAGGCAATCGGAATCGCGGCTGCATTGATACTGGGAGCGGCGCTAGCTATCGGCATCAAAGAAGGCGGCGAATACATCCATTCGACGAGGACGCAAAACCTTGAGCAAGGTGCTCAAGTTCACTCCATGCCTGGCACTCCGGTCGACGCGACGAGGCGGGAGGCGGAATCCAGCAGGGGAATGGTTGTGGTCGCCGATGGCGCCAATCAATACGTGATGGAGCACGGAGTGCTTCTTAACAGGCTGATAGAGGTTATCTTGGCGGTTTGGTGGGGTGGCGGCCTGGATTTATTGGCCTACTTCCGCCAGCGCCGCGCGCTCACGGACGCGCTGGCACAGCAAGAGTTGGAGCGCGCCAGGGTTGGTCGCAATGAAGCCGAAATGCGGCTTTCAGTGCTGGCTGCGCAAATTGAGCCGCATTTCCTGTTCAATACGCTGACCGGCGTGCGCGCCGCCATCCGCAGCGACCCGGCGCGCGGCATTGCCATCATCGATCATCTGGTCGATTACTTGCGCGCCACAATTCCGCAAATGCGCAGCGATGCGAATCAATCCCAGGTTTTGCTGGAGCCGCAGCTCGACGCCGCGCGCGCCTACCTCGGCGTAATGGCTGCGCGTCTGCCACGCCTGAGTTTTTCGGTTGAATGCGATCCGGCTTTGCTGAACCAGCCGGTGCCGCCGCTGATGTTGATTTCGCTGGTGGAAAACGCGGTCAAGCATGGCATCGAGCCGAAGCCGGGGCCGGTGCACATCGCGGTGCTGGCGCGGAAAATCGATGGCGAGAGTGGCGCGCGGCTCGAATTGGTCGTCACCGACGATGGCGCCGGATTTTCCGGCGCCACATCGGGTAGCGGCATCGGCCTCGCCAATATTCGCGAGCGCCTGGCGCAACTCTATGGTAAGCGCGCAGAACTGGTTTTGAAGGCGCGCGCGGAAGGGGGCGTGGCCGCCAGCATTTCGCTTCCCATCGCCGCCTGATCCGAAAAAATTTACAGGAGAAAAAGCGCATGCCAACAGCAATTATCGCCGACGACGAAGACCTGGCGCTGGGCGAACTGCGGCACATGCTGGCACAAGCCTGGCCGGAATTGACCATCGTCGCGCAATGCGAGGACGGCACCGATGCGCTTGAAGCGATCATTAAATACGAACCCGATGTCGCCTTTCTGGATATCCGCATGCCCGGCCTGACCGGGCTGGACGTGGCGCAGGCCGCGGTCGGCAAGTGCCATGTCATATTTACCACCGCTTACGATAGCCATGCGATCGGCGCTTTCAACTTGGGCGCGCTCGACTATTTGCTCAAACCGTTGACGCTGGCGCGCTTGTCGCAAACGGTCGAACGCCTGCGCCTGCGGATGGACTCGCGCGTCGCCGCGCCTGAACTGTTGCGCATGATGAGTGCGCTCGATAAACGGTTGACGCAGGAAAACAAGACCGAGCGCATGCGCTGGATCAGCGCCAGAGTGGGCGACACCATCCATCTATTTCCGATCGACGAAGTGCTGTTCTTCGAGTCGGACCTGAAATACACGCGCGTGGTGACCGCCGACAACGAGGCGCATGTGCGCTTATCGCTAAGGGAGTTGCAGCAAGGGCTCGATCTGGAGCAATTCTGGCAGATACATCGCGGCACCATTGTGCGCGCTAGCGCCATTGCGCGCGCCCGGCGCGACGATTTGGGAGGCATAACCGTGGAATTGCGCGGTCATGACGAGCGCTTGAAAGTGAGCCGCGCCTATGCGTGGCGCTTCAAGGGGATGTGAGCTGGCTTGCGGCGGCGCGGTTCACGTCGCCGGATCGGCGGCAGGCGATTCCGCAATTTTGCGCATCGCCTCGATGAGTTCGTGTTTTTGCGCGCCGAACATGCGATCGAGCATTGGGTAGAAAATGTCGTCTTCCACCTGGTTGTGCTGCGCAATCATGATGTTGAGCGTATCGGCATGGCCGAGAAAGGCGTTTTTTGCGCGTCGCGCCAACGCGTCGCGCAACATGAAAACGACGCTGTTGATTTTATTGTGTTCGACGCGCATGATGGCTGTCGGTCCATCGGTGCCGTGGATCGCCTTCTCGAACGCGACGAACAACACCTCTTCTTCCATCGCGAAATGCTGCTCCAGCGCCGCGCAAAACTCCTGAAAGACCGCGTCCGCACGATCCCATAGTTCGGCAGCGACCGATTTTTCAGCATCGATGCAGAGCTGATCGCAGCGCCTGTGGTGCGTGCCCAGATATCCCGAAATGGTGTCCATGCCTGTCTCAACTGTTGTCTTGTCTCTATGTTGCATCTCGGCAGTCATGTGCTCTTTGATTTAGGTCAAGTTTCCAGAAGGCAAGGGCGATAAAGCGCACCGGACCACGATTGATTGCGTTTTCTTGAAGTGCAGAAATGATAATAAATCAATGAGAAGTAAGATTTCATTGATTCAGATCAAGGAATTTCCAGTTGCTGGCGGGTTATAGTCGCCAGCTAAATATAATCCAGGTCAGCGCAACGATTCAGCCGCCGAAAGAAAATGTCCGGCCGGCGCGCGGCAGCATGAGATGAACATGAAGGATACGATGATTCGCCAAGGTTCAAGCAGTGATAGCAGCATAGCACCCGTGAAACGATTTGAACTTGTCTGCCCGGCCGGAAGCCTGCCGGCACTGAAGGTGGCAATCGATAGCGGCGCCGATTGTGTGTATTTGGGCTTTCGCGACGAAACCAATGCGCGAAATTTTGCCGGTTTGAATTTCGACGACGCGGCCATCGAACAAGGCGTGCGTTACGCGCACGACAAGGGGCGCAAGGTATTGGTGGCGCTCAATACTTATCCGCAGCCGGGATCCAGCGATCGCTGGCGCACATCGATCGATCGCGCTGCGCGCGCCGGCGTCGATGCGGTGATTTTGGCCGATCCGGGCTTGATGCAATACGCAGTCGATCACTATCCCGCTCTACGCTTGCACCTGTCGGTGCAGGGTTCCGCCACCAACTACGAGGCGATCAATTTCTATCGCGAGAATTTCGGCATCGCGCGCGCGGTCTTGCCGCGCGTATTGTCGATGGCGCAGGTCGAGCACGTGATCAAGAACACGGCGGTCGATATCGAAGTCTTCGGCTTCGGCAGCCTGTGCGTGATGGTCGAGGGGCGCTGCGCGCTGTCTTCGTATGTCACCGGCGAGGCGCCGAACACGCATGGCGTCTGTTCGCCGGCCAAGGCCGTGCGCTGGCTGCAAACACCGAGCGGAATGGAGTCTCGTCTGAACGGCGTGTTGATCGACCGTTACACGGACGATGACAACGCCAGTTATCCGACCCTGTGCAAGGGACGTTTCGACGTCGCCAACGAAAATTATTACGCCATCGAGGAACCGACCAGCCTGAACACGCTGGAACTGTTGCCGCAGTTGATCGCGATGGGAGTCGGCGCAATCAAGATCGAAGGGCGGCAGCGCAGCCCCGCGTATGTCGGACAAGTGACGCGCGTGTGGCGCGACGCGATCGACAATTGCATCGCCAACCCGCAACGCTACGCGGTCAAGCCGGGCTGGATGACCGAGCTGAACAAGGTGGCGGAAGGGCAGCAGCACACGCTGGGCGCCTATCATCGTTCCTGGAAGTGATGCCCTGGTGAGAATTCTGGAGAAAGCATGTTAAAACTCGCAATGGGTCCGATTACGTATTATTGGACGCGCGACGCCGTATTCAAGTTTTATGAAACCGTGGCCGCGACCCCGGTGGAGATCGTGTACCTGGGTGAAACGGTGTGTTCGCGGCGGCACGAGGTGCGGCTGGCCGATTGGCTGGACATCGCCGCGCTGCTCGAAGCGGCAGGCAAGGAAGTGGTTTTGTCGACCCAGGCGTTGATCGAATCGAGCGCGGATTTGACGACGCTGCGCAAGATTACCGCCAACGGACGCTTCGCCGTCGAAGCCAACGATATGGGCGCGGTGCATTGTCTAAAGAATCAGCTGCCGTTCGTAGCCGGCCCGCATTTGAATATCTATAATTCGCCGACTCTCGATCTGCTCGCAAAACATGGCGCCAAGCGCTGGGTGATGCCGCTGGAAATGGGCAAGGATGGCTTGGCGCAGATGCAACGCAATCGACCGACCGCGATGGAGACCGAAGTATTCGCCTATGGCCGCATGCCGCTGGCATTCTCGTCGCGCTGCTTTACCGCGCGCCATCGCAATTTGCCCAAGGATGATTGCCAATTCAGTTGCCTCGATTATCAAGACGGCTTGTTGCTGCAGACGCGCGAGAGCCAGCCCTTTCTGATCTTGAACGGCATCCAGACGCAGTCGTCGCAAGTCTACAATCTGCTCGACAGCATGGCGGAAATGCAGGCGCTCGGCGTGGACGTGCTGCGCATCAGCCCGCAGTCGCAGCATATCGAACAGGTGGTCGAATCGTTCGACGCCGTGCGCCATGATCGACTCAGCCCAGATGCTGCGATGCAGCGGATGGTCGAGTGGATGCCGGCAGCAGCATGCAACGGCTATTGGCTCGGCAAGCCGGGTCTCGAATACAGTGCTAGGAGTATGTGATGAAACAAGGTCGCTTCGTGTTGCCGCAGCCGGTCGGTAAATTGTTGTCGCTGCTGCCGGTGTATCCGGGTTCTCTGCTATTCGTGACCGGCCTCAATCTGGCAATTGCCCGGCATTTGCCGTCCGACGTGCAGGAATCGCTGAACGGCAAGAAACTGCAAATCAAGGTGGTCGATGCGCAAGTGGCTTTCCATTTTCAATGGCGCGATCGCGCGTTCGCGGCTTGCCGCGACGACGGCCAAGCCGATCTGACCATCGGCGCCAGCGCGCACGATTTCCTGCTGCTGGCGCAGCGCCAGGAAGACCCGGATACCTTGTTCTTCAGCCGGCGCCTGTCGATGGAAGGCGACACCGAGTTGGGCCTGATGGTCAAGAACATGCTCGATGCAATCGATTTGCCGGTATTCGATTTGCGTTCTTTGGCGCCTGATCGCGTGTTTTCTTTGGTCCGGCGCACGCCCCGAGCCGACGCCAAATAGACGAAAATTTATTCCCAAAACATTGCGCAACCGGGCTACTTGCCCGGCTTGCGCGCACCGCCAATTTTCGGCTTGCTGGCGTATTCGACGCCGTGCTGGTTCAAATAATCCCTGATTAATTGCCGGACGACTTGCGACGGCGTAAGGTCTTGCGCTGCGCAGAGCGTCTCGAACGCCCGCTTCTTGTCGGGATCGATGAGTATCGTCAATCGCGCTGTCTTGCTTTCCATGCGTCAAGCGTCCTCGTTGTGCCAATTCACATAGTTGCATTCACTTAGCTGCATCGAAGCGGCGCAGAGTGACTTGGGTTATCCGCGATCAACGCCGCAGTGTGCATTTGCGGCACAAACTGCGGCAAACTTTACGTTGCAGATAATTATAATTGTATTACAATCGAAACAGCATGCAACATATTCTTGCATGCCGTCCTGCCAAGGGCGCCTGAAGCCTGCACATTAGCGAATCGGAGGATATCCTTGCTTTTCTATGTGTCATTCCATTGTCGATGCCTGGACAAGCATGAGGCGCAGTGTGAGGCGGCTTGCGCATGATTGATTGGGTGCAACATCTCTTGTCGCTGGATGTGGTGTTGCTGGCGATAGGAGCGTGGTTGTCGATCGGTATGGTCGGACTTTTGGCCTTGCATCGTTTTGCCTTGATTTCCAAATTGCTGTTTCCGCTGGGCGCGGCGGTTTCGCTGGTGCTATGCGTGGCGTCGGCGCTTGCGCTTGGTCAGGCGGCGCAAGTGGCGGTTTTGCCGCTGGGCTTGCCCGATTTGCCCTTTCATTTGCGGCTCGACAGCTTGTCGGCATTGTTCCTGATGGTGCTGGGTGGCGTCGGGGTCGGCGTGTCGCTGTTTGCGGCGGGCTATTTTCGCAAAGGGGAGGGCACGCCGCCCGGCCTGCTCTGTTTCCAATATCATCTGTTCCTGGCCAGCATGGGGCTGGTGCTGGTGGCCGACGACGCCTACGCCTTCATGGTCATGTGGGAAACGATGGCGCTGTCGTCGTTCTTCCTGGTCACCTCGAACCACCAGATCCCGGAAATCCGGCGTGCCGGCTACCTGTACCTGTTAGTGGCGCACATCGGCGCGCTTGCGATATTGTTGTGCTTCGGCGTGCTGCAAGCCAAGAGCGGCGACTATACCTTCGCCAATATGCGCGCCCAGCATCCATCGACGTTTTGGGCTTCGGTCGCCTTTCTGCTGGCTGTATTCGGCTTCGGCGCCAAGGCTGGCATCGTCCCTTTGCACATCTGGTTGCCGGAAGCGCATCCGGCAGCGCCGTCGCCGGTATCGGCAATGATGAGCGGCGTGATGTTGAAGACTGCGATCTATGGTGTGCTGCGCGTCACCTTCGACTTGTTGTCGCTGCAATTATGGTGGTGGGGCGCGCTGTTGCTGGCGATTGGTTTGTCGACCGCCTTGTTCGGCGTCGTCTTCAGCGCGGTGCAGACCGATATGAAGCGCCTGCTCGCTTATTCGTCGATCGAAAATATCGGGCTGATCTTTGCTGCCATGGGACTGGGCTTGCTGTTCCATAGCTATCACATGCCGGCGTTGGCCGCGCTGGCGCTGATAGCCGGCTTGTACCACGTAGTCGCCCACGCTGCGTTCAAGAGCCTGTTGTTCGTCTGCACCGGCTCGGTGCTGCATGCGACTGCCGAACGCAATCTCGGCCATCTGGGCGGCTTGATCCGCTACATGCCGTGGGTCGCCTGGCTGTCGCTGATCGGAGCCTTGACCAGCGCCGGTTTGCCGCCGTTTGGCGGTTTCGTCTCGGAATGGCTGCTGTTGCAAAGCTTCCTGTTTACGCCGGAATTGCCGAACGGTTTCCTGAATATGCTGGTGCCGGTGGTCGCCGCCGTGATCGCCTTGATTGCGGCGCTGGCGGGTTACACGATGGTCAAATTCTTCGGCGTGGTTTTCCTCGGGCAGCCGCGCGAAGGAAAATTGTCGCGCGCGCACGATGCCGGCCCGTTGAAGCGCGCCGGCATGATCTGGCTGGCCGCGATCTGCATATTGTTGGGCCTGCTGCCCGCGCAGATTATGCGAACCATCAGCCCGGCGATCCAGTTATTGACCGGCTTCGATCTCGGTTCGGTGGTGGCTGCCAACGGCTCCTGGGTGATCGCGCCGATTTCACTGGAACGCGCCAGCTACGGCCCGGTAGTATTCCTGTTAGGCGCAGCTGCCTGCTGCATGCTGGCCTTCTTGCTGGTGCGTCTGTTTTATCATGCGCGCTTGCGACGGGCGCCAGCGTGGGATTGCGGTTATCCGTGGCAGAGCGCGCGCATGCAAGACACGGCGGAGGGCCTTGGCCAGCCGATCCGGCAAATCTTCGAGACCTTCTTCCGCATGGAGCGCGAGTTGCCTTCGCCATTCGACGACGCGCCGCGCTATCGCATGATACTTGAAGATCATTTCTGGTATTGGCTGTACCTGCCGATTGCGCGCTTGGTCGAGCGCATCTCGCGGCTGGTCGGGTTACTGCAACAAGGCCGGATTTCGCTGTACCTGCTGTACAGCTTTGTCACGCTGGTGGTCTTGCTGGTGCTGGTGAAACAATGAGCGCTTACGGCATCCTCTCGCAATTGCTCGACCTGGTGGCGGCGCTGTTGCTGGCGCCGCTGTTGACCGGCTGGGTCAATCAATGCCGTGCGTGGCTGCAGAACCGGAGTGCGCCGGACCTGGTGCAGCCGTACCGTGTGCTGCACAAGCTATTCCAAAAGGACTCGGTTCTGACCGAACACGCGTCGTCGCTGTTTCGCCTGACGCCATACCTGATTTTCGGCTGCATGACGCTGGCTTGTTCGATCATTCCGATGTTATCGACCGAGCTGCCGCTGGCGCAGGCCGCCGACGCCATCGCGTTGGTCGGCTTGTTCGCCATCGCGCGCGCCTTCATCTCGCTGGCGGCGATGGATATCGGCACTGCGTTCGGCTCGCTCGGGGCGCGGCGCGAAATGTTGATCGGCTTTTTGGCGGAACCGGCCTTGTTGACCGTGTTTTTCACATCCTCGCTGATTACCCGCTCGACTTCGCTGGCCAACATGGTGGAAGACACCACGCTGCGGGCCTTCGGCATCTATCCCAGCCTGGCGTTCGCCGGGATCGCGTTTACGATGGTGGCGCTGGCCGAAAATGCACGCATCCCGGTCGACAATCCGACCACCCACCTCGAATTGACGATGGTGCACGAGGCTTTGATCCTGGAATACTCGGGGCGCCATCTGGCGCTGGTCGAGTGGGCTGCCAGTTTGAAGCTGCTGGCCTATTCGTGCATCGGCCTGGCGATCTTTTTCCCGTGGGGGCTGGCAACTTCCGCCGTGCCGGAAGCCTTGCTGTGGGCGCTGCCGGTGCTGGTGTTCAAACTTGCCATCGGCGGCGCGCTGCTGGCGTTGATTGAAACGCTGACCGCAAAAATGCGCATCTTCCGCGTCCCGGAATTTCTGGCCACCGCCTTCATGCTGGCGGTGATGGGAATGCTGGTGCATTTCTTACTGGGAGCGTAGCGCCATGGCCAGCCATTTCTTGAATATTCCCACCCTGATCGGCCAGATCATCAACCTGCTGGCCTCGATCTTGCTGATCCTGTCGTTTGCGATGCTGTCGCAGCGGCGCATCTTGTCCTTGATCCACCTGTACATGTTCCAAGGCATGGCCCTGGTTGCGGCCACGCTGTTGATCGGTTACACCACCGACCAGCCGCATCTGTATTACTCGGCGGCGCTGACGCTGGTGTTGAAGGTGATCCTGATTCCGATCCTGCTGCACCGCTTGATCAATCGCCTCAACGTGCGCTGGGACGTGGAGACGCTGCTCAACATTCCCACCACCATGTTGATCGGCATCGGCGTGGTGATCCTGTCGTTTTATCTCGCTTCGCCGATATCGCGCCTGTCGGCGACCATCGTCCATAGCACGCTCGGCATTGCGCTGGCCTGCGTGCTGCTGTCGTTCATGATGATGATCGCGCGCTCCAAGGCGGTGCCGCAGGTGATTGGATTCCTGTCGATGGAAAACGGCCTGTTTTTCGCCGCCACCGCAACCGTCTACGGCATGCCGATGGTGGTCGAACTGGGGATTGCGCTGGACGTGCTGGTCGGCATCTTGATCCTCGGCGTGTTCATGTTCCAGATCCGCGAGCGCTTTGACAGTCTCGACGTGCATCATCTCGAAACCTTGAAGGAGGATTGAGATGAGTGTCTTGCCGGTCATGCTGCTGATCCCGATCATCGGTGCCCTGGTGCTGGCGTTCTATGGCGGGCGCAACTGGGCGCCGCATTTGAATTCCGCATTCTCGTTCGCCACTTTCTTGGGCGCCTGTGCGTTGACCGCGCAAATCATCGGCGGCGGACCGCGCTTCGCGTTCGGGCAGCAGTTCTTCATCGATCCGCTCAATGTCTTCCTGGTCACGCTGACCGCCTTCGTGGCCTGCACCACGGCCCTGTTTTCCGGCCCGTATATGCGGATCGAGCGCGATCGCGGCAAGATGACGCTGCTGCGCATGCGGCTTTACCACAGCATGTACCAATTGTTCACTGCCACCATGTTGCTGGCGCTGACCACCAACAACATGGGCTTGCTGTGGGTGGCGATGGAAGCGGCCACGCTGGCAACCGTGTTGCTGGTGAGCGTGTATCGCACCGCTGCAAGCCTGGAGGCGGCATGGAAATACTTCATCCTGTGCGGCGTCGGCATTGCGCAGGCGCTGTTCGGCACCATCCTGCTGTACCTGGCGGCAGACCGCATCCTGGGCGCGGGCGGCGGCGCGCTGTTGTGGACCAATCTCGAGCAGGTCAAAGGGCAATTGGAACCGACCATCCTGTCGCTGGCCTTCGTCTTCCTGCTGATCGGCTACGGCACCAAGGTCGGCCTGGTGCCCTTGCACAATTGGCTGCCCGACGCCCATGCCGAAGGGCCGACGCCGATTTCGGCGGTACTCTCCGGGCTGCTGCTCAACGTCGCGTTGTATGCGGTATTGCGCTGCAAGGTGCTGGCCGACGGCGCGCTGCACAGTCATCTGGCCGGCAACATGATGATCGGCTTCGGCCTGCTATCGGTGCTGGTCGCGGCTTTCTTTTTGTCGCGCCAGAAGGACATCAAGCGCATGTTCGCCTATTCGTCGATCGAGCACATGGGCTTGATGACCTTTGCCTTCGGCCTGGGCGGGCCGGTCGCCAACTTCGCCGGCCTGCTGCACATGACCGTGCATTCGTTAATCAAATCCGCGATCTTTTTTGCGGTCGGCCACGCCACGCAGAAAGCCGGCACGCAAATCATGGATCGTATACGCGGGCTGGTCACCATCAGTCCCACGGTCGGCTGGGGATTGATGTTCGGTTCGCTGGCGATTCTGGGCATGCCGCCGTTCGGCGTGTTCGCCAGCGAATTTCTGATCTTGACCACGGCCATGCGCGACCTGCCGTGGGCGACGCCCTTGCTGCTGCTCGGCTTGGCAGTTGCTTTCGCCTCGGTATTGCAGCGGGTGCAACCGATGGTGTTCGGCGAAACCTCGGTCGCGCGGCTGCCGCATTCGCCCGCATTGATCCCGGTGTTCGTGCATCTGGGACTGGGCCTGATGCTGGGCTTGTATATTCCGCCGTACCTGGTTGCCTGGTATCAGCAGGCGGCGCGCATGATAGGAGGGTGAGCCATGCTGTTGTGCGGAATCGATGCGGACTTCGAGCGGCTGCCCGGCCCGCTGCCGATGTGGCGCAAGGAAGTGGACGCGGCGCAATGGGCCGCTGCCGCAGTCGCCGCCAAGGTCGCCGGCGGGCGCCTCGTCTCCGTATGGGGCAGCGATGCGCGCGCGCGCAGCGGCGGGCTCGCCGTGTCCGCCGCCTACGCAATCCGGGAGGGCCTGGTCTTGCTGGTGCTGCCTCTGGGCGCGGCGGGCGCGCCGTTTCCCGATATTTCCGACACCTATCCGGGCGCGGCGCGCATGCAGCGCGGCATCGCCGATTTGCTCGGACTGCAGGTCGCCGGCGCGGGTCACTCACACGACGCACACGACGCCCGCCCGTGGCTGCGCCATCTGGCCTGGCCCGCCGACTATTTCCCCTTGCGCAAAGAGGCGAGCGGGCTTGAGCGTTTCGCCGATTCGGCGGAAGCGGAATATGCGTTTGTCCGGGTCGAGGGGGAGGGCGTGCATGAAATAGCGGTCGGCCCGGTGCATGCCGGCATCATCGAACCGGGGCATTTCCGCTTTTCCGTGGTCGGAGAAAAAGTGCTGCGGCTGGAGGAGCGGCTGGGCTACACCCACAAAGGCACCGAAAAATTGTTCGAGCGCACAGCGCCGCTGGAAGCGCACCGCGTCGCCGGCCGCATCTCCGGCGACTCCACCGTGGCCTACGCCTGGGCCTATTGCATGGCGCTGGAATCGATAGCCGGATACCAGACCGCCGAATACGCCGATTTGATGCGCGCCTTGCTGCTCGAGCGTGAGCGCGTCGCCAACCACCTGGGCGACCTGGGCGCGCTCGGCAACGACGCCGGGCTGGCCTTCGGGCTGGCGCAATTCTCCTTGCTGCGGGAGGCGTGGCTGCGCCTGTCCAAGGAATTGTTCAGGCATCGCCTCATGATGGATTGCATCGTGCCGGGCGGCGTCGGCGTCGATCAAGCCGCCAGCGCCAAATTGATCCAGCAATGCAAGGATATCGAAAACGAAGTCAGCCGCCTGCACGCGATCTACGACGAGCACGCCGGCCTGCAAGACCGCTTCATCGGCACCGGGCGCGTGCTGCCGCACCTGGCGGCCAAGCTGGGCCTGTGCGGCATGGCCGGAAGAGCCAGCGGGCAGGCCTACGACCTGCGTTCCGATCAATTGTGGTTTCCGTACGATCAGCTCGACGTGCGCATGGCGACTCATCGGAATGGCGACGTGGCGGCGCGCGTGATCCTTCGTTTCGAGGAAATCTACGAATCGCTGCGCTTGATCCGCGCGCTCTGCCCGCGCCTGCTGGCATCGACGCCGGCTGCGCCCGGCGCGCATCTGACCGTGGCCGACGGCGTAGGCATGGGCTGGGTCGAAGGCTGGCGCGGCGATGTGTTGATAGCGCTTGAACTGGCGGACGGCAAGATCGAACGCTGCCACTGCCGCGACCCTTCGTGGCACAACTGGCCGATTTTAGAGCATGCGATAGTCGGCAACATCGTGCCGGATTTCCCGCTCATCAACAAATCGTTCAACCTCAATTATTCGGGACATGACGCCTGATGTTGCACATCCTTACACAGATAGCCCGCACCGGCAATCGCAGCGAGGCTCCGCCAACGGACGAAGGCGCGCTGCGCGTCGAGCGTGAGCACATCCAGGCCGAGATTTTGCAGATACTCGGGAAGGCATTGATGATCCGCCAGGTCGATGCCGGCTCCTGCAACGGCTGCGAGTTGGAAATCCACGCGCTCAACAATCCCTGCTACAACATCGAGGGCCTGGGAATCAAGTTCGTCGCCAGCCCGCGCCATGCCGACATGCTGCTGGTCACCGGGCCGGTGACGCGCAACATGGAAGTGGCGTTGCGCCGCACCTACGATGCCGTGCCGGGACCGAAACTGGTGGTCGCAGTAGGCGACTGCGGATGCAACGGCGGCATCTTCGGCGAAAGCTACGCATCCTGCGGCGGCGTCGGCAAGGTGCTGCCGGTCGATGTCGTCATCCCCGGCTGCCCGCCGGAACCGATTGAGATATTAAGGGGGATATTGGTTGCGGTTGGGCGGATAGCATCGAAGCACGCGCAAGCGTCGGCACGCGACAACGCATGAGTTCAGGGCCGCTATTTGTTCGACAACGCCTGCTCGCAGTCCAGGATCGCGTCATTGTTGACGCAATCGGTAGAATTCAAATATCCGGGTGCAATGGGATTTGCAGTCGAAAATATCGATCCCTGAGGGCGACAAGCCAAAGGGCAGGCGCTGGAAAAATGTATTGGCGGTGGGTAGAGCAACAAGAATTCTGTTAAGTTAGCGCCACGCGCCCGAAGGGGCGAGTTACCGGCGAAAATGATGGAATTGATAAAAGTGGCAGCACTCTTCTTCGTGACCGCAGTGGCCGAGATTCTGGGTTGTTATTTGCCTTGGCTCGCCATAAGAGAAGGAAAATCGTCATGGCTTTTTCTGGCGGGAGCAATATCGCTGGCGGCGTTTTCCTGGATGCTGACACTGCACCCGACTGCGGCAGGCCGCACCTACGCCGCCTATGGTGGCGTCTACATTGCAGTTGCCTTGCTTTGGCTACGCGTGGTTGAAGGCATTGCCTTGACGCGATGGGATTTGGCCGGTGCTGCGTTGGCTCTTGCCGGCATGGCCGTGATAGCGATGCAGCCCAGCGCATGATCTTTGTCCTTTGAAAGAGGATAATTGCGCGGAATATTGGTCGCGGTTGGGAGGATTGTGTCGAAGCACGCGCAAGATGATAATATCCGACTAACAATTTTTGTTGATCTGGATTGAATTGAGCCGAGTGCGGTTGCCACGTCGAGTAGCGGGTATCGCATTGCGGCAATTCCTATTTCTATAAAAAGAGTCGCGCATGCAAAAATCGCACCCTCAACACGCAACGCAGCAAAGCCGGCCCGCCGCGCTGCGAGATGATTATGGTGCTGCGGTATCGCACGGCGTGCGCGCTGCGCAACTTTCGGCGGCGATTCACAATAGCCTGCGCCAGACTGCGCAGCGGAGAATGTTTGATGCTGTACGCAACAGTCCTGCGATAGTCGCGCAACGAAGGCTGCTTGACAGCATCAACGACGGGACATTGTCTGCGAAGAACAACGCTCCTATTCAGCGGTATACGACTGCCGATGGCTACAAAATTTCGACCAATACCCACTATGCCGTTGCCGAGCAGGCAGGGAACACGCTTTACGTGCTGCACGATCCGCAGGTTCAGAACGGCAATGCCGCCGCGCCTCAACCGGCTGCTCTGGTCCAAGCGGGCGCCGACACATCGGTCATTGGCGGGCGAACCTATATGCAATATTCTTATACGCAAGAGTTCACCAACGACTGCCTGGGCTTTGCCGAAAATATCGCACGCGGCACGGATGAAGACAGCGACCGCGCGGAATTGCGAGCAAGGGAAAACCGACTGGTGGGCGGTGATCGCTTGTTTGGTCAAAGCGATGGACAGAATACTGAAATTGCCAATTCGCCAAATTTCAATCAGGGACAGGACGCAAATCCAGCCATCGGCGAAGCCTACACCACAGTGCGCAGCGTCAATCCAGTAGCAGGGGAAACGCCGTATCATGCGGCGGCGGTAGTGGCGAAGGATGCCCCCGATAACGTGACCATTGAGGCCGATGCGAGCGACGCAGATCGAGACGAGCCGGTGTTCGATATGTACGATACAACGCCGGAAAACGTCGATCGTCCCGATGGCTCCATCACGTTCCACGAAGCCTACAGCGGCACTTACACGAGTGCGGATGGCGACAATGAACCTTCTACAGGAGTGCTTTACCGCCGGGCAGATTGACCAATGACCGCACAAGAAAAAGGCCAATCCGAAGATTGGCCTAAGTCATTGATTCAATTGGTCGGGGCGAGAAGATTCGAACTTCCGACCCCTTGCACCCCATGCAAGTACGCTACCAGGCTGCGCTACGCCCCGACGAGGTTTGAATTATATCAGAGGTAACGGCGTTTTTGCGATCCATCGTGTTTCCGGGCATGCACTTGGCGGATGGCTGGCCGAATTTATCCAAACTTTGCGCATTCCGCAAAAATCCCGCAGAATAAGCGCCTTATCCAACAACCGCTACGTTGCTGCGATGGCGATGGCGGCCGGGTTATCCATCCGGTTGCGCCTTGCCTGCGGGGCGACCTCCTTATCATGCCCATTAAAATCAGCCATCAGTTCGATGCCGGTGCGATTGAAGTCGTTTCTGCCGCCAGTGCACAGGCAATCGATGTCAGGATTCGCAAGGATTCCCATTCCGATTTTTTGCAGTGGTTTTATTTCCGCTTGCAGGGGGCGCGCGACGAGGATTGCACGATCCGCTTCTTGAATGCCGGCGATACCACTTATCCGGCGGGCTGGACGGATTATCAGGTGGTGGCCAGCTATGATAATCAGGAGTGGTTCCGCGTGCCGACCACCTTCGACGGCAAGGTGATGACGGTGTCGCATACACCGGAATTCGATAGCGTGTATTACGCGTATTTCGAGCCGTATTCGTTCGAGCGGCATTTGAGCCTGATCGATTCGGTGCAGGCGTCGCCGCTGGTGCGGGTCGCGGATTTGGGCGATACCGTGGATGGGCGCGATTTGAATCTGTTGGTGGTGGGCGATCCGGCGGCGGCGAACAAGGTGTGGGTGATTGCGCGCCAGCATCCGGGCGAATCGATGGCGGAGTGGTTTGTGGAGGGTTTGCTGGAGGCCTTGCTGGACGAGGCCAACCCGATTGCGCGGCAACTGTTGGCGCGCTCGGTGTTTTACGTGGTGCCGAACATGAATCCCGATGGTGCGGCGCGCGGCAACTTGCGCACCAATGCGGCGGGCGCCAATCTGAACCGCGAGTGGATGACGCCGTCGCTGGCAACCAGCCCCGAGGTGTTCCATGTGCGCAACAAGATGCATGAAGTCGGCTGCGACATGTTTTTCGATATCCATGGCGACGAGGCCTTGCCTTATGTGTTCGTGGCCGGCAATCAGATGATTGCGGGCATCGGCGCGGAGGTGATTGCGCTGCAAAAGGATTTCATCGCGCGCTTCAAGGAGGCCAGCCCGGATTTTCAGGATGCAGTCGGCTATCCCGACAATAAATATAGCGACGACATGCTGACGCTGGCGTCCAAGTACGTCGGTTATACTTTCAAGTGTCTGGCGCTGACGCTGGAAATGCCGTTCAAGGACAATGCGAATCTGCCCGATGCGCTAGTCGGTTGGGACGGCGCGCGCAGCGCACGGCTGGGTGCGGCGATCTTGCAGCCGATCTTGCGCAGCTTGACCAAGTAGCGCATGGGCACCGAGATCGAACGGAAATTCCTGGTGCGCGGCGACGCCTGGAAAGCGCTTGCAGCGGGCGTGCGCATGCGGCAAGGGTATCTGTCGGCCGACCCGGAGCGCGTAGTGCGGGTGCGCATCGAAGGCAATGCCGCGACCTTGACCATCAAGGGGCGCACGGTCGGGGCCACGCGCGGCGAATGGGAATATCCGATTCCATTGGCCGATGCGGAGCAATTGCTGGATCGGCTATGCCCGCGTCCGCTGGTGGAGAAGTTCCGCTACCGCATCGAACAGCACGGGATGTTGTGGGAAGTCGACGAATTCCTGGGCGAGAACGCCGGGCTGGTGGTGGCGGAGATCGAGTTGCGCAGCGAGGATCAGGCCTTCGTCAAGCCGGAATGGGTCGGCGACGAAGTGACCGACGACCCGCGCTACTACAACGCCAACCTGTTGCGTCATCCTTATTCGGCTTGGTGATTGCGGGCAGCAATCCAGTAATCAATGCAGGTGCCCCGGCGCTTGCGGCACGTCTTCCGGCATTTCCGCATGCACCAGTTCGGCGTCCATGTCGGGGTAGAGCGGGGCGCCGCAGTCGTCGCAAAATTCCAGGCCGAAGCGTTCTTCATGCTGCTTGATGCGCGTGACGCCGGCTGTTTGCAGCAAGGCGACGATTTGCTCCAGCGGCGTCTTGCCGGCCAGCGGCCCCAGGGGGACTGCGCGGCCTGAGGCGTCGATGGCAGCGATGCGGATGTCGTCGTCTTCTTCGCCGTACAGCGGCCAGACGACGCCGTAGATGATTTCCGGCTCTTGGCGCAGCGTGAAGCCGATCCGGTATTCGTCGGTGCGGGCGTCGCTGGTGTCTTCGGAGAAGCTGCCGATGCTGGCGCCGAGCTCATCCGGGAGGACGCCCAGGGTATTGGTCAGGAAGTTGACGGCAGCCTGGATCGAAGCCGGGCGGATCAATTTGTCGGCTTCGCGGCAGGCGATGTAATAGGCTTCCGGCAATAGCAACTCGATGCCGCAACCCGGCAACAGCTTGGCGATGTTGGGCGTGGCCTGGTTGCGCCATTGGGTCAGCGCGGTTTCGCGGTCGGCGAGGTTCAGGCTGCTTTGCCAATGGAACAATGGCTCGCCGGCCGGCACTGCGATGGCAGCCAGCAGGAAGCGGGCGTCGGCCAGGAAGGGCGCGGTTTCCGGCGCGTTGGTCAACGGCTTCAAGGCGCTGCCTTTGAGCGCGGCTTGTGCCAGGCGTTGCGTGAGCGTTTGCGTTTCTACGTGGCTGCGCGGCAATTGATCGATGGAGAACAGTGTCGGCGCCATCGCCATGCGCACCTTGTCGGCCAGCACATGCGCGTACAGGTGGGCCGACAGCGTGGCCAGCAAGTCTGCGGGGATCGGCCCGGAGGCAATCGTAAAGCGCGTCCAGGCCAGGATCGGCATCGCGATCAGCAGCGCGTCGTAGGCCACGCCGTCTTGCTCGAGGCGGCACGATTCGCTGCCGGCTTCCAGCGCTTCCATCAAGGCGTCGTAGGCGCCAGACTGTTGCTTGAACAATTCGTCGAGGGCGGCGTCGATGCTGTCTTGATGATTGCTTTTCAGCAGTTTTTGCACCTGCGCATCGAGATTGCGCTCCCATGCGCGTTCTTCCAGGCGGCTGGCGGCTTGCACTACGGCTTGGGAAAACATGACGAGACGCTGGCTATCGGCGGAAAGCTTGGCGGATGAACCTTTGTTGGGGCGACGCATAGTGAACATTCGGCGGTGACGCTTTATAAAATTGTATTGTAGAGGATTATGCAGCCGGCCATCGAAATCAGAGGGGCGAAGCAAGGTCGACTGGAACATCGACTGCTGAGCGTCGGCTTGGCCGCTGATTTTATTTCGCCCGAGCGTGCTCGATAAAGATTATCATCAACCGTCATAATTGGTTGATAATTCTGGCGTGCAAGATTGCCTACGCGCAGGGGAGAGGCAATGGACGCATTCGGGTTTGTAATATTCCTGTCATCTAACTACCGGATAATGCCGCACATGTATATGTTCAAGCGACCAATCTTGCAATTTCGTCATCAATGAGCGGAAGAAATTGCGTTTTGGTCCCGATTTTGACGAGCAAGCCTGCGCGTGGGGTAGCCAACTTCGTGCTCTTGGCCCCGAGCGTTGAATCGCGCTTTTCCCCGCAGCAATCGGTTCGACTTTTGCGGCCCTGCATTGCCCCGCTCGTGCGGAGCATTGACAAGTCGATGCGCAGTGCGGCCTTCGACCAATAAAAACATCCGATTTCAAACAGAATTACACGACGACCGCCAACATGAACCTGAATATCCTGCAAGAGACCTTCGCCAGCTTCGTCCGCTCGCATGGCATGGAGCATCATTTCCGTCGCTTGGCGATCCTCGACATGTTTCTTGGCACCCCTGCCTCCAAGGACGTTTCGCAGTCGCTCGCCAGCTCCCTGCTGGAAGCGTCGGACGCCGACCCAACCGTCCTGTTGAAAAATCTCGGCAGCCGCATGGATGGCTTGACCGAGGGCGAGTCAGACCATATCCGGGAAAGCAGCGGCTTCAATGAAGTCGCGCACGAAAAGCCGCTGTCGTGGTGGATGCATTTGTGGCAGTGCTATACCAATCCTTTCAACTTGCTGTTGACGGTGCTGGCGATCATTTCCTACCTGACCGAGGACATGCGCGCCACCATCGTGATCGGGCTGATGGTGATCCTTTCGACCGTCATGCGTTTTTTCCAGGAAATGCGTTCCAACCAGGCAGCCGACAAGCTCAAGGAAATGGTCAGCAATACCGCGACCATCATGCGCCACGATATCGCCGAAGACGTTGCCGACGAGGCGCGCAAATATTTCGCGGTCGTCTTGCATCCGAAGGGCGCGCGGCTGGAGGAATTGCCGATCAAGTTGCTGGTGCCGGGCGATATTGTGCGGCTGTCCGCAGGCGACATGATCCCAGCCGATTTGCGCATATTGGTCGCCAAGGATTTGTTCGTCAGCCAGGCGGCGATGACCGGGGAATCGATGCCGGTGGAAAAGTTCACCACCGATCGCGGCGAAAAGACCCATAATCCGCTGGAATTGGACAATATCTGCTTCATGGGCACCAACGTCGTCAGCGGTTCGGCGACGGCTGTGGTGGTTGCCACCGGCAGCAAGACTTATTTCGGCGCGTTGGCGGAAAAGGTGACTGCGGTCGATCGCGGGCCGACCGAGTTCCAGTCCGGCGTTAACAAGGTGAGCTGGCTGTTGATTCGCTTCATGATGTTCATGACGCCGACCGTGTTCTTGCTGAATGGCTTCACCAAGGGCAACTGGCTGGAGGCATTCCTGTTTGCGTTGTCGATCGCGGTCGGCTTGACGCCGGAAATGCTGCCGATGATCGTCACCTCGACCCTCGCAAAAGGCGCGGTGATGCTGTCGCGCAAGAAGGTGATCGTCAAGCGTTTGGATGCGATCCAGAACTTCGGCGCGATGGACGTGCTGTGCACCGACAAGACCGGCACGCTGACGCAAGACAAGATTTTCCTGGAACGGCATACCGATATTTTCGGCGAGGAGTCCGATCACGTCTGGGAATTTGCCTACCTGAACAGCTTCTATCAGACCGGGTTGAAGAACCTGTTGGACGTCGCCGTATTGGAATACGCCGAAGACCATGAACATCTGCAAGTGTCGAAGAGTTATACCAAGGTCGACGAAATTCCGTTCGATTTCCAGCGTCGCCGCATGTCGGTGGTGGTCAGCAAAGGCGACGACAACCACGTATTGATTTGCAAGGGCGCGGTTGAAGAGATTTTATCGATCTGCAATCAAGTGCAACATGGCGAGGTGGTCGAGCCGTTGACGCCGGAATTGCTGGCGCGCGTCAAGGAGGTAACGGCTTCCTTGAATGGCGAGGGCTTGCGCGTGGTGGCGGTGGCTGCCAAAAATTCGCATGCGTCGAAAGAAACCTATGGCGTGGCCGACGAAAAGGATTTGATCTTGATCGGCTATATCGCCTTCCTCGACCCGCCCAAGGAGTCGACCGCGCCGGCGCTGGAAGCATTGAAGGAACACGGCATCGCGGTCAAGATTTTGACCGGCGACAACGAGCTGGTCACTGCGAAAATCTGCCGCCAGGTCGGCCTGGAAGTCGAGCGCATGCTGCTGGGTTCGCAAGTGGAAGGCATGAGCGACGCGCAATTGTCGGAAGCGGTCGAAATTACCACGGTATTCGCCAAACTGACACCCAACCACAAGGAACGCATCGTCCGCATGTTGCACAACAATAAACATGTGGTCGGCTTCATGGGCGACGGCATCAACGACGCGCCGGCTCTGCGCGCAGCCGATATCGGCATTTCAGTCGATACCGCAGTCGATATCGCCAAGGAAGCGGCGGACATCATCTTGCTGGAAAAGAGCTTGATGATTCTGGAAGAGGGCGTGCTGGAAGGGCGCAAGACCTTCGCCAACATGCTGAAGTACATCAAGATGACGGCCAGCTCGAATTTCGGCAATGTCTTTTCGGTGCTGATTGCCAGCGCCTTCCTGCCGTTCCTGCCGATGTTGCCGATGCATCTGTTGGTGCAAAACCTGCTGTACGATATTTCGCAAGTCGCCATTCCATTCGACAACGTCGATGCGGAATTTCTGACCAAGCCACAGCGCTGGAACCCGGACGGCATCGGCCGCTTCATGGTGTATTTCGGCCCGATCAGCTCGATCTTCGACGTCACGACCTTTATTCTCATGTGGTTCTACTTCGGCGCGAATACGCCGGAACAGCAGACGCTATTCCAGTCCGGCTGGTTTATCGAAGGCTTGTTGTCGCAAACCTTGATCGTTCACATGATCCGCACGCAAAAAATCCCGTTTATCCAAAGCCGCGCATCGTGGCCGCTGATGGGGATGACCTTGCTGGTGATGGCGGTCGGGATTTTCATTCCAATGTCGTCGCTGGCCGGCAATTTCAAGCTGACTGCCTTGCCGCTGTCGTATTTTGCGTTCCTGGTGCCGATCCTGTTGGCCTATGCAGCGCTGACGCAGGCGATGAAGGGCTGGTATACGCGGCGCTACGGCTGGCAATGAACGCTGCGCGCGCAGGTTAGCGCGGCTAACGCCGCCGCGACCTGCGCGACGACCGCGCCCCAGTCTTGCTGCGGCGCTTGCCGGAACAGGCGCATGGTTTCTGGATACCAAGGACTGTCGGCGCGTCCGCGCAACCAGCGCCAATCGGTTCGATACGCGGGCAACATCACCCAGCACGGCTTGCCGAGCGCACCGGCCAAATGCGCGACCGCCGTATCGACGGTAATCAACAAATCCAATTGCTGCAAGATCGCCGCCGTATCGGCGAAATCCCCGATCAGCGATCGCAGATCGACGATGTCGCCAACTTCGCCGGTATCGGCGACGACACTCGCGCCGACTTGCAGGCTGAAGTAATGAACCCCTGGTATCGCCCACAGCGGCGCTAACGAGGGCAAGCCGGGCAGCGAACGCTTGGCGTCGTTGGCATGCATCGGATTGCCGCGCCATACCAAACCGACACGCAATTTGCCCATCGATGGCGGCAGGCGCGACGACCAAGCCGCAAGCCGCGCCGCCGGTGCCTGCAAATAGGGAATGCGACCCGGAATCGTCGCCAGCGTCGTATGGCAATGCAGCGGCAGGCTCATCGGCAGCGTCCAATAGTCGACTTGATCCGGCAGGCTGCCGAGGTCATCGAGCGAAACAACGCGATCGACCCCGGCCAGCGTACGCATCAACTCCACCAACGTCGGCCTGCAAACCAGCGTGATATGCGCAGCGCCGCGCTCTTTCAGCAAGGGTAAATAGCGGCAAAACTGGATCAAGTCGCCATGTCCTTGTTCCGGCCAGACCAGCAGCGATTTGCCGATCGGCGATTCGCCTTGCCACTGCCGGTAGGGCAGGGCCGGCAACGGCGCATCCGGGTCCGGCAAGTCGGGGTGGTAGCGCGCCTCGTGAAAGCGCCAGCCTTCCTCCAATCGTCCCTGTGCCAGCAGCAGCATCGCCAGATTGAGGCGCGCTAGTTGATAGTCGGGCGTCGCTGCGAGCGCCTGCCGGAAGCATTGTTCGGCCTCTTCGTCGCGGCACGCATAGGCTAGCAAGACGCCGTAATTGGAAAGCGCGGCGGCGGAATCCGGCTGCAGCACAATCGCCTGCCGATAGGCATGTTCCGCCTCGTCCGTGCGCTCCTGGGCGGCCAGCAGATTGGCCAGGTTGACATGAATCTCGGCCGAATCTGGCGCCAAACTTAAAGCGATGTTGTGGCACTGTTCTGCCTGCGGGAAGTCTTTGCGCGACGCCAGCAAGAGCCCCAGGTTGGTATGGGCTTCGGCGCTGGGCGGATTCAGACTCAACGCCTGGCGGTAACATTGTTCGGCTTCGCTATAGCGTTTGCCGCGCGCGAGCAGCACGCCCAGATTCGAGTGGGTTTTTGCGTCGTCGGGCGCTATGGACAATGCCGTGCGGAAGAATTGTTCAGCCTCGGCGTCGCGCTTTTGCGCTGCCAGCAGCAGGGCCAGGTTGTTGCAACTGGCGGCGTCTTGCGGATCGATGAGCAGCGCCTGCCGATAGCATTGTTCCGCGTCGTCGGTGCATCCTGCGCTTGCCAACACGATACCCAGACGCGCATAGGCGGCGCCATGCGCCGGATCCAGCGCCACGGTTTGCCGAAAATATTGCTCTGCCAGTGCGGATTGCCCGGTTTCCGCGTAATGCATGGCGAGGTTATAGCGCGCCTCGAGCGTGCCCGGCTGCAGTTCGATCGCCCGCAACCAGCATTGCTCGGCTGCATTCCGATCGCCGAGGGAAATGGCGCACACACCGACCAGGTTCGCGATGTCGGGATTATTCGGCTCGGCCGCCAAGACCTGACGCGCGACTTGCAAGGCAGACTGAACTGCACCTTTCGTCAGCAAGGCCTTTGCCTGTGCAAACAAGGTTTCAAGCGCGGGGCGCGAAAGGGACATAGAGCGCGTTGACTGAGAAAATTCCATTATAAGCCAAGCATTTGCAACTGCACCGGCTGCGTGGCGCGCCTATATTACGATGCGAAAAGCGCAACAGTGCACAGTCCGATGGCAAGAATCGCTTTGGTTGCGCCGTCGTGGAGCGTATTATCGATGCATATACGTATTGTTCCATTTACCCAACGGAGTATCCATACAAATGCTTGCCAAATCCACCGTCAAACGGCGGGTTCTTCTGGTGGACGACGAACCCTTGATTCTTGCGACCATCGGCCAGGTTCTGCGCAATGCCGGATATGAAACGGCGGAAGCCTCCTGCGGGGAAGACGCATTGAAAGTCGCACAAGAGTTCGATCCCGACCTGGCGCTGCTGGACGTGATCATGAGCGGCATGACCGGGTTGGAGCTGGCAAAACGCCTGCAGGCGGAAACAGACATTCCGTTCATGTTCATTTCCGCCAATGCCGAAGTGGAAATCGTCAAGCAGGCTTCCGAATACGGCGCGGTCGGTTATTTGTTGAAACCGTTCGATATTGCGCAGATCATACCGGCCTTTGAGGCTGCACTCGGCCGTGCCGACGAAATCAGGCGGCTGCGCAGCAGCGAAGCCAATTTGACCATCGCCTTGAATTCAGGGCGGGAAACCAGCATGGCGGTTGGCTTGCTGATGGCTAAATTCGGCACCGACAGGCATACGGCCTTTGAGGTCTTGCGCGCTTATTCACGTTCCAACCGCTGCAAGATGAACGAAGTGGCGGAAGACCTGCTCGCTGCCGAGGAAATGTTCAACAGCTTCAATGCCTTGTTTTCCAAACAATCGGGGGCGCAATAGTACGCGTCGATATATTTATTGCTGTACGGCAAAATTAATATATAATGCATGCGTTATGCAGCAGTTTCAAAAGTCGATTTGCCCGCCCGCTTAGGCTCTCATGTTGTCCGCGCCCAAGATAATATGCAGATTGACAATCTCGGTCGCCCTCCCATGCAACCGCACAGTAGTCCTCCGGCCCCGCACCGCCGACGTTAAACAAAATAGCCACCCGTGGCGTCTGTTATCGCGTGATTTTGCGCGCGAAAAAGAGCGCTGAACACGACCACGCGAACTTGATTTTTCGCGTCGTGCAGGGTGTTGCGCCAAATTCAGGTTCGTTGCGGCATGCGGGGAATTTCCAGCCTTGGCTTTAGCGGCTGAGAGTAAAATGAATTTCAACGACATTTGCCGACCGAGGTTGCTTGACCGAGCACAAAGTGGCGCGGAGTACGCCATGTTGGGTCAAGCGAATTCGACGGTTTGCGCGCTGCGCGACAATAGTGAAATGGCTTTGTGGTTTCGCATTGCAAACTCAGGAGCAAATCGACAATGGCAATATTGATTATCGACGACAATCACACCAATCTGCTTTTGCTGTCGTCATTGGCCGAATCGGTTGCCGGAGCGCGTCCAACCTCATTCGACGATCCCGTCGACGCGCTCTACTGGTGCGAGAAAAACGTGCCCGAACTGGTGCTGGTCGACTACCGCATGCCGAATTTGTCCGGCAACGACTTCATCCGCCTGTTCAGGCAGATCGACGGCTTGCAGGATATTCCGATCGTCATGGTGACGACCGAAAACGATTGGGGAGTCCGGCACGAGGCGCTCTCCGTCGGCGCCACCGAATTCCTGGCCAAGCCGATCGATTCCAACGAGTTTCGGCTGCGGGTGCGCAACCTGCTGGCGTTAAGCCATGCGCAGACCATGCTGGCCGATCGCGCCAAGCTTTTGCAATTCGAAGTGGAGAAGGCGACCGCCGAGGTGGTCAATCGCGAACGCGAATTGGTGCTTCGCCTTTCCAAGGCAGCGGAATTCCGCGACCCGGAAACCGGCGCCCATATCTATCGCATGGCATTCTATTCGAAGTTGATTGCACAGTCGCTGGGCTTGCCCGAAGCGTATCAAAGAGATATTCTCGAAGCGGCGCCCATGCACGACGTCGGCAAACTGGCGACGCCGGATTATATACTGCTCAAGCCGGGCAAACTCGACGCCGATGAAATGTCCATCATGCGCCGCCACGCGGAAATCGGCGCGCAGATTCTGGCCGGAAGCAGTTCAGCTCTGGTTCGACTGGCCGAAGTGATCGCCGGCGCGCACCACGAAAAATTCGACGGCAGCGGCTATCCCAAGGGTTTGAAAGGCGAGGAAATTCCGCTGGCTGGGCGCATCGTGGCAGTGGCGGACGTATTCGATGCATTGACCTCGGAACGCCCCTACAAAAAACCTTGGCCGATCGAGCGGGCGCGCCAATTCTTGCAGGAAAATATCGGATCGCATTTTTGCCCGCGCTGCGCGAATGCATTCTTGAACTCTTGGGACGAAGTGTTGAAAATCAGATCGAATTTCCCGGATTGACCGGCCTGTCGCATTGCGCCTGCATGACGGATCATTGTATCGCCTGAACGACTGAAAGCTGACTATGCATCGGACACTGTTGCGACAACTCCGGCGCGTTTGTGGAATAGAAAGCGAAGATAGCTTGCAGCAACTCTTCCACGCTGCGTCCGAATTGGCATTGAAACCGGATATTGCGCCGCAGATGCAATCGTTTTTGCGCGGCCTGGAGGAATTCGTTTCCCGTGTCGATGCCGCCTATCTGCAATCCGATCTCGATCTCAATTTGCGCACCCGCAGCCTCGAATTGAGTTCGACCGAACTGAATCAGGCCAATGATCGAATGCGCTCGGACATTCTCTTGCGCAACCGTGTCTTGCAATCGCTGCGCCAGGCTGCGGGCAGTTTGCTCGAACATGACGAGTCCGGCTTGGCGCTGCCGGCGGAGGAGGATTTGGAAGGTCTGTCGGCCTTGCTTCCCGTGCTGGTGCGGCAGCAGGAAGAACGGCGGATCGAGTTGGCCAATCAGCGTTTTGCGATGGATCAACATGCGATTGTCAGCATGACGGACACCGACGGAAATATTCTCTATGTCAACGATAAATTCTGCGGCATCAGCGGCTATTCGCGCGGCGAACTGCTGGGGCAAAACCATCGTATCATCAACTCCGGCTATCATCCGATAGAATTCTTCTCGGTGATGTGGAAGACTATTGCGGCGGGCCGCGTCTGGCACGGCGAAATTTGCAACAAGAACAAGCAGGGTCAACAGTATTGGGTGGACGCGACGATCGTGCCGTTTCTCGACCGCAGCAATCGACCCTATCAATATATTGCAATCCGCACTGAGATCACCGGCCGCAAGAAAATGGCGGAAAAGATCGCCAACAGCGAGCGCCAGTACCGCAATGTCGTCAACGGTCTCATCGAAGTGGTTTTCCGGGCGGACCGGGACGGCGTATGGACTTTCCTCAATCCTGCATGGACTGCGATCACCGGGTTTTCGGTGAAAGAGACGATCGGCAGGAATTTCATCGATTTCATCTATCCGCAGGATCGTGCAGCGGCGCGCAGTCGTTTCGTCGAGATGATGGCAGGCGGCTCCACCTTTACCAAGCATGAAGTGCGTTATCTCACGCGCGAGGGCAGCTACCGCTGGATCGAAGTCTACGCGCAACTGGAAATCGACGATGATGGCAGAGTCGTCGGCGTCGCTGGCAGTTTGTCGGATATCACCGACAAGCGTCTGGCCACTATGCAAATCAAGGAGAACCTGGACTTCGTCGATGCCTTGCTGGAATCGATACCGGTGCCGGTTTACCTGAAGGACCCCGAGGGGCGTTATCTGCGTCTGAACAAAGCGTTCGGCAAATTTTTTTCGATTCGCGTCGACCAATGGCTGGGAAAGACCGCGTTCGATTTATTGAGTGCGGAAGATGCGCGCGCCTACACTGCACACGATCGCGAATTGATGGAAAGTCGCGGTGCGCAAACCGTCGAAACGCTGCTGACCTTGCAAGATCGGAAAGTCGACACCTTGCATAGCAAGGCCGTGTTGACCAAACCCGATGGTTCCTTGATCGGTTTGGTCGGCACCATTGTCGATATTTCCAGTCAAAAGGCGGCAGAACGCGCTTTGTTGCATGCCAAGGAGGCGGCTGAATCGGCGAATCGATCGAAGAGCGAATTCCTCGCCAACATGAGCCATGAAATCCGCACACCGATGAACGGCATCATCGGTATGACCGACCTGGTCCTTTCTTCGGCACTGGAAAAGCACCAGCGCGAATATCTGGAGGTCGTCAAGGCGTCGGCCGACGCTTTATTGGAGATCATCAATGACATTCTGGATTTTTCAAAGATCGAAGCCGGCAAGATGAGCCTGGAAACGATTTCCTTCGATCTCAGCCAGCTGGTGCCCGATACGCTGCGCACGCTCACCTTGCGGGCGCAGCAAAGCGGACTGGAACTGGCGCTCGATCTCGATCCCGACATCCCGGATTTCGTGTTGGGCGACCCTGGAAGATTGCGGCAGATTTTAACCAATCTGGTAGGCAATGCGATCAAATTTACGCGCACGGGCGAGATCGTCGTGCGTGCGCGCCTGCTGCATAGGGATGCCGACCTCGCACGGCTGGAAATCAGCGTGTCCGACAGCGGCATCGGCATCCCGCTGGAAAAACAGCGGCAAGTGTTTGAGGCATTTGAGCAGGAGGATGGTTCCACCACGCGGCGCTTCGGCGGCACCGGGCTGGGTCTTTCGATCACCAAGCGCCTGGTCGACATGATGGGCGGCGAGATATCCGTGTCGAGCCGGGTCGGCAAAGGCAGCACCTTCACTGTCGCCGTCTCATTCAGAATCGACCAGCGCAGCCGACGTGTCGTTGATGTCGCGCCGATCTCGTTGGCGGGAAGGACCGTCATGCTGATCGACGACAGCGACACCAATTTGACAATCTTGAAGGCGATGTTCGGGCGTTGGCAGGTCAAGACCGTCGTCATGCATTCCGGCGCACAAGCGCTCGCGTATTGTCGCAGCGAACCGTGCAAGCTCGACTGCATCGTCATGGACTACGTCATGCCGGACATAAATGGTTTCGACACCGCCAAGGCGATGGCGGAAATTGCCGGCTATCGGGACGTGCCGATCGTTATCTTGTCGTCCTCCGGCTTGCCGGGCGACGCCCACAAATGCAAACAGATAGGCATCCAGGGCTATTTGCTAAAACCCGCCAGCCACACGGAGATCTTTGCCGTGGTCGGCAGCGTGATCGATCGAACCCGAACCCAAGCCGGGGATGTCCCTGTCGTCACCCGCCATACGATCAGCGCATCGGTGGCCTCGCTTTCGATTTTGCTGGCCGAGGATAACCAGCTCAATCAAAAGTTGGCGCTGGCCTTGCTGCACAAATGGGGGCATCGGGTGGATGTCGCCAACAATGGGATCGAAGCGCTGGCACTGCACAAAAGCAAGACTTTCGATTTGATATTGATGGATTTGCAGATGCCGTTGATGGGTGGATTCGAGGCCACCGCCGCCATTCGCGCGCGCGAGAAGGCGGGCGCCAAAAGGACGGTGGTGATTGCAATGACTGCCAATGCCCTGGAAGGCGACCGCGAAAAATGCATCGCCGGCGGCATGGACGATTACCTGTCAAAACCGTTCAAGGCTGACATGTTTTCCGGGATCTTGAAGAAATATTCTCCTTACGAAAAGAAGGAGAAATCGGCGGAGCAAGAAAATGTTGCCGAGGCCCCGTCAGTGAGCGCAAATATTGCCGAGAACGCAGCGCTCGACCAGTTCGATTACGCCAAAGCGATCAAGAATTCGGATGCCGAAGTGGTAACATTGATTGCTGCCCATTTTTTGGAAGAGGCGCCCAAGCAATTGACAAGAATGCGGCGTGCCTGGGAAACGGCTGAATACGACGCACTGCAAAGGGAAGCGCATGCAATGGCCGGGCTGTTGGCAAATTTCATGGCCGAGCCGGCACGGCGCGTCGCTGCGGAAATCGATCACTGCGCGCGCGACAAGGTGCCGGCGCCGCTGGCGGATCTGTTCGACGCACTCGACCGCGAAATCGCGTTATTGGCGCCGCATCTGGCTAGCGCGGCGAAAATTGCATCGGATAGCATCAGTTCGTAACGAGACAGGCGAAAATGAATTCAACTTACTATACGCATTGCCAGCCGGGGCTTTTGTTGGAAAACATCGGCGGCGATCAGGAAATATTTTTGCAGCTGGCGGAAATTTTTCAACGTGAAAGTGTCGCCATATTCGAGCGAATGCGCGCCGCCGCAATGGCGTCGAACTTCGCACAATTGGGACGTGAGAGTCATTCGCTAAAGGGAACGGTCGGCCCCTTGGGCGCGGATAAACTGGTCGATATGCTCGTCGAAATCGAGGACGAGTGCAATAGCAGTCAATGCGTTTGCGATGAGAGAAAATTGCTTGCGATCGCCGACGCGTTGCACCACGTGCGAACCGAGCTTCAACATTTCATCGACAATTCTTAGAAGATGCCCTGGCGCCCCCTATCGGGGAGCGCCGACCGATTCAGATATGCGGCGGTTGTTGACCGGAGCGCAGCACAGCGTCTTTCACGGTTTTCAAGACGATGCTGGCATTGAATGGCTTGATGATGAATCCTTTCGCGCCATTTCCCAGGCATTCCTTGACTGTTTCGATATCGTGTTTTCCGGTCACCATCAACACGATGGTTTTCGGCAATTCGGTCGCCACCTGTTTCAATACCTCGATCCCGCTGCCGTCGGGCATTAGAATGTCGAGGCAAACGATATCGGGTTTGTTTTTCAAAATCTGCTCCAGCCCATTCTTGCTGTTGCTGGCCTCGGCCACCACTTTGTAACCCTCGGAACTAAGGATGGTACGCAAAAGCGCCCGAGTCATTTCGTTATCGTCGACGATCAACACGTTCACGATTGCGCCACTCCTAAATGAAATCCAGATCAGGCATGTTGCCTGCAGTCGATTTTATCGAAATTCCCACCTTTCCACCATTTGAAATTCGATATTTATCGCATATTCGCGGTAAATACCCGATCACGGCTAGATTCATGCTGTTTTTTTGAAATCAACGATGATTATTGGCGGGGGATTTACAAGGAGGAATTTGAAAGGGGGAATGGTTTTCAATTGCGTTTCCCGCATTTTGATCTATATCAACACATCCGCAATACCGTTTACGTACACTTCCCCATCGAAACTTCATGTACCATGCCGGGTCATGGGAGATAAGACATGACTTTGCAAGGGTATCAACTTGCTTGCTCGCGGGGCGAACGGCATTTATTTACAGACGTGAATTTTGAGATCGAAAGCGGCGATGCGTTGCGTATTGCCGGCACGAACGGTAGCGGGAAAACCAGTTTGTTGCGTCTGCTTTGCGGATTGACCCACCCAGCCGCAGGCGAAGTGCGCTGGAACGGCGAAAACGTGCGCCGCGCGCGCGACGAGTATTGCAGCGAATTGATTTATCTGGGTCATGCGAACGGCGTCAAGGACGACCTCGCGGCATGGGAGAATTTGACCTTCAATGCGACCTTGTCTGGACATCCGATCACTTCGCAACAGGCATGGGACGCGCTGGATTTGCTCGGTTTGGACGAAGTCGGCCATTTGCCGACAAGGTCGTTGTCGCAGGGACAGCGCAAGCGTGTGGCGTTGGCCAGGCTGTGGCTGGAAAATGCGCCGCGACTTTGGATTTTGGACGAGCCGTTTACCGCTTTGGATCGCGACGCCGTCGATCAATTGTGCCGTCGGCTGGAGCATCATCTGGCCAGTGGCGGATTGGTGGTCTATACCACCCATCAGGAAATTACGCTTGGCGCGGGGCGCATGCTGCAACTTGATTTGGGCGAGGAGGCGCAATGCTGAAAGCGCTGGCTTGTGTGATTCACCGCGACTTGTTGCTGGCGTTTCGCCGCCGCTCCGATATCGTCACGACTTTATTCTTTTTTATAATCGTCGTCAGCCTGTTTCCACTGGGTGTCGGCGCGGAGCCAGGCCTGTTGCGCACCATTGCCCCCGGCATCGTCTGGGTCAGTGCGTTGCTGGCATCGATGCTGGCCTTGGGGCGCTTGTTTGCGCTTGATTACGCCGATGGCACGTTGGAGCAGATGCTGCTTTCAGCCGAACCGATCAGCATCATCGTCATCGGCAAAGTCATCGCCCATTGGCTGGTATCGGGTTTTCCGCTGGTTATTTTGGCGCCATTGCTGGCGGTGCAGTTCGATTTGCCGGGGGATTCGATCCAAGTCCTGTTCCTGAGCCTGTTGCTTGGCACGCCGGTATTGAGCTTGATTGGAGCGATTGGCGCGGCATTGACCATCGGGCTGCGCGGCGGCGGCGCACTGGTATCCTTGCTGGTGTTGCCGCTGTATATTCCAGTCTTGATTTTTGGCGCCGGCGCGGTCGGCGCCGAAGCCAGCGGTTTGGGGGCAAGCGCACATTTGTTGTTGCTTGGTGGCGCGTTGGCTGCCGCAGCGGCGATGACCCCTTGGGCGACCTCGGCGGCACTGCGGATTGCTATGGAGTGATTGATGGACATATACGGTCTTTGCATGAATTTTGGCAAAAAATAAATTTTGGAATATTGAGTAGAATTGCTTCGGTCGCGCATGGTTAGGGATTTGCTAAGCGAATTAAAATAATTTCGATGGAGTAATATTGCGGTGTCCAATATGAGTAACACACTTTCTTCAGCGCACGAATCAACCAAAATCCATTGGTTCAAATACGCGTCGCCGCAGCTTTTTTTTCCGCTGGCGGGAAAATTCATCCCTTTGTTTAGCGTCGCCGCGATACTGTTGTGCATCGCGGGCTTTTATATCGGGTTCTTCTACGCTCCGACCGATGTCCAGCAGCACGATGCCTACCGCATCATTTTCCTGCATGTGCCGGCGGCCTGGATGTCGATGTTCATCTACATGGTGATGGCATTCTGGGCTGGAATCGGCTTGGTCATGAATACGCGCCTCTCTTCGATGATGGCCAGCGCGCTGGCGCCGACCGGGGCGATGTTCACCTTCCTGGCGCTGTGGACCGGCGCATTTTGGGGGCGGCCGACCTGGGGCGCGTGGTGGGTTTGGGATGCGCGCCTGACATCGGAGCTGATTCTCCTGTTCCTGTATATCGGATTTATCGCGCTGCAGGCATCGATCGACGAACCGCGCCGCGCCGACAGGGCGGGCGCCGTGCTGGCCTTGGTCGGTGTCGTCAATGTGCCGATCATTTATTTTTCCGTCAAGTGGTGGAATACCTTGCATCAGGGCTCGTCCGTCAACTTGACCAGCGCGCCGAAAATGGCAATGACCATGCTGCTGGGCATGCTGGTCATGGCGCTTGGATTTTGGGCCTATACTTTTGTCGTCGCCCTGATGCGTTTGCGCTGCATCGTGCTCGAGCGCGAACGGCACACCGACTGGGTGAAGGAATATTTGGAGAAGACTGCATGATTTGGGATAGCTGGAGTGATTTTTTTGCGATGGGCGGGTACGCGCTCTATGTATGGGGATCGATCGTCGTGGTCGCCGCCTGCATGCTGGGCGAACCATTGGCGTTGATGTTGCGACGCAAGTCGATTCTTCAGCAACTCAAAGGGCCGCGTCGGCCGGCTTCGGCAAGGAAGGGAGCGCGCAATGAAAACGCGGCATAAACGCTTGGCATTGGTGGCGGCCGGGTTGGCGGTGCTGGGTGTCGCAGCCTGGCTGATTTTGTCGGCCTTCCAGAAAAACCTGGTGTTTTTCTTTACGCCGACGCAGATTTTCGCCGGTGAAGCGCCGCATGGCCGCAGTTTCCGTGTCGGCGGCATGGTCGAAAAGGGCACCCTGGTGCATCAGCCGGACGGCTTGACCTGGACTTTCATGGTCACCGATACGGCTAAAAAGATCCCGGTCAGCTATAAGGGAATCTTGCCGGATTTGTTCAAGGAAGGCAAAGGCGTGGTCGCCGAGGGTAAACTGGGTAGCGACAACGTGTTTGTCGCCGAACAGGTCTTGGCGAAACATGATGAGAACTATATGCCGCCAGATGCGGCGTATGCGTTGAAAAAAGGCAAAGAGGCGAATGACGCCAACGAGCACCCTGGCGCGCCGACTGCGGGCGCTGGCGCAAGTGTCAACCAAAGTATAAAAGAAGGTGCCAAATGATTCCTGAACTCGGTAATTTTTCCCTGATGCTGGCGTTATGCCTGGCGCTGGTGCAAAGCATTTTCCCGATTGCCGGTTCGTTCCGGGGCAATGCGCGCTGGATGGCCTTGGCCAAGCCTGCTGCTGCCGGGCAATTCTTGTTCGTGGCGTTTTCCTTCGCTTGCCTGGTGTATTCATTCATCGCCAACGATTTCTCGGTCACTTATGTCGAGCAGAATTCGAATTCCCTGCTGCCCGTCTACTACCGCATTGCCGGCACCTGGGGCGGCCACGAAGGTTCATTGCTGTTGTGGATACTGATGCTGACGGTATGGACGTTTGCCGTCAGTATATTCAGCGGCCAGTTGCCCGACGAAACCAAGGCGCGCGTGATCGGCGTGATGGGCTTGATCAGCATCGGCTTCCTGTGCTTCCTGCTGTTCACGTCGAATCCGTTCGACCGCACCTTGCCGGCAGCGCCGGAAGGCCAGGATCTCAACCCCTTGCTGCAAGACTTCGGCATGATCGTGCATCCGCCCTTGCTATACATGGGCTATGTCGGCTTTTCGGTGGCGTTCGCTTTCGCCATCGCTGCGCTGATGGGCGGGCAACTGGATGCGGCGTGGGCGCGCTGGTCGCGTCCGTGGACGCTGGTGGCCTGGATGTTCCTGACCCTCGGCATCTTCCTCGGCAGCTTTTGGGCCTACTATGAACTGGGCTGGGGCGGTTGGTGGTTTTGGGATGCGGTCGAAAATGCCTCCTTCATGCCTTGGCTGGTCGGCACCGCGCTGGTGCACTCGCTGGCGGTGACGGAAAAACGCGGCAGCTTCAAGAACTGGACCGTCTTACTGGCGATTATCGCGTTTTCCCTCTCTTTGTTGGGCACATTCCTGGTGCGTTCCGGCGTGCTGACCTCGGTGCATGCGTTTGCGACCGATCCACGGCGCGGCTTGTACATCCTGATATTCCTGGCAATCGTCATCGGCGGCTCCTTGACCTTGTATGCATGGCGCGCTCCGAAAGTGGGCCTGGGCGGAAAATTCAGCCTGGTCTCGCGCGAATCCTTGTTGCTGGTCAATAACGTGTTGTTGCTCGCTGCAGCCGCCACCGTATTGCTGGGCACGCTCTATCCATTGTTCCTGGACGCCTTGAATCTGGGCAAGATTTCGGTCGGACCACCGTATTTTGAAACGGTATTCGTGCCGCTGATGTTGCCGGTGCTGCTGCTGATGGCGGTCGGCCCGTTCGTGCGCTGGAAATCCGCTTCTCTGAAAGAACTGGTGCTGCGCCTGCGTTGGGTCGCATTGGCATCGGTGTTGATTGCGGCGATGATCTGGTTGATGATTTCAGCCTCGCCGATGTCGGTGCTCGGCATCGCATTCGCAGCCTGGATCGTGCTGGGCAGCGCGTCGCACCTGGCCGAGCGTCTGCGCCATGCGCCCGCCGGCACCCCGTTGACCCGGCGCCTCGCCAGCCAGCCGCGCAGCTATTGGGGCATGCTGGTGGCGCACGTCGGCATCGGCGTATTCGTGCTTGGCGTGACGATGGTGAAGGGGACGGAGACCACCAACGACGTGAATATGCGGGTCGGCGACACTACCAGTATCGGCGGCTACACCTTCCGTCTGAACCGTCTGGAGAACATCAAAGGACCGAATTACACCGCGATACGCGGCACCTTCGACGTCGCGCGCGGCAACGACAAGCCGATTACGATGGCTCCTGAAAAGCGCATGTTTACCGCACGCCAGATGCCGATGACCGAAGCCGCCATCGATCGCGGCTTCACCCGCGACCTGTACATCTCGCTGGGCGAACAGGCCGAAAACGGCGCCTGGGTGGTGCGGGTGCAGCACAAGCCCTTCGTCAGTTGGATATGGGCCGGTTGCTTGATTATTGCATTCGGCGGATTCCTGGCTGCGTCCGACCGGCGTTATCGTTTGCATGCGCGCAAACGGGCGCAGGCGGAGGCGCACGGCAACCCGATCAACGTTCCCGCATGAGGTAGAGACCATGAGACGCTTTTTACTGCCGCTCGGCCTTTTTCTGATTCTGGTGGGATTCCTGGCGGTCGGACTGCACAAGGATCCGCGTGAAGTGCCGTCGCCGCTGATCGACAAGCCGGTGCCGAATTTCAACCTGACGCAGTTGGCGGAACCGGACAAGATGTTTACGCCGAAAGACATGGAGGGCAAGGTCTGGCTGCTCAACGTGTGGGCGTCGTGGTGCGTCACTTGCCGCGAAGAACACCCTTACCTGGTTGAATTCTCGAAGACCGGCGTCGTGCCTATTTTGGGTCTCGACTACAAGGATGGACGCAAGGAAGGCACGGAAACGCTCAAGCAACTCGGTAATCCCTACCAGTTGTCCGCTTTCGACGCGGATGGCCGGGTCGGCATCGATTTTGGCGTGTACGCCGTGCCGGAAACCTTTCTTATCGATAAGCATGGCGTGATTCGCTTCAAGCAAATCGGCGCCGTGACGCCGGAAGTCATCAACGAAAAATTGCTGCCCCTGATCAAAGAGTTGAATCGTGCATAGAACTTTATTGAAATTCATCTGGATTTTAGTGCTGGCGCTGCCACTGGTATCGCATGCCGGCGAGGCGGCGCCCGCGTCGCAAAATCCCGAACTGGAAAAGCGGGTTACCGCATTGACTCTTGAGTTGCGCTGCCTGCAATGCCAAAACCAGACCATCGCCGATTCGCACGCCGATCTGGCGATCGATCTCAAGAATCAAGTGCGCGAAATGATGGTGCAGGGCAAATCCGACCAGGAAATTGTCGACTTCATGGTGCAGCGCTACGGCGATTTCGTGCGCTTTCGTCCGCCGGTCAAGAGCACCACCTGGTTGCTGTGGTTCGGACCAATCTTGCTGATGGCAGGCGGGCTGGGCTTCCTGGGGTGGAAGTTATCGCAGCGCGAATCCGCCCCGCAAACCTTGCCCGACGCCGACCTGCAACGCGCCGCCGATTTGCTCGGCGCTTCCTCTGAAACGAAAGAATCGACATGACCGCATTTTTGATCGCGGCGGCGCTGATGCTGGCGACCGCATTGTTTTTTATTTTGCCGACGCTGTTGCGCAAGCAATCCGCGAGCACCGTTCACGTGCAGCGCGATGCGCTCAATCTTGAAGTGCTGCGCGACCAGTTGCGCGAACTGAACGCCGATCGCGAAGCAGGCGTGATCGACGCAGCAGGCTACGAAAATTCGCGCCGCGAATTGGAGCAGCGCGTCGCCGAAGACGTGCGCCCCGGCACGCAGACGATCGTGGCGCAAACGGGAAAACCGTGGACTGCAATCGGGCTGGCGATACTGGTGCCGGTGGTCGCCGCAGCGCTGTATTTCACGCTGGGAAACCGCGACGGCCTCGATCCAAGCAAGGTTGTCGCCGCCAGTTCTGCGGAGAACATCACACCCGAGCAAATCAACGGCATGGTCGAAAAACTGGCGCGCCGCTTGAAGGATACGCCCGACGATATCGAAGGCTGGACCATGATGGCGCGCTCTTATGCCGCATTGGGCCGCTTCAAGGAGTCTGCCGACGCCTATGCGCATTTGACCAAACTGCTGCCGCAAGACGCGGATATGCTGGCCGACTACGCCGATGCCCTGGCAATGGCGAACAACAGGACCATGCAGGGCGAACCGGAAAAGGCGATCCTGCGGGCGCTGCAACTGGATCCGAAAAATATCAAGGCGCTGGCCCTGTCGGCAGTCGCCGATTCCGAGCGCCACGACTATACCGGCGCAGTGGCGCAATGGCGCAAGATCATGGCCTTGGCACCGCCCGACTCGGATCTGGCACGCTCGGTTGGCAGCAACATCAACGAAGCCCTGGCGCTGGCCGGTACTCCTGCCGCCAACGGTGCAACGGGCACGAGTGGCGCGTCGGATACTGCCAAAGCGAATGCGGCGCCACCTGCGGCCGCTGGTGCGCAAGTGTCGGGTAGCGTCGAACTCGACCCCGCCTTGCGGTCGCAGGTCAGCGATACGGATACGGTATTTATCTTTGCGCGGGCCGTCGACGGCCCGCGCTTCCCGCTGGCGGTGTTGCGCAAACAAGTCAAGGATTTGCCGACCACATTCACGCTGGACGATAGCATGGCCATGATGCCGAATGCCAAATTGTCGGATTTCCCGCAGGTGATGGTAGGCGCGCGCATTTCGAAATCGGGGAGCGCAACCCCCGGAGTCGGCGACCTGGAAGGAATCACCGAGCCGCTCAAGCCGGGTGCGAAGAATGTGAAGATCAGGATCAATTCGCAGCACAAATGACGTCAAGCGGCGACCGCTGTAGCGGTCGCCGCGTTATTCTAAGGGTTACTTTTTCAGGCAGTCGCCGGCTGCGGTTCGCGTATGAAGCCGAAATGCGTGGCGATGTCCTTGCTGGCGATACGCTGAACCGGCACCCGCCTGCTGGCGGTGACTATCGTCAGGCGGCCCTGGTCGTTCGGGTCGACCAGCCACTCCAGCAATCGCTCGTCGCCAACCGGTTCCCCGTTCATGCGGAACAAGTTCAGGAACTCGGCCATGTCGCGGTCGTCGACTTGCGCAACCTTTTCGTTGGCCACCAAAATCAATTGACCTTCTTCGGTGATCCAGGCGCTGTCGAGCAAGGATATCGGTTCGCCCGTATGCAAGACGAAACCCTGGGCCGGGTCGGTGTGCGCGACGTAGGGGGTCGATGACAGGTTGACGTAGACCCGTTGTGGGCCGTTTTGAAAGAACCAGCAACCGCGCTTGTCATGCGCGTAATTGCGCGCGATAAATGCCCGCATTGCCGGATTCTGGATTTTGTCGCCCAACAAACCCGTTTGCTGGACGCGTTCATTGCGCATACGCCAGGCGCCGCGTCCATCCAATGCCAGCCAGCCATAACAATACGGCACGTCCGGCCATTTGTTCATTGCTTGCTTGACAATATCATCCATTATTTGAACCTGTGTTTATCCGTCCGACCGCAACCTCGATTCTGCCCTAGTCATGGCAAATATCAAAGGACAATCCTATGTGGCAATATGCTGCAAAGCCGGCGCAAGGTCGGTGCAGTGACCAATTCCCCGAAGTCCAGCCGAATTTCGCCGTACTGCCATGTCGCCATTTCCCACCCATAAGACATGGCTTCCGCAATATATTTGTCGTATTGTTACAGATCAATCGAACCGGGTGCAATTCCATGTTAGATTGGCAAAACTTGCCAGCTGAAAATTCGAGAATTTGACAATGCGATGCAAACATGACGTGATCGGTTACCGTTTTGCGCGATGCTGCGTTCAGGCGTTTTCGTGACCGTGGCGCCCGCATACCAGGTTTTTGCGACAAAGTACGTTAAATGAACCCTCATAATATAATCAGCTAAAGCATGACTTTATCCATTGTCGGGGGGAGTGTGTCGGTGAACATGATCGAACGAAGCGGCGATGACATGATGTTCAATGACGAGCCTGTCGGTGAGCCAAAATCGGTTCCGAGGAGGGTGTGGCGGGTTGCGATCGTCGACGACGATCAAGACGTGCACCAGGCTACCAAATTTGCGATGCTCGATGTCGTCATACTCGATCGCTGCATCGAATTCTTGCACGCGTATTCGAACCAGGAAGCGCGTTTGCTGTTTTCCAAGCATGACGATATTGCGGTTGTGCTGCTGGACGTGGTGATGGAAACCGAGAATGCCGGGCTGGAGCTGGTCGGGCATATCCGCGACACCCTGAAATGGCGCGACACGCGGATCATTTTGCGCACCGGGCAACCTGGATACGCGCCCGAAGAGGACGCCATTCGCGACTACGACATCAACGATTACAAGACCAAGAGCGAACTCACGCGCAAGAAATTGTTGACGACCTTGACCGCGTCGATCCGCTCCTATGAGTTGATCAGGACCATCGACGCCAGCCGGCGCGGCTTGCGTCAAATCATTACTTCCGGCGCCTCGTTTGCGGTCGAGCACGGCGTGCAGACCTTTGCTTCCGGCGTCATTACGCAACTCGCGGCCTTGTGCGGCGTGCCTTCCGAAGGCTTGATTTGCGCGCAGGCGGACAGCCCCACGGCCGACGGCAAGGCCGCCAATTTCAGCGTGATCGCGTCGGCAGGACACTATAGCAACCTGATGAATTCCTCGATCGATCAAATCGCTGACCAACGAATCCGCGATTCGCTCAAGCACGTCTTGGTTAGCCGCGCTTCGTTGATCGAAGACAATGCGATGACCCTGTATTTTTCGGGGCACGGCAATCGTCCGATGGCGGCGTTTGTCGATTTGCCGCACCAATTGTCGGAGATCGACCACCAATTGCTGGAAGTGTTTTGCGCGAATTTCGGCGTCTGCCTGGACAATTTGTCGCTGGTCACGCAATTGCAGAGCCATGCCTATCGCGATCAATTCCTCATGCTGCCGAATCGCCTGAAATTCATTGGCGAGATCGACGCCGCGATCGCACGCAATGAACAAAACCGTCTGGTCGTGCTGCTCGATATCGACGATTTTGCCGAGACCAACGATGTGCTTGGACACGTCTATGGCGACCTGCTGTTGAAGGCGGTTGCGCTGCGTCTTCAAGATCACTACGGGAGCGACGTGTTCCTGGCAAGGGTCTCCGGCGACGCTTTCGGTTTGCTTGGGGATTCAAGCGTGCTGGATCCGGAAGCGGTTCGCCTTTTGTTCATGGAGCCGTTCGAGATCGAATCGACCGCGCACATGGTCGTGGTGTCGATGGGCGTGGTGGCGCTCGACGGTTTCGAGTCGAACGGCGCCGACGTTTTGAAGAATGCCAGCATCGCCCTCAAGCGCACCAAGGTTCACCAACGCGGCTACCATACCGTCTTTACGCGCGAGATGGGCATGCAAATTCGCGAGCGCGCCAAGCTGACGCAGCATTTGCACAAGGCATTCGATAGCGAACGCCTGTTCCTGGCATATCAACCGCAAATCGAATTAAGCGGCGGCAAATTCATCGGTTTGGAAGCCTTGGTCCGCTGGCGCAATGAAGACGGCAAGATGATTCCGCCGATGGACTTCATCCCGCTGGCCGAACATTCCGGGTTGATCGTCGCGATGGGAACCTGGATTCTGCGCACCGCCTGTTTTACGATGAAAAAATTGAAGCAGGCAGGCACCGCGCCGGAGCGGATTGCGGTAAACGTGTCGATGATGCAGTTTCGCCAGCCCGACTTCATTGCCGTGGTCGAAACGGCGCTGCAAGATAGCGGACTGTCGCCGCATGACCTGGAATTGGAAATAACCGAATCCATGACCATGCTGGGCACGGCGTCGATCCAGGAATCGTTGGCATGCCTCAAGCAACTTGGCATACAGATCGCTATAGACGATTTCGGCACCGGCTTTTCGTCGTTGAGTTACCTGGATAAGCTGCCGGTGGACCGCTTGAAAATCGACCGCGCATTCGTCAACCAGATCGATACTCCCGAGGGGCCACGCATTGCGGAATTGATTACCCAACTCGGCAAAAAACTTGGATTGAAAGTGGTTGCCGAAGGAATCGAATCGCGAACCCACTGGGATGCGCTGCTGGAGATGGGGTGCACGGAAGGGCAGGGCTTCTACATTGCGCATCCGATGAGCGATGCAGAATTGACCGCCTGGATCGCCAATCGGAACCAGTAGTTATCGTAACGTAGTTATGCGCCGGGATTGTCCGACTGGAGCGACAACGCTTGTGCAGCAGGCAGGTCGGGCGTTGCAATCGCCAGCGTGCGCAGACGCAGCGATACAAATAACGAAGCCAGCAGACAAGCGGTCAATACCAGGACCACGCCGTTCCAACCCGCATGTCCCCACATGATGCCGGCGGCGGAACTGACCAGCGCGGATCCCAGATAATAACTGAGCAGATACAGCGCGGAGGCCAACGCCTGCGGCGCCTTGGCGCGACGGCCCACCCAACTGCTGGCAATCGAATGGCTGCCGAAGAAGCCGAACGTGAAACAGGCGATGCCGACGACGATCAAGGCGAGGGTGTTCGCCAGGGTCAACAGCAAGCCAGCCAGCATGACCGACATCACCAGCCAGAGCACACGGCGGCGGCCGAATTTATCGCCCAGCTTGCCAACCCAGACCGAACTGAACATGCCGATCACGTACAAGGAAAAGATGGCCGAAATCGCGCTTTGACGCAATCCGAAGTGCGCGTCCAGCAGGCGGAAGCTCATATAGTTATACAGACTGACAAAGCTGCCAAGCAACAGGAAGCCGAGCAGAAACAGCCATCGCAAGCCCTGATCGCGAAAATGCCCGCGCAGCCCCGCCGCGATGGTGGCGGCGTCGAAGCGGGATTTGTGGAAATGATGGGATCTCGGCAAGCTGCGCCAGAACTCGATGCCCGACAACAAGCCAGCCACGCCGATGATCGCAATAGCGACGCGCCAGGAAAACACATCGGTCAACTGTGAAGAACAGACCCGCCCGAGCATGCCGCCCAACGCGCTGCCGCTGATGTACAGGCCCATCGAGTAGCCGAGCGAAGTCGGTTCGATTTCCTCGCTGAGATAAGCCATCGCCACCGCCGGCAAGCCGGCCAGCACCACGCCCAAGATGCCGCGCATGACCAGAAGTTGCAGGTAATTTTGCGCAAACGCGCACAGGATCGTCGCCACTGATGCCATGAGCAGCGCGCCGCACATCATCGGTTTGCGACCGATGCTGTCGGAGGCGATGCCGGCGACGAGCAGGAAGATCGCCAGCGCCGCAGTCGATATCGACAGGGACCAGCTGCTTTGCACCGCGCTCAGGCCAAATTCCCTGGCAAAGATCGGCATCAGCGGCTGCACACAATACAGCAATGAGAAGGTCGAAAAGCCGCCCAGGAACAAGGCGCGATTGGAGCGGCGGAATTCAGGCGTGCCGGCACGGATGCGCTCGGGTGACGCACTCAATGCGGAGGGTGGGCCGGAAAGGGTAAGGGCGATTCTCGACATATCGACTCAAAGACCATGGGACAACGGTTCATCATAGGGTTGCCTTTTAATACTGTCCAATATATATTTAATCGGTTATATATACTTATAAACGATTAATGATATGGAATTGCGCCATTTGCGTTACTTTATCGCAGTTGCCGAGGAGTTGCATTTCTCGCGCGCCGCAGTCCGATTGCATATCGGCCAGCCGCCGCTCAGTCAACAAATCCAGGCCTTGGAAAAGGAAGTCGGCGCGCAATTGCTGGAGCGCTCGAAGCGCTGGGTACGCTTGACCGAAGCCGGCAAATTTTTCCTCAACGATGCGCGCAAGATATTGGCGCTGTCGGAGCAGGCGGTGGCAACCGCGCGCCGCGCCAGCAGGGGCGAGGTGGGCGAGCTGCGCGTCGGTTTCACGTCGTCGATGCCGTTTACCGTCATTTTGCAGCGCGTGGTGAATCTTTACCGGCAACGCTATCCGCACGTCACCTTGTCGCTGCAAGAGATGCCGTCGGTGGGGCAGATCGAAGCGATCGGACAACGCGCACTCGACCTGGGCTTTATCCGACCGCCGGAAGTGGAAATCCCCAACGGCGTGGGGGCGATCACTTTGCGGCACGACCCTTTGCTGCTGGTGCTGCCCAGCGAACACCGGCTGGCGCGCAAAAATTCGGTCGCTCTAGCGGAATTGGCGGGGGAGGCGTTTGTCATGTACTCGCGCGATGTGGGAACCGGCTTGCATGCGCAAATCCTGCGCTTGTGCCGCCGCGCCGGATTTGAAACGCATATCGCGCAAGAAGCGCGCGAAGCCTCCACCATCATCGGCCTGGTGGCAGCCGGCTGCGGCGTTTCCATCCTGCCCGAATCGTTTCAATGCATCCAAATGGACGGCGTCTGCTATCGCAGGATTAGTGACCCGGACGCCGTCACCGCTCTCATGCTGGCCACCCGCAGCGGCGAATCGACGCCGCTGATCGATTCCTTCGTTCAATTGGCAGTCGAAGCGGGCGGTTTGCCCGTCGACTTGAAAAAATCGCTGGGCACCACGCCGAACTGACGTTTGAACATGGTGGCAAACGCGCTCGGACTGGCGTACCCCATATTCAGCGCGACATCGACCACTTTCGTGCCGCCCGCCAATTGTTCCAACGCGCGCAGCAAGCGCGCCTGCTGCCGCCATTGGCCGAAGCTCATGCCCGTTTCGCGGGCGAACAGGCGCTGGATGGTTTTGACATCGATACGCAGGCGTGTCGACCAATCTTCCAGCGTCGATGCATCGTTCGGGGCGGCGCCGATCGCCTTGCAGATGGTCAGCAGGCGCGCATCGTTCGGCTGCGGCAAATGCAGTGGCAAGGTCGGCAACAACCTGACTTCGTCGAGCAGCAAACGCATCAGGCGACCGGCGCGCGAATCTTCCGTGTACGGTTGCGGGATATGGATTGCCTCCAGGATCAATTCGCGCAGCAACGGCGAAATGCCGACCGCTTTGCAACTGAGCGGCAAGCCAGTTATCGCGTCGTGGCGGATGTATACGGTGCGCATGTGGACCTCGCCGACCATCCGTACCCAGTGTGTGGTTTCAGGCGGCATCCAGATGCCGCGTGTCGGCGGAACGATCCATTGCCCGATTGCGGTCGATACGACCATGACGCCGCGCACCGCGTGTATGAGCTGACCGCTCGGATGCCTATGCTGCGCAGTGCAGAAATCGGCGTCATAATCGACTGCCTTGCCGGTTACCGGCATCGCGCTGCGATCATGGGAATCAAATGGAGGGATAATCTTGTTCATGTCTTTTTTGCGAAGATTGTTGTCCAAATGCAGAAGGACAGGCATTTATTTTACCGTTAAGATGCCACTTCGTTAGCCGATTTATGCGAGAACACCATGCAAACAAGCGTCAGCGCACCCGCCGCAGCAAGTTCCGGGACTACCGATAACACGTCGTTCAAGGTCCTGGGCGCGATCAGCGTTTCGCACCTGTTGAACGATATGATTCAATCGCTGATCCTGGCGATCTATCCGATATTGAAGGGCGGCTTCGATTTGAGTTTCGGGCAAATCGGCTTGATTACCCTGACCTATCAAATTACCGCTTCGCTGCTGCAACCCGTCATCGGGCTGTACACCGATCATCGGCCGCAACCGTATTCGCTGCCGATCGGCATGGGATTCACGCTGGTCGGGATCGTGCTCTTGTCGGTCGCCCCCAGTTTCTATGTGATCTTGTTGGCGGCGGCCTTGGTCGGAACCGGATCGGCGATATTCCATCCTGAATCCTCGCGCGTAGCACGCATGGCGTCAGGCGGCCAACACGGGTTGGCGCAATCGCTGTTTCAAGTCGGCGGCAACTTTGGGAGTTCGCTGGGGCCGTTGTTGGCGGCAGTCGTGATCGCGCCATATGGGCAAAAAAGCATTGCCTGGTTTGCGCTCGCGGCTCTGCTGGGGATCGTCATCTTGCTGCAAATCAGCAAATGGTATGCGCATCACCGCCTGGGCTCGCGCGGCAAGGCAAGCAAGCATGCCGACGCCGTGGCGCTGCCGCGCAAGAAAGTCGCGTTCGCAATTGGCATATTGCTGACCCTGATATTTTCCAAATACTTTTACCTGGCCAGCATCGGCAGTTACTTTACCTTCTACCTGATTAACAAATTCCAGTTGCCGCTGCAAAGCGCACAATTGTATCTGTTCGCCTTTTTGTTCGCGGTGGCGCTTGGCACGGTGATCGGCGGGCCGGTTGGCGACCGCATCGGTCGTAAATATGTGATCTGGGCATCGATTCTCGGGGTTGCGCCTTTCACCTTGATGCTGCCGTACGCCAACCTGTTTTGGAGCGGCGTGCTGGTGGTGATTATCGGGGTGGTGCTGGCCTCGGCATTTTCGGCCATCCTGGTGTATGCGCAAGAGCTGATCCCGGGGAAAATAGGCATGGTTTCGGGACTGTTTTTCGGCTTTGCGTTCGGCATGGGCGGCATTGGCGCCGCAGTGTTGGGCAATCTCGCCGATCACGCGGGAATCGATTTCGTCTACAAGCTGTGCTCGTTCCTGCCGCTGTTGGGAGTGATTGCGGCATTCCTTCCGAACCTCGAACGGCCCCGCAAGTTGCTTGCAGGGGGCGACGGGAAGTAACTTTCCGCCGGAATCGGAACGGCAGGCAAGACCTGCTACCGCTTCCGTTTGTATGGCTATTGCATCTTTTTGCTGCGCGGCAGCATGAATCAGGCCGCGCCGAGATAGTCCGCCTTGCCAAGTTCCACGCCGTTATGGCGCAATATTGCGTAGGCGGTCGTCACGTGGAAGTAGAGATTGGGCAGCACGAAAGAAGTCAGGTAGGCCAAGCCCAGGAACTGCACGTCCTTGCCGCGCAACTGGATGGTCACCGTGCGCGATTCGCTGCCATCGATCTGCGCTGCGTTCACGGTATTCAAGAACGCCAGCGTCTTGGCGATTCTCTCCTGCAATTCCGGGAAAGTGGTTTCCGTGTCGGCAAAGCTGGGCACCTCCACGCCGGCCAGCCTGGCTGCGCAGCCCTTGGCAGCGTCGCTCGCAATCTGCACCTGGCGCGATAGCGGGAACATATCCGGCGCCAGACGGTAGTTGATCAACACCGAAGGGTCGATTTTCTTCGCTTCTGCGTGCGCGACCGCCTTGTTCAGGATGGCCGCAAGGTTGTTCAACGCCCGCGCAAACACAGGGATGGAAATTTGGTACATGGATAGGGACATGGCACTTGCTCCGAATGGTAGGGGAGAGAAACGTCAACGAACGTTAAAAAGATCGCCGGGTCGCTAGTTTAGCGCACACTGGCAGGACATGGTTGCCTCGCCGATCTCGTCCCGATATTCTTGGAAAACTGACGTAGAATGCCAGAATAGTAAATCGTATGTCTAATTATCGAACAACATCAAGGAGAAGAGCATGACCCGCGCGCGCGCCCAATTGATCCAAGGCAAGCTCAACGACCTTCATCCCACCCAGATTACCGTCGGGAAAGCGGAAGTCGCACTGAAACGGAAATCCTGGGAAGGTCTCGGCAAGAAGGAAAGATCGGCGATGCTGGAGAGCCATTGGTTTCCCACCATCCTCGGCCCGAACGAACAGCACTATATCGTCGACCATCATCATTTTGGCTTGGCATTGTTGGAAGAGGGCGTCAAGAACGTTTGGCTGATGGTGTTAAAGGACTTGTCCTGGCTCGAACAACGGGTTTTTTGGAATGTCATGAACCATCATCAATGGGTTCATCCTTACGATGCAGACGGGGTGTCGCGCGATTTCGATGTCATACCGCCTCATATCGAAAAATTGCAGGACGATCCCTATCGCAGCCTGGCCGGCGAAGTGCGCTGCGCTGGCGGCTATGCGAAAGATGCGACGCCGTTCAGCGAATTCCTGTGGGCCGACTTTTTTCGCACCCGGATTAGCGTGGATCGGATCGAGAACGAATTCCATAAGGCGCTCGCCAAGGGCATCAAGCTTGCACGCACCCAGGAAGCGCGCTACCTGCCGGGCTGGTCTGGCGTGTTCGAGAGCAAGTAGATGGCCGATCCTGTCGCCGCGACTGCAGGCCGGCGCCCGCAAGCGGCCGATGTCGTCGCCGGATTGTCGATTGCCGGGTTATTGTTGCCGGAAGCGGTTGCCTATGCCGGCATCGGCAACGTGCCGCCGCAAATGGCGGTCATGGCGCTATTCGCCGGCCTGGTTTGCTACGCGCTGCTCGGTTCCAGCCGCTTCGCCATCGTGTCGGCGACGTCCTCCTCCGCGGCGGTCATGGCGGCGGCAACCGCCTCGATGGCCAACGGCGACGTCGGATTGAGGATTGCCATCGGCGTCGGGTTGGTCTTCGTCACCGGCGTGTTCTTTCTGGTCGCCGGATTCGCCCGCCTCGGAGCGATTTCCGACTTCATCGCCAAGCCGGTCATGCGCGGCTTCGCCTTCGGTTTGGCGATGGTGATTATCCTGAAACAGATACCGAAAGTGGTCGGTGTGCAACCGGAATCGGGCAGCATCTTGCACTTTACGATCGAACTGCTAAGCCAATTTTCCAAATGGAATATGGTCGGATTGGCTGTCGGCGGCGGCGCATTGGCCTTGCTCTTTATTTTGTCGCGCATCAAATACGTGCCGGGCGCTATCGTCGTCACGGCGCTGGGGATTGCGCTGGGCAAATGGCTGGATTTATCGCAATATGGCGTCGGTATGGTCGGTACCATTCCATTGCATTTGGCGCGGCCGTCCTTGCCTGCGCTGTCGCATACCGAATGGCTGCGATTGGGCGAGTTGGCGATGGCGCTGGTGATGATCCTGTATGCGGAAAGTTACGGCTCGATCCGCAGTTTTGCGATGAAACATGGCGATGCGATTTCGCCGAATCGCGATCTGGTGGCGCTTGGCGCTGCCAACATCGTCTCCGGCTTGTTCAACGGCATGCCGGTCGGCGCCGGCTATTCGGTGACTTCGGCCAACGAAAGCGCGGGCGCGGTCAGCCGATTTGCCGGCTTGATAGCGGCGGGTGTGATCCTGCTGATCGTGCTGACGATGTTGCCCTTGGTCGCGTTGACGCCGGAGCCTGTGCTGGCGGCAATCGTCATCCATGCGGTGAGCCACACCTTGAATCCCAACGTATTTCGACCGTATTTCCGCTGGCGGCGCGACCGCATCGTGGTGGTCGCTGCGGTGTTCGGGGTGTTGAGCCTGGGTGTGCTGGACGGTTTGCTGGCGGCAGTCGTGGTCAGCTTGTTGATGATGCTGCGCCGCTTTTCGGAGTCGCGCATGTCGATCCTCGGGCGACTCGGCGACGGCCACGATTTCGTCAGCATCGAATTGCATCCCGAAGCGCGCCCGGTCGCCGGGATTTTCATTGTGCGCCCGGAAGAACCGCTGTTTTTTGCCAACGTCGAACGCATCCTGAATCAAATCAGGCATCAGGTAAAACACTCAGAAGACACGATTCATACTGTCATCCTCAACCTGGAGGAAACGCCCGACCTGGATAGTTCCAGCCTGGAATCGCTGCGCGACTTTTATGAAGCATTGGTTGCGCAAGGCAGGCGCGTGATGTTTTGCCGTTTGAAAGACTCGGCACAGGACTTGTTGCAGCGCGCCGATATCGTCGACCTTCCGACTTCTTCGATCAGCGGGCTGAGTGTCGACCAAGCAGTCCAAATTGCAATAAACAAGAATTGAAATGAAAATCGAATCCGCAGATTTCCTGGTGAAAGAAGGCGCGACAGTCGCTCTCGATGATTGGCCGACGAAAGTTGCGCCCATGTATAAATCGAAAGCGCGATACCAGAAACTTTTGAGCGACCATGTGGCGCGACTGAGTGCGCAACAACAATTGCTGTATGCGTCGAATCAGTATGCGATCTTGTTGATATTTCAAGCGATGGATGCCGCCGGCAAAGATGGCGTAATCCGGCACGTGATGTCGGGCATCAATCCGCAAGGTTGCCAGGTCTTCAGTTACAAGCACCCGAGTCCCGCCGAATTGCAACATGATTTCCTGTGGCGGACCACGCGCGATTTGCCCGAGCGCGGCAAGATCGGCATTTTCAATCGCTCGTACTACGAGGAAGTGCTGATAGTGCGTGTGCATCCCGAAATACTGTTGAGTCAAAAGCTTGTCAACACCGATGCCGGACAAAAAGACGTCTGGCAAGAGCGATACCAGTCGATCGTCGGTTTGGAGCGGCATTTGCATGCAAATGGCACACGTATCGTCAAATTCTTTCTGCATTTGTCGAAGGAAGAACAACGCAAGCGCTTCCTTGAGCGTATCGATACGCCGGAAAAGAACTGGAAGTTCAGTCAGGCCGATCTCGATGAACGCAAATTCTGGAATCAATACGCAACGGCTTACGAGGACTGCATCGAAGCGACCAGCAGCAGCGTTGCACCGTGGTATATCGTCCCGGCTGACGACAAGGAGAACACGCGCCTGATCGTGTCGCAAATCGTCCTCGACACGCTCGAAAGCCTGAAACTGTCCTATCCGCAATCAAGCGCCGCACGCCGCCGCGAATTGCTGTCGATTCGCAAGCAACTGGCAAAATGAAACCGAATCCGTGCCCGTTCGCTGGAATTGCGGAAATTCATGCATCGACTGGCGCGTGCCTGGCTGAAGGATTGACACACTCGTGAATTTGAACCAAGCGCTACGTTTTTTCAAAACGCCAAATTTTGTCGTTCCCGGAACAATCCGTTAAAGTGGTTTATGATACCTTTCGAGAATGTGCGTTAACTATATTCACGAGACATCATGAGACAAGACGCAATGTCCAGCACTGACGCGTCAACCAAGGCCAAATCGGTTTTGGCCAGCTACCGGACCGAACCGGACAATCTGTTGCCGGTTTTGCATGCGATTCAGGACGCTGTCGGATTCATCCCGCAGGACCTGGTGGCCGATATCGCCCAGGCATTCAACCTGTCGCGTGCCGAAGTGCATGGCGTCATCAGTTTTTATCACTACTTCCGCATTGCACCGCCCGCCCGCCACGTCGTGCAAATCTGCCGCGCCGAAAGTTGCCAGAGCATGGGCGGCGAGGCATTGCTGGCGCATGCAAAACAATCGCTAGGCTGCGGCTTGCATGAGAAGGACAAAGACGGCAAATTTTCGCTGGAGCCGGTGTATTGCCTCGGCCAATGTGCGACTTCGCCGGCCATCATGATCGACGACAAGGTGCATGCCAAGGTTACCCCGGCGCGCTTCGATAAATTGATCGAAAAGGCGAGGGGCGAATAGTGGGAACAATGACTACCAGGATATTCGTGCCGCGCGATTCGACCGCGCTTGCGCTGGGGGCCGACGAAGTGGCGGCCGCCATCGCAGAAGAGGCAGCGCGGCGGCAGCTCGACATCGACATCGTGCGCAACGGCACGCGCGGCTTGCTGTGGCTGGAGCCGCTGGTCGAAGTGGAAACGGCGGCCGGCAGGATAGGATTCGGCGAGGTGGCAGAAGAGGATGTCGGCGCGCTGTTCGACGCCGGGTTTCACCTTGGAGAAACCAACCATCACGCGTCGCTCGGCCTGGTCGAAGAAATTCCTTATTTGAAGCAGCAGCAGCGCCTGACCTTTGCGCGAACCGGCATTACCGATCCGCTTTCCTTGGCCGACTACGAAGCGCACGGCGGCTACGAAGGCTTGCGCCGCGCGCTGACGATGGACGCTGGAACCATCGTCGACACGGTGATCGAATCCGGCTTGCGCGGGCGCGGCGGCGCGGCTTTTCCGACCGGCATCAAGTGGAAAACCGTGTCGAATGTGCAGGCGCAGCAAAAATATGTGGTGTGCAACGCCGATGAAGGCGATTCCGGCACCTTTGCCGACCGCATCGTGATGGAAGGCGACCCGTTCGTCTTGATCGAGGGCATGACGATAGCGGCAATCGCGGTCGGCGCGTCGAAGGGGTATATCTACGTGCGCAGCGAATATCCGCATGCGATTGCCACGCTCAACCTGGCAATCGCAAGCGCCTATGAAAAAGGCTACCTCGGCGCGGACATACTCGGTTCCGGCAAGCACTTCGATCTGGAAGTGCGCAAGGGCGGCGGCGCTTATATCTGCGGCGAGGAAACGGCATTGTTGGAAAGTATCGAAGGCAAGCGCGGCGTGGTGCGCGCCAAGCCGCCGCTACCCGCCATCGAGGGCTTGTTCGGCCAGCCGACCGTCATCAACAACGTGATTTCGCTGGCCAGCGTGCCGGTGATCCTGGCCAAAGGCGCGGCCTTTTACAAGGATTTCGGCATGGGCCGTTCGCGCGGGACGCTGGCGATTCAACTGGCCGGCAACATCAAGCACGGCGGCTTGATCGAAATTGCATTCGGCGTAACCTTGCGGGAAATTCTATATGACTTTGGCGGCGGCAGCGCTTCCGGTCGTCCGATCAAGGCAGTGCAGGTCGGCGGCCCGCTGGGCGCCTATCTGCCCGAGTCCGAATGGGATACGCCGCTCGATTACGAAGCATACGCTGCCCTGTGGGCGGTGCTTGGGCATGGCGGCATCGTCGTGCATGACGATAGCGCCGACATGGCCAAGCTGGCGCGCTATGCGATGGAATTTTGCGCGATCGAATCCTGCGGTAAATGCACGCCTTGCCGCATCGGTTCCACGCGCGGCGTCGAAACGATCGACAAGATCGTTGCAAACCAGGATAGAGCGCAGCAAATCGTGCTGCTGCGCGACTTGTGCGACCTCATGTTCAGTGGCTCGCTATGCGCAATGGGCGGCATGACGCCATATCCGGTCCTGTCCGCACTCAATCATTTCCCGCAAGACTTCGGCCATGTGCCCGACGACGAAGGCACGGCCTAGGAGATCATCATGATAGAAACGATATTGAAGCGCGACATGGGCACGCCGCCGAAAGTGTCGACGCAAATGGTCACGCTTGAAATCGACGGCGTCGAAGTCAGCGTGCCGGTCGGCACTTCAGTGATGCGGGCAGCAGCCGAGAACAATATCAACATCCCGAAGCTGTGCGCGACCGACAGCCTGGAACCTTTCGGTTCCTGCCGTTTATGCCTGGTGGAAATTGCAGGGCGACGCGGTTATCCGGCATCTTGCACGACGCCGGTCGAACAGGGAATGGTGGTGCGCACGCAAACGCCGAAGCTGCAAGCCTTGCGCAAGGGCGTGATGGAGTTGTATATCTCCGACCATCCGCTCGATTGCCTGACTTGCCCGGCCAACGGCAATTGCGAATTGCAGGACATGGCCGGCGTAACCGGCCTGCGCGAAGTGCGTTACGGCTACGATGGCGCCAACCATTTGCGCGACAAGAAGGACGAATCGAATCCGTACTTCACCTACGATCCGTCCAAGTGCATCGTCTGCAACCGCTGCGTGCGCGCCTGCGAAGAAACCCAGGGCACCTATGCGCTGACGATTTCCGGGCGCGGCTTCGCGTCGCGCGTGGCTGCCGGGCAAGATCAATCCTTCATGGAGTCCGAATGCGTGTCTTGCGGCGCTTGCGTGGAAGCCTGCCCGACCGCAACCCTGCAAGAGAAATCGATCATCTGGCTCGGCCAGCCCGAGCACAGCATCGTGACGACTTGCGCGTATTGTGGCGTCGGCTGTTCGCTCGAAGCCGAGATGAAGGGCAATGAGGTGGTGCGCATGGTGCCGCACAAGAATGGCCAGGCCAACGAGGGACACGCCTGTGTCAAGGGACGTTTCGCCTGGGGTTATGCGACCCACAAGGACCGCATCCTGAAGCCAATGATACGCAAGAACATCAGCGACCCATGGCAGGAAGTGTCATGGGACGAAGCGCTCGACTACGCCGCATCGGAATTCAAGCGCATCCAGGCCAAGCACGGGCGCGATTCGATTGGCGGCATCGTGTCGTCGCGCTGCACGAATGAAGAAGGCTATCTGGTGCAAAAGCTGGTGCGCGCGGCGTTCGGCAATAACAACGTCGATACCTGCGCCCGCGTCTGCCACTCGCCGACCGGGTTCGGCTTGAAGCAAACGATGGGCGAATCGGCCGGCACACAGACTTTCAAGTCGATCGAACACTCCGACGTGATCCTGGTGATCGGCGCCAACCCGACCGATGGGCATCCGGTATTCGCGTCGCGGATGAAGCGACGTTTGCGCCAGGGCGCGAAGCTGATCGTAATCGATCCGCGTCGCATCGATCTGGTCAAGTCGCCGCATGTGAAGGCAGACTATCATTTGCAATTGCGGCCCGGCACCAATGTCGCGGTGGTCAGTGCGTTGGCGCACGTGATCGTCACCGAAGGCTTGTTGAATGAGTCGTTCATCTCCGAACGTTGCGAGCCGAAGGCATTCGCCGAGTGGAGGGCCTTCGTGTCGCTGCCGGAAAATTCGCCGGAAGCCATGGAGCAGGCGACCGGTGTGCCTGCCGCAATCGTGCGCGCCGCCGCTCGACTCTATGCAACCGGCGGCAACGCGGCGATTTATTACGGGCTGGGCGTGACCGAGCATGCGCAAGGCTCGACGACAGTCATGGGGATCGCCAATCTCGCCATGGCGACCGGCAATATCGGTCGCGAAGGCGTCGGCGTCAATCCCTTGCGCGGGCAAAACAATGTGCAGGGCTCGTGCGATATCGGTTCCTTCCCGCATGAATTGCCAGGTTATCGTCATGTGTCCGACAGCACCACGCGCAGCCTTTTCGAGTCCGCCTGGGGCGTGCAAATCCAGCCGGAGCCGGGTTTACGCATTCCGAATATGTTCGACGCGGCGCTGGACGGCAGCTTCATGGGGCTGTATTGCCAGGGCGAAGATATCGTGCAATCCGACCCGAATACGCAGCATGTGGCGGCAGCGTTGTCGGCGATGGAATGCATCGTGGTGCAAGATATCTTCCTGAACGAAACGGCAAAATACGCGCACGTGCTGCTGCCGGGTTCGTCCTTCCTGGAAAAAGACGGCACCTTCACCAACGCCGAACGACGCATCTCCCGCGTGCGCAAGGTGATGCCGCCCAAGGCCGGTTATGCAGATTGGGAAGTGACGATCCAGCTTGCCAAGCGCCTCGGCTACGACATGCCGTATACCCATCCGTCGCAGATCATGGATGAAATCGCGGCGCTGACGCCGACCTTCCACGGCGTCAGTTACGACAAACTGGAGCGTCTGGGCAGCATCCAGTGGCCTTGCAACGACGACGCGCCGGAAGGCACTCCGATCATGCACGTCGATCGTTTCGTGCGCGGGATGGGCAAGTTCATCATCACCAAATACATCGCCACCGATGAAAAGGTGACGCGCAAGTATCCGTTGATCCTGACTACCGGGCGCATTCTGTCGCAGTACAACGTCGGCGCGCAGACGCGCCGCACCGAGAACGTGCGCTGGCATGCGGAAGATCGCCTGGAAATCCATCCGCACGATGCCGAAGAGCGCGGCATCAAGGATGCCGATTGGGTCGGCATCCAGAGCCGCGCCGGCGAAACCGTCTTGCGCGCCCAGGTTAGCGAACGCATGCAGCCCGGCGTGGTGTATACGACTTTCCATTTCCCGGAGTCGGGCGCGAATGTCATCACGACGGAAAATTCGGATTGGGCTACCAATTGCCCCGAATACAAGGTGACGGCGGTGCAGGTAATGCCGGTGCAACAACCGTCCGAATGGCAACGGGAATATTCGCGCTTCAGCCGGACTCAACTGGATTTGCTTGGGGCTGCGACGTTGACCCCCACCGAGTGATTTGCATGGAGAGAAACAGCAATGGCGGCGCGAGCCGCTTTTCCATCAATCGATTGCGTGCCGGTGAATGGCTGGAGGTTGTCGACGATTTGATCGAGGAAGTGCCGGTCGCGTTTGAATACAACGGCATTTCCCACGCGGTGATGCTGGCCAGCCCGTCGGACCTGGAGGAATTCGCGCTCGGGTTTTCGCTGAGTGAAGGCATTTGCGAGAGTGCGAAGGATTTCTTCGACGTTGAAGTCGCGCAATCCGCAGCCGGGATCACCTTGCAAATCAAGGTCAGCAGCGAAGCGTTCGTCAAATTGAAGGAGCGGCGACGCAACCTGACCGGCCGCAGCGGATGCGGCTTGTGCGGCGTCGAAAGCCTGGAGCAGGTGCTGCGTCCGCTATCGCCGTGCCCCCCTGCGCAAGCGCTCTCCGCTGCAAGCGTTCGACGTGCATTAGCGGACTTGCAAGCGCGGCAGCCGCTCAACCGCTTGACCGGCGGCGCGCATGCGGCCGCATGGTGTGCGCCCGGCGGCGAATTGCTGGCGGTGTATGAAGATGTCGGACGGCATAATGCGCTCGATAAATTGATCGGTGCGATGGCGAAACAACGAATGAACGTGCACGACGGTTTCGTGCTGATGACCAGCAGGGCGAGTGTTGAATTGGTGCAGAAGGCCGCCACTGTCGGCGTTTCCGCGCTGGTGGCGATTTCAGCGCCCACCGCGCTGGCGGTGAGGACTGCGCGCGACTGCGGCATGACCTTGCTTGCCTTTGCGCGCGGCGAGGAATTTGTCGCTTATGCAAACAACCAGAATATCAGATTGGATTGACAGCATGGATATGGAAAATTTGGTAAAAATGGCCAACCAAATTGGTGACTTTTACGCGTCCTATCCGAATCAGGTGGAAGCCTCGCAGGAAATTGCCAATCATCTCAAGAAATTCTGGGCGCCGCGCATGCGCTCGCAGATGCTTGAGTATGTCGATCGTCAACAAGGCGCGGGCCTGAGCGACATTCTTCTGTCGTCGATTACGACGCACAGGAACATCTTGCAGCCTTAAGCGAGGTTGATCCCGGCGGCTAGGCGTTCAACGCGTCGCGCACTTGCGCTGCAATTTCGTAGGAATGCAAACGCGCCGCATGATCGAATATCTGCGACGTAATCATCAGTTCGTCGGCGCCGGTTTGGGCAATGAATTCCTTTACCGTGCGCAAAACCGTTTGTTTTGAGCCGATTGCCGAACATGGCAAGACCTGGTCCAACAACGCCCGCTCTTGCGGCCCGATGCGCTCCAGATAATCGGCCAGCGGCGGCGGCAGGCGCGATGGGCGACCGCTGCGCAGGTTGACGAAGGCCTGCTGCATCGAGGTTGCCAGCAATTTCGCCTCTTCGTCGGTATCGGCGGCAAAGATATTGTAACCGAGCATCACGTACGGCTTGTCGAGGTGGGCAGACGGCTTGAACGTCGCGCGGTAAAGCGCAATCGCCTGCATCATTTGCGCCGGCGCAAAATGCGAGGCGAACGCGTACGGCAAGCCGAGTTCGGCGGCAAGCTGGGCGCCGAACAGGCTCGATCCGAGTATCCAGATCGGCACGTCCAGCCCGGCACCGGGAACGGCGCGCACCGCGTGCCTGCGGGTCGCGGAAAAATAACTCATCAATTCGACCACGTCTTGCGGGAACTCGTCGGCCTCGGACGACAGGTTGCGCCGCAACGCGCGCGCAGTGAGCTGGTCGGAGCCGGGTGCGCGGCCCAACCCCAGATCGATTCGCCCCGGAAACAGCGATTCCAGTGTCCCGAATTGCTCGGCAATCACCAGCGGGGAGTGATTTGGCAGCATGATCCCACCGGCGCCGACCCGGATCTTCGACGTGCCTGCCGCCACATGACCAATCAAGACCGCAGTGGCGGCGCTGGCGATGCCCGGCATGCCATGATGTTCCGCCAGCCAATAGCGGCGATATTCCCAAGTTTCACCGTGGCGGGCGAGATCGAGCGAGTTGCGGAACGATTGTGCGGCATCGCTTCCCTCGGTGATTGGCGAGAGATCCAGGATAGAAAAAGGTGTCATGGCGGATAAGTTGGGGCGACGATGCAAAAAACAAGCAGAAAATAGACGTCGTTGCCTTAGATTCCCATTTTACAAAGCCTATAATTTACCCTTATCTGACGATTCTTGTTTAACGTCATCATCCTCTGCGAAAGGAAGTTTCCCAATGTCGGTGATTACCAATATTGAAGACCTGCGCGTCTTGGCCCAGCGGCGCGTGCCGCGCATGTTTTACGATTATGCCGATTCCGGCTCGTGGACAGAATCGACTTACCGCGCCAACAACGCCGATTTTGCGGAAATGAAATTCCGCCAGCGGGTTGCGGTCAATATGGAAAACCGCACGCTGGCGACTACCATGCTGGGACAACCGGTCTCGATGCCGGTCGCTTTGGCGCCGACCGGGCTGACCGGCATGCAGCACGCCGACGGCGAAATTCTGGCTGCCAAGGCGGCGGAAAAATTCGGCGTGCCGTTTACGCTATCGACCATGAGCATCTGCTCGATCGAGGATGTGGCGGCCAATACCACCAAGCCGTTCTGGTTTCAAGTCTACGTGATGAAGGACCGCGACTTCATCAACCGCCTGATCGACCGGGCGAAAGCGGCCAATTGCTCGGCCCTGGTGTTGACGCTGGATTTGCAGATATTGGGACAGCGCCACAAAGACCTGAAAAACGGCTTGTCGGCGCCGCCCAAGCTGACCATTGCCAATATCCTAAACATGATGAGCAAGCCGCGCTGGTGCCTCGGCATGATGAATACTTGCCGCCGCTCGTTCGGCAATATCGTCGGCCACGCCAGCAGCGTGTCCGACATGTCGTCGCTGGCGTCGTGGACCGCGCAGCAGTTCGACTTGTCGCTGTCGTGGAAAGACGTCGAATGGATCAAGCAGCGCTGGGGCGGCAAGCTGATCTTGAAAGGCATCATGGACGAGGAAGACGCGCGGCTGGCGGTGGAGAGCGGGGCGGACGCGTTGATCGTCTCCAATCACGGCGGGCGTCAACTGGATGGCGCACCGTCCAGCATCCGCGCGTTGCCGGCCATCGTCGACGCCGTTGGAGACAAGATCGAAGTGCAGATGGACGGCGGCATCCGCACCGGGCAAGACATCATCAAAGCGATAGCATTGGGCGCGAAGGGCGTCTACATCGGTCGCCCGTTCCTGTACGGCTTGGGCGCGATGGGCGAGGCCGGCGTCGCCAAATGCCTGGACATCCTGCGCAACGAGTTGGACCTGACGATGGCGTTTTGCGGCCTGACCGATATCAAGAAAGTGGATCGGAAGATTTTGCTTCCCGGTTCGTATTGATTCCGTGCAGATTCTGTATTGACTTGCTCATGCAACGACAAACTTAAAGGGTTGCTCCGATCTTTCTGTGAATAGGGAGGAGCTTTCGCGTAAGCTCCGCAAAACCTCGTCGTTCCCGCGGAGGCGGGAACCCATAGTGCGGTAGGTCGAGCGAATTCCCTATGGGTTCCCGCCTTCGCGGGAACGACGGAGGGTTATGCAAGCGCCAGACAAGTGTTTTTACCCACAAAATACTCGGACGAACCATAAAAAAGGCGACTTGCAGCGTGGTTAGCCGCAAGTCGCCTCCACTGCAGCGGGTAGCGGTTTACCCGAGTAGAGAGTCGGCCGGCACGTATTCGTAACCGAGCGCCTTGGCCACTGCTTCGTAGGTAACCTTACCCAAGCAGACATTCAAACCGTTCAGCAGATGCGCATCGTCGCGCACTGCCTTTTTCCAGCCCTTGTCGGCCAACGCGATCGCATGGCCGATGGTGGCGTTGTTCAACGCAAAGGTCGAGGTGCGGGCAACGGCGCCCGGCATGTTCGCCACGCAATAGTGGATTACGCCGTCGACCACGAAGGTCGGTTCCGCATGCGTGGTCGCGTGCGAAGTTTCAAAGCAGCCGCCCTGGTCGATGGCTACGTCGACCACGACCGCGCCCAGCTTCATGCGCGAGATCAGGTCGCGCGAGACCAGTTTGGGCGCTTCCGCTCCCGGCACCAGCACGCCGCCGACTACCAGATCGGCGCTCAAGACGGCTTCTTCGATTGCGTGCGCATTCGAGAATGCAGTGACGATGCGGTTGCCGTAGACCAGGTCGAGTTGGCGCAGACGGTCGATGCTCTTGTCCAGCACGGTGACGCGGGCGCCGGCGCCGACTGCCATTTGCAACGCATTGGTGCCGACCACGCCGGCGCCGATGATGACCACGTGACCGGGAGCCACGCCTGGCACGCCGCCCAGCAGCAAACCCATGCCGCCCTTGGATTTTTCCAGGTGGGCTGCGCCGGCTTGAATCGCCATGCGGCCAGCCACTTCACTCATCGGGGCCAGCAAGGGCAAGCCGCCGCCAGCGCCAGTGATGGTTTCGTAGGCGATACAGACTGCGCCGGACGCGATCAAGGCCTTGGTTTGTTCAGGATCGGGAGCAAGGTGCAAATAGGTATAGAGAATTTGGCCCTTCTTCAACATCGCGCATTCGTTGAGCTGCGGTTCCTTGACCTTGACGATCATATCGGCGCGCTCGAAAATTTCCTTGGCGCTGTCGACCAGGGTCGCGCCGGCGGCGGCATATTGTTCGTCGGTCAGGCCGATTGCGGAGCCGGCATTCTTTTGCACCAGGACCTGGTGCTTGCGCAATGTCAGTTCGCGCACCGAAGACGGAGTCAGGCCTACGCGGTACTCGTGGTTTTTAATTTCCTTTGGGACGCCGATTAACATGTCTATCCTCCTATTTTGTGGTCACCGGCGCAGGCGCGCCGGGATGTGCAACGGATGCCGTGTAGGCTCCTGACTGGTAAAAATCAATCTGTTTTCCAGATTTGCAGCTATCATAGTCACTTCAAAGTAGTTTATGTTCACGTATATTGTCGAAAATTTAGTGGATTTTCATGCGCACTCATAAGGAAACGACACGCGGGCTGGACAAGCTCGATCGCCACATCCTCCGCATCCTGCAGCGGGAAGGACGCATCTCGATGAAAGACTTGGGCGACCGCGTCGGCTTGTCGGTCACGCCATGCATCGAGCGCGTCAAGCGCATGGAGCGCGACGGCATCATCATCGGTTATTACGCCAAGGTCGACCCGGTCGCGCTGGGGGCGAAATTGCTGGTGTTTGTGGAAATTACGCTGCATCAAAAGTCGGCATCGACTTTCGAGAAGTTCCGGCATGAAGTATCGCGCATCCCCGAAGTGCAGGAATGCCACCTGGTATCCGGCGATTTCGACTACCTGATTAAAGCGCGCATCCACGAAATGGCCGAATACCGCAAGCTCTTGGGCGACATACTCTTGCAACTACCCGGTGCGGCGCAATCGAAAAGCTATGTCGTGATGGAAGAAATCAAGGAAACGCTCGAATTATCGACCGAAATCCTGCAAATCCAGCCGTAGGATGCGTACGCGGATTGGCGTTCTCATCGGGATACCCTCCAGTGCCTAGCGCATTTTCGATTTCAACTTGACGGTTTCGCCGGCAATCATGAACTTGCCGTAGCCGAGATGATGTATGGTTTGCGGCTTTTTCACGCGCGGATCAATCCAGGCCTGGACGACCTCGACGACGAACATGCAATACTTCGCGAGCATTTTTGTGTCCACCACGCGGCATTCCAGGTTGGCGTAGCATTCGTCGATCAGCGGTGCGTCGACCTGCGTGGCGGGCTGGCAGGTGAGGGCAAATTTCTCGAATTTATCGACCGTGGCGCCGGAGGTGTTGCCGCAACCCACTACCTTGTCGGCAATATCGATGGTCGGAATATTGATCACGCATTGCCCGCTGGATTTCAAGGAATCGAACGAATAATTCCGATTGCTGACGATGCAGCCGATCAATGGCGGCTCGAATTCCATCATCATGTGCCACGACATCGGCATCACGTTTGGACGACCATTCCTGCTGGTGCTGAGCAAGACGACCGGCCCCGGCTCAATCAAACCGTACACCTTTTCAAGGGGAAATGTTCTTTTTTTCATAAGGCGGCGCTATTCGCTTCTCCAACAAATATGGATATCGATCCAGTGACGAGTTTCATGTTGGGTGGCCTCCGATTTCAGTGGCGCATCAACAAAATTCGTCGCCTGAAATTAGCGCGGCGACAGAATCGGCTCCAGCAATGCACGGCGTGTTCCGATAGTGTGGTCTTGTTCTATCCGGTCGATTTGACCTAAATCAAATTTCGTTCGCTAGACGTTTTCTCGATAGACGACAATTGGATGGGTGTGCAATTATCGCAACGGAAGGAAAATCACGACGCGGGTCAATATCCAAGCCGACAAAGCGACCGCACAAGAAAAAAGTCCGCATTCCCGTGGGATTGCGGACCAAAACCATTCTGGGTCAGAATGGTGGGGGAACGATGCTCGCGTTTCCATGATCGAGAAATGGCGAGTGGGCAACCAACTTCGCAACGCAAACTCGCTGCGTCGGGAAATCGGCTCCAATTGGCGCAAGTCTAACGCAAGCTTGCAGCAATACTTTTGATCTATCGCAAACATTGCGTACTTGTTTTGCGCCGTATACCACTTCACGCTTAGGGCGACACAGGCTTTCGTTCTGGCAGTGTGGAACTACCGGCCTAAACTACATTGCGACACACTACGGATTCGATAGGGTTTGTGGCGCGCCGGCTGGGCTGGTCCGCGATGCCGGTCCGCCTATCAATGCGCGCACGTCAGGTGTGCCGACGCCCACAACCCGATTGTAGACGCCACCGCCAGATTCCCAGCCGTTGTATCCAGGGATGCCGCTGTGAAACACGCGCGGGCCGCCGCTGTAGGCCTGGGCATAGGCTTTCGAATAAAGTGAATTATTGATGTTGCCCAAACGGTGGCCGTTGCTTTGCACCCACAATGCCACGGCACCCGCAAAGTCGGGAGCAGAAACACTTGTTCCAATCAGGCCAACGCGGCTCCCGCCGTCAAATATCACGATATAGCTCTCGCCGGGTGCGCAAGGCAATTGGGAAATACCTCCTGGGCATCCACCCATCATCATCGATACATCCGGGACGGTACGCATGGTTGAACCGGTATTAATTGAGGATTGATAAAACGGCTTCGCATTGTAAATACTCTCGCCGCCGCCAGATCCCCAATACCCGCCTGTAATGTTACATGGGTCGCCAAATGAGCAGAACGTCGACAACAGCGGGTCACCGAATGCACTCTCGCTGATGTAGGCCGAGTTCACGCCGGGCGAAGTCGTCACGAGATTTGTGCCGCCGACGCCTGTCACATAGGGGCTGGCTGCGGGATATTCGACGCCAGGCACATAGGTTCCAGCTGTTGCCGGTTCACCGGTATAGCCGCCATAATACAGTCCCCAGTTGACAGGAACGGCTGGGATGCCCCCTTCATCGCCCGAACTCGCCACAAAGGTGATGCCTTGCGCGTTGCCCTGCTTGAAAATCTGGTTATACTCGGCCATGACATAGGTATAGTCTGTGCCCTGATTGTAGGCTGGCTCATACCACCACTCTCCGCCGCCAAACGATGAACTGACCACATCGGCCGAATTCAGATCGATGATGTTCATGTAACCATCCATGATCGATTGATCCGACAGATCGGGAATGACGACTAACGTCGTGGTGGCAGCGGGCGCCATACCCGTGACCTGTTGCGTATCAAGCGACGCTTCGTCAAACGCACCGGTAAAATAGCCGGAAGATGTGCCATCAACGAAAACACGCTTGACCGCTGGCGGCGCCAAGTGCGTCGTCGAGGTCCAATGTTGATAGTTGAATGCCGCTGTGACATCCGAGTCGAGCATGTCGCTGCTCATCACGATGGCAACGTGGACGCCCATCCCGTTTAGGGCCAGGTAAGAAGGGAAATCGTATGCCTCTTTCAGATCATTGTAATAATAGCGGTAGTTTGTTCCATTGCGGCTGGCGCCTGGCTGCTGCGGTCCGTCGGAGACGGGGCCGACATTGACCGAATGCACATGCTTGTGTGGCAGCGGCGCAAACGCCGTGATCATGGCGCCTTCATTGCGCAACTCTTGACGGAGGTTTTGTCGCGGACTGGCGATCAGACGCTTGACGCCGCGTTCGTCGACGTGCGTTTCCAGCTTCAGGCCGAGTGCAGCAGCAGCCGCAGTCGTTTCCCCGCGCACCCGCACGCCTTGCGCATGCTCCTTGACAATGGTCAGCCCGTTCGACTGCAAGAATTGCTTGACGCGCGCCACGCTATCTGGATTCGCGCCAAAGCGGCTCTTGAATTCATCGGGTGACAGCCAGTGATGGAAGTTACTTGATGTTTGATCTTGCTGTTGAGCAAGTAATTGGTCTAGTTCGCTCTCGTGCGTGAGCGGCAATATCACTTCAAATTCCAACTGCTTGCCCTCTTGTGCAACATTTGCCGGCGTGCTGACACTCGCGGCACTATGAAACGCCGCAGCGAATGTGCTGTCAACTGTCAATGCTGCTCCGATGGCGCAAAATGCAATTGTGCGCAACGTTTTTTTCATGTTCACTCCCTTATTATGAAATCAAATGCATGTAATTGAGCCGGGCGCTTTTGGCGCCCAGAGGTGAATCTTAAACAGAAATCAAACAGGCTGTTGAACCTCCCCGAATGCAGGGAGCTTGTGTTGCCAGATGCAGGCGAAGCCAAGAAATTACTTGCACCGTACTGCGCAGAATATCCGCGTTGACCTTGGAACATGAAGCTGGGGCGCCGGAAATTCTGTGTATTACAATCGACCAAAACTGAGACAAAGTCTAAAAAACTTGTGACGATTCAGAGCAAATAGTTTTAATAAAATAGGTTCATCCGAGTATTTTGTGGGTAGAAACGCTAGCATAACCCTCCGTCGTCCCCGCGAAGGCGGGGACCCATAGGGAATTCGCTCGAGCGATGTCACTATAGATTCCCGCCTTCGCGGGAACGACGAGGTTTTTGCATAA
>JARLJG010000071.1 GCA_031291325.1 Burkholderiaceae bacterium
CTTGTATTCGGATCTGCGGGTGCAACAGAATTTCGGCGCGTTGCAAAACGCTTACGGCTCGATACTGGCGACCCTCGGAACCGATCCGCTGCCTGAAGAGATCGGCGGCCACGATGTCGCCACGCTGAGCAAAGCGATGGAACTCGCCGATCACCGTAGCCTGGACGCTATCGTCGGGGCAAACTCTAGTGTGAAGAACAGTCGATGAAAGCAAGCTGATCGACGGCTGGCGCAACGCGCGCCACGGTCGGCCAGCGTGTGCTGCCGGCGGCGCCGGTCGCGTCGCCAATCTCTATGCGCTAGCTGACGAGTTCGATGCGTCCGGCAAGCCGCTGTTGGAACCCGGCACGCGGCGCCTGCAATTGCATTTGTTCGTCGGAAATTCAGCGCTGGTAACTTGCTGGCCCCGGCATTTCTCTCGGTGGCGGCAATTCTATCCGCGATTCCGTCGAAGATGCAGGACATAAAATCATGCAGCGAAGCGCTGTAGGCCAACCTGGACGCGAACCGGGGACGTGCGGATCGGCAGGAAGATTTGCCGCGACGCCCTTCCATGTCGATTTTCCGGTCGATGCAGGCAACCGATGGGCCGTTTCGTTTTTGCCTGAGCAATTTGTCGCCGGCACTCGATCAAATTAAGGCACCGTGCTCAAATCGGGGGTCAGCATGCGGATCGAGTCGAAGGTCAAGCGGATGTGCCGTTCCAGCGCATCGCAAGCGCGTTTCGCGTCGCGCTGCAACGCGGCTTCAATGATGGCGGTGTGTTCGGCATGGACATCGCGTTGGTTGGGCGAACTGGTGATCGCCAGGTGTCGGTAGCGCTCCGACTGCCGATACAGCAAGCCGATCAAATAGCGTTGCCAACGCGAGTCGCACGCGGCGATCAGCGCTTCGTGGAAACCGCGATTGCGTTGCTCCCATTCGCGCACGTCGCTGCCCCGGCCTAGCCTTTCCTCGATGTTGGTCAATTTATGGAAGGCGGCCACCAGGCTCGCCTCCCATTCGTCGTCGCCTTGCCGGATGGCCTGGCGCAAGGCGTTCGTTTCGAGCAATACCCGCATCTGCGTAATTTCTTCCAGATCTTGCAGCGAGATCGGCGAAACATGAAAGCCGCGCTGCCCTTCGGCCACCACCAGCACGTCCGACAGCAACAGCGCAAGCGCTTCGCGCAGGGTTCCAGCGCCGATTCCGTAGCGATCCTTCAAATGTTCGACGCGCAATTTTTCTCCCGGCGCCAGGCGCCCCTCGATGATGTCGCGCCGCACTTGCAGGTAAGCGCCTTCGACCAGGGTGCGCGGCGGCTCATCGGTTTCGGTGAATGCGCTACTGAATTTCTGGCTTTGCATCATGGCTATTCTTTCTCAGGAGCGGATTCCTGGTCGCGTTTCAGACGATAGATCAGTTGCGGGCGGGTCAACCCGAGCGAGCGCGCGGCTCCCGCCAGATTGCCGGCGTTGCGCTCGACTGCTTCCTGCAGCAACATGGTTTCGACCGCGTCCAGGGAAAGGCCGGAGGCGACGAAGGCTTCGCATAAGCGTAATTGCTCGGGCGGGCGCTTTTCTTCCAGCGTGCCGCTGTTGGTCAAATGGATGTCCGACTCGACGGCGCTGTCCAGGCTGAGCGAAAACTGGTCGAGTTCGATCCACTCGTCTTGCGGCGTCAGGATGATGCCGCGCTCGATCAGGTTTTCCAGTTCGCGCACATTGCCGGGCCAGTCGTAGCGCTTCAGCGCCTGCATCGCGCGGTCGGTGACGCCGGCGACCCGTTTGTTGTGCAGCGCGCTGAACTTCTTGATCATCGCCTCCACCATCGGCGGAATGTCCAGCGTGCGCTCGCGCAGCGGCGGAATGGCAATCGGGTAGACGTTGAGCCGGTAAAACAGGTCGGCGCGGAATCTCCCTTCCTTCACCGCCTTTTGCAAATCGACATTGGTGGCCGTCACCACGCGCACATTCACCTTGCGGGTCTGTTCGTCGCCCAGTCTTTCTATTTCCCCTTCTTGCAGCACGCGCAATATCTTCGATTGCGCCATCAGCGGCAGTTCGCCGATTTCGTCGAGAAACAAGGTTCCGCCTTCGGCCCGCTCGAACTTGCCGATGCGGGTCGCGTGGGCGCCGGTGAACGCGCCTTTTTCGGCGCCGAACAATTCGGATTCGATCAAGTCGTGCGGTAGCGCCGCGCAATTGACGGCGATGAAGGGGCCGTTCGAGCGGCTGCTGGTTTGGTGCAGCGCGCGCGCAAAGCGCTCCTTGCCGACTCCGGTTTCGCCGGTCAGCAGCACCGTGACATTGGTTTCCGCCGCCTTGCTGACCAATTGAAAGGCGCGCAGGAACGCCGGCGAGCTGCCGACCATGTTTTCTATCCGATGCTTGCCCTCAAGCGAAGAGCGCAGCACGTCGACTTGCGTGGCCAGTTCCAGCAGGCGCGAAACGATGGCATCGTCTTCGTAATATTTCGCGTATTCGGCGGCATCCGGCCATTCCGCCAGCGGCTTGCCGATGATGCGGCAATGGTCCGGCCCGCAGGCCGCACATTCGACTTCCTTGAACAGCACGAAACGATCCATGAAAGCCGAGGTATAGCCGGAAGCGTAGCCGAGCAGCATCCAGCATACCGGATCGTGCTGCGGCCCGAATTCCTCGACATGGACTTGCGCCTCCCATGAATTCTTCCAGATGAATTCGCCGAAGAATTTGCCGGACGCAATATCCATTTCAACCTTGACCGGCGTCACCTGCACACTGCCTTCCAGCATATGTAACTGCGGGCCGACAAAGAAAGCCGTCATCGGATCTTGATCGCCACGTATCTTGCGCGCCAGCTCGGCATCGCGTGTGCCGCACGCGTATCCCATGCGGGTAAGAATGCGGCGCGCCTGTTCGGCGCCGACCAGATTGAATAATTCCTTGCGCAGCGCGGCCAGCGCCGCCACATGCGTCAACAGCATGCGATGCTCGCCCAGCCAGATCGCGCCATCCTCGGCAGAGAAACGCACTAATCGACGCAGGTCGAGATCCTTCGGATACTTGATCATCGGTTCTCCATCCGGTCGGGCAATGTTGTAGTTTGCGACCATCATACAAATCTCGAGATTTTTTAGCAAGCAAAAAACTTCCTGTCGTTGCTGCGAAGAACACTTTCAAGCGGTTCTTTGCTGAAATAAACCAATCTTTTGATACGACCAAAACGCGCCAATAGATCATTTCAGTGGTTGTCATAAAGAAATATTTATATGCTGCGCCGCAAGGAAAATCGCCTATCCATATTCCTTTTTTGATTCAATTTTTGCGGCAGATTGCACTAGGCAAGAGCGGGCAACAGCAGAAATCGCGCTTGCCGAGGTCTGGTAGCGCACCGCAATATAATCTCAAAATCTCGAGATAAATAATTACTCTCGATATTTTGGCACGATGTTTGCTGATAGGGACGTGACTGAGCAGACCGATGGAGGACAAAATTTTTGACCCAGACCGCAAATTTGTACGTGTGATCGAAAACCGGCCAGACGGGTTCGTGGGATTTGAATTTGCCGTCGGCGAACCGGAGCTTTTTGTCGAATTGATGATGCCGGGCGCCGCCTTCAACGAGTTCTGCACGGCCAACCAGGTGACATTGCTCGCTCCGAAGGCAGTTCATGATGCATCGGGGCAAGCAGGAGAGCAACCAAGCGACTGGGACTGGGGCATGCGGCAAGCCACACAGCAGCGTTTCAAATCAACAGAATAGCCCGGCTTGCAAGCCGGCAAACCAGATACTTAGGAGGAGACAACCCATGCATATCGATCTTCGCACGGTCAGCATCAAGCCTTTGCGCCAGACCTTCGACCATGTCGCTGCGCGCATCGGCGGCGACAAGCCGGCCTCGCGCTATCAGGAAGGCACCTACGACCTGCAGGCGGCGGCCAATTTTCATTACCGCCCGCTGTGGGACCCGGAGCACGAGATATTCGACGCCACCCGCACCGCGATCAAGATGGCCGACTGGTACGCGTTCAAGGATCCGCGCCAGTTTTATTACGGCACCTACACCCTGGCACGGGCCCGGATGCAGGAAAAGGCGGAAGCCGATTTCGAATTCGTCGAGGAGCGCAAGCTGGCCGACAGCTACCCGCAGCCGGCCAAGCAACTGGCGCTGGAAGTGTTGCTGCCGCTGCGCCACGCCGAATGGGGCGCCAACATGAACAATTCCTCGATCTGCGCATACGGCTTCGGCACCGCCATCACGCAGCCGTGCATCTACCAGGCGATGGATCACCTGGGCATGGCGCAATACCTGACGCGCGTCGGCCTGTTGTTCGAGGACGTCGGCGCACTCGATGTCGCCAAGGAATCCTGGCTGAAGGATGCCAAGTGGCAGGGCTTGCGCCGCTACGTGGAAGACAGCTTCGTCGTCAAAGACTGGTTTGAATTGTACGTTGCGCAAAACCTGGTGCTGGACGGCTTGTTGTATCCATTGATCTATGCGCGCTTCGACCAGGCACTGGCGGCGCAAGGCGGTCCGGTGGTGTCGATGCTGACCCGCTTCCAGGGCGAGTGGTACGAAGAATCGAGCAAGTGGGTCGATGCCAGCATCAAGACCGCTGCCGCCGAATCGGAAGAGAACCGCGCGTTGCTGTCGCGCTGGGTCGCCACCTACCGCGATCGGGCAGTCGCCGCGTTGGCGCCGATTGCCGCGCACGCGCTGGGTGACGATGCAAGCGCGGAGATGGCCGAACTGGTCGAAGAATTCAACCGCCGGGCGGCCAAATCCGGCTTGACGGTTTAAGGAGACATGATGTCCAACGTATTTATCGCGTTTCAGACGAACGAAGAAACCCGCAGCATCATCGCGGCGATTGCCGAAGACAACCCGAACGCAACCATCAACGAACAGCCGGCGATGGTGAAGATCGATGCTCCCAACAACTTGACCATCAAGCGCTTGACGGTGGAGGAAAAGATGGGACGCGCGTTCGACCTGCAAGAGCTGCATGTCCACCTGATTACGCTGGGCGGGCATATCGACGAAACGGACGACGAATTCACGCTTAGCTGGGTGCAGTAAGTACATAAAAGTACATAAGCAACCAGACACCATAAAGGAGACGAGACATGGACATGAAAGTGAAGAAAAAGCTGGGCCTGAAAGAGCGATACGCTGCAATGACGCGCGGCCTGGATTGGGAAACTACCTATCAGCCGATGGATGAGGTCTATCCGTACGACAAATTCGAAGGCATCAAGATCCACGACTGGGACAAGTGGGAAGATCCGTTCCGCCTGACCATGGACGCCTATTGGAAATACCAGGCCGAGAAGGAGCGCAAGCTGTACGCGATCCTGGACGCCTTCAACCAGAACAACGGCCACCTGGGCGTCACCGATGCTCGCTACATCAATGCGTTGAAACTGTTCCTGACGGGCGTGTCGCCGCTCGAATACATGGCGCATCGCGGCTTTGCCCACGTCGGTCGGCAATTGCGCGGCGCCGGCGCGCGGGTCGCCTGCCAAATGCAATCGCTGGATGAAATCCGCCACGCGCAGACGCAGATTCACTCGCTGTCGAACTACAACAAGCATTACAACGGCTTCCACGACTTCCGCCACATGCATGACCGCGTCTGGTATCTGTCGGTGCCGAAATCGTTCTTCGACGACGCGATTACCGCCGGGCCTTTCGAATACATGGTGGCAATCGGCTTCTCGTTCGAATATGTGTTGACCAACCTGCTGTTCGTGCCCTTCATTTCCGGCGCGGCCTACAACGGCGACATGGGCGCGATGGCATTCGGCTTTTCGGCGCAGTCGGACGAAGCGCGGCACATGACGCTGGGTCTGGAAATGATCAAGTTCATGCTCGAACAAGACCCGGACAATCTGCCCATCGTGCAGCGCTGGATCGACAAATGGACCTGGCGCGGCATCCGCGTGCTGACCTTGGTCGGCATGATGATGGACTACATGTTGCCCAAGCGCGTGATGAGCTGGAAGGAAGCGTGGGAAGTGTATTTCGAGGAAAGCGGCGGCGCGCTGTTCAAGGATCTGGCGCGCTACGGCATCACGATTCCCAAGTGCGTCGAACAGGCCACCATCGACAAGGAACATATCACCCATCAAGCCTGGGCCACCTTCTATCAATACGGCGCCGCCGCCGATTTCCATACCTGGATTCCGGGCAAGGAAGAGCTGGACTGGCTGTCGGAGAAATATCCGAACACCTTCGACAAATACTATCGTCCGCGCCTTGAATACTGGGGCGAGCAAGCCAAGCAAGGCAAGCGCTTCTATAACGCGACGCTGCCGATGCTGTGCCAATGCTGCCAGATTCCGATGTTGTTCACGGAACCGGAAGACCCGACCAAGATTTGCTACCGCGAGTCGGACTACAACGGCGAGAAATACCACTTCTGCTCGGATCACTGCAAAGAGATTTTCGATCACGAGCCGGAAAAATACGTGCAGGCCTGGCTGCCGGTGCAACAGATTTATCAAGGCAATTGCTTCAAGCCCGATGTCGATCCGATGGCGGAAGGATTCAATCCGCTGGCGGCGGTGCTCGATTGGTACAACGTCCAGTTCGGTCGCGACAATCTGGATTTCGAAGGTTCGGAAGATCAAAAGAATTTCGAGAACTGGCGACAGATGGCCAAGAGCAATACCTGAGCAGATAACGAAAAAAGCGCAGGCGGATGTTCAGTAAATCCGCTCTGCGCACAACAAAGGAGACCAGCATGGCAGTCGTAGCAAACAAGCCTTATATCGGCGTCGTCAAGGACAGCGTCGACAAATATCACGGCAATCAATTGTTGTTCGTCGGATGGGAAGACCACCTCTTTTTCTGCGCGCCGTTTGCCTTTCCATTTCCGCCGGCGATGCGTTTCGGCGACGTGGTGGAGAAGGTGTTGCCCGGTTCTTTCGGTGTCCATCCCGATTGGGAAAAAATCGATTGGAGCAGCGCCCAATGGTTCAAATCGGGCAAGCCCTGGGCTCCCGATTTCAACCGCTCGCTGGCCGAAAACGGCTTGCAGCACAAAGACGTGATTCGCTTTCGCACCCCCGGCTTGACCGGCATCAAAGGCTCGTGCAGCTAATCGTTCAGCTAAGTTCCAAGGAAAACGAGTCATGAGTTATCAGCTCACCATTGAACCGCTCGGACAGACGATAGACGTCGAAGACGGGCAAACCGTTCTCGACGCCAGTCTGCGCGCCGGCATCTACCTGCCGCACGCTTGTTGCCACGGCCTGTGCGCGACTTGCAAGGTCCAGGTGCTGGACGGCGAAATCGATCACGGCGAAGCATCCAACTTCGCCCTGATGGATTACGAACGGGAAGAAGGCATGGCGCTCGCCTGTTGCGCCACCTTGCAATCGGATTTGACCATCGAAGCCGATATCGAGGTCGAGGCCGATGCGCAAAATCTGCCGGTGCGGGATTTCGAAGGCACGGTCAGCCGCATCGAAAACCTGACGCCCACCATCAAAGGGGTGTGGATCAGCCTCGACGATGCCAGCGGCATGCGCTTTCAAGCCGGGCAATACATCAATCTGCATGTGCCGGGCGAAAACACCTGCCGCGCCTTTTCGCTGGCCAACCCGCCATCGGCGGCAGCCGAGGTGGAATTGAACATCCGCATCGTGCCGGGCGGACGGGTGACGCGCTGGGTGCATTCCGACCTGCGGGCCGGCGACCGCGTCAAGTTGTCGGGACCGTATGGACGCTTCTTCGTGCGCAAGTCGGCTGCATTGCCATCGCTGTTCCTGGCCGGCGGATCGGGATTGTCGAGTCCGCGCTCGATGATCCTCGATCTGCTCGACGAAGGAAGCCAATTGCCGATCACCCTGGTGTACGGCGCCCGCAGCCGCGACGAGTTGTATTACCACGAGCAATTCGTCGCGTTGGCGGCAGCGCATCCGCATTTTACCTACGTGCCGGCGCTGTCGAACGAAGCGGCAGAGAGCGACTGGAGCGGCTTTCGCGGCTTCGTGCACGATGCGGCAAAGGCGCATTTCGACAACGATTTTCGCGGGCATAAGGCGTACTTGTGCGGGCCGCCGATCATGATCGACGCCTGCATCACCACGCTGATGCAGGGCCGACTGTTTGAACGCGACATCTATACCGAGAAATTCTTTTCGGCGGCCGATGCGCAGCAGGTCAGAAGTCCTTTGTTCAAGAAGATCTGACCGTGGAGATGCCCATGACAAATTTCATTGTCACCATCGAAGAAACCGGCGAGACATTCCGTTGCTCGGATCAGCAGTCCTTGCTGCATGGAATGGAGTCGTTGGGAAAGAAGGGCATTCCGGTCGGTTGTCGCGGCGGCGGTTGCGGGGTGTGCAAGGTCGAAGTAACTGCCGGCATGTATCGCAAGAAAGCAATGAGCCGCGAGCATGTCAGCGAAGAAGATGAAGTCGGTGGCCGGCTGCTGGCGTGCCGGGTATTGCCGGACAGCGATTTGAAATTGAAGGTGCTGGGAAAAATGAAGAAAAATGTGTGCTGCACGACAAACGCAACGATGGCAACTATCGCAACTATCGCAACGATGGCAGCGATCGTGACGAACGCGCAGCACGCATCGGAAAACAGAGTTGCTTTACCAAACCAAAGTTCCACATAGGAGGAGACAATCATGGCAATGACAGGCGTATTACGTCCGGGACACGCGCAATTGCGCGTGCTGGATATGGATGAATCGGTCAAGTTTTATACCGAAGTGTTGGGTTTGCAGGAAGTCGGCCGCGACGCTTCCGGTCGCGTCTATTTCAAATGCTGGGACGAGCGCGATCACCACAGCGTGGTGCTGCGCCAGGCCGACCGCGCCGGCATCGATCTATTTGCGTTCAAGGTGCAGAACAAGGCGACGCTCGAGAAATTCGACCGCGACTTGAAAGAGTACGGCGTCAAGACCGAACGCATCCCCGCCGGTGAAATGCTCAATACCGGAGAACGCGTGCGCTTCACCATCCCCACCGGCCACACGATCGAGCTGTACGCGGAAAAACTCGATGTCGGCAACGGCATGTCGTACACCAACCCGGAAGCCTGGGTGCCGAACCTGCCCGGCATCGCGCCGAGCCGCATGGACCATGCGCTGCTGTACGGCGGCGACATCGACGGCGTGCACGCGCTGTTCGAGAAGGTGTTGGGGTTTTCACTGGTGGAAACCATCAAGCTGGAAGACGGCAAGACCGACCTGGCAATCTGGCTGACCTGTTCTGCCAAGGCGCATGACGTCGCGCTGGTGCGCCATTCCGAAGACAACAAGCTGCATCACCTGTCGTTCCGTCTGGAAAGCTGGGAGCAGGTCTTGCGCGCAGCCGACCTGATGTCGATGCATCGCGTCTCGATCGATGCCGGCCCGACCCGGCACGGCGTCACGCGCGGCACGACGATCTATTTCTTCGATCCGTCGGGCAACCGTCTGGAGACGTTCTGCGGCGGCTACGACTTTTATCCCGACATGCATCCGATCACCTGGACCTGGGAAGAAGCCGGCGCAGGCGTGTTCTATCACGACCGCAAGCTCAACGAGCGCTTCCTGACCGTGGTGAGCTGAGATGGAAATCCAGGCGACTACTCCCGGCATTAGCTGGGACGCCGCCGGCACCGCCGCCCGCGCGGCGGTGCAATACGCGCAAGCGCACGGCTGGCGGATCAACGTCGCGGTGGTCGATCGCGGCGGCAACATGATGGCGTTTTTGCGCATGCCGGGCGCGTTCCTGCATTCGATCGAGATTGCGATCGACAAGGCGTATACGGCGGCGAGTTTCGGCTTTTCCACCAAGGACTGGATGGGCGCGATCGGCCACGACGACGGCATGAAGTTCGGTTTTTCCGCGCAGCCGAGGTTGATCGTGTTCGGCGGCGGCTTGCCGTTGCGCGTCGAAGGCGAAGAAGAATGGATAGGCGGCATCGGCGTGTCGGGAGCGTCGGAAGCGCAAGACGAAGAATGTGCCCGTGCGGGCCTGGCAGCCATCGGGTTGGGCGGCTAAAAAAATTAACCCCCTCATAGAGAGAATTGAATGAAGCAGATCAGGAATTTTATCAACGGCGAATTCGTTTCCGGCAGCAAGATGTTCGAGAAGCGGTCCCCGCTCAACAATGCCGTGATTGCGCAGGTGTGCGAAGCCGGCAAAGACGAGGTCGATTTCGCCGTGCGCGCGGCGCGCGCGGCGCTGCATGGTCCGTGGGGCAAGCTGGTGGTGGCCGACCGCGTCGATCTGCTGTATGGCGTCGCCAACGAAATCGTGCGCCGCTTCGATGAATTCCTGGAAGCCGAATGCGCCGACACCGGCAAGCCGATGAGCCTGGCGCGCCATATCGACATCCCGCGCGGCGCCGCCAACTTCAAAATCTTCGCCGATGTAGTCAAGAATGTGCCGACCGAATTTTTCGAGCTGGCCACCCCGGACGGCAGAGGCGCGCTCAACTATGCGACCCGGTCGCCGATAGGCGTGGTCGGCATCGTTTGTCCGTGGAACCTGCCGTTGCTATTGATGACATGGAAAGCCGGCCCGGCGCTGGCCTGCGGCAATACCATCGTGGTCAAGCCGTCGGAAGAAACGCCGCAAACCGCCGCGCTGCTGGGCGAAGTGATGAATGCGGTCGGCATACCGAAAGGCGTGTACAACGTGGTGCATGGATTCGGGCCGGCTTCCGCCGGCGAATTCCTGACCACGCACCAAGGCGTCAATGCGATCACCTTCACCGGCGAAACACGCACCGGCGCGGCGATCATGAAAGCGGCGGCCGACGGCGCGCGCCCGGTATCGCTCGAGATGGGCGGGAAAAATCCGGCCATCGTCTTCGCCGACTGCGACTTCGAGGCCGCCATCGAAGGCACGATGCGCTCCGCGTTTTCCAATTGCGGCCAGGTTTGCCTGGGCACGGAAAGGGTGTATGTCGAACGCCCGATTTTCGACAAATTCGTCGCCGCCTTGAAGCAGGGCGCGGAAAATCTCAAGGTCGGCGTGCCCGGCGATCCGGCCACCGGCATCGGCCCGCTCATCAGCCTGGAACACAAAGCCAAAGTGCTTTCGTATTACCGCAAGGCGAAGGAGGAGGGCGCAACCGTCGTCACCGGCGGCGGCGTGCCGAACATGAGCGGCGACCTGGCCGATGGCGCGTGGGTGCAACCGACCATTTGGACCGGCTTGTCGGACGACGCTGCGGTCTGCCGCGAAGAAATATTCGGCCCCTGCTGCCATATCTCGCCGTTCGACAGCGAGGACGAAGTGATCCGGCGCGCCAACGACACGACCTATGGCTTGTCGGCGGCGATCTGGACCACCAATTTGCAGCGCGGCCATCGCGTCGCCGCCAAAATCGAAGCCGGGCTGGTGTGGGTCAATAGCTGGTTCCTGCGCGACTTGCGCACGCCGTTCGGCGGCGCAAAGCAATCCGGGATCGGGCGCGAAGGCGGCGTGCATTCGCTGGAGTTTTACACCGAACTTAAAAACATTTGCGTCAAGCTGTGATGGCGTTGAACTTGACTATGGATAACCCTGAAATCGCCAGCAATATTCGCGCCGCCGGCATCCTGACCAATTATCACGATGTCGGCGCGGGCTTTCCGGCGCTGTTGCTGCATGGCTCGGGGCCGGGCGTGAGCGCCTGGGCCAACTGGCGCTTGACGATTCCAGCGCTGGCGCTACATTGCCGCGTGATCGCGCCCGACATGGCCGGGTTCGGCTATAGCGAGCGGCGCGCCGACATCCGCTACGACCTCGACACCTGGGTGGCGCAGGCAGTGGGTTTGCTCGATGCGCTCGGGATCGCCAGCGCCGACGTGGTCGGTAATTCGTTCGGCGGCGCGTTGGCCTTGGCCTTGGCGATTCGTCATCCGTCGCGCGTGCGGCGGCTGGTTTTGATGGGGAGCGTCGGCGTGCCGTTTGCGATCACGCCGGGGCTGGATGCAGTATGGGGTTACACGCCGTCGATTGCCAATATGCGTGCCTTGCTCGATATCTTCGCGTTCGACCGCACCTTGGTCAGCGACGAGCTGGCGCAGTTGCGCTACCAGGCCAGCGTCCGTCCCGGCTTCCAGGAATCGTTCTCCGCCATGTTTCCGGCGCCGCGCCAGCGCTGGGTCGACGCGATGGCCGCCGACGAAGCCGCGATCCGCGCACTGCCGCAGGAAACCCTGGTGCTGCACGGGCGCGAGGATCGGGTGATACCGCTGTCCAATTCGTTGACCTTGGCGCAGTGGATTCCCCGTTCCCAGTTGCATGTATTCGGCCATTGCGGCCACTGGACGCAGATTGAGCACGCCGGACGCTTCAATCGGCTGGTGGCGGATTTCCTGACCTGGCCTCAACAGTCATAACACTCATTTACTTTGCGGATAAAACAAGATGGAACAAACTACAATCGTTCAACTCGGCGACGAACTCTACGAAGCCTTGCGCAACTGCCGCACCGTTGCGCCGCTGACCGAGCGTCATCCCGATATCACCATCGACAATGCCTACCACATCCAGCAGCAATTGCTCAAGCGCCGCATCGAGCAGGGCGCGCACGTGGTCGGCAAAAAAATCGGCGTCACCAGCGCCGCCGTCATGAACATGTTGAACGTGCATCAGCCGGATTTCGGCTACCTGCTCGACACCATGATCTATAACGAAGGCGAAGCGATCGCGGCGAACACGCTGATCCAGCCCAAGGCGGAAGGGGAAATCGCCTTCATCCTCAAGCATGACTTGATCGGGCCGGGCATCAGCAACGCCGACGTGCTGCGCGCGACCGAATGCGTGATGCCGTGCTTTGAAATCGTCGATTCGCGCATCAAGGACTGGAAAATAAAGATTCAAGATACCGTCGCCGACAATGCCTCCTGCGGCGTCTTCGTGCTGGGCGACCACGCGGTCGATCCGCGCAAGGTCGATCTGCTGACCTGCGGCATGGTGCTGGAAAAAAATGGCGAAGTGGTCGCCACCGGCGCTGGCGCAGCGGCCCTCGGCAGCCCGGTCAATGCGGTTGCCTGGCTAGCCAATACGCTGGGTCGGCTGGGCATTCCGCTGAAGGCCGGCGAAGTGATCTTGTCCGGTTCGCTGGCGGCGATGTTCCCGGTCAAGGCCGGCGACAGCTTGCGCGTGACGATTGGCGGCATCGGCGGCTGTTCGGTGCGCTTTTATTGAAATGGGAGAGGCTAGTATGAAGAAAATCAAGTGCGCATTGATCGGACCCGGCAATATCGGCACCGACTTGCTGTATAAATTGCAGCGCAGCGCGGTGCTGGAGCCGGTCTGGATGGTCGGCATCGATCCCGGCTCGGAAGGCTTGAAGCGCGCCGCCGACATGGGATTGAAAGTCACCTCAGACGGCGTCGACGGCTTGTTGCCGCACGTCGATACCGACCGCATTCAAATCGCCTTCGATGCGACTTCCGCTTATGTGCATGCGGAAAACTCGCGCAAGCTCAATGCGCTGGGCGTGATGATGATCGACCTGACGCCGGCGGCAATCGGGCCGTTTTGCGTGCCGCCGGTCAACCTGATCAAGCATGTCGGCAAGCGCGAGATGAACGTCAACATGGTCACGTGCGGCGGCCAGGCAACGATCCCGATGGTGGCGGCAGTCTCGCGCGTGCAGCCGGTTGCCTATGGCGAAATCGTGGCGACTACCGCATCCAAATCGGTCGGCCCCGGCACCCGCGCCAATATCGACGAATTTACCCGCACCACCGCCAGCGCGGTCGAAAAGGTCGGCGGCGCGAAGAAAGGCAAGGCCATCATCATCATCAATCCGGCTGAACCGCCGATGATCATGCGCGATACCGTCCACTGCCTGACCGAAACCGAGCCCGACCGCGAGAAGATTACCGCGTCGGTGCACGCGATGATCAAGGAAGTGCAGAAATACGTCCCCGGCTACAAGCTGGTCAACGGCCCGGTATTCGACGGCAAGCGCGTGTCGCTGTTTCTGGAGGTGGAAGGCTTGGGCGACTATCTGCCCAAGTATGCCGGCAACCTCGACATCATGACCGCCGCCGCCGCCCGCACTGCGGAAATGTTTGCCGAAGAAATCATTGGCGGCAGACTGACGCTTGCCCCAACCCCGCAAAAGCCCGTAGCTGCATAAGGAATCGCCATGACACTCAAAGGAAAGAAAATCACCGTTCACGACATGACCCTGCGTGACGGCATGCATCCTAAGCGCCACCAGATGACGTTGGCGCAAATGACCAGCATCGCGCAAGGGCTGGACGCCGCCGGCGTGCCGCTGATCGAAGTCACCCACGGCGACGGCCTGGGCGGATCGTCGGTCAACTATGGATTTCCCGCCCACACCGACGAGGAATACCTGTCGGCGGTGATCCCGCTGATGAAGCAAGCCAGGATATCGGCGCTGCTGCTGCCCGGCATCGGCACCGTCGATCATCTGAAAATGGCGCATGGCTTGGGCGTGCGGACCATCCGCGTCGCCACCCATTGCACCGAGGCGGACGTGTCGCAACAACATATCAGCTTCGCCCGCAAGATGGAGATGGATACCGTCGGCTTCCTGATGATGGCCCACATGGCGTCCCCGGCGAAGCTGTTGGAGCAAGCGCTGCTGATGGAAAGCTACGGCGCAAACTGCATCTATTGCACCGATTCCGCCGGCTACATGTTGCCGGAAGACGTCAAGGCGCGCATCGGCCTGTTGCGCGAGAAGCTCAAGCCGGAAACCGAGCTGGGCTTTCACGCCCACCATAATCTGGGCATGGGCATCGCCAACTCGCTGGTGGCAGTCGAGTACGGCGCCAACCGGATCGACGCCGCCGCCGCCGGGCTGGGCGCGGGCGCCGGCAATACGCCGATGGAAGTGTTTGTCGCGGTGTGCGCGCGCGCCGGAATCGAGACTGGGGTCGATGTCTTCAAGATGTCCGATGTCGCCGAGGATCTGGTGTTGCCGATCATGGATTTCCCGATCCGCATCGACCGCGACTCGCTGACCCTGGGCTATGCCGGCGTATACGGCTCCTTCCTGCTGTTCGCCAAGCGCGCCGAAAAAACCTATGGCGTGCCGGCGCGCGACATCCTGGTCGAAATGGGCCGGCGCGGCATGGTCGGCGGGCAGGAAGACATGATTGAAGACACGGCGCTGACGATGGCGCGGCAACGCGGCTTGCGGTAATTCCGCTTGCGCACAAAAGGAAAAAAATGAAACTGGATATCAGCACCATCAATAAACTTGCCGAACATCTCGAAAATTGCGAGTTGCAGGCGCACGACACCACCAAGATCACCGACGAGCATCCCGAGATGGATTGGGACGATGCCTATGCGATCCAGGAAGCAATCAAGCAACGCAAGATAGCGCGCGGTTGCCGCATCGTCGGCCTCAAGGCCGGCCTGACTTCGCACGCCAAGATGCAGCAGATGGGCGTGTCGATGCCGGTGTTCGGTTTCCTGGCCGACTATTTTTCGGTGCCGGAAGGCGGAGCGGTCAAGCTGTCGGAATTGATCCATCCGAAAGTCGAACCGGAAATCGCCTTCGTCACCAAGAAAGCGCTGAAAGGGCCGGGCTGCCATATCGGCACGGTGCTGGCGGCAACCGACTTTGTGATGCCGGCGATCGAAATCATCGATTCCCGCTACCGCGACTTCAAGTTCGACTTGAAGAGCGTGATCGCCGATAATTGTTCGTCGTCGCGTTTCGTCGTCGGCGGGCGCGCGCGGCCGGTGGAAGATCTCGACTTGCGCACGCTCGGGGTCGTGATGGAAAAGAATGGCGAAATCGTTTCGCTCGGCGCTGGTGCCGCCGTGTTGGGCCATCCGGCGGCGGCAATCGCGATGCTGGTCAACCTGTTGGGCGAGCGCGACGAGGAAATTCCGGCCGGCACCCTGATCCTGTCCGGCGCGATTACCGAAGCGGTGATGGTCAAGGCCGGCGACAGCGTCAATTTGCGCATGCAAGACCTGGGCAGCGTCAACGTTCGTTTCATTTAAGGAGAGTATTCCATGCCGATCTGTCAAATTCATTTGCTGGAAGGACGCACTGTCGAGCAAAAAAGGAAGTTGATTGCAAAAATCACCGAAGCCATGTTCGATGCGATCGGCGCCAAGCCGGAAAGCGTGCGCGTGATTCTTACCGAAATGCCGAAGGAGCATTTCGGCATCGGCGGCAAAAGCTTCGGCGAAATGCAAGACAAATAGTGACGGCGGAACGGCAATCGTGCTGCAGGCACGTCGGCACGAAATTCGCGATTTGTCGGCCGACCCGCGATCGACAAGTCAGCTTTCAGGGCAAGCCGACGTAGCCGGTTTCAGTGCTGCCGGCGCGCGGGATGGGCATCGACGAGCCGGCGGTGCAACTTGTCCTTCCTCGCCACAGTCCCGGCCGCTGGTAAATGCTTTGCAGGAAGCCGCCGCTCCATACGGTTGAAAATGGCGGGCGGCGGTTCGGCATGTCGGCTCGCTCGGGCCAGGCGCAGCAAGCTATGCGGGCGATCTCGTAATCGATCAAGCCCCTGGCGTCCCTCGTTTGTGCCTGGCGTTGAAGGCTCATCGCATTGACATCGACAGTAAATGCGTCAGTGGTTCGCATGATGCAAGGCAATGTTCGAGTCACTTCGCGCCTGCGTAAAGCAACACGACCGGTTTGACAATCGGTATTGACGAAGCTCGACAGAACTTCGCCATTTTCCTCCGCACCGCCCTGAATCCATTGAAAAGCGACAAACCCACCAAGCTCGGCGTTGCCAATAAGCGGTTCAAGTGAGAATGGAATATAGCTTATTTGGGAAAAATTCTTGAAACTCCGGTGATCCTTCATGCGAGCGCCCTTGTTGCGGGGCCGGTTTAACGCGACAGAATCATGTGATTCTGATACAATTTTCAGGCTGAAAACTGCGATTGGGCGGTGAACAAAATTGACAAGAATCCATCGTCAACTGAAAAAAATATTCTCCCAATTTGCTATTCTCCTATGGCGCACCATCCCGGTGACGCAGCTTTTCAAATTTATTTGATGAAGTATTGATGCAAAATTTCCCTATTTCCCCGATGCAAATTCTGCGCAGCGCCGTCTCCCATCGGGAGCTTATCTGGGCGATGACCAAGCGCGAAGTGGTTGGCCGGTATCGCGGATCGATGTTGGGCATTCTGTGGTCGTTCTTCAACCCCGTGTTGATGCTGTCGGTGTACACCTTCATTTTCAGCGTCGTGTTCAAGGCCCGTTGGAGCGGCGCCAGCGAAAGCAAGACGGAATTTGCCGTGGTTTTGTTCGCCGGCATGATCGTTTTTTCGCTGCTGGCCGAGTGCATCAATCGCGCGCCGACGTTGATTATCTCCAACGTGAATTACGTCAAAAAAGTGGTGTTCCCGCTTGAAATTCTTCCCTGGGTCGCGCTCGGGTCGACGATCTTCCATTCCCTCGTCAGCATCTCGGTTTGGCTGGTTTTCTATGCGGTAATTCATCAATCGCTGCAATGGACGATCTTGTTTTTCCCGATTGTCATGCTGCCGCTGCTGCTGTTCGCCATGGGCGTATCGTGGTTTCTTGCCTCGCTGGGCGTGTATCTGCGCGACATGGCGCAAACGGTCAACTTTATCACTACCGTTATGATGTTCCTCTCTCCCGTTTTCTATTCGGTGGCGTCGCTGCCGATGCAGTACCGCGCGTTCATCTATGCCAATCCACTCGCCTTTATCATCGAACAGGCGCGCAACGTTTTAATCTGGGGCATCATGCCGGATTGGCCGATTTTGGCAGTGCATACGCTGGTTAGCGCGATCGTTTTCTGGTTGGGATTTGCCTGGTTCCAAAAGACACGGAAAGGATTTTCCGATGTCCTCTGATATCGTCATCAGCGTGCAAAACGTTGGCAAGTGTTATCAGATATACGATCATCCGCGCGATCGGTTACGCCAGTTCATCATGCCCCGGCTGCAGAAAGCCGTCGGCAAAAAGCCGCGTCGATATTTCCGTGAATTCTGGGCGCTGCAAAACGTATCGTTCGACGTCAGGAAAGGCGAAACGATCGGCATCATCGGCCGCAACGGGTCCGGCAAATCGACCTTGCTGCAAATGATTTGCGGCACGACGACGCCGACCAGCGGCCAAGCCAAGGCAAATGGCAGGATTGCCGCGCTGCTTGAATTGGGAGCAGGATTCAACCCGGAATTTACCGGGCGCGAGAATGTTTATATGAACGCGGCAATTCTGGGCCTCAGCCGCGAGGAAACCGATGCCCGCCTCGATGCCATTTTGGCGTTTGCCGATATCGGCGATTTCGTCGACCAGCCGGTCAAGGTCTATTCGAGCGGCATGTACGTGCGGCTGGCGTTTTCGGTTGCGGTCAACGTCGACCCGCAGATTTTGATTGTCGACGAGGCATTAAGCGTCGGCGATCTCGCATTTCAAAACAAGTGCATCCTGAAAATAAGGGAATTGCGCGCCAAAGGCACGACTCTGCTGTTCGTCGCGCACGATTTGAGCATTGTGCAGACCATGTGCGACCGCGTCGCCTGGCTGCAAAACGGGCAAATGGTCATGATTGGCGACGCCATCCCCGTATGCCAGGAATACTACGCATCCATGACCGGCACGCCACCGGTCGAAAAACCGGCAGAGTCGACGTCGATTATTCCGCAAAAAGACACGGGATTGGCGAAATTCATCGAAATCGTGCACGAAGGAAAATATGATCCGACGCCGACCTACTCGGTAGGGGATACGATTAGCATCGGCTTTGCGCTGCAGGCGCACAAGGACATAGGGCGCAGCGTATTTACCATCAGTATTTTCCGCGCCGACGGCGACTGGTCGATCGGACAAACCAGCCAGGAAGCCGGAGTATATTGGAATGCATGCAAGGCCGGCGATATTTTGCGCGGCAAGGTGGTCCTGACGCCGAATTGCCTGGCGCCTGGCGACTATACGATAGCGATCGGGGCCAATTCCGAAGATTTGACCGTGTTCTATGCATTGTCCGATCTTTCAAGGAAATTTTCGGTGCGTTGGAATTTTCCGACCTGGGGGCGTTTTATCCATCCTTGTCAATGGTTGCCGGACGACCAATCGTCGCGGCCGGCGTGATCGTGACTGGTGCATCGAAGCAAGCGCAACAAGATCGACATGCATAGTCTCGCCGACTTTTGAAATTTTATTGAAGCAACAAGGATACGAAGATGTCGGATCAGGTCAATTCCAGCAGCCCCAATAGCGCAGCCGATTCCGCAGTCGGGGCGCCGGCGTGCCCGGTTTCGCACGCGACGGTGACGCAACCGCTGTGCCATACCGATGGCTTTGAAATTTGGCGCTGCGCAGAAACGGCGACCGATTTCGTCTGGCCGATGCCCAGCGACCAGGCGCTCAAAGAAATGTACGACCGCGAAGCATATTTCGAGGGCGGCGAACATGGCGGCTATGCAAATTACGATTTACAGACTGAACATTCATTGCAACTGGTGACCGATGTGCTGGACCGTTTTCCGGACAACAGTCGTGGGCTTTCGGTGCTCGACATCGGCTGTAGTTACGGTTCGCATTTGCGGCTGGCGGCTGATCGGCAGTGGAAATGCTTCGGCATCGAGTTGTCCGAGCACGCGCGACATATCGCCAAGGAGCGGCACGGCGACCGCATGACTATCGTCGAACGCGCAGAAGACTTGCCGCCGCAATGCTTCGATCTGGTTCTCATGCTGGAAGTCATCGAACACCTGAAAGATCCGTACGCGCCTTTTTTCGCGCTGTTTGACAGCGGCGCTATCGGTCCGGAAACCCTGGTCGTCATTACCACGCCCAACGCGCGCAGCAACGAAGCGGTCGCCGCCCCAGACGCCTGGCCCTATCGGCACCCGCCGTCGCATCTGGTGTATTACTCGGCCAAGTCTTTGTCATTGTTCTTGCGGCGCTTGCAGTTCAAAGATGTCCGCGTGCGCGGAATTGTCGACATGCCACCCAGCGCAGCGCAGCGCTTTGACGATGAAGAGCCTTCGATCAACGATGAACTTGGCTGCTCGCTTGGAATCTGCGCAGAGGGGCGCGGCAGCGATTTCGCGCGCTTCATGCGTGAACGCTATGTCCCCGGCGCTCCCGGAAAATTGCAGGAATACGCGCATCTTCCGCGTTATGCGTTTGCACGCTCTTTTGCCCAAAACGCTCAGGTGCTCGATTTCGGCTGCGGCAGCGGGTATGGGTCAGCGCTCCTGGCGCAGGTTGCCGCGTCGGTTGTCGGCGTCGACAGCGCGGCAGAAGCAATCGACTGGGCCAAAGAACAGCACCGCATTCCGACATTGCGCTTCTTGCACAGCACCGACAGCGCGCACGAACTGCAAGCGCATTCGTTCGACCTGGCGACCTGTCTTGACACGCTCGACTCCAAAACGCAATTGGCGACCATCGGCGTCTTGGCCAACTTGTTAAAGCCGGACGGGAAGTTGGTCGTCTCGACGCCAAACCCCGAATTTTCCGCCGCCCGCGACGCCGGCGCGCAGCAATCGCGGGCCATGACCGAAGTTGAATTCGAGACCTTGCTGCGATCGGGCTTTGAACACGTTGCAATACTCAAGCAGTGGGTAAGGCCGAGCATCTTTATCGGTCGAACGACGATGCCGACGCAAGACCTGGTCGCGTTTGGCCCGCTTGACCAAGGCGGAGCTGACGACGAGCCGCTTGGATGGATCGCCGTTTGCTCGAATCGGCCGTTCGAGCCGCCACCGCAATTTTGCCAATTCGACACCACCTCCGATAGCAATGCAAAAGCGCTGGAAGCCGAAAGGAGGTCGGCTTTGTTGCGGCTTGAAATCCAAAAGCTGGTCGACAGCAAGGAATTGCCGATCGATTGCCAGGAACTATTGGATCAACAAGCGAAAGTGCACAAGATCGCGATGCATGGACGCGAAGCGCTCTTGAAGGAATGCGAACTCACCATCAAAGCGCGCACGAGCGAATTGGCGGAGACACGGGCCTGGGTTGACACGCAGAATGCCGACAAGGAGCAGCTCAATAATGCGTTGCGCGAGCTGAATCACGTGCTCAAGGAGCGCGACAACACTATCGTCGAGCGGGAAAACGAGTTGCAGCAAACGCGGGCCTGGGTAGCAAACCTGACCGAAGGAAAAGATTGGCTGGCCGGACAAAATCAGGCATTGGAGAAACAATTGGCCGAACACAAGCAGCTCCTGGCCGAGTCCGAAAACCGGCTTGACATCATCCAGCGCTCGAAGGCATGGCGCGCGTTGCGCAAGCTGCGACTCGCCCCGAAACTGTAATCGGTCAGGTAGGCTCCATGAAAAATGTAAATATCAGGGCGTTGACCTTCGTTGCGGCCCTTGTTGCCATAATTGCGGCTGGCGTGACGCTGGTTCACCCGCCCAGGGCCGATACATCGTGGGCCAGGTTTTCGGAAAGAATCGACGTGCGGCGGGAACCGTCCTCCCAGCGGCTAAGTTCCGGGCTTGAGCTTCGTGTGAGCAACGAAGGAGTCTCTGTTTCCGTTCCCAACTGCGACATGAGTTCGTTTCAATCCAGATTTTTTATGCACGTCTATCCGGCCGCAGGCAGCGGAATTTCGAACGACGCCGTCGGGCGCGATTTCGACTTGTCCAAGGAACCCGCCAAGCACGTCACAACCCAATCAGGATTGCAATGCGTCGTAAGCCGCGCCTACATGGTAGAGCAGGCGAAAGAAGTCGTCATCGGTCAATTCAATACTCCAGGAGGACGCTGCTGCGATATCGTATGGTCCCGAACCTTTGTAATTGAACAATGATGTCGAACGATCATGCGATGACCCATGTGAACGAGAAGCGAGACGTGAGCAGAAACTTCGGCCTGGATGTTTGCCGAACCGCAGCAATCCTTCTCGTTGTTTCCGGCCACACGCTCCAGCACTCCAATCCGCATCCGATACTTGCGAAACTTGGCATGTGCGGACTCTTCGGGGTGGATCTTTTTTTCTGCTTGAGCGGATTCCTGATTGGCCGAATTCTTCTTGCCGAGGCCAAGCATTGGCCGGTCGGGCACGAGGCGGGACTCTTCGGATTCTGGTATCGGCGTTGGATGAGGACCTTGCCGCTGTATTTTGTCAACTTCATCGTCTCTCTGAGATACGATTGGCGCGGTGCGACCCGCCTTGTAGATCAATTGCCCTATTTGCTTTTTTGCCAGAATCTGGCCTGGAAAATGCCGGACTTTTTTCGCCTTTCCTGGAGCTTGGCAGTGGAGGAATGGTTTTATCTTACGTTCCCGCTGGTCCTTCTTGTCTTTTGCGCACTCGGCAAGAGCGCGCGGCGCGCGGCATTGCTGGCGATCGCCGTTTTTATCTCGGTGCCGTTCCTGTTTCGGATCTTTTTGCCCGCGCATTTGACGGATATGCCAATCTTCGACGAAGGCCTGCGCAACATCGTCGTGTTCCGGCTCGATTCCATCGGGTTCGGCGTGCTGATAGCCTATCTCTATATGTGGAAAAAGGATTGGTTCGCCACGCTGGCAAAGTGCTGGCCCCTCTTCGCGATACTGGTCGCCGCTTGCATCGCCTACACCAAGTCGGGCTACGTCGGCCTGGCGGATTCTCCTGCCCTTGCGCCCTTCTATTTCCTGATTTCGTCGTTTGCCTTTGCGATGTTGATTCCAAAGTTCAATTCGCTCAAACCCACGCGTTTTTCCTTGCTCAACAGTTTTGTCACCTACACCAGCAAGATATCGTATTCGCTTTATCTGGGGCATATATTCGGCTTTATGATTGCCATGGATTGCCTGCGCAAATTCGGGCTTTTCGATGCGGTCTATCCCAATCCGTGGATTACCTACCCGTTATTTTGGGCAACCGGCTATGTGCTTGCGAGCGCAACCTATTTGACTATCGAAAGACCGATATTGAAATTGCGCGACAAGCGTTCGCACGGGGCGTTCCACCCGGTCGAGGCAGACGCCGGCGCTCCTTGAAGTGACGCTAGCGGCCTTGACGCAGCGACAAATTTCAAGCGTCGTCACCGTTTTTCGACGAGCGGATTTTTCTGCCGTCGGTTTGGCAATAATTTTTAACATGGTTTCACTCATGGTTTACGGCAACAAAGGCTAAGATGATCAATTCCAGGGACCCAGATTTTTCAAACACGCCGGCGGCGGCCAATCGAGCGGCTTTCCCGTATCGCTCGGCAGAGACGGATGCGGCGCCGATCGTTTCGGTAATCACTCCGTACTACAACACCGACGAAGTCTTCCTCGAAACCGTGAAATCGGTGCTTGCGCAATCCTGCCAAAACCTCGAATGGATCATCGTCGACGACGGCAGCACCAATGAGGCCGCCTTGGATCGGCTGCATGCAGTGCAGGCCAGCGATGCGCGCATCAAGGTCGTCCTGCAAAAGAATGCCGGGCCAGCCGCCGCGCGCAACACGGCAGTCAAGCATTCGATCGGGCGCTACCTATGCCTGCTTGACAGCGACGACATGCTGGAGCCGACCTTCATCGAAAAATGTCTGTGGTTTCTCGAATCCAATCCGCAATTCGCTTTCTGCAATTCCTGGTCGGTTCACTTTGAAGATAAATCCTTTCTCTGGAAAGTCGGATTTGAAACCGGAAAGCTGCACCTCGACACCAACAGCGGGCCGCCGATGTCGGTCGTTCGGCGCGAGGCGTTCGATGCTTCGGGCGGGTTCGACGAATCGATCCGCTTCGGCCACGAAGACTGGGACTTCTGGCTGGCGCTGGCCAAGGCCGGCTACTGGGGCCATACGCTGCCGGAATATCTTTCTTGGTACAGAAGACGCAGCGCCGGACGCTTTCAGCAGGTGATGAGTTCGGGTTCGGTCAATCGGGAGTTCGAGGAGCTGATGGCGAAACGCTACGCCGACCTTCGAGTCAATTTTCCGGCCCCCGAGGTTTGCTATCCTGCTCCCTATGAAACCGTGCCGTCGCTGCTGCCGTTCGCCAACAAATTGGCAAAACCCGAGCACGTGCGGCGCATCTTGTTCCTTATCCCGTGGATGGTCACGGGCGGGGCGGACAAAGTCAACCTGGACTGGATCCGCGCATTGATCCAAAACGGTTATCAAGTATCGATTTGCGCAACGCTGGAGTCGGAAAACAACTGGCTGCACGAGTTCGCCGCACTGACGCCGGATATTTTCGTGCTGCCGACCTTCCTGCGCACGGCGGACTATCCGCGCTTCCTGCGCAGTTTGATCGAATCGCGTCAAATCGACACGGTGTTGATTTCCGCCAGCACCTTCGGCTACCTGACCTTGCCGTATCTGCGCTCGCATTTTCCCGCGCTGACCTTCGTCGACCTGTGTCATGTCGAAGAAGCGTGGATGAACGGCGGCCACCCGCGCTTTGCGGTCGGCTATCAGGAAATGCTCGATCTTAACCTGGTCACAACCGCGCATTTGCGCGACTGGATGGTGGAAAAAGGCGCACAGAAGGAACGCATCGAGGTCTGTTACACCGGGATCGATTGCACGCAACTCGAAGCCGGCGACGATGCAAGGAAACGCGCCAGGGAACGGCTGCAATTGCATGCGGATATTCCGGTGATTGTGTTTGCCGGTCGCTTCTGCGAGCAAAAGCGACCGCAATTTCTTGCCGCGATCTTGCAGACCCTGGCGGCGCGCGGATCGAAGTTTCAAGCGCTGATTATCGGCGATGGAGATTTGCAGCCGGCCTTTGCCGATACGATAAACAAGGCCAATCTCGCATCGTCGGTGCGCTTGTTAGGCAGGGTGGATCACGTGGCCTGGCTGGAGGTGCTGGCGGCATCGGACATATTTTTGCTGCCTTCGTTGTATGAAGGCATATCGGTCGCGTTGCTGGAAGCGATGGGAATGGGCGTGGTTCCCGTCACTGCCTCGGTTGGCGGACAAGAAGAAGTGGTGACCCCTGAGTGCGGATTCCTGATCCCGCACAGCGAGCGCGAGTTGGGGGATTACGTCGAGACGTTGGCGCGCTTGATTGCGCAGCCGGATTTTCGCGCAACAGTCGGGCAGGCCGCGCGTGCACATATCTTCGCGCAATTTAATCTGCCGGCGACGACTTCCACATTGTTGCAGCATTTGCAGCGTGCGCGTCAATTCGCCGCAGAAGAGGCGCGTGTCGCCTTGCCGCGCGGATTCGCGCAGGAGGTCGCCACACTTGCAGTCGAATACACGCGCTTGAACAATGTCGCCAACACGCTCTGGATCAATCAGGCCAGTGCTGGTGCTCCGACAGGGGAACAAGGAATTTCTGCGGAAAGCCTGAAAAAGCTCTATGTATTGTTGCGCCGCACGCGGCTCGGCACGGCGCTTTTGCAAAGCACCTGGCTACGTAAATGCGGGCGCTGGTTGATCGCTCGCCTGGAAAAGTGACGGTATTCTTATTACGCGCATTGTCCTGACCATACGGCTGTTCCTGTCGGAATCCTCCGATGGGACAGAGGCGCTCGCGCTTGGCATCGCCGCCGGCTTAATGCAAAAAGACCATTCTGTCCGGATAGCGACCGAGACGTATCGGGTAAGACTGTCGAGTGCGTATCCAGGGAAAGCCGGTCGCTTGACGTGCCAAAGAGCGTGTTGGACGTTGCCCCGATTGAACAAGAATTTGGTTGGCAACCAAGTCTAGATTTTCTGGGCGATTTGTAGAAAACATGGGGTTGGGTTATCCGCAATGCTTCCTAATCGGCGGATGGATGTCGTCTCATCCAAAATGCGCAGCCCGTCTTCTCAATGCCTGATAACTTAGGGTTGTTCAGCGTATTGTTGATCGGGGTCAACATATGCGGCGCAAAATAAGAAAGAAAAGTGTTCGGCAAAACGATTTCATCTCCATTTGCCCCACCAAGAAGGTAGGCGGCCAAAAGATATTGTTCGTTGTAATATCGATCTTTCCACTCGTCTGGATAATCCCACGGCAGAAAGATATCGTGCAGGCCGTAAGTCATCCCGCTCGGAAGGTTAGGCAATATTTCCGTAAAAAACACTGTGACGTCGGAATTCGGAAAGGAACGATGGCTATTATCAACGAAAAGAATGTCTTCGGAAGTTAACGAATCGAAGAGTTCCGAGGATACGTCCTCACAAGGTTGCCGGATAACTTTGTCGCAAATACGATCAATGTCAACACGTGGAAATGGGTCTATTGAAGTGATCGTTGTGCGCAATCCATGATCCTTGATCGCTTGGCGCGCGAACTTGGTCGAGTTCCCTGAGCCAACCTCTACATACCGACGAGGATTGTTGACCGCCAAAAGTCCGTAAATGCTTATGGCATCGATCCCGGGAAACCAACCGTTCAACCAATTTGGCGCCAATGTATTCTGCTGGTTTTCATTGACTCGAATCGTCTCAAAATAGGGATTGAATGCCGCGAATTTCTCCAAAAGATTGGAATAACGGACACTTCCCGCAGAAATGATATCGAAAACCTTGGATCTCGACGTATCCCAAGGGCGTCGGCGCGGATTATACGGATAGTCGAGCTTGATTAGGCAATTTGCCTTTTCAAGCCGCTCCAGTTCTGATAATTCAAGATTATTTGTGCCAGACATAATATTTCTTATTGCTCAGTATCATAGTTAAGATGATATCTTACCAAGAAGGAAAAAGGATTTCCTCGACCAGAGGGACACTATAAAACGCGCTTGATTGACATGGCCGATATATGCCAGCACTTTAGCATATGTTTTAATGGGGCAATATACAATCTCACGACAACTATGGATTGACCCCATCGCCCAAACAAACGACGCCCAAACCGTTGCGAATGCTGTAGGAATTTCGATCCGGCCATTTCGGTGCCGAATCGCAAAAATTCTGTGCGCTGGCATATTCGTCCGGTTGCACCCATTCAAAGCGATGCCCGGAAACCTCTTCTATCAATGCTGTTCGCGCCCACGCGGCGCTGAACGCCGACGCATTAAGATCGCCCTCCGCAGTATATATGGTCGCGCTATAATTCCAGCTACCACCAATTACGACCAGCTTGTTCAGTGTTGAATACGCAGGATGACCTTCCAAAGCGGAAAAAATCCTGTTTGCCTTGGCTTGGTCGCGCGCATTGACTCTGAGCTGATCAGTTAACGCATGATTAGCATTGCCCGCGAAGATCACAAACAGGATCGGCAACCCTTTTGCAAGCCAACGTCGAAAGAACATTGGCTGCGTCTTTATCACGATCATTAAACTGCCAGCAAGAAATAAGGAAATCGCGGAAATAGTTCTAGACTCCCGCGTCAAGGCTTGCAATGGCAATTGGATTCCAAGCACCAGCAGCAAGCAGGTGAGCAAGGTCAAGGCAACGATTCCGAAAATAAAAAATGGTTGAACAAGTTCACCCTTCTTTTTGACGTAAAAGAAAACGACAGACAGCAGCGCAATCAAGGGGATAAGAAAAAGGATCTTTTTTTCGCTTGCCGGGAGTATCTCTTGATTTGAAAATAGTATCCAATGAAATGTGCTGGGGAGTTCAGCAAGACGCCGCGGAATGGCAGTTACTGCCATCAGATGGGTTCGTTCAAGTGCAACCTGACCGCTGGTCGCCAACACAATTTTATTGACAACGACATAAACGACTATTGAAGCAAGCGCCACGGTAAACATGCTCACGACATCCTTGAAAGTTCGCCGCCAATCATGGATTCCATTTTCAATATTAGGATCGTTGATAACCCTTTCGCAAATCGAAAAAACCAGCGCAATCAATGCGTAGTTGATGGATAGTTGATAAATCGAAAGCGAGCTGACCAGCAATGCGATTGCGTAGATTTTTCTGAATTTCACACTGTCCGATTCTGTCAACATTTTGACGGCAAGCAATGCGAGAAACAGAGACCCAGAAAAATACACGCCGCCTTCCCTGAAGGAATACATTTCAGCGTGATAGGGATGAACGAGAAAGAGGCCACCGATCATCGCACCGCCTAGAATGGAGGAAAGATTCCACATTCTAAGGACGAGCAATAGCGAAGCAAGGTTTATGGAAATAGAGAGGACTCCATACAGAGTCGGGGAAAAGCAATCATCCACGGCAAAAAAATGAAGTACCGCGTATATTAATGCTCGACCGAAACGCCCATTCGCAATATTAGATTTGGCGAACCCCGACCAATAATCGGATGGCGCAGCACACATCAGATAGCCGTCGATCGAGTATCCAAAGGAAAAAATGGATGTCCCGAATGCAGCAAGCATCATCGCGCCGACAATGAGAACGACCCACAACTGGTTTGGATACTTTAGCCTATCGATCTCGGAGATGAGTTTGTTCATTTAAACGATTAGTAGACAGAACATCGGCGCATCGATGAACGCACCGGGCAGCGTGCCGTTCCGTAGATTTGATGCGATTTAACAGCAGAAAAATCGAGCACGACCAGAAGCAGTCACGGAAAAGCGCTGCGGAAATCGACGCCGCATTCGGCACGTTCGCGATCGCTTGCGCGCCGCGATTTTATGTGGACGCACATTGGCATCGTGCGCCCCAAGGCAGTGCTTCGCGCACAGTTCCGAATACCCTAGTCGCGCACGCCCACTTGCTGGGGCTACACATTGCCTTGCTGCCAGGATTGCCGAATGATGTAAATGGGACGCGCTTTGGTTTCATCGTGAATGCGGGCAATGTATTCACCGATTACGCCGATAGCCATCAATTGCGCCCCTCCAAGAAAAAGCATGGTAACCATCATTGATGGGTACCCATTCACTGCATTACCAAAGAAGATAGTTCGGGAAATGATCCACAAGCCATATACGAAGGCGCCAAAAGCGACTGCAAAGCCAAAATATGTCGCCAGTTGAAGCGGAACCTGGCTAAAGGACGTAATCCCTTCCAACGCAAAATTCCATAGTTTCCAATAATTCCAGCTCGTGTTTCCCGCAAAACGCGGTTCGCGCTTGTACACCACGGTTGTCGTCTTGAATCCCACCCAGGCAAACAAACCCTTCATGAATCGACGGCGTTCTGGAATGTTTTTCAGCGCATCCAAGGCGGGGCGGGATATGAGCCTGAAATCGCCGGTGTCATATGGAATTTCGACGCGGCTCATCTTGTTTATCAAGCGATAAAATGCATGCGAAGTTACTTTTTTGATAATTGTCTCGCCCTCGCGATGCGACCTGACGGCATTCACTATTTCATATCCTTGTTGCCACTTGCTTACCAACTCTGGAATTACTTCCGGGGGATCTTGAAGGTCCGCATCCAACGGAATCGCAGCCCGGCCTCGCGCGAAATCCAACCCGGCCGTCAACGCCGCCTCCTTGCCAAAATTTCTCGACAATTGAAGGACAACAAAGCGCTCGTCAGCCTCATGAAGCTTTACCAATTCGTCAATCGTGGCGTCGGTACTTCCGTCGTCAATTAAAATGCATTCCCAGGAAATATCCATGCGATCCATAGTGGCGCACAAGCGACTATGCAGCGCCGAAATTACGCTGGTTTCGTTATGGCATGGAATTACAATCGAAACATCGACTACGCTTGAGATATTTGTCATTACCGAACTATTGTTGAATTGGCAACCTGATTTTCAGGATAGCATGGGCGCGATGTCCTCATGCCACCACAAAAATCCCCTACTATTTACAATTTTACATGGTATCACGCTCATCATCAATTTTGCTGAACGGAATTTAATCGGTTACAGCAGACTTCCGTATCGAAATTTGAGCAGCGCAACGGAGGCTTCACCCGCAATATGGACAGGTTGTACGATAAGCGCGGTCCCGGCCTTGGCATGCGCTGTTGGCGCTTTTCGATGTACGTCGAAAACGGAGAAATCGAGAAGCTCTCTTTCGAGCCGGGCTTGCGGGACGAAGCGCCGACCGGTTCGTTTGACGTGTCCGACGCAGACATGATGCTGGCATATTTGAAGCGTCGCTGATCGCAAGCGCCTCTGGCGGGCAATCCGACACTAGTCTTCTCGCCACACTTCCCGCATGGTGACGAATTCCTCGGCGGCGGTGGGGTGGATGCCGATGGTCGTATCGAAAACGGCCTTGGTGGCGCCTGCCCGCAAGGCGATGGCGATGCCCTGCATGATCTCGCCTGCATCCTGCCCCACCATGTGCGCGCCGACTACACGGTCGCTGGCACTGTCGACGATGAGCTTCATGAAGGTCTGCTCGTCGCGCCCGCTAATGGTGTGTTTCATGGGCTTGAAGGCGGATTTGAACACGCGGAGTTTTCCGAACCGGGCGCGCGCCGCATCTTCGGTGAAGCCGACGGTGCCAATATTGGGTTGGCAAAAGACAGCCGTAGGGATGAAATCGTAATCGACTGCATCTTGCAGCCCGCCGAACTGGCGTCTGGCGAAGGACATGCCTTCAGCCAGCGCCACCGGCGTTAATTCGATGCCGCCGGTCACATCGCCGAGCGCGAAAATGCTGGGCTCGGAAGTGCGATATTGGTCGTCGACCTCGATATTGCCGTGGTCGTCGATTTTCACCTTCACGTTTTCCAGACCCAGGCCTTCCAGGTTGGCTCTTCGTCCGGTGGCATAGAGCACAGTATCGACCTCGATGGCGGTGCCATCGGTAAGCATTACCTGCAATCCGCCGGGCCCCGAGGCAATGGACTGCACATTCACACCAAAGCGCAGGTCCACGCCGGTCTTGGCGATTTCCTTCGCAGCGTGGGCGCGGATGTCGGCGTCGAAGCCGCGCAGGAACAGGGGGCCGCGATACAACTGGGTTACGCGGGCGCCCAGCCCGTTGAAGATGCCGGCAAATTCCACCGCAATGTAGCCGCCGCCGACGATGGCCAGCCGCTTGGGAAATTGCGCAAGGTCGAACACTTCGTTGGAACTGATGGCCAATTCGCTACCGGGAAATTGAGGGATGTGCGGCCAGCCGCCGGTGGCGATCAAAATCTTTTCCGCCGCAAAACGCTGCTCGCCGACCGCCACCGTATGGGCATCGACGATTCGTGCGTGGCCCTTGATCACATCGGCCTTTGCCCCCGCCAACAGGTTTTCGTAGATGGAGTTGAGACGAGAAATTTCAGCTTTCTTGTTGTCGCGCAAGGTTGCCCAGTCGAAATGGGGAGTTTCGCCATTCCAGCCAAAGTTTTTGCCGTCCTTGAAGGCTTTGCCGAATTCGGATGCGTAGACGTACAGTTTTTTCGGCACGCAGCCGACGTTGACGCAGGTGCCGCCCATGTAGCGATCTTCCGCAATCGCTACCCTGGCCCCAAAGCCGGCGGCGATGCGTGCGGCCCTTACGCCACCGGAACCTGCGCCGATCACGAACAAGTCGTAGTCACGATTTTTCACGGTTTGCTTCTCCTCATTCAGGTGCAACAGTATATCGGTGCTGGCGTCAACGAAAGCGTCGACACAAATTCATGTGCGGCACAACGGCCATGATAGTCAATTTTCTGCTTTGTCGTTTTTCGCGCCGTGTGAATCCGCCGACCATGCGATCGATATGTGCGTTGACGCACAGAGTGGCGCGGCGTTTCATCGTAAATTTGAGGTCACCGGTAGCCGCTTTGGGATTCATATCGTGATGGGATTCGTTATGTCGGCGTCATGCACAGAAAATCGATCGCGTAGTTGTCTATCCAACGGATTGGACAAAGTGGACATCACCTGCGTTTTGGTTCAACGCCTGACGACCCTTCCGGCAAAGGCGAAAGTGGCATCGTTAAGAGCTGCCAGCGAGGTGCTCGAAAGTTGGGCGAATTGCATCGCTGACTCGGGCCATGCGCTGTGCGACATCGAGATCGTGTTTGAGGATGGATGTCGATATAACGAGCGCTACGACCTCATGCGGTCGCAAAAGCGCGTGTCGTTGTCGCGCCACGTTCGCAGGCAGTTGGCTGCGGCAGCAAGCACGGGCGACGACAAAAAGCTTTCACAAGAATACTGCCTTCCTGTAATCGGCTTGATTGGCGCCAATCTCGCGGAATCAGCCAGGATGCTATTGGAAAAATACAATATTTAGAGGCGCCAGACAGGCGTGAACGAAGTCTGGAACCCTATTCTCCCCACGCGCGTGCGCCAATCTCACATTCGGGTCGGCGCATCGCTTTTTAGAGATACTCTATTTGGATTGCCGATTTTCAGCCGAGTAGAGCAAGACCGTGTCTAGCGTCTCCATGAATTCGTTGACCAAGATCGGCTTGGTCAGGTAACAGAAGAAGCCGGCCTGGATGCCTTTCTCGATATCGATTGAAATGGCGTTGGCCGACAATGCCACGACAGGGATATGCGCGGTGGCGGGATCTGTGCGCAATATTTTCAACGCGTCGAAACCGCTGATGTCCGGCAAGTTGATGTCCATTAAAATCAGGTCGGGCCGATAAAGACGCGCCAACTGCACTCCCATGTTGCCGTTAATGGCAGACAGAAGTTTCAAGTCGCTGCGACGCGCAATCAATTGCTCGACCAAGGCCAGATTGGCCGGGTTGTCCTCGACGCAAAGCAATGTGCGATGCCGTGCCGATGCCGGCGCCTCCAGATGATCCGGTCCCGACGGGCCGACCTGCGGACTGCCGCCGTGTGCGCTTTCGAGCGAGTTGGCGGTAGGTAATTCGATCCAGAACACGCTGCCAACGCCGACCTTGCTGTCTACGCCGATTGCGCCGCCCATCAATTCGACCAGTTGCTTGGTGATCACCAGACCGATGCCGGTGCCTTCTTCGGAGCCATTGTCTTGACCCAGGCGATTGAACGGCTCGAATAGACGCGCCAACTGCTCCGGTGCCAGGCCGGCGCCATCGTCCTTGACGCTGATGCGCACGCGATTTCCTCCGCTGACCGCGCATTGCACGACGACCGCGCCGCCGGGCCGGTTATATTTGATCGCATTCGACAGAAGGTTGATGATTACTTGCTTGACTCGGTTGCGATCGGCGCGCACGTGGAACAAATCTCCGATATGGGGAAACGTCATCTGGATTCCGTGCTCCAGCGCTTGCGGCTCCATCATCGCCTTGCAATCCTGCAGCACTTCGCCAAGCGACATCGAGCCCTGCAGCATCGTCAATTTGCCCGACTCGATCATGGACAGATCGAGAATCTCGTTAATCAGGTTCAGCAGATGCCAGCCGGCTTTCAATATCTGGTCGATCGAGAGCTTCTGTGCGTCAGAGGGCGGCGGGCGGCCGGACGCCATCAGTTGCGCGAATCCCAGCACGGCATTGAGCGGCGTGCGCAACTCGTGGCTCATGCTGGACAAGAATTCCGATTTCGCCAGATTGGCCTTTTCCGCAGTTGCCTTGGCGCTGCGCAAGGCAACGCTGCTTTCTTGCTGCGACTTTTCAAATTGCTTGCGTCCGGTAACGTCGGTCAACACGATGCGCATCACGGGCGCGCCGTCGATAGCCAGCGCAGTCGTGGCCACCAATGAGGCCCAGAATTTGACGCCGTCCTTCCTGACCATCCGCAGCTCGCACGATTGCGCGGCGCCGCCCCCGATCAGCTGTTTGCCCAGCAAATAAAAAACATCCTGGTCCGCCTGCAGAATGAAGCGGGAAATCGGTTGATTGAGCAAGGCGCCGCGCGGCAGGCCCAGCAGAGTTGCGCCGACGAGGTTGGCTTGCAGAATCAGCCCGGCTGCGCTGATCGTGCAATAGCCCACCGGCGCCAGGTCGTAAAGGTCAAAATAGCGTTCACGCTCAATGTCCAATTCAGCCTGCGTCCGATGCAGTTCCTCGTTTTGCATCTCCAGCTCGATCTGATGCACGCGCAGGTCGTGCAGCATCCGGCGCATGCTTTCCGGCGAGGTTTCTTCAAGCTGTTCCGGCAACCGGTTCGCGCTTTCCAGAAAAACGGTTTCGGCCCGCAGGCGCAGCGCCTGCGGGGAATGCGGGGAATGCGGGGAAATTTTGGCGTCGGCAGAAAGAGATCTCTTGTTAGGCATTGTGCGTGTCCGCTAGTCGATCAATCTACGAGGCTTTCGCCCGTTCCGTTGTCGCGATCGCATACATTTTCCCGGTCTCATTGAGCAAAGCCGTGGCAACCAGCGAGATATCCACGGTGGCGCCGCCTTTTGCGATTCGTTGCGTGCAATACGGTTGGAGAATTTCTGCTTGGCCAAGCTGATGGACTTTGGCCAGTGCTTCTGCACGCAGCGCCGGCGGGATCCGGTCGCGCACGTTCATCAGCAAAGCCTCAGCCTCGCTCCAACCATACATCCTCACTGCGCCCGGATTCCAGGCCAGGATGCGTCCGTCCAAATCCTGCACCGTGATCGCATCGTGCGCATCGCGCACGACTACCGCCAGCCGCATGAGCTCCTTGGATTTGTGCAACGCGTCGCGTATTTGCACGGTTTCCGTGATATTCACAAATGAGATCACCGCGCCTTCGATCACATTGTCGAGCGTGCGATAGGGTTGGATGCGCATCATGTACCATTCGCCCTCTTTGGTCTGCACCGCCACTTCTTTCGACACCAAGGTGTTCAGAACGTCCTGCACGTCCGCCACCAGACGGTCGTAGCCCACCAGGTTGGACACGAGATGGCCCACCGGGCGTCCGACGTCGCTCACAATAAGGTTGATGATCGCGCTGGCTGCCGGCGTGAAACGCAGGATGCGCAATTGATGATCGACGAAGACAGTGCCGATCCCGGTGCCGGCCAACAGGTTGTTCATGTCGTTGTTGGCGCGCGATAAGTCGACTACCTTGGTTTGCAGCTCGGTATTGACGGTGGCCAGTTCCTCGTTGACGGACTGCAATTCTTCCTTCGACGTCTCCAATTCTTCGTTGGTCGATTGCAGTTCCTCGTTGACCGATTGCATTTCCTCGTTAGAGGATTTGAGTTCTTCGGTCGTGGTTTCAAGTTCTTCACGCGCGCTTTGAATGTATTCGTCTCGCGTCTGCAATTCCTGCTTGAGCGCGGCGATGCGCGCGTTGGGGCTCGACTCGGGGCCTTCCGAATCGGCGTCGATCAGATTCGCGACTTGCTGCTTCTCCTCGGAATCGACTTGTTGCATATCCTCCAACATGACCAGGTACAGGCGCGATTCGGACGCCGCGCCGCCTTCAGACATCACTGGATGGATGCCCAGGTTGACCATGGAAAAGTGACCGTTGGTCTTAACGCGCAGCCCCGCGCAGCGCACGAATTTCTTTGTTTGCACCGCTTTGTTCAGTGCCGCCGTCAAACCGGGGCGCAATCCCTCGCGAGCCATCTTCAGAATATTGCTGATGCCGGCTATGCCGGGAGCCGGCTCCAGGAACATCCCGGTGCGGCCATGCAAGTAGAGAATATCGCCCTGTTCATTGACCAAGGCGGAGGATGGCGCAACCTGCAGAAGAGTTTGCTCGGTCAGCTCGCGCGGCGCCAATTTCGTAGGCGAGGGCGTCTTTTCCGCGCTTGGCAGGCGGGCAGACGCAAACTCGGTCTTCGAATCGAGGAAACGGGCTGCCCCCTGGCGCTGGATGCCGTGAAAATCGTCCTTGCGTTGATACAATTTGGATTTGCGGTCTAATGTGGAAAACAATTCGTCAAATCCTCCCACGCCTTCGGAGGTGCCCAAAAATAAAATGCCTCGTGGCTTGAGTGCGTAGTGAAATAGCGGAATCAATTTTCTCTGCAATTCCGCGCCCAGATAAATCATCAGATTGCGGCAACTGATGAGATCGAGCTTGGAGAAAGGTGGATCCTTGATCACATCCTGCTCGGAAAACACCAGCATGTCGCGGATGCTCTTGTGAATGCGATAGGCGCTGCCGTCGGGCTCCAAGGAAAAAAAGCGCGCCAGCCTTTCCGGCGATATGTCGGCGGCAATGCTGGCCGGGAAAAGGCCGGCACGCGCGATGGCGATGGCACGACTGTCGATATCGGTGGCGAAGACTTGCACCGTGTAGCTCTGCTTGAGCGCTTCCATCCGCTCCTGCAACAGGATGGCGAGAGAGTACGCTTCCTCGCCGGTCGAGCAGCCGGCCGACCATGTCCGCACTGCGGCTCCCGCAGCCTTGCCCTCGAACAGCTTGGGAATGATCTCTTCCTCCAACGCCTTGAACGCTTTCGGATCGCGGAAGAAATTCGTTACGCCGATCAACAGGTCGCGGAACAACTCTTCCACTTCGTCCGGCGTCTGCTGCAAGTACTTGACGTAGCTATCGATGGCGTCGATTTGATGGACTGCCATGCGGCGTTCGATGCGGCGGTTGATGGTGCTCGGCTTGTATTGGGAAAAATCGTGGCCGGTCTTGGCGCGCAGCAGGATGAAGATTTTTTTCAGCGCGTTCTCGGTCTTCGGTTCAAGTACAACGGCGGCGCGCGGTAGTTTTCCGAATGCATGCGCCACGTAGGCGATCAGTTGGGCCGGCATCTCGGCCGGCGACAACTCGTAATCTGCCAATCCGGCCGCAATCACGCTGCGCGGCATGCTGTCGAACTCGGTGGAATTGGGATTCTGGGCCATCACCATGCCGCCTTCGGCCTTGATGGCCCGCACGCCCAGCGTGCCGTCGCTGCCGGTGCCGGAAAGCACTATGCCGATTGCCCGCTCGTGCTGGTCGTGGGCCAATGACCGAAAGAAAAAATCTATCGCCATGCGGTGACCGCGCGGTTCGCCGGGTTCCAGCAAATGCAGGCTGCCATTGAGGAACGCCATGTCGCGTCCCGGTGGAATAATGTAGGCGCAGTTGGCCTGCACCACCATGCCGTCCGTAACTTCCAAGACCTGCATGCGGGTAAAGCGCTGAATTAGTTCGGATAAGATGCTCTTGTAGTCAGGCGCCAAGTGCTGCACCAACACAAAGGCCATCCCGGGATCGGTGTCGGCGGGCATTCCGGAAAAGAATGCCTCAAACGCCGCCAGCCCTCCTGCGGAAGCGCCGATGCCGACGATAGGAAAGGTTGCGGTGGGGACATTTTCTGTCGGTGTTGCCGAGTCGACCTGCGGCATCGAAGACTGCGGCTTGGTCTTTCTTGTTTCCTTGTCTGCTTTGATGCTTGCTCTCCTACGCCACGCCGGCGCATCGCCTTATGCATAGTACACCCGGGCCACCGACCTCGTAATATATATTCAAGATTCGTGTCGCGGTCGGCACGCTCGCCGAGCAGGTAAATGCGGATGCACCGCCGCCAGCCATGATGTCCGCCGTTACGCGCACTGGCGCTTTGCAGTTCATCTCCGCGGTTAAGCGCATTACTTTTTCTTGCTGCCCACAACTAACAGCAAAACACCCGCCGCCATGGCCCCTACGCCTAGCCACACCGGCACATTGATCGTTTTCTTTTCATCTACGGAAAGCTCAAGCGAGCCGAGCTTGACTTCCGGGGTTTGTTTGGTATAGCTGAATCCGCCATACAGAAGCCCCAGGGCGCCGGCCACGATCAGCGCCATCGCAACGATTTTTATCGCGTTCATTTTTTCATCCTCTTCGGTCGTCGAATACCCGGCAGCATCCGAACGTGATTCCACGGCTTGCGTTTCGAGAATAGATATTGCCGAAGCACTGGTCGGTGCGGTGGCGCACATTGTCGGGATTACCTGATGATCTTCCGTGCGCAAAAACCGGTATATCGATCATCAATCGTGTCCTTTTGTCCGCTACCGAACGGACTGGGACAAGTCTTGGGCATAACTTCACGCCATGGTCCCGACGAAACGACTTGGCGAACGACCATAGTCATGCATCGATGCAATTTCATTTTTACTCAAGGAGAACTATTCATGAACACGACGAAAAAATTGGTAACCGGTATGTTGGCGATCGCCTTTGTGTTTGGACTGACGGCTTGTTCCGACATGTCCAGACGCGATCAAAACACCGCAGCCGGAGCCGGCATAGGGGCGGTTACCGGCGCGGTATTGACCGGCGGCAGTCCCGCTGGAACGGTCGGTGGCGCTGCCGTGGGCGGCGTGATTGGTCACGAAGTCAAGTAAATGTATGCAAAGAAATAATTTCCGTGCCATGTTCAATGTATTTAGGCACGGGAAATATCTCAATTGGGATTGAATCTGCAGGGCGCAGAAAGTTCGATTCTGCGCCGTGTGTCGGCACGCGGGCAGGTTCCGCGGCCAGTCGATTTATGGGCGCAGATTCGAATGGCGCTAACTTAGGCGCAAAGTGTCTGTATTATCGCCGTGTTGGCAATACAGGCATGTTACAAGCGCCGCCATCCGGGTGGAAAAGCGCAGCGCCTTCCACCATTTGCGATTGCGCTACGCAGGCCATCGTCAAGACACATCGCAGCGTTTCGCGGTTCGCGCACCTTCATCGCTTGACGCGCATAGGCGATATTTGAACCGCAGATGGTGGAAGGCGCTGCGCTTTTCCACCCTTTCGCCTAAGTAAGCGCCACTCGGCGCGGATTTCCAATACGCCACGGCGTTTCGAGATTGGCTAACCGAGGTTAGCTTGGCACACTATTTCCGTTCGATTTGTTTGATCCGCTGACCGTAAATTCCCCAGACTCGCTCGACGCCGTCAACCAAGCCGCACAGCGCCCAGCCGCCGCCTATCTTTTTCGTTGCCACGGGGCAGCCGATTTCGGCAGCCAGGCGCTTGGCCCACTGGTTTGCTGCGCCTTGCCCCTTGAACAGCTCGTTGCCTTCAACCACTACAGCGGCATCGAATACTGGCGCCGCAAATACGGTTGTCATGGCGCCGCTCGCATTAATCGCGCCGCAGCAGCGTATTGATCGTTGCGGCCGCATCGCCGGCAAATTTTTCGATCCTGGCAGAGACGATTCTGGCGTTTCCGCGTCGCTGCAACTCACGATTGCCGACCAGTTTTCCGGCTTGCTCTTCCACATTGCCTGCTAATCCCCGCACAATGCCCCGGATTTGCTTTTTGTTCATGATGATTGTTCCCGCTTCTATCAAATCGAACGATTGCTTAGATTCTACCCATGAGAAACAGAATCAATATAATCACCAATACCAGACCGATGCCGCCGCTTGGGCCATAGCCCCATCCATTGCTGTGCGGCCACGCCGGGATTGCACCGACCAGGGCTAGCACCAGGATAATCATCAATATCAATCCTAAACTCATGTCGTTCTCCTTTTTCGTCTTGCCGGAAATCGGCCACAGCGCCGACCCGAGAAATCAATGTTGCGCGTTTTCCAGGCGGCACTCTGTGCGCTGGCAGACGTTGCGGAGAATTTCATTTCAGTGACTTGACCAGCGCCTCGAATTCAACCCGCAGCGATTTGTCATGCGGCGTAATCGGCGGCACGGCTCGGTCGATCCCAAGCAACTCATACACTGCCATTTGCGCGGCGCGCACCGAATATTCGACGGTGAAGACGACCTCGTCCGGGATCTCGACGAACTGGCTGATGAAGGCCAGATTCTTTGATTCCTTGGGCACCGGCAGCGGTCGATCCGCATGCGCGCGCGGCATAAACATGCTGGTGATGTAGGGCATGCGGCAAGGGATGCAGTTGGCCTGCAGGACACTGACCGGATCGAAGCGCAGATGCCCGCATAGTTCGCGCAGGATTTCTTCGCCGTTGCAATCGGCCATCGGCTTGGCGACGAAATTGCCGATGCGGCCGGGGGAAAGCGCATAGCCCCAGAAGACTTGCACGCCTTCCGGCTGATTCAAGAAATGCGGCTGGTGCGGCAGGACGATGGACATGAACCAGCTCGAATCCTTGAACGTGACCAGACCGCCGGTGCCGGGCGCGTTGCCGCTGAAGCGGATCATCTGGTCGAAGAAGGATGAATCCTGCAACGTGACCGTGAACGATTCCCAGAACGATTGCGCGATATTGTCGTTGAAGGCGGCCGGATTGCCGAATTCGGGCCGATCCCGGGCCAGCTTTTCCCACAGCGTCCAGCCGCCGCTTTCCTTCTTGGACAGTTTCACCGGTGCGCTGCTCATGGAGCCCAGGCTGGAAGCATCGGTCATCGATCCATTCTGGAAGAATACCAGGTCGCCGTCGCGCACGGCGATCACGTCGGTCGTGTCGGGATAGCGAATATGGATGCCGGTGACGACGAACTTCCCATCTTCCAGCTTGTGCTCGAAGTCGGTCGCGGTGCAATTGGGGAGCATGCGCACGCCTTGCGCTTCCAGCCAGGTTTGCAGGGGCAGCACCAGCGAATCGTATTGGTTGTAGACCGTGCGCTTTACGCCCGCCAGGGTTTCAATGCGCGAGAACTCCAGCATGAAGCGATGCAGATAGCGCTTGAACTCCACTGCGCTATGCCAGGGTTGGAAAGCGAAGGTGGTGGCCCACATGTACCAGAATTGCGTGTCGAAAAAACCCGGAGATAGCCAATCGGTGATGCAGCTGGCGCCCAGCTTTTCTTCGTCGGCGCTGGCGAGTTGAAGCAATTCGAGCCGGTCTTGCATCGAAAAACCCATTGAACTCACAGGCACTATCGCACGGCGGCAGTCGACCAGCCGTGCCATCGAATTGGCGTGGTAGAGGGCATTGAATTCAACCGTTTCGTCATACACGGTTTTATCCTTGTCGCCGAGCGACGGTATCGATTTGAACAAATCCCACGTGCATTCGTAGTTGTCGGTGGTCACCATGCGTCCGCCGCGCAAAGAATATCCGGTTTCCGCGCTGCCGGCGCCATCCAGGCTGCCGCCGAACAGCGGCAGCGATTCGAGGATGGTTATGTTGCCACCAGCCAGTTTGCCGTCGCGGATCATGAAAGCGGCAGCCGCCAGCGAGCCGATGCCGCCGCCCAAAAGATAGGCCTTGATATTGTTTTCCATTTGTGTCTTTTCCTAAAAGTGGGATTGTTGAATATGGGGCACGAAGACAGCCTTGCGTCCGGTGTTGCATGCAGATTCGATTGACAATATTTGCGCCGCAGGTCACCCCGATGACCCGAGCACGGCCCATACAAAATAGCCCGATCGGCGCGACTGCTCGGTGCGCTACCGAACGGAACCTGCTGCCTGGGCAGCGTAGCTTGCACGCATTCGGTGTTGATATCGGTATCGGCCGCTACAAAAAGCAGGTGTGGCTCGTCGGCGTCGCCCCCCAGAGGCGCTGCATCGGCGAGATCCGGATTTCAAACCTCGATAGCGGGAACCCCAATATGGAACTTCTACAGAACCTGTTCAAAAGCCAGCCTCTGATCGCACTCTTCGCAACGATTGCTCTCGGTTACCTGGTAGGCAAGATCAAGTTGGGCAGTTTCGTTTTGGGCGGCATCGCGGGGACGCTGCTGGTTGGCGTGGTGATCGGCCAATTCGGCATCGACATCGATGGCGGCATCAAGGCAATATTTTTTGCGCTGTTCATTTACGCGGTCGGCTTTCAGGGCGGGCCGCAATTCTTTCACGCGCTCAACCGGCGTAGTTTGAACCAGCTTGCCTCCTCCTTCGTCATGTGCGCCGTTGGTTTGCTGTGCGTGCTGATCGCGGCATGGCTGTTCGGCCTCGATCGCGGCTTGGCGGCTGGGCTGGCCGCCGGCGGGCTGACCCAGTCTGCGATTATCGGCACGGCCGGCGACGCCATCGGCAAGCTCGGCCTGGCGCCCGCGTCGATCAAGACCATGCAAACCAATGTCGCAGTGGGCTATGCCGTGTGCTATATCTTCGGCTCGCTGGGTCCCATCATCATGGTCAGTTGGTTCCTGCCGAAGATCATGAAGTGGGATATTCGCACCGAAGCGATCGCGCTGGCAAAACAGTTGTCCGGCGGTCATGCCGAACTTGAGCCGGGCCAATTCAATTCGATCAGGGCGCTCGACACCCGCGTCTATGACATCGCATGGGATAGCAAGGCCGTTGGGAAAAGGGCATTGGCAATCGATACGGAATTGTCGGACGCGACGGTGGAGGCGGTGTTCCGCGACGGCAAAACAATTGAACTGACCGACGCGTTGCTCATCGAAGCCGGCGACAAACTTGCCGTTACCGGCAAGATCGACCTCATGAAATCCGCTGCGGAATTTTTCGGCAAGGAAGTGACCGCACCTGCCGAACTCTCGCTGGTGCTCGAAAACCGCGAAATTATCTTGACCAATAAAGCATTGAACGGACGCGGCGTCGGAGAAATCCACGACCATGCCAGCGTTGCAACGCGGCACGGCGTGTTTCTGACTGCAGTCAAGCGCATGGGGCTCGAGCTTCCTCTGCTGGCGAAACTTGAATTGAAAACCGGCGACGAACTTCACTTTACCGGAGCTGCAGTCGATCTCAACCGGGTTCAATCGAAGATCGGCTACAAGATTTCGGCGGCAGCCGTGACCGATTTCATCTTCCTGGGCGTAGGCATGATGCTCGGCATGCTGATCGGCATGATCGAATTCAAGTTATGGGGCGTCCCGATTTCAATCGGCAGCGGCGGCGGATGCCTGTTGTCCGGCTTGCTGTTCGGCTGGTTGCGCAGCGTGCATCCCCGCTTTGCCGCCTTGCCGGTCGGCGCTTCCAATTTCTTGCGTGATTTCGGATTGGCGGTATTTGTCGGCATCGTCGGCATCTCGGCCGGGCCGCAAGCCCTGGTCGCGATCGAGCAGCATGGCGTCACGCTATTTCTGCTCGGCGTGGCGGTGACGCTGATCCCGCAAGTTGTGGTGTTTTACTTTTCCTATTACGTGTTGCGCATTCGCAATCCGATTGAGGCACTGGCTTGCGTTGCGGGCGGACGCAGCGCCAACCCGGCCCTTGCCGCCTTGATGGCAAAGACCGGCAATGCCACGCCGGTGGTCGCCTTCACCGTCACCTACGCTGTCGCCAACGTCTTCCTGACCCTTTTGGGGCCGGTCATTGTCGGCATCATTACCAAAAACGCTGCGCCCTAACCCACCATCGAGGTATCGCCATGACGCAAAAAGATTACAGCGAATTCGCTGACCTGAGCCCGTTTGAACTCAAGGATCGATTGATCGAGATCGCCTGTTCCGACGCACAAAGATTGATGTTGAACGCCGGTCGCGGCAATCCCAATTTCCTCGCCACTTTACCGAGATGGGCCTTTCTATGCCTCGGCGAATTCGCAATGCGGGAAGCGGAACGCTCCTACTCTTATCTCGACAGCGGCTTTGGCGGTCTGCCCGAGCAGGAAGGCATCGTGCAGCGCTTCGACGCTTATGCCAACCATTGCGGCGAATCGAAGGGGATCAATTTCCTGCAACATGCGATTTCCTACATCGACGATCAGCTGGGCCTGGATCGCGATGCCTTCCTCGTCGAAATGGTCAGCGCTTTCCTCGGATGCAACTACCCGACGCCGCCGCGCATGCTGCCGCATACCGAGGAGATCGTCAAGGCGTATCTGGTTCAGGAGATGTTCGGGCCGCTGCCGTGCAATGGCGAATTCTCCGTGTTCGCCACCGAAGGCGGCACCGCGGCCATGACGTATATCTTCCAAAGCCTGGCGCACAATGGCCTGATCAAGGCCGGCGACAAAATTGCCATCGCCACGCCGATTTTCTCGCCCTACCTGGAAATCCCCGTGCTGGCCGAGTTTGGGCTGGAGATTGTCGACATCAGAATGGACCAGCATGCCGACTGGCAATTTCCCGAAGGTGAGATCGCCAAACTGCTTGACCCGTCCGTCAAGATGTTTTGCATCGTAAACCCCAGCAATCCGCCATCGACGAAACTCTCGGATACGACGCTGGACAGGCTGGAAAAACTGATAGCGCAAAGCCGACCGGATCTGTTTATCGTCACCGACGACGTGTACGGCACGTTTGCCGACGATTTCGTATCGCTGTTTGCGAAATGCCCGCGCAACACGCTGTGCGTCTATTCGTTTTCAAAGTTTTTCGGCGCAACCGGCTGGCGTCTCGGCGCGATTGCCGTCCACGACGATAATATATTCGATCATGCGCTAAGTGCTCTTTCGGAAGACAAAAAGCAGCAACTCGATGCGCGCTATGCGTCGCTGACCAACCATCAGCGGGATTTGCGATTCATCGACCGGCTGGTCGCAGATAGCCGCGCCGTTGCGCTCAATCACACAGCGGGGCTGTCGGTGCCGCAACAACTGCAGATGGCTTTGTTCGCATTAAACGGCTTGATGGATCGGGAGCACCGCTACAAGGACGCCGCCAAGCAGTTAATTCGGCAGCGCTACCAGACGTTGTACCGCGCGATGGGCGTCACGGCCTTGCGTCAAGCCAACGACACCAATTACTACACCCTGATCGACCTGCAAGAAATCGGCGGGATCCTGTATGGGCCGGAATTTGAATCGTGGTTCATCAAGAGCGAGTTGGGCATCGATTTTCTATTCCGCCTCGCAGAAGAAACCGGCGTGGTGCTGCTGCCAGGCAAGGGATTTGAAGTGGTCGACACGTCGGCGCGCGTTTCGCTCGCCAACCTGACCGATATCGAATACGCATCGATCGGAAAATTCACGCGCCAGGTGCTCGACGAATTTCATCAGGATTTCCTGGCGTTCAAACCATCTTGATCGCCCCGCCGACCGGGATCCGGCGATTTTTCCTATACATCTCGGGCGTCGAACCATGGACGCTTGTTCGCCCGATTTTCGTGCGCACGACCGCAATCCCCCGTCAATGGGGATTGTTGGTCACCGGCCAAAATTGTCATGCGATTGCTCCGGCTGATTCGATCAACCGGAGAGCCAATCCGATTTGCGCATTCTCTGGATTAACGGGGTGTCACTTTTCCATTGGCGTCCGACAAGACAATTTCGACGCGCCGGTTCAGTTGACGATTCTGTGCCGTGTCGTTGGCCGCGATCGGGTACGTTTGGCCATAGCCACGGGTTGCCACGCGCTCGCCGGATACTCCTAGTTCCTCGAGAGCTGTGCGCACGGCGCTGGCACGCCGTTCAGACAACTCCTGGTTATGCGAACCGGTGCCAGTGCTGTCGGTAAAGCCTTCAATCAGCACGGTGCGTTGCGGATTTTCTTGCAGCACGCTGGCAAGCTTTTGCGCGGTGCGCATGCCGTCTGCATTCAAGCGCGCCAGATCGGTGCCGAATAACACGTCGCCAAGCGTGATAACCATGCCGCGGTCGGTCTTCTTCGCAGCAAGATCAGCCAACTGGGCTTCCAATTGCGCGGCATGCGCTTGCGCTTCCTGTGTCTTGTGCTGCGCGTCGGCCGCTTCGCCCAACGCTGCTTGCGCGGTCGCGTTGGACTGCTGCGCGCTGATGATTGCTTGATCGGCCTCATGCGTGCGCTGGCTCAAACGGATTTGATCGCGCTGCTTGGCCGCGCCGGCGACTTCCGCTTCGGCAGATTTTTGTCTCGCCGTTTCCTGCGTCAATGCGATCTTTTGTTTTGCGAGGTAGGCGAGCTGATCGACCGTCTCCGCACTTTCGTCATGGTTTGCCGCTGTGTTGGCGCGCTCGAGGGTTGCTCCGGCATCCTTCAATTCAAACTGCGCGTACATGATGACATTGGGATTTTGTTGCGCAGTATAGTAGTCGGTGCGCGCCTGAGCCAGCAAATTGGTGGTCGTCGGCGTGGTGCTGCATCCGGCGATCAGCACCGCCAACATCAAAGCAACTGGCGCATGGATAGATTTTTTCATTCTGATTTCCTTTGAAACGAGGAGATGCCCGCGCTTCTAGCGCAGGGGCGTGTTATACGACTCGAATACTGCGCAGATTTCCTTATTGATTCGCGCGGTCCAGCTCCACGCGCAAGACGCGAATGTCTTCCTGCAAGGCGTTCGCTTCATTTTGCGCTTTGGCGGAGTTTGCCTTGGCTTGCGCGAGTTTGGCATCCGCTTGTGCCTTGGAAGACAGATCCTCCGCTACCTTATAGTGTTTTTCCGCCATCGCTTTGTTGGCGCCTGCCAGTTCGTCGCGCGCGGCATTCATCTCCACCGGCGCAAATTGCGCGCCGCCTGCATCGGCAGCATTTCCGACGGCTTCTTTGGATACCGCGACATCGGCGGTCGCCGGAGTTTTCAAGCTGCTGCAGGCGGCAGACGTGAGCATAACCGCACCGCATAGAGCGACGGACCATTTTTTCGAAATTCTTTTCATCATGCTTCTCCTGTGGGCATTGGTCGAGATGCTTGCCCTCGATATGCGACTTTATAGGCCGAATTGCGCGCACGGTCGGTGCGGTGGCGCGCACAAGGGAGTAACCGGAGTGATCTGGAATTGGCGGCGCACGAGACTATCTCGATGCTCGCACTTTCAATTGCCGTGGCGAGAGCGGGCCGGCGCGGTGAGCTGTAGTGCCGGCAATCTCATAGTCCGCATTGAATTGGATGGCCAGGCGATGCCAAACTTTGGCTCTGCCAAATGCGCGCTATTGCGCATTCAATGTCTTGTCGATCGCCAACATGATTCCCCTGCATTTGTGTGCGATACCACACATACAGCGGTGGGGCCCCCGTGATTGAATGCTTGTCGAGCGTGACTCACTTTGTTTTCGTTGGCCGGAACAGCTCAATCCGAGCTTGCGCATAGGGATCTGTGTATTTTGCAATTGATTGCTTCGCCACAAAGGGTATCGATGTGGTCGCAACAATATCGAAACCAAATGCAAGAACACTAGCCGATTTATCATTCACTGGAGAATTTCATGAATAAAATTATTGCAGCACTTGTTGCCACGTTGGTTATCAGCGGCGCCTACGCGCAAACCCCAGTCGCCGCTGCCGACGCTTCACCGCATGCAATGGCAGCGGCCGACTCCAAGCGTGACATGGGCAACGAGAAGCACATCAAGGAATTGCACGCGCAGTTGAAAATCACTCCTGATGAAGAAAAGCTGTGGGCGGTCGTTGCCGCAACGATGCGCGACAGCGCCAAGGATCTGGACAAGGTGATCGACAAGCGCAAGGAAAGCATGGCAACCGCAACCGCGCTCGACGACTTGAATGCGTATGCCGATATCGCACAGGCTCATCTCGACTCTGTGAAAAAGTTCTCATCGAGCTTCAGCCCGTTGTACGCGGCGATGTCGGACGAGCAAAAGAAGCTGGCCGACGAAGTGTTTCTGCAACGGGGATCCAAGCACCGCAGCGCCCATGCCGGAACGAAATAATGCGCGAAATAACTGCATCGAAGTTTCGCGCCTTGCCCTTCACCGCGCTTTGCTGCCGAATGTTGCTTAATGTTGCTTATTGTTGATCGAAGGATTTATCATGAAACTCAAATTGCTTTCCATTGTGTTCGGCGTTGTCGCATTGACGGCGGCTTCCGCCGCTAGCGCGCAAATTTCGGTCGGTATCGGCGTTGGCGTCAGTCCTTGCGGCTATCCGGGCGTCTATCAAGACTGCGGTTACTATGCGCCGCCTCCGGCAATCTATCTGGGCGGCGGCGGCTGGGGCGGCGATCGCGGACGTGGTGGCCGACGCGATGGTGGCGGTTGGCGGGGCGGTCACGGCGACGGTGGGCGCGGCGGTCACGGCGGCGGCAGACATCGCTGAGTCTGATCGATAGCGCATAAGTCTAGCGAGCGAACCGGCAGCCCGGCTCGCTCGCTGCGCATTTAAGATGTAGAGATCCACCACGCTGGCGATAGAATCGAATTGCGTTTATTTCGCGCGCTCCACCCTAATGCCGACGACATGCTCTTCCCCGTCGTCGCACAAGCGAATTACCCCGTCGGCCTGCACGGCGCCATCGACCGTCACGCTCTGCGTGCCGGCAAGATCGGAAATTTGCGTAACGATGATTCGATAAGTCGTGTCCCGAAACCGATAGGTCAGCTTGAACGAATTCCAGTGCGCGGGAATGCAAGGCTTGACTGTCAAGGTATTGGCCTCCAGGTGCAGCCCAAGCAGGGACTCGACTATCAGACGATACATCCAACCTGCCGAGCCGGTGTACCACGTCCATCCGCCACGCCCAACGTGCGGCGACACCGCATAGACGTCGGCGGCCAATACATAGGGCTCGACCTTATAGATATCCACCTCGCGCGCCGTTGTGGCGTGGTTGATCGGATTGATCATTTCCATCAGTTCCCAGGCGCGTTCTCGATCGCCCAGTTTTGCAAACGCCATCGCCGCCCACACCGCAGCGTGCGTATATTGACCGCCGTTTTCCCGCACGCCGGGCGCGTAGCCTTTGATGTAGCCCGGGTTTAAATCCGATTTGTCGAACGGCGGATCGAGCAATTGCACCAGCTTCGATTCGCGCCGAACCAGGCGCTGGCTGACCTCGTTCATTGCGGTTCGCGCGCGACCCGCTTCGCCTGCGCCGGACAATACCGACCAGCTTTGCGCTATCGAATCGATTTGACATTCTGCATTGCCGATCGAACCGAGCGGCGTGCCATCGTCGAAATACGCGCGCCGATACCAATTGCCATCCCAGCCGTTGGCTTCGATTTTCTGTTGCAATTGCGTTGCTTGTTGCAGGTAATGTTCGGCAACTTCGGTATCGCCGTGCAGCTTCGCCACCTCGGCGAATCGCATCAACACCTGGTAGAGGAAGAAGCCCAGCCACACGCTTTCCCCCTTGCCGCCGGCGCCGACCTTGTCCATTCCGTCGTTCCAGTCGCACGAGCCGATCAAGGGCAGGCCGTGCGCGCCAAAATGCAGTCCCTTGGATATGGCGCGTCGGCAGTGCTCATACAGGCTGCCGGTTTGCGCCGATCTGACGGGCAAGTCGTAATACGAATCCTCGTCCGCGTTGACTGCGCGGCCTTCCAGGAAATGCACGTTTTCATTCAGGATTCCAGTGTCGCCCGTCGCTTGTATGTAGCGATGCGTCGCCAGCGGCAACCATAGGTAGTCGTCGGAACAGTGCGTGCGCACCCCCCGGTCCGAAGGAGGATGCCACCAGTGCTGCACATCGCCATCGACGAATTGGTGGGCCGCGCACAACAGCAGATGCGCGCGCACCAGGTGCGGCTCGGTGTGGATCAATGCCATCACATCCTGCAATTGGTCGCGGAAACCAAAGGCGCCGCCCGATTGATAGAATCCGCTGCGCGCCCATAGTCGACAGGCGATGGTTTGAACCATCAACCAGCCATTCGCGAGGAGATTCAGGGCAGGATCCGGCGTCTCCACCTGTATTGCGCCCAGTGTGCGTTGCCAATATTCGCGCACCGCTTCGCGCGCCTTGCGCGCCGGGGCCACGCCTCGGTAGAGATGGATCAAGCTGCTGACATCGGCGCTGCGGCGACCGGCGACCCCCAGCATGAAGACGATTTCCCGCTCCTGTCCCGGAGCCAGGTCAAATTGAACCTGTATGGCTGCGCACGGATCCAAGCCGGCGCCGACCCGACCCGACAAACGGCTGCGGGATAGCGCAGCAGGATTTTGAAGCGAACCGTTACGTCCAAGGAATTCGGCGCGATCGCCGCTGAATGTTCGATTGGCTGCATCCACATCGAAGAACGTGATGCGGTCGGCAAACTCGGTGTTGTAGGCATTGTGCGCAAACAGCGCGCCGCTGACCGGATCCGATTCGGTGACGATATGCATGGCCGACTTCGCCCGTTGGTCGCCGAGCACCCATTCGACATAGCCGGTCGCCGACAATTTGCGCGCGCCAAACGAGTCGTTGCGAATCTTCAACACCGAATACTTGATCGATGCATCCATCGCCACATAAACCAAAAGCTCGGAGCGGACGCCGTCTTCCGTGTGTTCGAAGACGCTGTAGCCGTGGCCGTGACGGCTGACATACGAACCATGCCCGCAACGCGGCAGGGGCGTCGGCGACCAAAAATGACCGCTCTCTTCGTCACGCAGGTAGAATGCTTCGCCGCCGGTATCCGACACGGAATCGTTGTTCCACGGCGTCAACCGGAATTCATGCGCATTTTCGCCCCAGGTATAGGCCTGGCCGCTTTCGGAAATCACGGTGCCGAAACGCGGATTTGCGATGACGTTGACCCACGGCGCCGGCGTTGTATTGCCGGCGTGCGTGGTGATGACGTATTCGCTGCCATCCGGCGTGAAGCCGCCCAGCCCATTGAAAAATTGCAGATTATTTTCCCCGGCTGGATTGGCAGTCGTCGCAGTTGGCATTCCATCGTGGCGCGGGCGGGTTGGATATAGTTGCGGCATGCGCGGTTCCGGCGGCACGCGCCGGTTGAGTTGTTCGGCCAGGGTTCCCCGGCTGTCGCAAAGAACCACGCGGGCGACGGTTTGCAGCAGGATCCGATCCTCGCTCGACATCTGGTCGGCCAGGCGCACGAAGATGCCGCCGGGCCGATCGATTGCGTGCGCCTCAATGCCAGAGGCGATCAATCCGAGGATCTGCTCCTGCAAGACTTGCCGATATCCGGCATGATCTTCATTCCAGATCACCAGATCGACCGCCAGTCCCTTCAAGCGCCAATATGCGTGGGCTTGCACGATCTGGCGCACCAGCTCGATATTTTCCATATTCTTGATTTGCAAGAGCACAATCGGCAAATCTCCGGAAATGGCGTAGCTCCACAGGCCGGATTGGCCGCGCCGGTTTTTCAGCAAGATGCTGGCTTCTGCGCGCAACTGCTCGTTGGCGTAGATGACCGAGCCGGCCAGGCGCGCATACAGTTGCGCATCGGCTTCCGTTGCATTGAGCTGCCGCAGCACTACCTGGCTATGCGTCCACGCCAATTCGAATACGCGGTCGGCCAGATAGCGATCCTGGTATTTGGCGACCAAATGCATCGCCTCGTCGCGCGACTCCGCTGCGCCGATCACGATATCGATGACTGCCGTCTGTTCGGGGGCGAGCTCGATTTGAAAACGGATGGCAGCAATCGGATCAAGCACCGAACCGTGGTTGCCCGAAAGCTCGGAGCAGGCACGCATCGCTTGCGGCTCCGTCGGGGTATTGCCGCGCCCAAGAAACTTCGCGCGATCCGTTTCAAAGGAAATCTTGCCTATTTTCTCTCCATGCGCCACCATCAAATTGAGCATCCACGGCATTTTCTCTTCGACCGAGCGCGGTCGACGGCTGCACAGGATCGCGTTCTGCGCCGCCAATATCTCGGTTTGCACAAACAGGTTGCTGAACGCAGGATGCGCGGCGTCGGCGGCGGCAGGCGCCAGCACAACCTCGGTGTAACTGGTCACCTCTATCGTCCTGTGCACGCGCGATCGATTCGTAATGTGGGTGCGGCGCATTTCGATATCGTCTTCGGGCGACACCACGATTTCGGTATGCATCTCGATATCGTTGTCGCGGCGGCGAAACTCCGCTCTTCCCTCCGAGAAAATGACTTCGTAGCTATCCGGCTTGACCAGGGTCGGTTGATGGGTCGTCGACCAGAACGTTCCCTCGGCGCAATCGCGCACATAACAGAACGAGCCCCAGTTGTCGCAGGTGCCATCTTCGCGCCAGCGCGTCATCGCCAGGTCTTTCCAGCGGCTGCTGTTGCAGCCGGAATTGGTCACCATCAAGTGATACCGGCCATTCGACAAAAGCTGGACTTCCGGCACTCTGGTGTCGGCGCGATTGATGACGCGCATCGGCATTTCCTGTTCGTCGATGCCGGTCCGCATGTCGGCCAATTCGGTGGTGTTGGAATAAAAAGCCGATGCCTTCGGAATTTTTTCCTGCAGCAACAGCATGGTTGCCTGGAACAAGGGATCGGATTCAAAGCGTCGTTGCATCGGACGATCCAATAGATAGTACGCGAGCGACAGCAAGCCCATGCCCTGATGATGCGCCATGAACGATTGGATCACGGCATGCGTCTGCCCGCGCGGCAAGCGCGTGGCGGTGTAGTCGATGGCTTCGTAGAGGCCGTACTGTCCTTCAAAGCCGGCTGCGGCAAGCCGTTGCAGATTGCTGCAAGCCAGTTCCGGCACGATCATCAACGCCAACATCGTTGCATAAGGCGCGACCACCAGATCGTCGCCCAAGCCGCGCTTCAAACCCAATCCGGGGACGCCGAATGCGCGATATTGATAGTTCAAGCTGGCATCGAAGGTATTGAAGCCGGACTCGGATATGCCCCAAGGCACGTCGCGTTGCGCGCCATATTCGATTTGCCGTTGCACGACCGAGTTGTAGGTCTGGTCGAGCAAGGTGTTGTCGAAAGTCGGCATGACCAGCAGCGGCATCAAGTATTCGAACATCGAGCCGCTCCACGACAGCAGGATCGGGTCGCCACCGGCGATCGTCAATTGCCGTCCCAGTGCAAACCAGCTCTCTTGCGGCAGTTGACCTTGCGCAATCATCACAAATGTGCACAGTCTGACTTCCGAAGCCAGCAAGTCGTAGTAACTGTTGTCGCAGCGCTGTTCGGCGACCGAATAGCCGATGGTCATCAGATGGGTGGCTTTGTCGTACAAGAAACTGCAATCCATTTGCGCGAAGTGCGCTGCTTGCAAGGCCAGGCTTTCTATCTCACGGATCCGCGCGAACGCCCGCGCGCTTCCCAAGGCCAGCATTTTTCCAACACCCTGCATTTCCTCACTCGGATTTTGCGTCGCATCTGCTCGAGGTGTCGCAGCTACGTTTTCCGCCAGCCAATGTTCTTCAATCGCTTGCAATGAACGCAGCGTCGGAATCGAATCAAGCCTCCGCAGGTTGGTGCTGTCTGCAAGCGAACTCAGCCAACTGCTCCAAGGTGCGAGAAACAGCAATTCGTCGCGCATGGCCGTGCATTGACGCCGCAGCGCCGCCGACCACCAGGCTAACTGGATATTTTCCGGCTGATCGATGCCGACCGCGAGCGCGTCGGCGGCGACAATGAGCTGCTGCAGGCAAGCATGCCAGGCGCTTAACGTGACGATCGGCGTGTCGCGCGCAGAATCGAGGAGCGACTGGAAATGCGCCAATTGCATGTGCGGCCTGGTTCCGGCGAGGTCTTGAAATACGGCGAAAGTATCGGCTATGCCGCCGATCATGCGCGGATTGACGATGGGTTGATCGAGCAACATCGCCAGCCCTGGCCGCAGTGTCAACAGATGGCCAGCGAGATTGCCGCTGTCGACGGTGGAAATATACATCGGCAACAGCGGCTTCAGGCTTTGGGTATCGTACCAATTGTAAAAGTGGCCGCGATAGCGTTCCATCGCGGCCATCGAACGCAGCATATTGCCTGTGCGTTCGAGCAATTGTGCAACCGAAATATAGGCGAAATCGTATGCGGAGAGATTGGCCAGCAACGCCAGGCCGATGTTGGTCGGCGAAGTGCGATGCGCCACTGCGGCCAGCGGATGCTCCTGGATGTTGTCGGGCGGCAGCCAATGGTCGTCCGGGCCGACCAAGGTTTCGTAATACGACCAGATCTTGCGCGCAAGGCGGTGCAGGAACAGCGCTTGACCGTCATATAAATGCGCTTCTGCACGCGCTTGCGGCGCGCCGATGCGCCAGGCGATTGCCGGCGCCGTCAGCCACGCCAACAGAAATGGCGTCGCTGCCAGCAAAGCCATCGGATGGATAGCGATCAAACCGGCAATCACAATTACTGCCAGCGTCGGCGCGACCCACATGCTGCGAAACGAAGCGGCCAGGCCGGTATCGCTATTGGCAGCGCCTTGATTCGATGGCGCCCACTCCAGCATGAGCCGATGGCTGACCAGCATGCGCCAAAGAGCGCGCGAAATCGCGTCCACGCTGAAGAACGCGTCGTATGGCAGGAAGGCGAGCGTAAGTGCAACCTGAAACAAGTGTTGCTTCGCTGAACGAAGCGTTGCGCTCAAATGCTGCAGAGCCAATACCTCACTCGATTTTCGCATCAGGTCAAGCACAGCCATGCACAACGAAGGGATCGATAAAATGCCCAGGACAACGCCGCTCCAGAACCAGGGCGCGGACGACAAAGTCCAGCCGTACAGCAGCAGCAAAGTCAGGCTTGACGAGACCAGGCTGCGGCGCAGGTTGTCGAATATCTTCCAGCGCGACAAAGCCGACAACGGATTCTTCTGGCGAACAGCACCGGCCTTGGCTGCCGGCACGCGCGGCAGCAGCCAGGCAATCAATTGCCAGTCACCGCGTATCCAGCGGTGCCGTCGCTGCACGTCGCTGCTATAGCGCGTTGGGTACTCTTCGATCAAATGCACGTCGGAGAGCAAACCCGAGCGGGCGTAACACCCTTCCAATAAATCGTGGCTGAGGATCTGGTTTTCCGGCATGCGCAGGGCCAGCGCCTGTTCAAACGCATCGACCTCGTATATCCCTTTGCCGATAAACGAGCCTTCGCCAAACACGTCTTGATAGACGTCGGAAGCGGCGCGGGTATACGGATCGATGCCGGCATCGCCGCTGCACAGCCGTTGGTAAATCGAGGCATTGCTTGAGGGCAGACTCGCCGAGACGCGCGGCTGCAAAATGCCATAGCCCGCATCGACGCGCTGTTTGACGCTATTGTATTGGGCCCGGTTGAGCGGATGCGCGATGGTTGCGACAAACTGGCGCGCCGAGTCGCGCGGCAACTGGGTGTCGGTATCGAGCGTGATGACATATTTCACGTTGCATAAATTTTCGGTATTGCCGACCACGCAAGAGAATGGGTTAGCCGCCGCCTGACGCAAAAACCCGTTCAAATCCGCCAGCTTGCCGCGCTTGCGTTCTTGCCCCATCCAGATTTTCTCTTGCGCGTTCCAACGCCGCGCGCGATGCAAAAGAAAGAATTTGTCGCCGTCGGCGCTCTTGTATTTTTCGTTCATTCGCTCTATTGCTTGGCGCGCTTGCAGCAGTAGCGGTGCATCGCCGGCAGTGGTTTCGGCTGCGCCGTCGAGAAAATCCGTCAGCAGGCAAAAACGAAGTTGCGCGTCCTGATTCGCCAGGAACCTGACCTCCAGGGCCTCGCAGAGATGCTCGATACCTTCCTGGCTGACCAGCATTGTCGGGATCGCGACCAAGGTGCGATACGCCGGCGCAATGCCCTTGGAGAAATCCAGTCGCGGCAACTGGTTCGGGGTGACGAGAATGGTCACCAGCCAATTCACCATGCCGATTGCCAATTGACTTGCTCCGATAAGCGATAGCACGGCAAGCAACACGATCTCCCAATCTGGCGCCAGATCGGCAGACGCTTTTTCCAGGATGCCGACAGTTAGCAGCAGAGAGAAGAGCAATATCGTGCCGAGATAAGTAATTAAGGGAGACTTTTTGAAAGTCCGCTGGCATGAGTCCAGCGGCGATATCCGCCGGGCAACTGCGTGCTCCAATTGCGGCAAGCCATCGCCGATCAGGAAAAACCCGACGTGCGCAGATGTTGCATTTTGACCGTTGACGATTGCTGCCTGGGCGGCGAGTTCGATGGCGACCTCGGCGATCTCGACTTCGGTCGATTTGCTGCGCCGGCTCACGGTTTCGATCACATGACGATAACAATCGCGGGTGGCAAAGTCCATCAAACGATACGAGTCGTGCGGGTCGCGGCGCAATGTGCGCTCGACGACGCTCAGTGTCTCGACGAATTCGCGCCAATCCATTTTTCCCAGCAAGCGCAAGCTCCCGATGCTGTTGCTGATCGATACCTGGTCTCCTGCCTGTTGCTGGCTCTCCATTTGAATCAACTGTTCGACCGTGAGGCCGATTTCCGCAAGTCGCGGCGCAATCCAGGTCAGAGGCAGGGTCAAGGCTGGCCCCTGGCCTTGCAAGCGGCGCGCCAGTTCGGCCACGAAGGAACCCACCATCGGCGGATCGGAGCGCGCCATGTCGGCAACCAGCAGAATCAGGCTGCTGGGATCTTTCTCGACGGTTTCCGCCATTTGATCGGCCCAGGTATCGGCCAGATTGCAATTGATGCGACTGCTCACCAGGCGTGCCGCCACGCGCCGCAGATTTTCGATCAAGGCCAGCCGCAGCATGATCGGAATCGCCCATAGTTCCCCCAACGTCAACGGCGTGACTTGCTCATAGGAAGCGACAAAACGGGACAAGCCCTCGGGATCGATCCGGCCATCGCCATGCGAGATGGTTTGCAAAGCGATGTCGTAGACGCGCGGATGCGCGGCCGACACGCCGTTCATCAGGCGCGGCAATTCCTTGCTATAGCCCTTCGGAAAATGCCTTTTCGCGGTGCGTATCTGCTCTTCGATCAGGTAGAAATTGTCCAGCAGCCATTCCGCCGCCGGCGCGATTGGCAACCCTTCCTTGAGCGCCGCAGTCATCAAATTGCACGCTTCGCTGAGAACGATTTCATTTTCGGCCAAACGCGCCAAAAGCTGGTCGCGCGCCTTGCCAACGCTTAATTTGTGGACGCCGGCCAAAATCTTGCCGTGCTCTTCCATCTGAACCAGCCCGAATAGCTCGGCGCGCAAAGGCGGCTCGTCTTCGCCATGCCGTCCTTGCGAGTCGCTCTTGCGCACCACGCCGGCCATTCTCATGAAATTGGAGAGGGAATGTTGATCGATGATCTTCAATGGATGCTTCTCTTTCTCTTGCGCCAGGGATACAAATTCGGCGGGAACGTGAACCGGGGCTGACGTGCGGACGAGCGCCTGCGAAACGGTTCCAGACGGTCGCGCGTCTAGAGCCGATCAGCTCGCATCGGGCAGGTAAATTTTGGTCGAATAATGGTAATACGCCTATGGCAGCGACTCCGTGCGCTACCGAACATAAGGCTTTTTGTCGAGCCTCGCGCGGGCTATCGACGGCCCGCGACCGATACTTGATCGGGAATGGAAAGATGGGAGATAGCAGAAGGCATTATCCACCCTTTTGCGTGGCAACGCACAGATAGTTGATGCGTTCGGCTCGAGTTTAACCGAAACGGCATCGACATCGAGGCCTGCATGTTTTTTTACTGTTTAACGCGCATGTGGTCGACGACTGTCGCGACGCCGTCGACGCCTTTCGCCACATCCACGGCACGCGCCGATTGAATACCGTTGTCGACAAATCCGCTCAGTTCCACTTCGCCTTTTCTGGTCGTCACCGACACGTCCAGGCTTTTCATCGCCGGATCGCCAAGCAAGGCGGACTTCACTCCGGCGGTGATGACGCTATCGTCGACCTTGTTGCCGATAGTCTGTTTTCCGTCTTTCAAACTCAACTTGTTGTCGACGCTTTTAACCCCCTCGACCGCACTTGCAACAGCAATGCCGCGATCGATTTGCGCCTGATTGTCGACGAAACCGCTCAACATCACCACGCCTTTGTTGGTCGCTACCTTGATGTCAAGACTTTTGATGTCGTCGTTTGACAGCAATGCAGAACGAACTCTGGCGACGATCACGGAGTCGTCAATCTGAGTGCCGACCGTGGTGAGCGGCGCGGCGTCGCTCGCCACATGGGAGTCGGTGCAAGCAGTTAAGGTGACAAGAATTATGCCGGCAATAATAGCGCCGCTGCATGCAATTGGTTTCAGACGGTTGTTCATGACAATTCCAGATAAAGAAGGGTTAATCGGGAGATAGCACTTGATCGCGTTCACCTGAACGCAACCAATATCCGGGGCGCCCGTAGTGGCGGTAAATATCTTCTTCCTGCTCGCGGCCCACGATCTCGGCACGATCGTAAGTCGGCGCATCCCGCACCGCCTGGCGCGTCAATCCAACCAACACATTGGCATCGAGCCAGTTAACCAAGGTAATCCATTCGGGCGCGACCAGGACTTGATGGCCTTGCCACCAATTCCCGGTTTCAACAATCATGTAGCGAATCACCCAGGATTCCTCGTCGACCAGGAAACCGGCGACTTGACCGATCTCGCCATCGGATGCCTCGACGGCATAGCCGGTCACGGCAAGGCAACTTTGCAAATGCGGGTTGTCATCGGCTTGTTCGGCTTGCCCGGCCGGCTCCTCGGAAATAGGGGGCAACACCATGCCTTCCGAACCGGCAAGCATCAAGCCGGGGTACGCTTCGTCACCCCACAGACCGGCGCCACCCCAATAGGGCGGGTAATTGTAGTGCTTCTGAAATTCAATTTCATGCTGGCGCGAGACTGGCTTGGCGGTGTCGATATCAGGACTATTGCGCACTTGTTCCTTGGTAATCGAGACCGGCAATACGCGCTCCCTCCAATTGGGAATTCTGATTGCGATCGGCGAGATCAAGACTTTTCTGTTCGACAGCCAACTACCGGTATCGACAATCAAATAGCGGATCGCCCACGACTTGTCGTCGAAATAGCAATCCTTGACGTGGCCGATGTTGCCGTCAGTGGCATGCATCGTATAGTCCTGGAGGTCATTCATGCTGCGTAACATATTTTTATCCTTCAAAGGTTTGTGCGGCATTCGCCTGTCAAGCGCGGGTATCCGGCCTTAGCAATTGCCAGCCAAGTTGCCTGCGAATTTCCTCGGGCGAAGGTGGCGGCGTCGTTGAATGGGTTCGACCTGCCAAATACTTGCGAACCGCGTATTTTGTGGGAGAATTTATTTTCTTCATGATGGTCTCGCGTCTGTAAATTTCATCGACGCCAGCGGCTCATGCAAATTTCGCCGGTCGTCTGTTCAGTGTCGATTTCGGAAGAACCGACTCTCTATTGAGTTCAGATTCGACACTGTTGCAGTGACGCGCTTTACTCATGCACGCAAAGGATAGACCCGGGCGAAAGTCGATACCGTTCGTTAGCGCACCGTTCCAGAACTTGATTTTTCCGTTCGTGCGAACGGTAAATCGAATTTGGCAGCAGCCTCTATGCGCGTTGGCGCACAGATGCGAGCGCGAGTGCGATATAGCGTATGCGGGCCGACACTCTCGTCGAAGGAACCAGCCATGAACACGCTTGCCAATCAATTCCCGTCCTTGTACGCCGACCTCCATAACCAGCTCGTCGAAGTAATGACGGAACCAAATGAACCGGCATTGCCATCGGCGCCGGCAGAAGAGGAACGAAAGCTTCTGCATGGTTACGATCTGCTCATGCGTCGACATGCAGCCGCTTGCGAGGCAGGACGATGATCTGCTTGAGGATAACCTGCCGCGCCTGCCGAAATATCGTCAATGCGCCACGCGCACCGATTCATTTGTGTGCGGCAACGAACAGACCTTTTCGAGCGTATCCGTCAGTCTTCCATCATTGATGCCGCGCAGCGGATCGACCGCTCTGCGGAGCACCTGAGACTGATTCTGGGAATTGCTTGCGCACCAAAAGCATTTTCCGGTTCGGTTTGGCGTTTCGAGAAACGATGGCGCGTTCGATGCATGACCTGCAATGCTTACTTATGGGGACTTAAAATGAAAACACTATCGAAATTTTTCCTTGCCACTTGCGTAGCCACGGCCATGCTGCCGCTTGCTGCCGCCGCAGAGAATGGGGCAAATCAGGGCTACTGGGTAAGTAGTAACGGCCATGTCGTCAAGAGCGGCTATGGGCTTTGCTGGCGCGCGGGATACTGGACTCCGGCGATGGCGAATGCCGAATGCGACCCGGATCTCATTGCGAAGGTTGACAAACCGCTTCCAGCGCTGGCGGCGGCAGCGCCGGCGCCAGTGCCTGCGCCTGCGCCGGTAGCGGCAAGGACAGTCCCGAGGAAAATCAGCCTGTCTGCCGATGCTCTCTTCGATTTCGACAAATCGACGCTGAAAACGGAGGGCAAAGGATTGCTGGACAATCTGGCCAATGAGTTGAGCGGCGTCAGTTACGACACCATTGCGGTGACCGGCCATACGGATCGCATCGGCAGCGCGGCGTACAATCAAAAACTTTCAGAACGCCGCGCCAACACGGTGAAGGCTTACCTGGAAGGCGCCGGCATCGCGGCCAATAACATCAGCGCCGAAGGAAAAGGCAAGGCCCAACCAGTCACCAATCCCGGCGATTGCAAGGGCAGGGTCAGCAAACGGGTCATTGCCTGTTTGCAGCCGGACCGGCGCGTAGACGTTGAAGTCAGCGGCGCAAAATAGGCGGCAAATCGCCTGTAAAAGGCGGGCCAGAATCAAGCAGTGCACCATACGTATTACATCTAAAGGAATATCATCATGCTTTATACCATCGCCGTTATCTTGTTGATTTTGTGGGTGCTCGGCCTCGTCACTTCCTACACCATCGGCGGATTCATCCACATCCTGCTGGTCGTTGCGGTTGTCATGATTCTCATTAGGCTCATTGGCGGTCGTCAAGTTTTATGAATCGAAAGCTGGCCGAGGCAACTTAACCCGGAGTCGGCGAGACCGCGCGGTCGGCAGTCCCGCCGCCTCGACGCGAAGGCTAGCGTCAACGAGAAACATTGCTTCGGTGGAATTTTTAATCTGTATGTGCGCCAGCACACAGATGGCGCCGGTAAATAGGCATACAGTGTTAGCGAACGGGACGGCTGTGTTACCCTGTCGGTGGACGGTCTGCTTTCGGACGTCTTTGTTGCACCACGAAAGCGAATGACTGGAAATAGGAAATCCGATATGTCCAGCATGCATGATCCGAATCAAAACCACCTTCTGGCAGCTTTGCTCGATGCCGAATACGAGCGCCTGGCGCCGCACCTCGAATTGATTCCGATGTTGCTTGGCGACGTGCTGTACGAATCCGGCGGCAAGTTGCAGCATGTGTATTTTCCCACCACGTCGATCGTCTCGCTGCACTACGTGCTGGAAAACGGCGGCTCTTCCGAAATGGCCGGCGTCGGCAACGAGGGCGTATTGGGAATTTCCATCTTCATGGGCGGCAATACGACGCCCAGCCGCGCCGTGGTGCAAACCGGCGGCCACGGCTATCGACTCAAGTCCCACATATTGATGGAAGAATTCAATCGAGCCGGCCAGGTGATGCGCCTGTTGCTGCGGTATACCCAGGCGCTGCTCACGCAAACGTCGCAGACCGCCGTATGTAACCGCCACCATTCGGTCGAACAACAATTGTGCCGTTGGCTGTTGCTGACGCTGGATCGCCTCCCGACCAATGAATTGACCATCACCCAGGAATTGATTGCCGGCATGCTCGGCGTGCGACGCGAAGGCGTGACCGAGGCCGCGGGCAAATTGCAAAGTTACGGCTATATCCGCTATCGACGCGGCCATATCACCGTCCTGGATCGGGTTGGATTGGAAGGCAAGGTGTGCGAATGCTATGACGTCGTCAAGAAGGAATTCGCTCGCTTGTTATCGGACGTGCATCAGCGACAAGGCAAGCAAGCGGTCGACCGGGCAGGCTGACCAAGGTAGATAAATTTCAGACGAAGCATACGGTTTCGCCTTCACCTTATGTGAGCCGAGGATAGCGCTCATGGTCAGTCAATGTCAGGATGTATGCATAAAATGGGAAAAATACCGGTCGAGCGTTTGATGCTAATCGGCTTCTGGATGACGCTGGTTGTTTTGCTGTTTATCGGCGGCATCGCATGGAATAGCGTCGGACAATCCGCGGCGACCGTGGTCGGCGTCAGTATTGTCTTGCTATTGACCTTCCTGGCGTTGCTGTATGTGCGGATACGCAGCGAGATTCGCGGGCACCTGGCGACCGGCTACGCGTTGCAGGAAGTGCGGCAGTCTTTGCTGAAAGCCGGCGCATTGCAAGACGCCATTTTCAACAGCGCAAATTTCTCCAGCATCGCCACGGACGCGCGTGGCGTGATTCAGATCTTCAACGTCGGCGCCGAACGCATGCTCGGCTACAAGGCGGCAGACGTGGTGGACAAGATCACGCCGGCCGGCATTTCCGATCCGCAGGAAGTGATCGCCCGTGCCGAAGCGTTGAGCCTGGAACTCGCAACGCCGATCACGCCGGGTTTCGAGGCGCTGGTGTTCAAGGCCTCGCGCGGCATCGAAGACATCTATGAACTGACTTATATCCGCAAGGACGGCAGCCGTTTTCCGGCGATGGTCTCGGTCACTGCGCTGCGCGATGCGCAAGACAAGGTGATCGGCTACCTGTTGATCGGCACCGACAATACCGCGCGCAAGCAAGTCGAAGCGGAGCAGGCGCGCCTCGACCAACGTCTGCGCGATCAGCAATTTTATACGCGCTCGCTGATCGAGTCGAATATCGACGCCTTGATGACCACCGATCCGCGCGGCATCATCACCGACGTCAACCAGCAGATGGAAGCGCTGACCGGCTGCAGCCGCGATGAATTGATCGGCGCGCCATTCAAAAGCTATTTTACCGATCCCGACCGCGCAGACGCCGCCATCAAACGCGTACTGCGCGAAGGCAAGGTCACCAATTATGAGCTCACTGCGCACGCAAGGGACGGCAAGGAAACCGTCGTGTCCTACAACGCTTCCACCTTTTACGATCGCGAACGCAACTTGCAAGGCATGGTCGCGGTTGCGCGCGACGTCACCGACCGCAAGCAGTTCGAGTATCGGCTGCAAGAGAACAACGTCGAATTGGAGAATGCGAAGGCGGCAGCCGAAAAAGCCAATCTGGCGAAGTCGGAATTCTTGTCCAGCATGAGCCATGAATTGCGCACGCCGCTCAATGCCGTGCTCGGATTCGCGCAGTTGATGGCATCCGACGTGCCGCCGCCGACATCGGCGCAGAAACTTTCGATCGACCAGATATTGCAGGCCGGCTGGTACCTGCTGCGTTTGATTAATGAAATTCTCGATCTCGCCATGATCGAGTCGGGCAAGGTGACGATGTCGAAAGAAGCGATGTCGCTCACAGAAGTGCTGCAAGACTGCCAGGCCATGATCGAGCCGCAAGCGCAAAAACGCGGGATACAATTGACTTTCCCGCAACTCGACGCGCTCTTCTATGTGCATGCCGATCGCACCCGCGTCAAGCAAGTGATCATCAACTTGCTGTCGAATGCGATCAAATACAATCGTGTCGGCGGCGCCGTTATCGTCACGTGCGTCGCCACAGCGGATAGCCGCGTGCGCCTCAGCGTCAAAGATACCGGCGACGGCCTGACACCGGAACAGTTGGCGCAATTGTTTCAACCATTTAATCGGCTCGGGCAAGAAAGCAGCACCGAAGAAGGCACTGGAATCGGCCTGGTTGTCACCAAGCAATTGGTCGAGTTGATGGGCGGCGTCATCGGTGTCGAGAGCCGAGTCGGCTTCGGCAGCGTATTTTGGTTTGAATTGCCCTCTGCAGCGGCGCCGGAGCTGGAGTTTGGCGCGGACCGCGAAAATGGCGTCGATCAAGCCGTGCATTTGATGCCGCACGAGTTCTCGTCCAAGCGCACCTTGCTCTACGTGGAAGACAATCCGGCCAACCTGGCCCTGGTTGAACAATTGATTGCACGGCGCAGCGATTTGAAATTGTTGTCGGCCATCGATGGCCACATGGGCATTCAGTTGGCGCGCGCCTATTTGCCGGCAGTGATTTTGATGGACATCAATTTGCCGGGAATCAGCGGTTTTGGCGCATTAAGAATCTTGCGCGACGATCCTGCGACCGCGCATATTCCGGTGCTGGCGTTGTCCGCCAACGCCGTGCCGCGCGACATTGAAAAAGGACTGGAAGCCGGATTTTTCCGCTATTTGACAAAGCCGATCAAGGTCAATGAATTCATGGATGCGCTTGATATCGCGTTGCAATTTGCGTCGGAAAACGGCTTGCCGACGGAAACATACGCAATTGAATAGTTCCGCAGATTCGATGGCGGAAAATTTTTGGAAAGACTGCAATGCTTGAACTATCCGAAATTCTAAACGCCAGCATCCTGATCGTCGACGACCAGGAAGCCAACGTCATGCTGCTTGAACAAATGCTGCGCAACGAAGGCTATACACACATCGCATCGACCATGGATCCGTGCGCAGTTTGCAGTTTGCATTCAACGCACCGCTATGATTTGATTTTGCTCGATTTGCAGATGCCTGAAATGGACGGCTTCGAGGTGATGGAGCGCTTGAAGGAAATCGAGTCCGACAGCTATTTGCCGGTATTGGTTATCACGGCGCAGCCGGGTCACAAGCTGCGCGCGTTGAAAGCGGGAGCCAAGGATTTCGTCAGCAAGCCGTTCGATCTGGTCGAGGTGCAAACGCGCATCCACAATATGCTGGAAGTGCGATTGTTGTATCGGAAGCTGGACAATTACAATAAGGCATTGGAAACGGCGGTGCAAGAGCGCACAGCCGAATTGCGCGAGAGCGAGGCCCGCTTCAAGAGTTTTACCGAACTGTCGTCGGATTGGTATTGGGAGCAAGACGCAACCGGAAAATTCACCACAGTCTCCGGCCCGGTCTTTGAAATGCTCGGGATCGAACAGGTCGCCGAGCCAGGGGCTGCCGGCGCGTTGCCGGAGGGGCGTTGGAATGCGGCCGAGCGCGCGCGGCTGGACGCCATCATCGCGACGCGACAACCGTTTCTTGAGTTCATCTACAGCCGCACCAACACCGATGGCACGATGCAGTATCTGCAAGTCAGCGGCGAGCCGAAATTCGATTCCGCCAGCCGTTTCATCGGCTATCGCGGAATCGGCATGGACGTTACCGAGCGTATTCGTCTGGACCGCAAGGACATAACTGTGCCTGCTTGAGGGACTTGGATAGGCAAGCATCTGCCATAGTGAACGAACGTAACCGGGATCAAGGCTCTCAACGGCAGAGAGCAACCCGATCCGATTGCGTTCGCAACCGATTTCGACAATCGAACATTACTTCTCGGCAGGAACGACCACGATCGTATTGCCGCCGGGTTTGCCGGATTTGCCGGTGTTGCCGGTGTCGCCGGTCGCTCCGGTGGCTCCAGTATTGCCTGTGGCGCCGTCGTTTCCGGTCGCTCCAGTATTGCCCGTGTTACCGGTGTTGCCGGTTGCGCCGTTCGCGCCGTCGTTGCCGGTTGCACCAGTGGCACCAGGCGCGCCTGCCGGACCGGGAACTACCACCGTAACCGGTGCGGGAGCGGGGGCGGTTTTTTCACAAGCGCAAAGACCCAACGAGGTAATCAGCGCGGCTAGCAGAAGGGTATGTTTCATATTGATCCTTTTATGTGAAGAATGGAAATGCGCACAATGTTGTGCATGAAAAGACCGCCGAAGTTGACAGCCTTCGTATTGCAGTGCCTGTGTCGAAAGGCAGTCTCACGCGAATGCAGCGACCAAAGAAAGACCGGGAATTTGCGGCTGCCATCACGTTGAGCCTGCCAGAATCTTCCAATGCCACCAGAAGATTCCCGACCCGTGTAGAGTAGCCGAAGCGCCTGGATCAATCTGTGCGTTGCCGCACCAAATCGGTCGCGTGAAATACTTGACGATTGCAAGCGCGGCCACAAATCAAAGCTGCGACCTAAAATAATGGAAGGAGCTGGCAAATGCGTCGCGCACTTTTTCCGTTTCGGCCACCATGCTTTCCCAAGAGCTTTCTCCGGCTGCGATCAGTTCGTCGAGCTTATTGATCGCCAGCCGCGATTGCGCGCGCAACTTTTCGATTTCTTCCTTATATTTGGCTTCCGCATCTCGTTTTGCCGCGCGGGCGTCGAGTTCCAGTTTGTTCATCGACGCATTCAATTCATCGATTTGCAGTTTCATTTTTGCAATGTATTCGTCTCTATGCGACATGGTGATAGTCCTTTGGTTGAAATGCAGCTTGGGTCGGAAATTCCTCGAATACGGCGGCGACCAGAGCCGGCCGTCGCATCATTTCTATCGATGTCCGTCTTGATGCGGGCCAGCCGGTCTCTCCGCACCATGCGATGCTGGTGCGGCATGTTGCTGCGGCGCAGCTTGCTGTGCTGCGGGTTGCCGATTGAAAGACGCCTGCGGCTGCTGTGGCGCTTGCATGCGTTGCGGTGCTTGCATGTGTTGTGGCGCTTGCATGCGTTGCGGCTCCCGCGTGTGCTGTTGCGCTTGCATGTGCTGTGGCGTCACGCCTTGCGGGCGGTTGAATCGTTGAACCTGCGCTTGTCGGGCACCCGACACGTTCGGCGCATTGAATGCCCCCGGTTCGGGCGTTGCTGCAACCTTCGGCATGCCATGATTGACGGACGCGCGTTGCACGGAGTTGCCGTGGGACGCCAGTTCATGCTGGGCTTGCGGCGCAGTCGGCCCGTTGTGCGGCATGTTGGCGATGCTTTGTTCGGCCCTGCTGGGTTGCAGTCGAACGCCGCCCCTGCCGCCGTTATAGCTGACCCGATTGCCTGGGGTGCTGTCGATCCTTGCGCTATAAAGATGCGCAATGCGTCCGCTGCCGACATTGTTGACGCTGCGATTGTAGCTAAATGCGCCGTTGTTCCAATACCCGCCTTGATAGCCAACTCCGCCGTATCCGAAGCCGTAGTTGATGCCGCCGTAGTAACCGATATGGGAACCCCAGTAGCCGCGATGCCACGCGTAACTGCCGTCGCCCCATCCCCAATAGCCAGGGGTCCACAATGCGCCGACAAATGGCGCAGATACCCACGTTCCTGGCACCCAGTAATAGTCGTTGTCCGCGCCGTCCCACGACCAATATCCAGGCGTCCAAATGTAGCCGTCGCCGGGAATCGGAGGTTGGGCGTAAATCGGAAGGGCTGGAGGCGCGATGCCGATCGAAACGGAAATTTGCGCGTGCGAACTCGCCGAAACTGCCAACGCAGCGAAGGTCATGCCATAGAGAACTGCTTTCATCGATTGCCTTTCAGGTCGCATTCCGCGACAACAAAAATTCTTGCGTTCCACTGGTCGAGGACAAAGCAGTGGCGCCGACTGAGAGGCTTCATGATGCGCCGATTGCGGTTGAAATCTGTGCGCTGACGAACACAAGAGGGGGAGGGACGTCCTATTCCGGTCTTAAATTTCCCCCTTTCGTATTTTCGTTATGCGCGCCAACGCACCGACTCGGTCGTTTGACACGAATAAGCTGACTATCAATCGTAACGCGCCACCAGAGGTGTCTTCCTGACGGCGCGTGCAGATCGCCTCCAGATGCGATCTTGAAGCAGCGATGGCCTGGCGGCTGCGATTGTTGTCGACGGGACCTGATCAAGTCTGGATGACTGCTCACAATAACGTGTGCCGTTTTCACTAGCTAATCTAAAGGAAATCATCATGAAATATTCAAAACTGTTTGTTCCACTGTTGGCAACGGCAACTCTCGCGTTGGCTGGATGCGTCTCGCTTCCTGCAGGCCCCGCCGGCCCGCAAGGGATGACTGGCGATACCGGCGCCACCGGCAATACAGGCCGCACCGGATATACCGGCGCAACCGGTAGCACCGGCAATACCGGCAACACGGGCGCGACCGGCGATACCGGCGCGACTGGCTATACCGGCGCCACCGGATACACCGGCGCCACCGGCGACACTGGTGCAACCGGGAACACCGGCGCGACCGGCAACACCGGCAATACCGGCGCGCGAGGCAGCAATGGCGCCAAAGGCAGCAACGGCAATGGAACCGTAGTTATTGTTCCGGCCCAATAAGACCGAATGCGGCGAACCCGGAAGGGGGCGCCGCAATCGCGTCAGACGAACATGCATTCTTTACCGCGCTTGTAGCGCAGGATATCGCGCCACAGACGCTTACTCTTGTTGTCGGGAGGACCAATTTCATGGACAAGCAGGCATTTCCGATCCTGGACGATGAGCGATGGACCGATCGCGCAAAGATTGTCGACAGCCAACATGGTGACATTCATGTTGAACGCGACTCGTCAAATGAGATTGAAGCCGCGCACGAACCGGCTGCAATAGATTTGAAATTGCAACAACCGATATCTTCGGTGATGACACGAAACCTGCGCACAGTCTACGCGGAAGACACGGTCGAAATCGTCGAAGAAACACTACAAAAACTGGGGTACGCATCGATACCGGTGCAGGGATCAAACGGCATCATCGTCGGCATGATCGGACCGCAGGAACTGGCGCATTTCTTCTCGGAAAATAAGAACCCAAAAGCAGTGCAAGCCTGGGAAATTAGTTGCTGCACGACGTTTGAGGTCAGTCCCGACGAGTCAATTGAAGCTGTTTCCACATTGATGACAGAAAAGAAGGTTGAATATATCGCAGTCACTGAACTTGGCGAGTTGATAGGCGTCGTTTCGGCGCTGGATATACTAGAGGAAATTTCCAAGTTCTAAGAGCCTGTTTACGATCTCTTCAATAGCAGAGCCAAAAACGCCAATGAAACAAACTGCAAGCTGGTATTGAGCTTTCGTTCGCAGTTTTTCCATAACCGCCGACATTTTTCGAGCCATGCGAAAGAACGCTCTAC
>JARLJG010000072.1 GCA_031291325.1 Burkholderiaceae bacterium
AAATGAGGGGCAAAGCGGGAAATGAAAAAAACTCGCCTTCGGCTCAGACAATTTTCATTTCTTATCCGCTTTGCCCCTCATTTCCGCGCCAGCCCCCAAGCGCAATTCGTCCGGCGCTATCGCATTCATCCTTGATCGACTCTTTATGGTCGTGCTACGCCGAACTGTACTGGACGCAATACTCTGCGCTCTGCTTCTTCACAAATCCCCAGCGTCAACGCCAATACTTTGCGCGTGTCTCTTGGGTCGATTACGCCGTCGTCCAGCATCAAGCCCGATGTATACAATGCGCCGGTTTGTTGTTCGAAGGTGGCGACGATTTTTTGTTTTAACGCTGCTATTGCTGCGGGGTCGGGTTCCTGGCCTTTGCGTTTTGCGCCGGCTTCCATGACTACTGCCATCGTATCGGCGGCTTGCTCCGCGCCCATTACTGCGGTGCGGGCGTTGGGCCAGCTGAATGCGAAATCGGGACGGTAGCCGTTGCCGCACATGCCGTAGTTGCCGGCGCCGAAGCTGGCGCCGCACATGATCGTGATCTTTGGGACGTTGGCGTTCGATACCGCCTGGATCATTTTCGAGCCGTGCTTGATCATGCCGGCTTGTTCCGATTGTTTGCCGACGATGAAGCCAGTGGTATTTTGCAGGAATAGCAGCGGCGTGCCGGATTGGCAGCAGGCTTGCATGAAGTGGGTCGCCTTGTTCGCGCCAGCCGGATCGAGCGGGCCGTTGTTGGTGAGGATGCCGACGCGCTGGCCGCAGATTGCCGCATGGCCGGTCACCGTCGCCGCACCGTAGCCCGGTTTGAATTCCAGGAAATCGGAAGCGTCGACGATGCGGGCGATCGCTTCGCGCATGTCGACCGGCTTCTTCGGGTCAGCCGGCATCAGGCCCAGCAATTCGTCAGCGTCGTAGCGTGGCGGCTGGTAGCTCAGCGGCGTGGCGGGCAACGTCCGATTCCAGTCCAACGCGGCGACGATTTCGCGCGCGATGCGCAATGCGTCGGCGTCGTTCTCCGCCATGTATTCGGCCAGACCGGAGATGCTCGCGTGCATTTCCGCGCCGCCCAACTCCTCTTCCGACGCGATCTCGCCGGTGGCGGCTTTCAATAGCGGCGGGCCGGCCAGGAAAGCGCGCGAGCGTTCGCGCACCATCACTACATAGTCGGACAAGCCAGGCATGTACGCGCCGCCGGCGGTCGACGAACCGTGCACCACGGTAATCACCGGGATACCCGCCGCCGACAGGCGCGCCAGATTATAGAAAACGCCGCCGCCCTGGATGAAATGTTCGACCCGGTATTCGAGCAGATTGGCGCCGGCGCTTTCGACCAGGTGGAAGAACGGCAGCTTCTTGTCGAGCGCGATTGCCTGCGCGCGCAGCATCTTGTCCAATCCTGCCATTTTCAGCGCGCCGGCATTGATGCCGGAGTCGGACGCCAGCACCATTGCGCGCACGCCGCGCACATAGCCGATGCCGGCGACCACGCCACCGCCCGGAATGCTTTTTTCGGCATCATTCGTATCGCGCAAGTAGCCGGCCAATGTCGACAATTCCAGGAACGGCGCGCCGACATCCAACAGGCCGGCGATGCGCGCGCGCGGCAACAACTGGCCGCGCTTGTCGAACATCGGTTTCGACATCTCCGAGGTGGCGCGCGTGCGCGCTTCGAGCGCGCGCAACCGTTCTATCTGCAATAGAAGCGCGGCGCGGTTTTGCTGATATTGCGGGCCGCCGGCGACCAGCGTGGATTCGATGATCGGCATATTAGTCCTTGCCGCCTTGCAGCACTTTTGGCGTGACCGCCAATGGGAATCCGTCGAACGGCTTGACTGCACTGCGTTCGTCGCCGGTTTGCGTCGCATCCTTGCCGGTCGACCAGCCCGCGCGCATCTGCGGGCGACCGCCGTCGACGCGCAACACACTGCCGGTGATGAAGGACGCCGCCGCCGACAGCAAGAACACGATGGGCGCGGAAATCTCGGCCTCGGTCGCCATCCGTTGCAGCGGCACGCCCTTGGCGGCGCCGCGCAAGATCGGCGCCATCTCCGGCGGATAGTGATCCATGCCGGACGATGCCACGTAACCGGGCGCGACGGCGTTGACGCGCACGCCGTATTGCGCCCACTCAAGCGCGGCGGTCTCGGTGAAACTCACCATGCCCGCGCGCGCCGCGCCGGAATGCCCCATGCCGGGCATGCTGCCCCACATGTCGGCGACGATATTGACCACCGCGCCACCATGCTGTTGCATCCATTGGGTCAGGCATTCGCGCGCCATCAGGAAGCCGCCGGTCAGGTTGGTTCTGACCACGGTTTCCCACCCCTTCTGCGAGATATCTTTCAGCGCCGATGGATACTGGCCGCCGGCATTATTGAGCAAGGCATCGATTCGCCCGTATTGTTCCAGCACCGCGCGCACCGTCGCTTGCACGGCTGCTTCGTCGCGGATGTCGCAGACCTGGGAACTTGCGTGGCCGCCGGCAGCGCCGATCTCCGCCCGCACTGCTTCGAGCTTGTCGGCATTGCGCCCGACCAGCACAACCTGCGCGCCCAGCGCCGCCAATTCGTGCGCGGTGCAACGGCCGATGCCGGAACCGCCGCCGGTGACAATCGTTACCTGTCCGGCAAATAGTCCGGGACGAAAAATCGTGCGATATGCCGTCATGTCATCACGCCATCCATTGATTGCCGCAACAATTCCACATTCTGCGCTCATTTTTTGCGCGCAAAGCGAAATCTCGCGCAAACGTGGCGTAAAAGCGGCGTCTTGATCCAACAGTTATTTCCGTCATTCAACTTGCGCAGATTCTTAACGCAATCCAGCTCATCGACAGGACCTGACGCATTTTAGCAAGCAATCACTTGCTTTGTAAAGTGCGCATTGAGGCTGCGCGTAAATTCAAAATAGCGTATTTTTGACCGAGTAATTCTTCCAAAGCAAACTCCCCTATTCCGCAAAATTGGGAGTACAGTGGAAATAACACGACGAGGATTCGGCAGCTTGAAAATTGACGCTCGCGGCGGTTTATTGCGCCATGAGCGCGGCAAGCATGATAGAGAGTTTCATGAACAGGAGTAATCGATGGCAACTAATCGACGCAGCCGCAGCAAGGAATCTTCCGACGACGAGCGCACAGAAGCCGAACGCGAAACCACCTCGGAGCCGGACGCAGACCCGTTCAACGATCCGCGTAGATTGCAACAGATGACAGCGGGGAATGTCGACACATCGGAAGAAGTCGTAGAGCGCGAACGCAAGGAATCGTTTTACCGCGACGAGCCGGACGACTTGCTCGACACGCTGGACCCGGTGCCGAAATGGGAGGAATGAGTTGTCGAAAGCCAGGCTCACGTTGACGCTTGCCGCTGTGCTTGCGGCCTTTGCAAGCGACGCTTTTGCAGTCGGCCCCAAGCCCGATTTCAGCGTCACCGTCGGGCCCGCAATATTGTGCCGAGACAAGCTCGACATGAAATTTTTCTACGATTACCTGAGCACCAGTTTCGGCCCTGCGTATAAGCGGGAACAAGGCGCCTATTGGTTCCGTGCCAAGGCGCAATTGTTCGGCAAGGATATCAAGGAAATCTTCATCTCCGATCAGAGCAGCGACTGGGTTTTCATCGGCGCGATCTTCAATGCCAAGCCGGACGACCTGGCGCAAGCAGTGCAAGCCAGCGCCGGCACGGTATTCGCCAAATCCGCAAGCAGCTACCGCTACTCGCCGTATCAATCGCAAGGCACCAGCGAAATCATGTGGCAGACGAACGATGCCAAGTTGTTGTGCCGGCGCATGATCGGGCAGCAGCAGAAATAAAAAAGCCAGGCTTATTTACGCCTGGCTTTTTCATCGGTGCGCGGCGCTTATTTCGTCGCGCCGCGCATTTCGTTGGCGATTGCACTCGCGCCGTAGATCTTGTCCATCGCTTCCAGCAAGGCCGCGCTATCGACCGCCACGGTGCGATTGACCGATTCGTCGAAACCGAAAGCACCGCCCAGCGAGTGGATGTTGCCGTCGAATACCAGACCGACCAGCTCGCCCTTGCGATTGACCATCGGGCTGCCGGAATTGCCGCCGATGATGTCGTTGGTGCTGACGAAATTGAACGGCGTTGCCAGGTTCAGCTTATCCTTGGCGGCATACCAGCGTTCCGGCAACTTGAATGGATCGGCGTCGGTCGCATGCTCGAACGCGCCGGCGAAATCGGTAAACGGCGGCACGTCCTTGCCGGCTTCCTTCCAGCCCTTCACGACACCGTAAGAAAAACGCAGCGAGAAGGTGGCGTCCGGGTAGATGCTGGTGCCCAGCATCGCAAAGCGGGCGGCGGCAATCTTCTCGTTAGCCTTGGTAATCACCGATTCCACGCGTGCCTCGTAATCCTTGCGCAACGCGCGCGCTATCGGGTCGACTTGCAAAGCCAGCTTGATGAATGGATCGTCGGATTGTTCGATGGCCTTCATGCCGCCGTCCCACAATGCCTTGCGCACCGCCGGGTCGCCCAATTTGGTGCCGTCGATCAGGCGCGCTGCAACTTGCTCCGGCGCGTCCTTGCCGAGAATTTGCACCACTTGCGGATTGCTCGGGCTGAGACGCTCGCGCATCTTGGTCAGCGACCATCCCAGTTTTACCTTTTCAAAATCGGGATAAACCGGCGCCGGCGACAGCACGCCGGCCTGCACTTGCGGCAAGCGGGCGTCGGCATATTCCGGCAGGCGTTCGCCATTCGGCTTGGCGCGCTCGGCAGCGGCGCGCACCAGCGTAAATGCAAAGTGCGCATAGTCGCTGTTGAACGCTTGCTGGTACTCGAACTGACTCAGCGGCTCGCGCATTTCGTCGGACACCTTGATCGCCTTGGCAATTGCATCCCAGGCGCCGCCGGTGGAAGCCTTCAGGGCCGGCTTGCCGGCGACATATTTGCGCAGCGCGTTTTCTTCGGCTTGTTTAGCGTCGATCAGGCTCGGTTCGACCAGCGCTTCGCGCTGACCACTCAAGGCCTTGATGCTGTTCTCGACGGAGAACAGCGTCGCATTCGCTTCGCGGCTTTGCTCCGCGCCGATTGCGCGGAATTGCGTCAACAGGCCGCGATATTCGGACAGGCGGATCAGGATTTCCGGCAAGCGATGGTCGCGCAGCGCGATCAGGCGCGCCATCGTATATTCGCGCTGGGTGCTGCCGGGGTGGCCGGAGGTAAACACCGCTTCGCCGGCTTGCGGGCCGGTCGGGCTGACCGGCAGGTAGGCGGAAATTGTGGCGGGCTTGCCGTCTTCGTAGACGCGCAACAGCGACATGTCGAGGTCGAAGCGCGGAAAATTGAAATTGTCCGGATCGCCGCCAAAAAACGCCACCGATTGTTCTGGCGCAAACACCAGGCGCACATCCTGGAAACGATGATAGCGATACAAATTATATTTGCCACCTTGATACAGGCTCACCACGTCGCAACGCACCTTGTCGCCGTCCTTGCCCACGCACTCGGCAGAAAGCTTGGCAGTTTCCGCGTTCTGCGCCTTGGTAAAGGCTTCGCCTTCCAGGCCGGCCGTCGCATGATGCATCGCCTCGCTGACGTCGCTGATTTTTTCCAGGCGATTGACTTCCATCGCCGGGCAACGCTGCTCTTCGGCAGCGCTCCGAGCCAGGAAGCCCGATTGCATGTAGTTGGTTTTGTCGCTCGAAATCTGCTCGACGCAATGTGCCGCACAATGATGGTTTGATAACACCAGCCCGTTTGCCGAAACGAAGGAACCCGAGCATCCAAGTGCCAGGCGTGCCGACGATTGCATCGTATGCTGCAACCAGTTGGCGTCGGGCGCCCAGCCGATGTCTTTCTTCATGCGCTCGGTCGGCGGATTGTCGAAAGTCCACATGCCCTCGCTTGCCGAAGCCAGCATCGGCGCCAACATCAGGCCTAAAATCAGCTTTTTCTTCATCTTTAATTCTCCGGATTTGATTGTTGTCATGACTGGCGCGATAACGTCGTCATTTTTATCTGCGCAAGTCGTTCTGACCCGCGCAGTGCCCATATTATAGCGGACGGGTCAAACTGCACCGGCCCGCATCTTGCGCGAAAAGCGCACGGTATCGTCGCTCGACAAACCGGCCTGGACAAGGGATTTGCGACAGAATGCGAAAAACGCGGGGTGAACCGATAGGCTGAGAGGATCGGATAATTTGCGAAAGTGCCGCACTCACCCGCATGAACCGATCGTCGCCAGGCTGACCGCCAAGAGACAGATAAGTAGCCACGCAGAAATAAGCGTGCGAGAATAGGCGCAATTTAACTTTGCAATGGTGAGACAACATCGTGAAAACGCCGATCGTCATCTCCGATATGACTGAGCCGGATGTGGAAGACTTGATGGCACTTGCAACCGTGCGCGCGTTTCCGCGCCACGCGATCATCATCAGCGAGGGCGACGACAGCGACAGCGTCTATTTCATCATTTCCGGCCTGGTGAAAGTTTTTTTGGCCGACAATGACGGCAATGAGGTCATCATGGCGACCCTTAAAGCCGGCGAGTATTTCGGCGAAATGGCGTTGGAACCCGGCTTCCGCTCCGCTTCGGTGATGGCAATCGAGCCGGTCAGTCTGGCCGTGGTGCGCATGCCCGACTTCCGCGCCTTCCTCAGAACCCATCCCGATTTCGTATTTTCGCTGCTCGGCAAGTTGATCCGGCGCACGCGCCTGGTCACGCGCAACTTGAAGGGCCTGGCTTTGCTCGACGTCTATGGACGCCTGACCCAGATGCTCAACGACCTGGCCGTCAATACCGGCGGCAAACGCCTGATCGTCGAACCGCTGACGCAACAGGAAATGGCGAGCCGGATCGGCTGTTCGCGAGAAATGGTCAGCAAGATCCTGAAAGACCTGACCGCCGGCGGTTACGTGGAACTATCGCGCAAATCCATCGAAATCAAGCGCGCACTGCCGGACTCCTGGTAAGGACTCGCCACCATCGAGAATGAAAACCGTTGGGGCGCACGCCTTGCGCCCCTGCCGTTTCACTTACATTTAACTGCAAACGCCCTTGATCTTGCTATCCGGATCCGCGACGGCGCTTTGCCGCGTGCTTTCCCGGCGATCCGGCGATGCCCGTCTATCGATCAAGACAAAACCTTCATCGGTGAGGTAGGGCGGCGGTAAATGCTGGCTGCAGCGACGATCGAAAAAGTCGCGGGCAACCCTGATATCCAATTCCTCGCGATTCATGCAATGGTTCCCTTTCTCCAATCTTGTGCAGGCAAGATTAACGCGACCAAGAAATTAATACTGTGCGTTACTGCACGCCAAATTTGTGAAGAATTACCGGAACAGTGCCGACGCGGAGTCGTAACATCGCAATGTTGATACATTGAAATTAAATTTATAAAACATCGGCGCTTGTCGGGAGTAGCAATGCAGATGCTCAAAGAAGCGGCATACAACCGCGCTGCGCATGCCCATATTGCGCGCCTGCCGTATTACAATCCCCTGCGGGCCGTTAAAAGTCTGCCCTCCCCGTCCATTTTGACGACACGAAAGCGCAATGACCGATTTTTCTTATCCCGACCAGCCACGCTCGTGGCTCGCGCCGCTGGCTTTTTTTGCTATTTTCCTGATCCCGCTTTCCGCATATTTGTGGTACGACTGGTCGCGCTACGACCTGCCCAAATTGAAGCCATTCAACGGCGCGCAAGAGGATTTATTCGCGCAAATCAAATGCTTGACCAAGATGCCGGAAAACGGCGGGACGACTCCCGCCGATGCGACCTGTCGCTTCAGCAAGACCTACGGCGGGTTTTGGCTGACGCCAGCGACGCTCGACCGATGCCTGACTTACAGTAGCGACAACGCAACAACCGCGTTGAATTCGCCAAAACGCATGGAATTCGACTTCATGTGCGAAAGCAAGGCGATGCGCGCCAATTTTTCATACAAGGACGATAAATACCGCCTTGAACAAATCGGGATGACCTTTCCTTAAGGTGTGTCCTCAGCCGCCCCGTGATTACGCCCGGCGCAAAAGCCGCCGTCCAACCGGCGGCGCAACAACATCAAGTGCTCGGCGAATCCATCTCGTCGGTTCGGGGAATCGGGCAGGAAGACAAGCCTAACAGCTTATAGAGCGGGCAAAAACCGGCCAAACCGGTGGCCAGCGGGACTACGCCTATCCATCCCCACAGACCGATGAAACCTGTCGCCGCCGCCACCACCAAGGCGACGCCGGTGGCTGTGCGTATGATGCGGTCGAAGTTACTTTCGTTGATCGGCATGATAACCTCCCTATTCAAATGTTATAGGAGCAAGACCGTTCCGCCACGCTAATCTCCATTTAGCGGAACACGAATTTTTCGAATCATCGCGCATCGATATTATGCTACTCGCGAACGCGATTCTCAACATCGGCAGCCCCAATGCCCGCCGTGTATGAACACAGTATGAGCGCTCGCCTGCTTTCGGTATTTGACGCAAATCAACTTTGTTCGCACAAATCCGTCGCTAAAATTCAGTCTTCGGTATGACAAACCGCTTCGACACGATTGCCTTCCGGGTCGATCAAAAACGCCGCGTAATACGCAGCATGATAAGCGCGAATTCCAGGCTGGCCGTTGTCAACTCCGCCGTTTTCCAATCCCGCGCGCCAAAAGGCGTCGACCGCAGCCCGCGTCTTCGCTTTGAAGCACCAATGCCGACGCGGCGCATCTTCGGGCCTAAGCCCTTGCCTAACGGAAAAATAGCTGCGCTGCGGATGCCGGGCATCGGCCCGTTCGCCATATCCGATCCAAAAATCGGCATGATCGGAACCGACCTTCGGCACCCCCAGCGCGGTGAAGATTGCATCATAAAATCGTTCGGCGCGCGGCAAATCCGCGACCGTCAACGAAACGTGATCGAGCATAGGTTTCCTTGCATTAATCGAAGCGATGGCCGCAAGTGTGCGGCACGCTCGGTTTCAAGCCCCGTTGCATGGTATCGAATCCATCCTTGGGGTCGGACGGCGACTCATAGGTAATGCAATAAACGGCGCCAAACGGGCCGTGATCCAATATTACCAATTTAGCAAAATTTATACGGACAAGCAATGCTTTGCATCGCTAGTGCATACGACCGTGCCCCGGTCGGTACGAATTCTTAGCTTGTCCGGATTTCCGCCGCTAAAGGCCTAGCGCATCCAGCAGCGGTTTCTCATACACGTCGTCCTCGGCTGGATAGCGCAAATCGGGTTCCCGCGCCTGTTTTGCCAGCGACCATACGACGCTTTCGCCCGCCGGCAACACTGGTGGTTTCATCGAATACAGCGGATCCTCGTACGCATCCACGGGGCTGACAACTTTCCAGCCTTTGGCGCGGAACATGGCGATCACCTCCGGCAAGAAATGCGCATTGATCGCGTTCGTGTGCAGCAAAATCACATGCGCGGGACTGCGCCCCGTCACCTTGCGCGCCAATCGATCGTAATATTGCGCGCGTCCCCACAGGTGAGCCAGATAGGCGTCGCGAAACGCTGCCGGATCGCCATCGGGATGTTGTTTTTGCCATGCAACGAAGCGTGCGCTGTAGTACCAATCGCTGGCGTCGACACTGACCGAAGCCGGCAGGTAGCCATGCGCCCGCATCCATTGACGCATGCCGTCGCGCTTGGCTGCGGTGTCGCCTTCTTTTAAATAGGGAAATCGGAGGCGCGGCGCCCAACCGGGAAGGTTCCGATACAAGCCATCTGCGCGCATCACGTCGGCGGTAAACTCGTCGACGCTCATTTCTTTGGAACCGAAGCTTGCATGCGAGTAGGTGTGATTGCCGATGCGATGACCGGCGCGGCCCCAGGCCTCAACCAGCGCCATCCCTTGCCGGCTATCGACGATTTTCCCGGCTGGAAAGAACATGGCTTGCACCTTCGCCTGCTCCAGCGCCGCCAGCAACATCGCATTCCATGCCTTTGCCTGCGGTTCGGTTCTCGGGTCGAGGCCGTCGTCGAAGGTGAAACTGATGGTTTGCGCGCATGCAAGACAGGGGCCGAGCAGCAACAAAACCAGCGCGCACCGACATCGTCGCAAACGTAATGCGCAAGAGGAAATCGCCCCGTATAGGCCGGCTAGACGCCCGGAAAAGTTCATGGATCGCATGGTCGCGGCAAGCCGCCGACCAAAAGGAGCAATAATATCATCTCGCTCCCTCTATCGATTGGCGGCAGGCATTTCGACAGCCGACGCTTCTACCGCCGAAATATCGTCGGCCTCAGCGCAACGCGAGCGCCAGTTCGGCGACGCGGCGGGCGTGGAGTCCGGTCTCGTCGAACGCTGCGCGATCTGCGCCGTCCTCGTCGACGCGCAACGACTGCTCGGCACGGCGCAGGATATTCCCCAGCAATTGCGTCGTTTCCGCAGCATCCCGTTCGCGCGGCTCGGGCGCCACGGAACGTCCCAAGTCCATCAGCTTTTGCAAGGGGCCGACGAACTTTTCATAATTGCGCCAGCGCAGCACCGACGTCTTGCTGATCCGTTGCCGCACTTGCCAATTGCTGGCGGTGCTGACGGTGCGCTCGCATTGATGGAAATCGATGCAGCGCGCGTCCCACGGCAAGCCGATGAAGTCCAGCATCTTGCGGCTCCAGCCTTCTTGATCGTCGACCAGCCCCTCGTACGGAACGTGCAGAATGGCGTGCGCCGGAAGATTCGCCTCCCAATGTTGCATCACGCGAAAATATTCGGCGTAGTAGTGCGCCAGATCGTCCAAATCGTTGGCGTAGGCGTGCGAGGTATTGAAGTGCTGGAAATAGATCGACAAGCAGGTATCGATCGGATTGCGCTGCATGTGGATGATGCGCGCGTTCGGAAATGCCGCGCGGATCAGGCCCAAATGCAGGAAATTGTCAGGCATCTTGTCCACCACGCGCGCGGCATCGGTAGAATAACGCTGCAGCAATTGCAGATAGTCGTTGGCCAGTTTGCGCAATGCACCGTCGTCGATCTTGCCGGTGAGTATCGACGGCGCCTGCAGCGCCGCTGCGTTTTTCCAAAATCCCAATTCGCCTGCGCCGAACACCGCCGGGTGCGACGCCAGAATCTGCTCGGCCAGCGAGGTGCCGGAACGCGGCATGCCAACAATGAATACCGGCCGCGCCGACGGATTGCCATTGACTTGTTCGCGCGCGATCCAGTCGCGCCGGTAGATACGCGCAACCACATCGCTTGCCAGCGCCTGCTGCTGGCGGTCATATCCGGTTCCATACAGCTTGCCGAGTTCGTTGGCGCGTTGATAGTGAGAAAACGCCTGCTCGAACTCCCCCAGGTCGTCATGGTATTTGCCGAGCGCGAACTGCAAGCGCGCTTCGGAGCGCGGCGGCAAGACTTGCCCGACGATTTTCTGCACTGCCGCCAGCCAATCCGCGTCGTCTTTGCCCATCTTGCGCAGGCCGGCGATGCCAGCCCAGGCCTCGGCCGATTCCGGCTTGATTGCGATGACGCGCCGCAACAATTTTTCCGCTTCCGCAAATTGCCCTTTATCGGCTTGCAGCGCGGCCATGAACGCGATCGCGCCCGACAAATCGGGATCGATTTCCAGCGCCCGCCGGCAACTGGCTTCGGCCTCTTCGGTGCGCCCCAGATTGCGCAGCGCCACGCCCAGGCTATGATGGGCCGCCGCCATATTCGGTTCGATTTCCAGCGCGCGCCGCGCACTCGCCACCGCCGCATCGAGTTGCCGCAGTTCGCGCAACGCATTGCTCAGGTTATTGTGCGCCTCGGCGTAATCGGGCCGGATCAATAGGGCGCGGCGGCAATTGGCGACGGCCGCATCGAGCTGCCCCAAATCTTGCAATGCGAGCGCCAGGTTGCAGTGCGACTCGACATCGTTGGGCAATAGCTCGGCGGCTTTTTTCAGCGCCAGCAGCGCATCCTTGCCTTGGCTCTTGAGGGCCACGCCCAACACCTTCCAGACGAAGCCGGCATACGGATAGCGCTTGAGCAGCTCGCGCGCCCGACTTTCGAGTTCGCCAAAGAGACCTGCATCGAACAAGGCGACCAGCCGCGTCATTTCCGCAGGCGCAAGCGCCTCTTCCCGGGCGTAGGAATGCGATGCGGCGGCCGGTCGCTGCCGTGCAGCGCCGAACGCTGCGCCGGACTCGTCCTGGCCGCAACACTTCTTGAATTTTTTCCCGCTGTCGCAAGGACATGGATCGTTTCTTCCCGGGTTCATCGTCACCTTCCTTTTGCGTTCGCCGCCATGCGGCAGAATCGGCGGCAAATACTTCACACGTCATCTGCGCGCAATGACTCCCGTCTCAGGATCGGCTCCTGAAAGGAAATACGTCTTATCTTGGAATAATTCGCGCCCCGGCGATGCGGGGAATAGAGGGGTGTTTTCGGGACTTGTTCAAGCCTTTAGACACCGGAGGACTATTTGCGAGCGATGACAGAGCGAACAAGCCTCGCGAATCCAGGCGTCGAACAGCTTGACCGCATGCGAGTGCATGGCAGACCGGCGGTCCCCCCTGTTCAGGCAAGCTGATTGGCGGAAATCAACAAGGACTCGACCGCGCGTTCGAATATCGGTTCCGCTTCCAGGAAGCGAACCCGATCGTGGTTGAGCAGGCGTTGGAACATGCGCACGCTGATCATCGACGGTTCGGTTTGATTGTTCAAGGTCAGCACCAGATTGGACGAATCGGGATTGTGCCAATTCAAGCGCCCGATACTGGGTTTGCCACCGAGATTGATTTCGATTCCGACGCCGATCCGCAAGCGTTCGGCAATGTCGAGTTCAGGCTGCGGATCGTCCTCTGCGGCGACCGCGTCTTGCGCCAATTCTTCATCCTTGTCGAAAAGCTGGTCAAGCATCTGAATTCGGACATCCAGATCGCGCATTGCTTCTTCGAGGAAACTCTTATGCGACTCCGGCGCAACCACGAACGGCTTCGTCGGCGCCGCCTTCTCGGTATTTTGAACGAAATTGTCGAAGTGATCGTGGATCGAGCCCAGCGAAGTTGTCGCCGCATTGGCGCCGCCACCGCGCAACACGACGGCATGCGCATCGAACAACCAATCCATCAGCGTCTGCTTTTCCGCCGCCTCCCAGCCGACCGCTTCCATGCCGCTATGGATCGTTTTCAAGATAATCGGCAGCGACGCCAAGAGCTGATGGCGCTCCTCCTCGGTAACCTTGGGCAGCACACTCCATAACAGATCGGGCACCAGCAAGCGATAGTGGGTCGCCAGTTCGGCGTCGGTGCGCTCGGCGCGCTCGATCGCGCGCGCCCAATCGTTTTCAAGGAAGTGCTTCAAGTGCTCGTTGATGGTCAAGCCGGACAAGGCTTCGCTCATCTGCGCCGCCGTGCGGGCGAAGCGCAAGGTCCGGCTCTCGGCCTGCTCCACCGCTTCGACCACCCCGGCCACGCTCTTGTCATTGGCCCGCAATTCGTGCGCAATGAATTTGTCGAGATCGTCCAGCATCTTCGAAAACAAGCCCGGACTTTCCGATTGATCGGCCAGCATTTCGGACACGATCCGGCAAATCTCCGCCGTGACATTGGCGCCGCTTGGATCGATTTGATTCAAGCCGAGCGAAATCGAGCCGATTCGATTGACCAGCATGCGCGCAGGATGCGCTTTTTCGGTCAGCAGCGACTCGTCCCGCAGCGCCACCTTCAATACCAGGAACTGCAAACGACCAAGCTGTGCCCGCACTTCGGCCGGCACCTGGGTGTCGCGCAGGATGAATTCAAACAGCATCGACACGATGTCGATCGTCATCTGCTCGCGCAGGTCGTGCGCCTTCTCGTTCAGGTCTTCGCGGCGCTCCAGGATGAGGTTGCGGATATCCCCATTGCTGGTATACATCTCTTCGGTGGCCGGCGTGTTTTGTTGCAGCAAGGTTTGCACCGAGCCTGCCAGTATGCCGATCGCCGGGCGCGCGGCGCCGCTTTGCGCGCCGCTTTTTTCCATCGCCGACGACAAATCTTCTTGCACGCCGCTACCGGAAAAGAATTTGCGCAGGAACTGTCCCACACCCTGCGTTCCTGGCAGCCAGCTGACGTTTGAAAAAGCACCGCCGCCGGCTTCGCCATTGCCGCCCATTTCACCGGCCGGCTGGCCGTTGCCGATCCCCGCGCGCGAAGCGGGATTCCCATTCATTCCCGCCATACCGCCGGCACCCGCACCGCCGCCGCTTGCGCCGTTCGGCGCAAAGCCGCCGTTGTACGCGCCACCACGGTAGCCGCCACCTCGCGGCATGCCGGTCGCCGCGCCACCGGCAGCATATCCGCCGCCCTGGGCGGCATGCCCGCCTGCACCGCCGCCGTGCGTCGATTTGGTCGCCATCGCCTTGACCGACTTGAATAGCCGCTCCACTGGGCTGGCTGGCACGTCGGTCGAGATTTCCCGGCCATCGAGGTCGAACTGGTCCTGCCACGGCGCATTCCAGTCTTGCCGCTCCTGCTCGTAGTCGGACGAATCCGCGCCTTGTGCATCATAAGACTGATCGTGACCCGGCCCTTGTCCGTGCCGGCTTTGCCGCTGGTCTCGCGCATGCGCACCTGGTCCGCCGACGGGGCCTCGACCACCGCCATGTCCTTGACCGGCATAACCGCCCTGGTAAGCTTGATCGCCCTGGTCGTCCTGGTCGCCCTGGTCGGCTTGAAAGCCATCGTCGCCATATTCGCCGTCGTCGGCACGCTCGGCGGCTCCCGGCCCGCTGGGTGGCGACACGCGCCCAGCGGCACGCTTGGGTTTGCGCAACAATTGTGCGGCAATTCCGTGCTGCGCCAGATGCGCGTTGACGGCTTCGTAGATCGCCGCGATTTGCCCGGAAAAATCCTCGGCTACCTGCTCTATCAAAACCGTATTCAAATCCGGGTTGGCGCCAAGGCTTTCGACCGCCATCGCAATCGTTCGGGAAAAAAGATAGGGGCGAAACGGATTTTCGCGCTCTTTGATATCTTCTTGCTCGAACAGCAGCGCAATGCGGATATTCAGGTCGCGCAACTGCTCGCCGGCCTCGTTGCGGAAACGCTCCGTAATTTCGTTGAGACGAAGCTCGTCCTCGAACGCAGAGGTGTCGACCAGGGAAATTCCGCCTTCCAGCAGCGAGGTAGGAAATGCCGGACGATAATTGCTGTAGGTGGTCTGCAAACTACGGTTGAGCATCTTTTCCATGCTTCTTTGCATTTGCGTCAGCAAATCGCCAAGCCGATTTTGCAAGATGCCGCGCGCGTCGAGAAACCTGCGTTGGCCTATCCAGTTTGGACAGCGATCCGCCTTTTCAAACAAGCGCTGCACGCAAGCCGACAGCGTCGGCTCGATCCCCGCGACGAATGCGTTCAGAAATTCGGTTCGAGTCGATGCCAACAACTCAGTGCGATCTACGGGTTTTTCAGTCAATTTCATTTTCCGGCTCGACGATATAGCATCCGATGCGGCAACAGCGCTCCATGCCGTCGCCAACACAACCAAAATTTAACTCAGGGAATGCATCAAAGCGGGGCAACTCGCAAGTCAAAACGACAATCTTAACACCTTAGCCATATAAAGCAGGCAATAGTCTTCTTGACCTCGATTGGAATCTTCCCCCAATGACGCGCATCTCGTGCGGGCCGCCTTGCAGCAATGCATGCAAAGGTAGGTGCCGCGCCGCCTTCAAGCGGTCTTCGGCAAATACGAACGGCAACGCAGGATCTCGATGTCAATGCAAATATACAGTTTCTTGTGTCGAAAATTATAAAGCCAATATACCCGTTCCACATTCAGTAAGTAGAATGTTTAACAATTGTTGACGAAGCTGTCGCTTTCCAATAACACTATGCCAACATTTCAAAAAGACTTTCAGATCGGGAGTAATTCTCGGCAAAAAAATCAACGACGCAAGTGGCATATCGCAACCCGGCAAGGAACGCATTCGATGCTTCTCCGAAGCACGAAGTATCGCCGAACGGAACGCTGCATCGACACCTTGATCGAAAGTGGGCGCCGATGTCGATGGTCGGCGCTACTCCTTGTCGCCGAACAAGCCGCCCAGCACCGAACCGAGCACGCCACCGGCCACCGCGCCGCCGACGCCGCCGCTGGAACCGCCAATGCCGGCGCCGATCGTGGTTGCCGAACTATTCCCTTCACGCCCGATATACGGTAGCAGCGCATGCGCGAGATTGGGCATGGTCAGCGTTTGCAGCCAGATCTTGCCAGGCCCGGTCAGGCGCGCGATGAACAAGCCGTCGCCGCCAAACAATGCATTCTTCAAGCCGGGGATCATGGTGATATCGAAATTCACGCTGCCCTCGAACATGCCGACATGGCCAGGATGCACCTGCAGCGATTCGCCGGGCGCCAGATCGTAGCTGACGATCTCGCCGCCCAGTTCGATCCAGGCAGTGGCGTTGCCGCTGAGCTTTTGCAGGATCATGCCGTCGCCGCCGAAAATCCCGGCGCCCAGCGAGCGCTGGAAGCCGACCGCCAATTCGACACCCTCGGTGCCGCACAAGAAACCGTGGCGATGCACCAAATACGTCTTTCCCGGCGTCAGTTGCACTTCCATGATTGCCCCCGGCACCTTGGCGGCAAACGCCACCATGCCTTTACCGCCGCTAGTCTGGTATTCGTTCATGAACAAGCCGCCGCCCGACAGCGCGCGCCCGAGGACGCCGAATATGCCCTTGGCGCCGGCGGTCCTGGCCGTGGTTTGCAAAATGACGTTGGGCGACATCCAAGAAAACTGCCCCGGTTCGGAGATGACTTTATCGCCTTGCTCCAAGCCGATTTCCAAAACCGGCAAGGTGGTTCCAGTGATTCGCGCTTTCATGGCACACATGCTCCTCTACACTCGGTTGGGACGATTATCGTATCACGGAAAATCGACCAAACGAAGCCTGTTTGACACGTCCTGCACGGCACTTATTGCCTACATGACGGCGGCATGAAATCGCGGGCTTTTTTACTTTCGCTCAAGCAATAAATGGAACACAGACGACCAATTGCGCGCGCCGCCATCCGCGCCGCTTCGACCCGGAAATCAACACCCAATCGACCGTCCACCTGCGGCTGCGACTGTGGTCGTTAAAGTTAGAGGAAAGTAAGTTGCGCGTAAGGATCAACTCGTATATTGCGATGGTAGAAATCAGAATACGACGTAATTCCCGGCGAATCGTTCAAGATAGAGCGAGCCGTCAATTATGTTGCGGCGCCAAAGCGCCGCGAGGCGAATATCGATATGGAGGAGACACATCGCAAACATCGAAAATCGGTTCCGATTATTTATGTTACCTGGCACGCGCAAAGCGTCGGCCAAATACCAAGAGTGAGACATTAAAAGGAGAGAGACATGTCGAATGTAATTTCGGCGGGAAAGATTCAGAATAATCCGATGTACCATAAATTGATCAAAGAGCGTGATTCTTTGGCCTGGATTCTATCGGCCCTCGTGCTGGTGATCTACTATGGTTTCGTCCTCATGGTCGCGTTTGCCGGGGACACCCTGACGCAACCGATTTCCTCCACCAGCGTGATTCCGGTTGGCATGCTGGTTGGCGTCGGCGTGATTCTCGCCTCGATCCTCTTGACTGGCATTTACGTGCTGCGGGCCAACAATCACTTTGATCCCATGATCAAAAAAATCATCGAGGACTCCACCAAATGAGAATCCTCAAAACCGCACTCTCCGGCGCGCTGGCTTCGGCCACGCTATTGGCCGCCAACCTGGCGCTCGCAGCCGACGCCGCGCCCGCTACACCAGCGGAGCAACCGCTGAACTGGAACGCGATCATCATGTTCCTGATCTTCGTCGGGATCACCCTGGGCATCACCTACTGGGGCGCGATGCGGACCAAGACTGCCGCCGACTTCTATGCGGCCGGTCGTGGCATTACCGGCTTTCAGAACGGCATGGCGATTGCCGGCGACTATATGTCGGCCGCCTCGTTCCTCGGCATTGCCGCGCTGGTCTACATGAACGGCTTCTACGGCTTGATCTATTCGGTGGGCTGGCTGGTCGGTTGGCCACTCATCTTGTTCCTGATTGCCGAGCGCTTGCGCAACCTGGGTAAATACACCTACGCCGACGTCGCCTCGTTCCGCCTGCAACAAGGCCCGGTGCGCACGATGGCCGCAGTCGGCTCGTTGATCGTCGTGTTGTGGTACCTGATCGGCCAAGCAGTCGGCGCCGGGCAATTGCTGCACACGCTGGTGCCGCAACTCGGCTACCGGACATCGATCGTCATCATCGGCGTGCTCATTATCACCTACGTCACCTTCGGCGGCATGAAGGCCACCACCTGGGTGCAGATCATCAAGGCCGGATTGTTGCTCGGCGGCGCCACCGCAATGGCGCTGGGCGTGATGGCACACGAAGGCTGGAGTTTCGAGAAGCTATTCTCCGACGCCGTCGCCGCGCATCCGAAACACATGGCGATCATGCAATCGGTGGTTGCCATCGGCGCCAAGGCCAATCCGCTGGAATCGATTTCGCTGGGCATGACGCTGATGTTCGGCACTGCCGGCTTGCCGCATATCCTGATGCGCTTCTTCACCGTGACCGACGCCAAGGCGGCGCGCAAATCGGTGCTGTACGCGACCAGCTTCATCGGCTACTTCTACATCCTGACCTTCATCATCGGCTTCGGCGCGATCGTGCTGGTGGCGAACAATCCGCAGTACGTGACCGATATCACCAAGAGCGTGCTTGCGCTCAAGGGCGGCGGCAGCATGCCGGCGGTCTATCTGGCGCACGCAGTGGGCGGCGACCTGTTCCTCGGCTTCATCGCGGCGGTGGCTTTTGCAACCATCCTGGCTGTGGTGTCGGGCTTGACGCTGGCTGGCGCTTCGGCCTTGTCGCATGACATCTACGCGAACGTCATCAAGAAAGGCACTGCGTCCGAAAAGCAGGAAGTGTTCGTGTCCAAGATGTGCGTGATCGTCCTCGGCGTGCTGGCCGTGCTGCTGGGCATCCTGTTCGAGAAACAAAACGTTGCTTACATCGTGGCGTTGACCTTCTCGATCGCGGCTTGCGCCAACTTCCCGATCCTGGTCATGTCGGTATTCTGGAAGGGATTGACGACACGCGGCGCAGTGCTCGGCGGCTATACGGGGATTTTCGGTTCGATCGGCTTGCTGATCATCGGCCCGACCGTATGGACCAAGGTGCTCGACATGGGTCCGGCGATTTTCCCGTACGACTTCCCGACCTTCGTCGTGCTGCCTGCGGTGTTGATCGTCACCTATATCGCTTCCGTAACCGACAGCAGCGAAAGCGCGAAGAAAGAACGCGCTGCGTTTGAAGCGCAAAAGATTCGTTCCGAAACCGGCCTGGGTGCGGAAGTGGCTTCGGCGCACTAAACGACAACGATCATGAGCGATTGGCCGCCGGGATTTTCCGGCGGCTTTTTTTTATCTAAAGCTTGCCTCTAAACATTGGACGGTCGATTGACCTTACAGCACCGCTAACTGGTAATTCAAAGTAAGTCGTTGCTGCAGCCGTCGCGCTTGGCGGAACGCTTCTTTCAAAATCCGCCGATCAAGCTGATTGAGCCGCGCCGGCGGAAAGCGATTATCACCACGCCGCCCTTGTCCAATTTCCGCATACTGATGGCGCAAGCGCAATAGCTGGATGAAATTGAACGCCTCGATCAGCGCTTCGTTGCCGTCCGCGCTATTGCCCATCGCTGCGGCGGTATGACGCAGGCGTTGCACGGTATTGGCCGCTTCGATGCCTTCGGCCAGCGCGAACACGCGCGCCGCGTCGGCGAACAGGCGGGCGCCGGATTTCTTCAAATCGATATATGGTTCGCCACCGGATTCGGCTTCGGTGACGAAATCGCGGAAGGTGCCAAGCGGCGGCGCCGTCTGCAATGCGTTGGCGGCCAGCATGCGCTGAAAACCGGTATTGCTTTGACTCATGCCGAACAGATGCCGATGCAAATCGTCCGCCAGCGCAGTTCTGCCATAGACTGCGCGGAAATCGAAAAAGATATTCGCGTGCAAAAGCGCGACCGGCTCGGGTTTCAACACCCAATCGGTGAAACGCTGCCGCCATTGGTCGAGCGTCAGGCACCATTGCGGATTACCGGCCATGATATTACCCTCGCACAGCGGATAGCCGCAACGGTCGAGGTCGGCATTGACCGCTTGCGCGAAAGCGATCAGGCGCGCCTTGGTCGATGGAATATCGACCTCCGTCGAACATTGAAAAACGATGCCGTTGTCTTGATCGGTGCACAGCGTCTGTTCTTCGCGCCCTTCCGAGCCGAACGCCAGCCACGACCACTCGATACCCGCCAGATCGTGCGCCGGCAGATTGATTTCAATAATGCGCTTGGTGGCGGCATCGTTGAGGGTGGAAATGAAGCGGGTGATCTGGTCGGCGCCGACACCCTGCGTCAACATGTTGATCGCGAATTGGTGGATGCTCTGGATCGACTGCGCCACGCCGTCGACATCTGGGGCGGACTCGATCGCCTGGTGGATGTAGCCGACGCCGATTTTTTGCAGCGCGAAAAGATCGCGCTCCGAAACGACGCCGGTCAGGCGTCCCGCCGCGTCGACCACCAGCACATGCCGCACGCCGCGCTCGGCCATCGCGAAAATCGCATCGTGGATGCGCGCTGTTTCTGACAAGGCGACCGGGTCTGGCGACATCACGCTGGCAATCGCTTGCGTCGGCTGCGCCTTTGCCAAAACCACGCGTTTGAGAACGTCGCTCTTGGTAAAAATGCCGACCGGGATACCGGCAGCGTCGACCACCGCGATCGACCCGATCTTTTGTTGGTCCATCATTTCCAGCGCATGCCACAACGTCGCATCGGCGGGCACCGAAATCGGCGCGCGTTTGACCAGTTGGCTCAATTCCGCCGCCAGCGATTGCTGTTCGGCGGCAAATTGCGTGACCCGCGTTTGCAGGTGGCGACGCGATTCCTTCAGCAGGTTGGACAGGTAGTTGCTGCAATAACGGGAAAATGTCTTGCTCAAGTCGACCAGCGCGGCAAAATGCTTCGCCGGCAAGCCGTAGCAGGCGACTTCGTCCATCGCTAAATAGACGTTGGTGGTAGGCCGTTCGCCGCTCAACGCGCCGACCGGAAAACACTCGCCTTCGGAAAGCGTCCAATGCGCGCCGCCGGACTCTGCGCTCTCTTCCACATGCACCGCGCCGCGCACGATGATGTACAGATACTCGGGCCGCCCGGTATCGGGTCCGGCCAAGCGCTGCCCTTGCGGAAAATTGAGCATCTGCACATGCTCCGCGATGAACTGACGGGCTTCGGGTTCAAGCCTGTCGAACGGCGCATGGCGTTGGAGGAAATCGTTGGCGGAAATGTCAGTCATTGTGCGGCTCCGATGGTTCTCTCTTGCGTTGATATCGGATGTTGCGCGCTGACGTCCAAAGACGCAGAGAACAAGTCCCTTCCCCCTAGCAGGGGGAAGGTTAGGATGGGGGTAGTGCACCAAAATTACGGCATCGCGTATCTCGACCGCACTACCCCCTCCCTAACCCTCCCCCTGCAAGGGGGAGGGGACTCGCACCAGGCAATTTTAGCGTCAGCGCGTAACACCAGTTAATACTTGACCTTGGCATAATACGTCCGCTCCGACGCCTCGCGCGCTTCGCGCAGCGTGCGGATTCCATGCGCGGCCAGCAATGGAATCATCCCCAAAAATACCTCGCCGGCCACGATGGCGTCGCCCAGCGCGGTATGCCGGCCGATGACGTTGATGCCCAGGCGCTCGGCGATGCTTTCCAGGCTATGCGATTCCAGTTCCGGCGAAATCGCCGCCGACAACAACAAGGTGTCGAGCAATGGTTGGCGAAAGGCGATCCCGGTTTGCGCCTCCTTCATCTGCAGAAAACGCATGTCGAAGGCGGCATTGTGCCCGACCAGCACGGTGTCTTCGCAAAATGCATAAAAATCCGGCAGCACGCGATCGATGGTCGGCTGCCCGGCCAGCATGGCGCCGGTGATGCCGTGTATCTGCGTGGACTCGCGCGAAACCGCGCGTTGCGGATCGACCAACTGGTCGAATACTTCGCGCTTGAGCAAGCGCCTGTTGACGATGCGCGCCGCGCCGATCTGGATGATTTCGTCGCCCTGCGATGGATCCAACCCGGTGGTTTCCGTGTCGAATACCGTGTAGGTCAGTTGCGAAAGCAGGCAATCGTCCTGCGCGCGCGCCGGATCGGCTTGGGCGAACAGGTCGAAATCGTAATATTCCGGGCGGCCCTCGTCGCTGGCCACATGCGTATCGAGCTTGCGCGGCGTCTCCGCAATCGGGATCAAAATGCGGAAGTAGGAGCGGAAGCTAGTCTTTTCGCGCTGAAACCACAATTCGCCGCCATGCCGTGCGACCACTTCGTTCAGAGTGAGCGGATTGTTTTCGCCGCCGACCGACATCGGGTCCATCTGCCAGGCGATCATGGTTTCGGTGCCGATCACCACGCCGCTCCAGATCAAGTCGAAATAGGCGAAACGCTCGGCTTGCGTCAGGCGGAAGCGGATTTCGCGGATGTTGAATTCGTCCTGCAAGCGCGAGGCCAGATAGGTCAAGCCTTGCAGCAGCGAAAAGCTGTCGACATGGACCCATAGTCCATCGGTAATTTCCTCGGTCTTGGTGGGCAACTTCAAACGCTGCTCGATGCGCCGCTGCGCCGCCTGCACCAGGTCGAAACCCAGCATCTCTTCCAGCGGCCAGCGCACCTTCAATGCGCCCACCGATTGCTCCTCGCTCTGATCGAGCCGTTGCCGCATCGCAGAGACTTCGTCGCGCACCACCTTCAAAAACTTGTCGCGCTGCTCGGCGTCCATGTCCTGGTAATCGGTCAAATTGTCGACAGCCGCGCCGATATTGCCGAGCGACGCCCTGCTGCCCTCGGTGAGGCTTTGCAGCAGCATGTCGCGCCGGCTCTCGATTTCAAAATTGCGCGTGATGTTTTCCAGAATCAACACATAGCCGCCGACTGTGCGCTCTTCGGTGGTGGCCGCCGCTGACGCGCGGGCTGGATCGAGCACCGGCGTCATCTGCACGCGGATCAATTGGCCGGCGGCAGTGGTCGTCACGAAGGTCGTCACTGCCTGCGCATCGCCCTGGCGCAGGCGATGCACGATGGCGTCGAGGCCGTGCGCGATCAGATTGCGCTCCAGCACGCCGAAGATCGAACGACCGAGGCCGACCAACGCGCGTTCGCTGGCCTGGAACAACAAGCGCGCGCGGTTGTTGTACAAAAGGATGCGCCCATCGAGGTTGCAGACGATCACGCTTTGCGCCAGTTCGGCCAACAAAGTCGCCAGGCGCCGCCGCTCTTCGTCGACCATCGCCTTGGCCTCGTCGATCTTGGCGGCGACATCGTAGCGCAGCGCATCGCGCTGCTCGGTCAATTGATTGATCGCATCGGTCAGCTCGCACAACTCGGCGAAACCGGCTGGACGCAGGCGGCTGGTCTTGCTGCCGCCAATCCGAAACAGCAAGCGCTGCCGCAAATTGGCGGTGGCCGACACGTAATGCCGATACAGTACGAAAAACAACGCGCCCAACACGATCAACGCGATCAGCAGAACAAATTCCGCCGCGCCGATCCGCTGGTTGCCGAAATGCTGCAGAATCGCCTGCCGGTCGACGACCGCGAGATCGGCCCAGGTCGTCGCATACAGCAGGCCGACTATCCCGCCCAGCACGCCATACAATCCGAGCAGGGCTATCCAGAATTTTAATTTCCGCATCATGAGTTTTCACCAAGCAATTGTCTGACCTGCGCCAATAGATCTTTGGTGGAAAAAGGCCGGGTCATACATGCGTCGACCCCCAGCGAAACCACGATGTTCGGATCGTCGTCGACGATGAATTTCTTCTTTTGCATATCGGCAGCCGCGCCTTCCGCTTTTCAATATTATTTGTCGCCATGTCTCATCTGGCGCTGTTGCGAAATTGCCCAGCCTCGTCGACGAAAAATCCCGCCAAAACGACCGCGCCGCGCCAATTCCGCACCGAACTCCATAGTGCCAGCGTTCGCAGAAAAGGTGAAGAAGAATCGCGATCTGCGCGCGATTTCGTGGGTCGAACGCGCCCGATCGTCGCTTTGCGCCAACTTGCAAAATCAGCGCGGCGCGCGCGATCATTTTCGATGCATTCGTCGCCGCAATTTCCCAACCGACGCCGCCTTCGCCAGACCGATTCCGCAGATTGGATTTTGGGGCATCGCTAAAAACGACTGCCCTCGACACGACCAGGTTCACAGCGGCATCGAACGACCGTCACGGGTTCAGGTCGGCTCGGCAGCCGCATCGACGAGGCAAAGCCATCGACGCTTGAATGCAATTTTTTCGCGGCGCGAAAGCGAAAAATAAGGCGAAAAATAAGGCGAGAAATAAAGCGGAAAATAAAAATATGAAATAAATTGACTTTATACATCATTATGATGTTTATAGCATATGAATCTCCCCGCAAATGAAGGGACAGATGCGAGAAGAAAAAGTTCCATCGCAACCGCAATATATTTTTCGGTGTCTCGCACAAGCAACGATTCCCATGCAATTCTCTTTTCGTTTGTAACAGTTCATTTCACGCCTGCGCACTTCCGGGGCCCGCTTGCTATTTGTTTACAAATGCAAAACCGAACCCCTTCAAGCTCCGCCGAATATCCGAAATCCCCTTATTTTTCAACGGCTATGTCTATCGCCGTCCAAGCAATCCGATGCGAAAAATTGCAATAGCCGCCACACAAGATGGGGCCATTACTTGCAATTTAAGCCAACGAAAGTTGCCTTCCGTTACACCTCGATTGAAATATTTTGAAACATCCGATCGCGCCCCGCCTGATAAATTGCAAAGCGTCGGGAAGGAATCGACGCCGGCTTCAAAAGAGATTGAACTTTTCAAATATCGAGATGTCAACGAATGGTTGCCGACGGAATTCCCGCTGCAAATTTTTGCAAAATCCGAACGGCGCATCCTGCGACGCAGGCTCGCCGCCGGACATGGTTTGAAAATATCTGAGGATCAAAGAATGAAAAAATCACTAATCGCAATCGCCGTATTTGGCGCATTTTCTTCCGCAGCAATGGCGCAATCGAGTGTCACGGTCTACGGCGAAATCGACACCGCCGTGCGCTACACCACCGACGCCAACAGCGCCGGCGATCATCAACTTAAGTTGGGCAACGGTGCGTTCTCGGACTCCCGGATCGGCTTCAAGGGATCGGAGGATTTGGGCGGCGGCAGCGCTGCGGTGTTCGATCTGGAAGCAGGATTCAACGTCAACAGTGGCCAGTTGGCCAATCAAGGCCAGTTGTTCGGCAACCAAGCGTGGGTCGGCCTGAAGAACAGCACCTTGGGCGAACTCGACGCCGGCCGCCAATACGGCCTCGCCTATCAGACGCTGGGCAGCTACTCGCCGCTGGGACGCGGCGTTGCGACCGAACAAGGCAACGTGCCGGAACTCGCATGGGAAACCGCGTTGTACGGCGTGCGCTTCGACAATTCGCTGGAGTATAGCAACAACATCGGCCCGTTCAAGGCGCAAGCCCAGTACTCGGTCGGCGGCGTGGCCGGCGCCACCAGCGTCGGCGCAACCGATGCGTTCGCGTTGACGTATGCGCAGGGACCGATCAGCGCCGGCGGCGTGTACCAGCAATCGAAGGACGCCAATTCGAACGCCTTGAAAGTATTCGGCCTGGGCGGCTCCTACGCCGCCGGCCCGGCGACCCTGTTCCTGTCCTACTTCAATGCAAAACGCGACCCCGGCTTTGCGGTGTCGACGGACTTGAGCGGCGGCCCGCTGGCCAACACCAACCTGCTGGCCAACACGAATACATCGCTGCAACGCAAGGACAATGTCTGGACCACCGGCATCGGCTTCCAGGCGACGCCGGCCTGGAACTTCACGGTCGGCTATATGCATGACGCGGTCACCAATGTTTCCGATCTGGGCAACAACGGCGATGTATCGACGGTGTATGCAGTGGCCGACTACAGCTTGTCAAAACGCACCGACGTCTACTTTGAAGTCGACAATTCCCGGCTAAGCGGCGGCGAACTCGCCAGCGCCGACCTGCTGTCCATCCCGGGCGGCAGCGTGCGCACCGGCTTGGCTACCGGCTTGCGCGTGCGCTTCTAAGGTCGCGCGCCGGCCTGATCGGCTTGCCGGATCGTTCAAGCGATCCTGACAAGCCGATTTGGGCGGTACATCGGCACGAAATTTTTTACACCGTCAACAGGATCAACCGAATCACCATAGGGGACCGCGCTGCAGACACTTTTTTCTATTTTGAGGATGGAAAGGAGAGGGACGAAAAGGGTCAGGTTTGCAACACGCCACTCTCGGCGCACTGCTAATACTCTCCACCAATTTCACGCCTCCCCCGCTTATTCCCTGCAACCGCTCTCCCCAATTCCTCCAAGTCTTGCAAATCGTTTGCATCGGCCTCCCGCGCCTGCTCTTGCTTGCGCCTCGCATCAAACTGGTCGTAGAGGGCGGCGACGTGCTGCTCCATGTGCGCATGGCTGACGCGCCCCGGATTGGACAATATCGGCTTGTCGTTGAAGGCTAGCAGCTTGTCGACGTTGTCGCGCCAATAGGCGATGGTGAGGTCTTTGCGATCCTTGACGCGCAACTCGGCGGTTTCCAGAAAGATGACAGTCAGGCGGTTGAGGCTATCGACTTCATCGGCGTTGAGATAATTTTTTGCGACGGTGATGTCTGCCTTGCGCACTACGCTGCCTTTCCAGGCGGTGAGGTTCATGTTGGGCGCGTTGGCGTCGGCGCGTTGCAGGATCGTTTCGGCTGCGGTGCGGCCCGTGACGGCATACAGCAGTTTGTTTTGCGTTTCGGCAAAGAACATTTGCGTGGCTTTGTCGGCGGCGTCGTAATCGGACGAAAGCGCCAGCAGGTCGCGCACTTTTTGGTAAAACCGCAGTTCCGATGCGCGTATGTCGCGGATGCGCTCTAGCAGTTCGTCGAAGTAATCGGCTCTGCCGGTCGGGTTTTTCAGGCGATCGTCGTCGATCACAAAACCTTTGACCAGGTATTGCTTGAGGTGGGTATTGGCCCATTTCCGAAATTCGGTGCCGCGTGTGCTGCGCACGCGAAAGCCGATGGCAAGTATCATGTCCAGCGCATAAAACGTAACGCTGTATTGCTTGCCGTCGGCAGCAGTTGTCAAGTAATCCTTGATAACTGAATCTGTCGATAATTCCTTTTCTTTCAATATGTTAGCGATGTGCAGGCTGATATTTTGCTTGGAGGTGGCAAAAAGTTCCGCCAGTTGGCTTTGATTCATCCATACGTTGCCGTCGCGGGCATGCAGCGACACCGCCGCCTTGCCGTCTGCGGTGCGGTAGATGATGAGGTTTTGCTGATTTTCAGCGTCGTCCATGCCATTTATCCGTTGATTTGTGAAAAGCCCGACCCAAATGCATTGCCATTCTTGCAAACGAACATGATAAACCAAGGCGGGCGGAATCGGGCGATGTGTGACAGGGAACGCAAACTCAACGGAAGGATAGTTACAACGCTGCTTTGGATGCCATTTCTGTGGAAAGTGGCGGATTTTACTTGGGGAAAATGAATTTGCTGGATGTCGAACTGGCGGAAGCGGTGAGATTCGAACTCACGGAGGGTATAACCCCTCGCTGGTTTTCAAGACCAGTGCCTTAAACCGCTCGGCCACACTTCCTGATTGAAGGCAGCATTATACCGACCTTGAACCGATTTGGCATCAATCTGCCAAAAACAACTGTTGCAAGTCGTTTAAGAAACGCAGTCCAAGCGCAGTGGGCTTGATGCATTGGTGGTCGCGGTAGAGCAAGCCCTTGTTTTCGGCGACGTTCAATTGTTTTTCGATGGCGTTGAGCGCCAATCCGGTGCGTTCTGCAAACAAATTGGGTTCGAAGCCGTCGCGCAGGCGCAGGGTGTTGAGCATGAATTCGAAGCCCAGTTCGGCACGGCCGATTTCGACTTCTTCCTCGATGGCGTTGCCGGTTTGCATGTGTTCCAGGTAGGCTTTCGGCTGTTTGTAGCGTGCCTGGCGCACGATGCGGTGCGGGAAGGATAGCTTGGAGTGGGCGCCGGCGCCGATGCCGAGGTAGTCGCCGAATTCCCAGTAATTGAGGTTGTGCCGCGCTTGCCGACCGACTTGCGCGTAGGCCGAGACTTCGTAATGCTGGTAGCCTGCCGACGCCGTGGCAGCGTCGATCATGTCTTGCATTTCGGCGCTGGCGTCGTCGTCGGGGATGGCGGGCGGGTACTTGGCGAAGTAGGTGTTGGGTTCCAGCGTCAGATGGTAGAGCGACAGGTGCGGCGGCGCCATGCCGATTGCGGTTTGCACGTCCTGGCTGGCTTCGGCCAGGGTTTGCGACGGCAGTGCGTACATCAGGTCGAGGTTGAAATTGTCGAAATTGGCGTGCGCGATGTCGACCGCGCGGCGCGCTTCATGGTCGTCGTGGATGCGGCCCAATGCCTTCAGGTGACGCGCGTTGAAGCTTTGGATGCCAATCGACAGGCGGTTGATGCCGCTGGCGCGATAGGACTTGAATTTCTCCGCCTCGAAGGTGCCGGGGTTGGCTTCCATCGTGATTTCGGCGTTGTTGTCCAGCGGCAACAGCGTGCGCAGGTCGGACAACAGGCGATCGACGCCAGCGGCGGACAGCAGGCTGGGCGTGCCGCCACCGATGAAGACGGTGTAGATCTTGCGGCCCCAGATGAGCGGCAAGGCGTTTTCCAGGTCGGTGCGCAGCGCGTTCAGGTAATCGTCTTCGGGGAAGCCGTCACGGGCTTCGTGCGAGTTGAAGTCGCAATACGGGCATTTCCGCACGCACCACGGGATGTGGATATACAGCGACAGCGGCGGCAGCACGGGCAGCGTGACGATGCCGGGCTTGAGGAAGGCGACAGCCGCTTCGGCGGGCGTGACGGCGCGCGCGTTGCTGCGATTGCCTACCGGTTTGATCGGGATCATGTCAATTGGACTGCTTCAGTTTGTCGATCAGCACGCGCAATGCCTGTCCGCGATGCGACAACCGGTTCTTTTCTTCCGCCGGTAATTCGGCGGCGGTCTTGCCGATTGCCGGCAGCCAGAAATGCGGGTCGTAGCCGAAGCCGTTTTGCCCGCTCGGTTCGGCGCGGATTTCGCCGTTCCAGCGGCCTTCGGCGATGATCGGTTGCGGATCGTTGGCGTGGCGCACGAATACCAGCACGCAGTAATAATAGGCCGATTTGTCGATTTGCGCGGCCAGGTCGGCCACCAGCTTTTGGTTGTTGCGCAAATCGGACTTCGGTTCGCCGGCGTAGCGGGCGGACCAGACGCCGGGGGCGCCACCGAGCGCGTTGGCGCAGATGCCGGAATCGTCTGCCAGCGCCGGCCAGCCGGTCAGTTGGGCGGCGTGGCGCGCTTTGGCGAGTGCGTTTTCGACGAAGGTGGGGTATGGCTCATCGGCTTCGGGGACGTTGAATTCGTCTTGCGGACGAACGTCGTAACCGAGCGGCGCCAGCAATTGGCCGAATTCTTTCAGCTTGCCGGGGTTGTTGGAGGCGAGGACTAGGGTGCGGGGCATTTTGTGGTTTTGGCGGCGAGAAATCAGGCATTGACATGCAAGTTCCTCTTTCCCGTCATTCCCGCGAAGGCGGGAACCCATAAGCCACTTGGCATGCCAGCCTCACTATGGATTCCCGCCTTCGCGGGAACGACGGCGATGTTAATAACGGTTGATGTCCAATTTTATTTTGGTTGTCGCAACGAAATTGGTCGTCGCAACGAAATCAGTTGCTCAGTTTCAGCGTCTTCTTTTGCAGCGCGATCAATTGTTCGATCCCGGACTGAGCCAGATCGAGCAGGCGATTCATGGTGGGGCGGTCGAAGGCGCTGCCTTCTGCTGTGCCTTGCACTTCGACGAAATGGCCGTCGTCGGTCATGACCACGTTCATGTCGGTGTCGCAATCGGAATCTTCCGGGTAGTCGAGATCGAGCACCGGCACGCCGTGAAACACGCCGACGGAAATGGCGGCAACGAAATGCTTGATCGGAATCGCGGCGATCAAACCATCCTCCTGCAGTTTGGCGAAGGCGTCGTAGGCGGCGACCATCGCGCCGGTGATGGACGCGGTGCGGGTGCCGCCATCGGCCTGGATGACGTCGCAATCGAGGTGCAGCGTGCGTTCGCCGAAAGCGGCGAGGTCGAACGCGGCGCGCAGCGAACGTCCGATCAGACGCTGGATTTCCTGCGTGCGTCCGGACTGTTTGCCCTTGGCGGCTTCCCGATCCATGCGGCTATGGGTGGAGCGCGGCAGCATGCCGTATTCGGCAGTCATCCAGCCCTGCCCTTTGCCTTTCAAAAAGCCGGGCACTTTCTCTTCGATGCTGGCGGTGCAGATCACGCGGGTATCGCCGCATTCGATCAGGATCGATCCTTCGGCGTGGCGCGTGTAGCCGCGCGTGATGCTAATGGGGCGCAGCGCATCGACGGCGCGCCCGCTGGGGCGAATTTCAGACGACATGAAGAGTGCCTTAATTTTAATGTTTGGAGGTGATGCGGGACGATTTTTCGATCGCGCCGCGAATTTCGTCAATCGCCCGTTCGATTTCGTTATCGTTGTAGGCGTCGGCGTTTTCCAGATCGGCGCGCGGCGCCTGGATGGTGGTGGTGACGCTGCCGACTGGCAAGGTATGGGTGGTGATGGTGCTGTTGGAGTTGAGCGTATCGTCGGCGCTCTCCCACATCATGGCCAACGCGGTGACGTTGTCGCTGGTCTTGCCGGCGATGCCGGTGGCGGTGCTGATGAGTTCCGGCACTGCGCGCACGATGGTGGCGCTGTGCAGGCGCTGCGCCAGCACATGGTCGGGCAAGACCGACCACAGGCCGTCCGAGCACAACAGCATCACGTCGCCCGCCTGCAGGCTGGCGCGGCGCGAAATCTCGACGATCGGCATGTTGGGCGCACCCAGGCAGTTGAACAGCTTGTTGCGGTCGGGGTGGGTGTCGCGCTCGGACGGGTCGACCTTGCCTTGCGCAATCAGCGTTTCGATGCGCGAGTGGTCGCGCGTGCGCGACAATATCTGCCCCTGGCGCATCCAGTACAAGCGCGAATCGCCGCAATGCGCCCACAGCGCCGTATTATGCTGGATCAGGCAGGCGACGATGGTGGTGCGCGGCGTTTCCGGCAAATTGTTGATGGCGCGGTAACGATGAATTTCCCGATGCGCGGCAAAGAAGCTGTCTTCCAGAAAACGCTCCGGCTTCTTGACGTAGGGATTGGCGCTTTGCTGGAACAGCGAGCCGATGGTTTGCATCGCAATCGTGGCCGCCATCTCGCCCTGGATATGGCCGCCCATGCCATCGGCCAGCAGCAGCAGCAACGCGTCGCGCGTGAAGCTGTAGCCCATGCGGTCCTGGTTGGTCTTGCGGCCGCCGATTTGGCTTTCTTGATAGACTGAAAATCGCATGAGTTAATTTAGTAGGTGGGCATCGGCTATCTGCGGCAATCGAAGTCGCATCCAATCTCGACCGCGTTCGCGTTAGGGCTGATCCTGAAACCGCAACGATAACAAATTTCAACAAAATGTGTGACGGAAAAAGTTGCTTTCCGCCATCGAAAAAACCCGCTTCTTTAGTGAAAATCTTCTTGTATGGTGGTCGTCGCGTGATGCATTCTGCGGCCGATGCCACCAAAAAATCCGCGTAGCTTGCGCGACACGTTGTCCAGCAGGTCGCCCGATTCCGGCGCCGGCGCCACCGGTTCGCGCAGCGCCTTTTGCAATGCAAACACGCTTTGCGGCCGCTCCAGCGGGTCGATCATCAGGCACCAGCGGATCACCTGGATCAATTCGCTCGAATAAATGCCTTCCAGTTTGCGGAAATGGCCGTCCATCTTGTCGTTCATCTTGCGTTGGTCGGCAGCTTGCGGCGGCGCGCCGACCATGCAGGCGAACATCGATGCGCCGATGCTGTAAATATCGGTCCAGGGGCCGAGATTGCCGTTCTTGACATACAACTCGGGCGGCGCAAAGCCGGGAGTGTACATCGGATAGAGCTTGGGCATATCGGTCTTCAACGTTTGCCGGGCAGCGCCGAAGTCGAGCAATATCGGCGTGCCGTCGACGCGCAGGTAGATGTTGGCCGGCTTCAAGTCCAGATGCAGCAGTTTGTTGGCATGCACTTCGCGCAAGCCGTTCATCACGTGCGAAAACATCTTGCGGATAAAACGCTCGGACACCAGCGGGCGCTCGCCCTTGTCGCGGCGGCGCAAAATATGGTCTTGCAGCGAGCGCCCGGATTCGTACGCCATCACCATGTAGACAGTTTCGTTGGCACGGAAGAAATTGACCACGCTCACTACGTTCGGATGGGCGATGCGCGCCAATGCGCGGCCTTCCTCGAAAAAGCACTTGAGGCCGATACGGAAGGTCGGCAGGTTTTCCGGCGAAATGGTCGGCACCAATTCGCCCGGTTGACGCAAAGCCAGCGAACTGGGCAGGTATTCCTTGATGGCAACCGCGTTGCCGTCTTCGTCATAGGCCAGATAGACGATACTGAACCCGCCGGACGCAATCTTCTTTACAATGCGGTATCCAGCAATTTCGAGTCCGTCTGGCAACGGGGCATTGTTTTGGGCAGCCATAATTCATTGTCCTTGTAAATCCGACACACTCTATGATTGTGTTGACTATTCATTGATTTGTAAAGAAGAACCGAGGGCGCACGTGACTATCAGCAGCATGACCGGATACGCGGTAACCACCCGCGAAACTAGCGGCGGAACGCTCACTATCGAGTTAAAAAGCGTCAATTCGCGCTTTTTGGACCTGCAATTTCGCATGAACGACGATTTGCGCGCGCTGGAGCCGGGTTTGCGCGAAGCCATCATGGCCCGCGTGACGCGCGGAAAAGTAGAGTGCCGCCTCAGTTTCGGGCGCAAAGCCGGCGCTGCGGCGTCGACCGCCTTGAATACCGCGTTGCTGGGTACGCTGGCGACCTTGCAGGCGGAAGTGCGCAAGCAATTCCCGGACGCGCCCGCCTTGACGGTCAACGATTTGCTGCGCTGGCCCGGCGTGGTGGAAGAAGCCGAAATCGGCCAGGATACGCTGCAGGCGGCAGTTTCCGCCGCCATGGCCGATACCATCGCCGCCTTCACCGAGAGCCGCAACCGCGAAGGCGCCGCCTTGCAAACGATGCTGGAGTCGCGCATCACCGACCTGGAAGCAATTGTCGCCCGCATCGCCCCCCTGCTGCCGCAACTGGTTGCGCAATTCCAGCAAAAAGCCACGGACCGCATGCAGGAAGCGCTGGGCCTGGCGGTGCAGCAAGGCGCCGCCGCCGCGCCGGCGGTGTCGCGCGACGAGGCGCTGGAACGCATCCGCCAGGAAGTCACGCTGTATGGCATCCGCATCGACGTCGCCGAAGAGTTGACCAGGCTGGGCGCGCATTTGACCGAAACCCGGCATATCTTGAAAAAAGGTGGTCAAGTTGGCAAGCGGCTGGACTTCATGATGCAAGAACTCAATCGCGAAGCCAATACCTTGGGCTCGAAAGCGGCGGTCAAGGAATTGTCCGACGCGTCGATGGCGATGAAGTTATTGATCGAACAAATGCGCGAGCAGGTGCAGAACCTGGAGTAGCCGGACGATTGTCCCGACCAATCGACTAATCCTTGCAATTCGGCCTGTTTTGGCCGAATACTATTGTTAACCACATTGTTTGCTTAATTAATTGGTATCGAATCGAGAACATCCATGCCTGCTCCCCATCATTCCTCTGGCAGCCTGTTTATGGTGGTCGCCCCTTCCGGCGCCGGAAAGTCCACGCTGGTCAACGCGCTATTGGCGCAGGAACCGAGCATCAAGCTCTCCATTTCCTACACCACGCGCGCGCCGCGCCCCGGCGAAGAGCACGGGCGCGAATATTATTTCACCTCGCCGGAAGACTTCCTGGAACGGCGCGCCGCCGGGGAATTTCTCGAATCGGCGGAGGTGCACGGCAATTATTACGGCACATCCCGCATTTTGATCGGCGACCAGATGAGGGCCGACACCGATGTCTTGCTCGAAATTGACTGGCAAGGCGCGCAACAGGTCAAAAAGCAATTTCCACACGCGGTCGGCATTTTCATCTTGCCGCCGTCGATTGCGGCCCTGGAAGAGCGCCTGCGAAAGCGCGGCCAGGACGAGCCGCATGTAATTATCGCCCGCACTTTGGCCGCCGGCGGTGAAATCGCGCACGCTCCCGAGTTCGAATATGTTATTATTAATCAAGAGTTTGCAATAGCGTTAGCCGAGTTGACTTCGATCGTCAGGGCGGCCCGTTGCCGATTTGCGCAACAGGCGGCGCGCAACGCATCCCTTTTTGCCCAATTGGGCATACACGCCAATTTCAGCTAGACCCGTAATTTTAGGAGTATGTATGGCCCGTATCACCATTGAAGATTGCTTGAAACAAATCCCCAACCGCTTCCAGTTGACGCTTTGCGCAACCTATCGCGCACGCCAATTGCTGCAAGGCCACACCCCCAAGGTCGAGGCCAAGGACAAGCCGACCGTCGTCGCGCTGCGCGAAATCGCGGCACGCAAGGTCGGCCTGGAAATGTTGAAAAAAGTACCAAGCTAATAGTGTTGCACGGTGATGCGGCTGATACCTATCGAGAATGAATCTGACACCAGCAGAGTCTAACCTGTCAGTTGCTCCCCCCAAGCGAGCGACACCCCGTCGCTCAGCCTTGAAAGACACGCCCTCCCCGTCGAGTCCCGAACCGGCGCCCAACGTCGGCGTAGCGTCCGTGTCTCAGCTAAATGCGACGCTGGCCGAATACCTGACACCTGCCGAATTGAAGAAGGTCAAGGAAGCGTATCGCTTTTCGGATGAAATGCATCTGGGGCAGATGCGCAAATCGGGCGAGCCTTACATCTCGCACCCGATCGCGGTGGCCGAGATCTGCGCCGAATGGAAGCTCGATGCGCAAGCCATCATGGCGGCACTGCTGCACGATGTGATGGAAGACCAGGATGTCAAGAAGGAGGAGTTGATCGAACGCTTCGGCGCTCCGGTAGCCACCCTGGTCGACGGCCTCTCCAAGCTGGAAAAAATCGAGTTCCAGAGCCAGATCGAAATGCAGGCGGAAAATTTCCGCAAGATGCTGCTGGCGATGGCGCGCGACGTGCGGGTGATTCTGGTCAAGCTGGCCGACCGCTTGCACAACATGCGCACGCTCGGCTTCATGATCCCGGAAAAGAAGCGCCGCATCGCCCGCGAAACGATGGAAGTGTATGTGCCGATCGCGCACCGCCTCGGCCTCAACAACATCTACCGCGAATTGCAAGACCTGGCCTTTGCGCATCTGTATCCGATGCGTTACCGGACCTTGCTGAAGGCAGTCAAATCGGCGCGCGGCAACCGGCGCGACATGGTCAGCAAGATCCTGGAAGCGGTAAAAACTGCGTTCGCCAATGCCGGCATCCAGGCGCAGGTGTCGGGCCGCGAAAAAACCCTGTACGGCATATACCGCAAGATGCGCAGCAAGCATTTGTCGTTCTCGCAGGTGTTGGACGTTTACGGTTTTCGCATCGTGGTCGACAGCTTCCCCAATTGCTACGTCGCGCTCGGCACCTTGCATGCGCTGTACAAGCCGATGCCGGGCAAGTTCAAGGATTACATCGCCATCCCCAAACTGAACGGCTATCAATCGCTGCACACCACGCTGGTCGGCCCGTACGGCACGCCGGTGGAGTTCCAGGTGCGCACGCAAGACATGAACCGCGTCGCCGAATCGGGCGTGGCCGCGCATTGGCTGTACAAGAACGTCGAAGGCGGCATCGGCGATTTGCAGCAGCGCACCCATGCGTGGCTGCAATCGCTGCTCGACATCCAGAAGCAGACCGGCGATTCGGCCGAATTCCTCGAGCATGTGAAAGTCGACCTGTTCCCCGATTCGGTCTACGTGTTCACGCCGAAATCGAAGATCATCCCGCTGCCGCGCGGCGCGACTGCGCTCGATTTCGCCTACACCATCCATACCCATATCGGCGACCAGACCATCGCCGCCAAGATCAACAACGAGCAAGCCGCATTGCGCACCGAATTGCGCAACGGCGACATCGTCGAAATCATCACGTCGCCGACTTCGCGCCCCAGCCCCAACTGGCTGACCTTCGTGCGCACCGGCAAGGCGCGCTCGGCGATCCGCCACCATTTGCGCACCATCAACCTGGTGGAATCGACCGACCTCGGCAAGCGCCTGTTGGCGCAGGCGCTGATCGCATTGAAGCTCAACCCGGAACTCTCCGGCGACGTGGCGGAACGCCTGAAGCGCGAATCGAGCGCCAAATCGCTGGACGAGCTCTATGCCGACATCGGCGTCGGCAAGCGCATGGCAGCGCTGGTGGCGCGTCATGCGCTCGGTTTGGCCGAAGGCGAGACGGCGCGCCCGGCAGCGCCGGTCGTGCTCACGGGTGAACCGACATCGAGCAAGAATAAGCTTGACCCGGTGACTATCCACGGCAGCGAAGGCAGCGCGGTGCAGCTCGCCCAGTGCTGCCTGCCGATACCGGGCGACGACATCGTCGGCCAGCTCAAGCGCGACCAGGGCATCACCGTGCACACGACCGATTGCGAAATCGCGCGCCGCCAACGCATCAAGGAGCCGGATCGCTGGATCGACGTGGTCTGGGGCGACGACCTGAACCGCCGTTTCGATTGCCGCATCACGCTGCTGCTGAAGAACGAACGCGGGGTGCTGGCGCGTGTCGCCGCCGAAATCGGCGAGTCCGATGCGAATATCACCTCCGTCGGCATGGAAGACGACAAGGACCAATTGCTGATGCAACTGCGCTTTACCGTGCAGGTCGAGGATCGCGTGCATCTGGCGCGCTTGATGCGCAATGTGCGACGGATTCCGGGAGTGACGCGGCTTTTGCGGGAACGCAATTGACCTAGGCATCCTTGGTCAGGAATTGTTCTTTGCTTCGACTTCATCGCAAAGAAAAAACCGCAAAAAGAACTATCCAGGCAACGCCTCCTTAATTCTCTGAAGCGAAATCAGCTCCTCTATCGTCGTCAAATTTCCCTGACCGGCGACCGCCCCCAATTGGCCGCCGCTTCCGCGCGTTTCAAGACCTCGAACAAAGCGCAACCTGACCCTTGACCTGATCCTCGAAGCCGTCCACCGCGACCTTGGAGGCATTCCCATCGCCGGAGGAGCTTTCCTCGATTTCGCGGCTGCCCGGTCGAACGTGGAATACGTCTGACGCCGGCAGATAACGACCGCGCCTTTTTGTTCGGCCCGCAATCCTGGCCCGTGCTTCCGTTGAAAATCCTGACCCCATAGCCGTATGCCAGCGCGCCAGGACGACCACGCACGCTTGGCTTGTCTACCTTGCCTTCGACGCTCGACAGGATCGTCCAGCCGGTTTGCGTCTGCCGGTTTGCATCCACGCAGCGCTATCGCCGTTACATCCTAACAACAAATAATACTCAGTCACATCCCGGTCACTTGCGCTGGTTATCTTACGCGCCGTCACAGTTTTATTAATTTTCAATAAAAGGAATCCAGATGCGTCAAACTTTTGTTGCACCCCGCCGCCGATCGTCCCAAATCGCCCTCGCCGTATCGGCGCTGATCGCAGCGCTGGCCAACCCGGCCACGGCGCAAACTGTGGCCCCGCCAGTCGCCGCCCCGGTCGCCAATGCGAACGCCGCGCAGGCCGTCGCGACCCCGGCCGACGCTTCCGGCGATGCCACAGTGACCACCGTGGAAATCTCTTCAGTCAAGACACGCTCGAGCGTGGCAATGAGCGGCAACGAAATCCAGAAAATCCTGCCCGGCGTGAACCCGCTGAAAGCCCTGGAAACCTTGCCCGGCGTGAGCTTCCAGACTGCCGATCCATGGGGCGACAATGAACAGAACCTGGCGCTCTTCGTGCATGGCTTCAACGGCCAGCAACTGGGCTACACGATGGACGGCGTGCCGCTGGGCGACCAGCAATATGGCAACTACAACGGTTTGGCGCCGCAGCGCGCGGTCAGCAGCGAAAACGTGCGCCGCGTTGTGTTGTCGACCGGCGCCGGCGACCTTGGCACCGCCTCGACCAGCAACCTGGGCGGCACCATCGAAACCTATTCCAACGACCCGCTGGCCCAGTTCAACTTCAACGCGCAGGAAACAGTCGGCAGCCACCATACTTCGCGCACCTTCATCCGCTTCGACACGGGCGATCTCGGCAACGGCAACAGCGCTTACATTTCCGGCCTGTTCCACGAAGCCAGGGCCTGGGATTTCGATGGCCGCCAGAGCGACGACCAGGTCAATGCCAAGTTCATCCACAATTCCGACGCCGGCAAGCTGACCCTGTACGCCGATTGGTCCAACAAGACCGAGCCGAACGAGGACAGCATCCTGCACGGTCCCGGCATCAACTCGCCCTATACCCGGCCCTTCCTGTACCCCGACTTCAGCGCCGCGCTGTCCTACCTGAACGCCGCTGGCGCGCCGCCGGCGGCAGCCGGCTCGAACTTCCAGAATTACTATAGCGATGCGCAGCGCACCGACGACCTGGCCTACGTCAAGTACGACGCCTACCTGAACGATAACGTCACCTGGTCGAACCAGTACTATTTCCACCACGACGACGGCGTCGGCGTGGTGGCCGGACCGATCAATCAGGCTGGCTTGCCGGCGCTTTTCAGCGTGTACTTTCCCAACCAGAACTTGAAGCAAATATTCGGCAATTCCGGTTATGCAACGCGCACCACCGAATACGAAATCAACCGCGACGGCATCGTTTCGACCCTGCACTGGGACTTGGGCGATCACACGATCGAAACCGGTTTCTGGTACGAGCACAACCGTTCCGACGCGTATCGCCGCTGGTATGCGCTGAATGTGAACGATCCAACCTCGCCTTATACCCGCCCCGGCGATCTGGCAAGCCCGCTCATCACCCAATACGGCAGCAACATCGACAACAAGGTGGTTCAATTCCACCTGCAAGACGAATGGAAATTGCGCCCGGACCTGGCCTTGCAAGCGGGCTTCAAATCGAGTCTGCAGTATGCCGACGGCACCTTCCCCACGCAGGAATTGCCGACGGCAATCGGCAGCAACTCGACCGGCTTGCCGGTGGGCGAGATCGACACCAAAAAATGGTTCTTGCCGCAAGCAGGCGTGCGCTGGGACATCGACAAGGACGATCAATTGTTTGCCAACGTGCAGCAAAACATGCGGCAATTCGTCACCTACGGCGGCGGCGGTCTTTCGCCGTGGAGCCTGGCAACCCAGGCTGCGTTCAATCTTTTTGCAGCCACGGCCAAACCGGAAACCTCGGTCACCTATGAGTTGGGCCTGCGCGACACACGCAAGCTCAACCTGGGTCCGATCACCGCCTTCGATGGGCAAATCGACCTTTATCACGTCGATTTCAGCAATCGCCTGTTAGCCATCAGTTCCAACCCGATCATCACATCCTTCGTCGGCGGCACAACTTTGCTGGCCAACGTCGGCAGCGTCAAGACCGATGGCGTCGATATTGCCGGCACCTTGCATTTCGGCCGCGATTTCTCGTTTTACGATGCGGTGTCGTTCAATCGGTCGAAATACCAGGACAACTACACTTCGGGCAGCAGCGTCATACAAACAGCCGGCAAGACCGTGCCGGGTTCGCCGAACTGGATGAATAAATTCGTCGCCACTGCCAATATTGGCAGCATCGAAACGCAATTGACAGGCGATTATGTCGGCCGCCGCGAAGCGACCTATACCAACGATCTCTCCATCCCGAGTTATTTCCTGATGGGTCTGAACATTTCCGCCAAATTGCCGTCGCCGACGAGTTTCCTGAAAAACCCGCGCTTGAACCTGGCCATCACCAACCTGGCGAACCGCCAGGGCATTCTGGAACTCAACGGCAGCTTCGTCGCCAGCGGCAGCTACGCGACTTACTCGATCCCGCCGCGCCAAGGCTTCCTCACCTTGAAGGCAGACTTCCAGTGAGCGCCATACTGATCCCCCAACGCGGCTTTTCGCGCCGCACCTTGCTCAAGGCTGCGGCGGTTGGCGCGGCTCTGGGCGCGGTGCCGGGCCTGGGCCTGGCGCAGACCCAGTCGCAGGTTCAGCGCCTGGACCCCGGCGCCAAGCCGCTGCTGTTCGCCCACCGTGGCGCCAGCGCGTTGCGACCCGAGCACACGCTGGCATCCTACGCCAAAGCCATCGCCGACGGCGCCGACTATGTCGAGCCGGACCTGGTGATGACCAAGGATGGCGTGCTGGTGGCGCGCCATGAAAACCACTTGACCGACACCACCGACGTCGCCACGCGGCCCGAATTCGCCAGCCGCCGCACCAAGAAGGTCATCGACGGCCAAGCCCACGAGGGCTGGTTCGTCGACGACTTCACGCTGGCTGAACTGAAAACCCTGCGCGCAGTGGAACGTCTATCGACGATCCGGGTTGCCAACACCGCCTACAACGGCCAGTTTCAGATTCCGTCCTTCGAGGAAATCATCGATTTCGTGGCCGCCGAATCGGCCACCCGCAACCGCGTGATCGGCATCGTGCCGGAGCTGAAAAGCTCCACCTACTTTGCCAGCGTCGGCCTGCCGATGGAAGACAACTTCGTTGCCACGCTGCTGGCGCACGAGTACAGCCGGCGCGCGCCAATCGAGATCCAATCCTTCGAAGTGGCCAACCTGAAATATCTGCGCAAGAAGCTCGGGCGTCCAGCCAACATGCGCCTGATGCAACTGGTGGTCGGCGGCCCCGTGCGTCCAAGCGACGTGACTGCCGCCGGCGGCAGCACGACCTTCGCGGAGATGATTACGCCGGCAGGCATGCGCGCAATCGCAGCCTATGCCGACGTGGTGGCCCCGCCCACCCGCGTCATCATCCCTCTGGGCAAGGATGAACGCCTGCTGGCGCCGACCTCCTTCGTCGCCGACGCGCACCAGGCAGGTTTGCTGGTGCATATCTGGACCTTCCGTCCGGAAAATGTGTTCCTGGCCGCCGATTTTCGCAACGACGCCGGCATTAACGCCCGCAACGAAGCCGGTTCCGTGGCCGAAATCAAGCGTTACATCGAAACCGGCATCGACGGTTTCTTCAGCGACGATTCCGCGCTGGGACGGGCCGCCGTCGATTCCTGAGCGCCCTGTGTTCAACAAAAATGCCCCGCAATGCCGGTCGTTGCGGGGTATTTTTATTTGTCGGTCAAGTTGGACAAGCATGTTACCCGTTCCTATGCGGATCTAATTTCTGCCGCCACATGCTCCGTCTGCAGGGCCACCAGTGTTTGACGACGTTGTAGAAATGCCTATCCACCCTGCCGCGCTGATATGATGTTGAAGTTGATCGATGCTTAGGGTGCCAGTAACGGGCCCGTTAACTCATCTGACCGACGTAGAAAGATCGACGGGAGAGTTACACTAACCAGGGAGAACAGCTATGTACTGTAGGTCATGCGGCGCGCCAAATGCAGACGACGCGCGGTTTTGCACGAAATGTGGAACCAATCTATTCGGCCAAGCGCCTCCGCCTATGCAAAATATCTATCAAGCTCCGGGGTCGGTGGTGCAATCGACGCGGACTGGGTATGCCGGCTTTTGGCGGCGGTTTGCGGCCCACATAATCGATTCGCTGATTCTTATGGTGGGCGGCGCCGCGATCGGTCGCGTAATCGGTTCCGTACTGGGCACGGGATCCGGAATGGGTGCAGCAAAAGCGTTGGCGCAGATTGTCAGCGTGATCGTCGTCCTGGTCGCTGCGCTGGTGCTGAATTGGCTCTATTTCACTCTCTTCGAGGCATCGGCCAGCCAAGCGACCTTGGGGAAATCTGCGTTGGGAATCGTCGTCACCGACGAAAGCGGTCAGCGCATCTCGCTGGGCAAGGCCAACGCCAGGTATTGGAGCAAAATCGTGTCCTCGCTTATCCTGATGATAGGTTTCTTGATGGCCGGCTTCACGGAAAAGAAACAGGGCTTGCATGACATGATGGCTGGAACCTTGGTGGTGCTAAAGTAGGGTCAAGACTAGGCTAACGTCTCGGGTTGGCCCGGCCAACTCGAGCGCGGCTCTACGGCGCCACAAAATAAAAAATCCCATCTTTGCGTTGAAGCGAAGATGGGACGTTCGTCGGATACAGCTTTCCGAATCGCTACAACACCTCGCTAGCATGATCCGCCAAGCGCGAGCGTTCGCCGCGCGCCAGCGTCACATGCCCGCTATGCGCCCATCCCTTGAAGCGGTCGACCACGTAGGTCAAGCCGCTCGACCCTTCGGTCAGGTAAGGCGTGTCGATCTGCGCGATGTTGCCGAGGCAGATGATCTTGGTGCCGGGGCCGGCGCGTGTGACCAGCGTCTTGATCTGCTTCGGGGTCAGGTTCTGCGCTTCGTCGATAATCAGGAACTTGTTGACAAAGGTGCGGCCGCGCATGAAGTTGAGCGACTTGATCTTGATGCGCGAGCGGATCAGGTCTTGCGTGGCGGCGCGGCCCCATTCGCCGGCGTCGGAGTCGGACTTGTTCAACACTTCCAAATTGTCGTCGAATGCGCCCATCCAGGGCGACATTTTTTCTTCCTCGGTGCCCGGCAGGAAACCGATATCTTCGCCCACCGGCACGGTCACGCGAGTGACGATGATTTCGTTGTACTGCTTGGTTTCCAACACTTGCGCCAGGCCCGCCGCCAATGCCAGCAGGGTCTTGCCGGTGCCGGCCTGGCCGAGCAGCGTGACGAAATCGCATTCCGGGTCCATCAACAGGTTGAGCGCGAAATTCTGTTCGCGGTTGCGCGCAGTGATGCCCCAGACGCTGTTCTTGGCGTGGGCGTAATCGCGCAAGGTCTGGATGACCGCCGTCTTGCCGTTGATTTGCGTGACGTGGCCGTAGAACGACGGCTCGCCGTTTTTCGGTTCCATGAACACGAACTGGTTGACCAACATCGACGGCACGACTGGCCCGCTCAGGCGATAGAAGGTGTAGCCGGTGCCGTGCTTGTTTTCCTGCCACGACTCCATGCCCTTCGCGTGCTTGTTCCAGAAATCGTCGGGCAATTGCATGATGCCGGAATACAGCAGGTCGGTATCTTCGAGCACATGGTCGTTGAAATACTCTTCCGCCGGCAAGCCCATCGCGCGCGCCTTGATGCGCATATTGATGTCTTTCGACACCAGCACGATGGCGCGGCCCGGATACTGGACTTCCAGCGCGCGCACCACGCCCAGAATCTGGTTGTCGGCTTTGCCGACCGGCAGTCCTTCCGGCAAGCTGACGTTTTGCAGCCTGGTCTGGAAGAACAGGCGACCGCGCGCATCCTTGTTGCCCAGCTTGGATAACGGAATACCCTGGTCGATCGCATGGTCTTCGATGCCGCTGACCAAGGCGTCGAGCGAGCGCGATACCTGGCGCGCATTGCGGGCCACTTCGGACATGCCTTTTTTATGGTCGTCCAATTCCTCCAGCGTCATCATCGGCAGGTAGACGTCGTGTTCCTCGAAGCGGAACAGGGAAGTCGGATCGTGCATCAACACATTGGTGTCGAGCACGAATAATTTGCTCGCGCCCATTTTGTCGGCAATCCGGCTGGTGCTCGATTTGGGGCGGGTTTCCACCGCACGGGGTTTGGCGGCGCGCGGTTTTTCGGCGACCGGCGCTTCCGCCGTCTTGGCGCGCGCAGCAGGCGCGGGTTGCACTTTCACTTGCAATTTCGCTTGCACCTGCGGCGCTGGCTCGATCAAGGTAAGAGGTTTGACCGGTTTGCCTTTTTCCGCCTTCGGATAATCGTTTGGAGACAACAGTGTGGCAGGCTTGACAGGCAATTTTGGCAGGGGCATCAGGACCTCAACGATAAATGTTTGAACGGGAAAAGAGCAAACGGGAAAAGGGTAAAGCACAGGGTAAGAGCGCCTCTTAAAACTGCCAAAAGTGTCGAAGGTCGAGTCGAGGAGCGGACATGTGCGCAAGCACATAGAGCTCCGTAGACTCGAGATTGGGCGCCTTTGGCAGTTTTTCGAAGTAAAAAAGCCGTTTTGGAAGGCTGTGGGCCAATTCCATAAACGGCTTCCTGCAGAGAAAATTCTATTGAATTCAATGGGTTGTTTTTGTTAACCTAAAAACGGACATTGCACTGTCGTGTTGCCTTCGATCCCAAACCAACCCGATCGGCACGACGCCTTTCAAACCCATTTGCACATTATAAGGCAAGCTCGCGATAGTCGCTTTGCAGCTTATCACAGTGCTGTCACGAACTTCAACACTTCCTCGACATGCGCTGGCACCTTTACTCCACGCCATTCTTTCACCAATGTGCCGGCGCCGTCAATGACAAAAGTCGAGCGCTCTACCCCTCGACTTTGTTTACCATACATGTTTTTCATTTTCATGACATCGAACAGCAGGCATAGTGTTTCGTCGGGGTCGGAAATCAGTTGAAACGGCATTTCCAATTTTGCCTTGAATCCCTCGTGCGAACGCAGGCTGTCGCGGCTGACGCCGAATATTTCGGTATTGGCCTGTTGAAACTGCGGGTACAGGTCGCGGAACTCAATTCCTTCGGTCGTGCAGCCTGGCGTGTTGTCCTTTGGATAAAAATATAGCACGATCTTCTTGCCGCGATAGTCGGACAACTTGAACTGTTTATCACCAGTCATGACGGCAGAAAATTCGGGAACAGTCATATTTAATGCAGATGGGCGTTCAGCCACGGTGCTCTCCTGGTAGATTTTAGTAACCGATGTTACGCACTGACGCTAAAATTGCCACTGACCAATCCCCCTTGCAAGAAGGAGGGAATTTGACTCTTCAGACGATCACGCCGCCCGATCGTCCTGGCAACTCGCCCCATGCCAGCGGGCGGCTGGGCAATGGTTGCGAGCGGATCTGTTGAAAGTAGTCCGCCATCGAACCGAAATCATAACCCTGCGCCTTCCAACCGACCAGCAATTGTTCAAAGATGGGGGCAAGTTTCTGCCCTTCAAGCTCTGCATGCAGGGTAAATACATGGTCGCGCGGGGTCTCGGTCGCGCGCAGAATCTTGGCGGCAATATTGGACATCGAGACGACTTCGCCGTCGATGGTGCGCCCCAGCATTTCATCCAGGGTCGGCAAAGTCGTCGGCATCTGGATGCAATGCATAGCCTTGCCGTGGATTTCCAGCCGGTACGGCCCGGCAGCCGGATCGAGCAGGCAGCCGTCGTCGTTCAAGAACGAGCGCCCGTCGGACGAATAATCGATGCCATGCGCATCGAGTTGCGCGAACGCAGTCTCATTCATTTGCCAGCCGGCTGCGCCATGCGTATGCGCAGCGTCGCCGAAAATTTCCAGATAGCGGTCGAACGCTTTTTGCATCAGCCTGGCGGTCCAGGTGGCGTCGCGCTGGCGCACATTGTCTTGCCATAGCCGATGATCCCAGGTGTGGATGCCGCACTCGAAGCCGGCGTCGCGCACCGCGCGCATTTCATTGGCGCATTCTTTGCCGATATCCGGCGCGGGCAGAAAAACGCCGTACATCAAGGTCTTCAAGCCATAGTGTTCGACCACCGAAGTGCGCGACACTTTTTTCATGAAGCCGGCGCGAAACACCTGCCGCATGGCCCAGCCGAAATGGTCGGGGCCGAGCGAAAACAGGAAGGTGGCGTTGGCGCCGTGCGCTTGCAATATGCGCGACAAATTGGGCACGCCTATGCGCGTGCCCCGATAGGTGTCGGCGTCGATCTTTAAGGTAATGAGCGGCATTAATCCATCAACGCGTTGGCTTCGGCGAAATGGCCGCGATAGGCGTCGAAAATATTGCGCAGCGTGTCGGCCATCGAGGTGGTCGGCTTCCAGCCGAGTTCTTCGCAGGTATTGGTGATTTTTGGCACGCGGTTTTGCACGTCTTGATAGCCCTTGCCGTAGTAGGCGGCGGACGTGGTTTCGATCAGCTTCACGTGTTTGGCGGCATCCGCATATTCGGGATATTCGGCAGCCAGCGTCAGCATCATCCCAGCCAGATCGCGGATCGAATAATTGTTGACCGGATTGCCGATGTTATAGATTTTGCCGGTGGCGATGCCATCCTTGTTATCGATGATTTTCATCAGCGCGTCGATGCCGTCGTCGATATAAGTGAATGCACGTTTTTGCGCGCCGCCGTCGACCAGCGAGATATTCTCGCCGCGCACGATATGGCCGAAGAATTGGGTCACCACGCGCGAACTGCCTTCTTTCGGCGTGTGGATCGAATCCAGCCCGGCGCCGATCCAGTTGAACGGACGGAACAGCGTGAAGTTCAGGTTGTCTTCCATGCCGTAGCCCCAGATCACGCGATCCATCAATTGCTTCGCGCAGGAATAAATCCAGCGCGGCTTGTTGATCGGGCCGCAGATCAGTTCCGAGGCTTCCGGGTCGAATTCTTCGTCGTGGCACATGCCATAGACTTCCGAAGTCGACGGGAACACCAAGTGCTTGTTGTACTTGGCGGCGGAACGGACGATAGGCAGATTTGCCTCGAAATCCAGCTCGAACACGCGCAGCGGGTTGGTCACGTAGGTCGACGGTGTCGCAATCGCCACCAGCGGCAAGATCACATCGCATTTCTTGACGTGGTATTCGACCCATTCCTTGTTGATCGTGATGTCGCCTTCAAAGAAGTGCATGCGCGATTTATAGGCTTCGTTGTCAAGGATGTCGCTGATGCGGTCGGTCATCATGTCCATGCCGTACACATGCCAGTCGGTGGTTTCCAGGATGCGCTTGGACAAATGGTGACCGATGAAGCCGTTGACGCCGAGGATGAGGACTTTTTTCATAATGATTTCTGATTTTGAGCGCCGTTCGTTATTGCAGCGACGACAGGGTTTGTTGTAATTCCGAGGGCGACACGGGTTGGCCGTCCGCCAGCAAGGTGTAAATCGACAGCGCGCGGCCATCGCCGCACACGCCAAATAGGTGATTATCCACTACTGCCAAGCCCGGCGGCAAATTTGCTTGCATTTGGCTGGATAATCTGGCCTTGCCGATTATATAAGTCCGGCCTGCCAATTCGGTAAAAGCGCCCGGATATGGCGGGGCCACCGCCCGATGCAGATTATAGACTGCTTGCGCCGGCTGGTTCCAATCGATGCGTCCGTCTTCCGGTTTGCGCCCGCCGAAATAACTGCCTTGCGACAAATCGTTCGGCAACCGGGGTGGCATGCCTGCCAAGATCGCTGGCAACACCTTCCACAGCGTTTGCTCGGCGGCAACCGTCAATTTGCCGAATACTTCATAGGCGGTATCGTCCGGCAGGATCGGCACCGAAGTCTGCGCAGTGATTGCGCCGGCATCCGGCTTGGCCGCCATTTCATGCAGCGTGGCGCCGGTTTCAGTCTCGCCATGCAATACCGCCCAATTTACGGGTACGCGTCCGCGATACTTTGGCAGCAAGGAGCCGTGCATGTTATAGGCGCCGAATTTGGCGATTTCCAGCAAATCCACCGGCAACATGTGCCGATAGTAAAAGCTGAAAATCAAATCCGGCTGCAGTTTTTGCACTTGCGCCAACAACTGCGGACTTTTCGGATCGTCCGGCGTGATGCTGGGAATACCATGTTCCTTGCACAATTCAGCCACCGAATCGAACCAGATGGTTTCGGCCGGATTGTCCCGGTGCGTGACCACCAGCGCCACTTCGACGCCGCGCGCCAGCAACACCTTCAGGCAGCGGACGCCGACATTGTGATAAGCAAAAACGACTGCGCGCATCGGGGCCTAGCTTTCGGCAACCGGCGTGGATTCTTCCAGCACCGCTTGCACCACGTAGCGCGGTCGACCACGCACTTGTTGATAAATGCGTCCGACGTACTCGCCCAACAAGCCGATGCCGAACAGGATCACGCCCATCAGGAAGAAGCTGATGGCGAACAGGGTAAACACGCCCTCGGCTTCCGCCCCCAGCACGAAGCGCCGCACCAATAGCAATAGCACCAATGCACCAGAGAGGAAAGACAGCGCAATCCCCAGCATCGAAAACAATTGCAGCGGCATGATGGAAAAGCCGGTGACCAAGTCGAAATTCAGGCGGATCAGGCTATACAGCGAATACTTGGATTCGCCGGCGGCGCGCTCCTCGTGTTCGACGACGATTTCGGTCGGCTTGCGGGCAAACGTATACGCCAGCGCCGGGACGAAGGTATTGACTTCGTTGCAACGGTTAATCAAGTCGATCACGTTGCGGCCATAGGCGCGCAGCATATTGCCCTGGTCGGTCATCTTGATGCGCGTGATTTTTTCGCGCAGATGGTTCATCGCGCGCGACGCATAGGTGCGCCAAGCCGAATCCTGGCGCTTGCGGCGGATCGAGCCGACGTAATCGTAACCTTCGCGCATCTTGGCGACCAGGTTGCCGATCTCTTCCGGCGGATTTTGCAAGTCGGCATCGAGCGTGACGATGATGTCGCCGCGCGTGGCCTCGAACCCGGCCAAAATCGCCATATGCTGGCCGTAATTGCCATTGAACAACACGACGCGCGTGACATCCGGGCGCAGGCGGAATTGGTCGGACAATATTTCGGGCGAGCGGTCGCGGCTGCCATCGTTGACGAACACGATTTCATAACCGATTCCCAACGCATCCAGCGCCGGGTACAGCCGCGAAAACAGTTTGCCAAGCCCGGCTTCTTCGTTATAAATCGGGATGACGACGGAAAGTTCTGGTTTCATCGAAAGGGGGAAAATAAGCGAAAATTATCCGCGAAGGATAGATTTTACCGCGTCAACCACTCTTTCGACATCGCTTTCGTTCATTAGTGGAAATAATGGCAAGGTGACAATCTGCCGCCCGACGCGCTCGGCCACCGGGAACATGCCCTCCTTGAAGCCGCGCGCCCGGTACATCGAAAACAGGTGGATCGCAGCATAATGGAAGCCCAGGCCGATCTGCCGATCCAGCATTTTTTGCATGAAATCGGCGCGGGTGAAGCGCTCCGGCAAGACGATATGGAACATATGCCAGTTGCTTTGCTCGAAATCGGCTATCGGCAATTCGGCCCCATATTGCGCCTCGAAATCCGCGCCGAAGCTGTTGAAGTAATGCCGCGCCAGGGAGAGCCGCTTGGCATTGAATTCTTCCAGCCGCGCCAGTTGACCCAAACCGATCGCCGCAGAAATCTCTGTCATATTGTATTTGCCGCCCAGCACGTCGACGTCGATGCCGTCCAGACCGCTGCGGCTGACCCCTTGCAAGCGGTATTTCTCCGCCAGTTTGGCTTCTTCCGCATTGTTGACTACCAGGCAACCACCCTCGGCGGTCATGATGTTCTTGTTGACCTGAAAACTGAAGGAAACGAAATCACCGAACGCGCCGATGCGCTTACCCTTCCAGGTCGAGCCGATCGCTTGCGCCGCATCTTCAACCACGCGCAGCTTATATTTTTTCGCCAGCGCATACAGCTTGTCCATGTCGCACGGCAAGCCGGTCATATGCACCGGAATGATCGCCTTGGTGCGCGGCGTGATCGCGGCTTCCACCTTGTCCAGGTCGATATTATGGGTGCGCGCATCGATGTCGGCGAAAACCGGCGTCGCCCCGACTTCGATAATCACATTGGCGGTCGCCACCCAGGAGTTCGGCGTGGTAATCACCTCGTCGCCGGGACCGATGCCGGCAATGCGCAAAGCGATTTCCATCGTGCAAGTGCCGGAATTATAGGTGCGCACCGGACGCCCGCCGAAATATTCCGACAACTGCGCCTCGAATGCCTGCACCTTCGGCCCGTTGCTGGTCAGCCAGCCGGAACGCAGCACATCGCTGACCGCGCTGACGGTCGCTTCGTCCATCGTTGGTTTGGTGAAAGGGAGAAAGGGCAAGGGGGAAGTTTGGCTCATGGTTTTGCTTGAATAGACACTAAAAATTGTTTAGTTTGCATTGCTTGAATGGTGTAGACCGCTACTATTTGACTTCGTTCGCAATCACAATCCGCCGCGCATCCTGCACCACGATGCGCATCGCCACCCCGCGCTTTTGCAAGTCCGCATAAATTTCCGGGCGCACTATCGCCACCGCCTTTTGCCCGTCATTCCAGCGCGCGATGAATTGGTCGAGCGTATCGATGCGTAAATATTTTTCCTGCCCCAGGCCGAAATCCAGTTCGTCGTTGGTTTCGCCGACGGTCGTCATCGTGCGGCGCAGGTAAAACGGCATCGATTGCTCGTAGGTGCCTATCGTATAGAGCACGGTGCTTGGCGTCAGTTCGGCTGCGATGGCGGGCACCAGCAGCGCGCCGGAGCGATAGCGGCCATACGATTCCGAACCCAGCATCAGCAATTGTCCGCCGAGGAAGCCGCCGACGGCCAGCGCAATCGTCGCCAGCGTGGCGAGGTCGGCGCGCTTTTGCCTGATCCACCAAAACACGCAGGCCGCAGCCGCCAGCATGACGACGCAGGCGGCGACCGCCCAGGGTTGCGACGCCTGATAGGCGGCGATTTCGGCTGGCTCGGTTCCCATCGTGGCTAATCGCGGGACGAAGGCCAGCCCGGCAACCGCGACGGCGGCCAGCAGGCCGGCGGCAAGCGCCCAGGCGCCCGCTCTTGCCTTTTCCAGGTACGACGCTATCAGCAATGCCAGCGCGGGGAATATCGGCAAGATGTAATGCGGCAGCTTTGAACTGGAAATGCTGAAAAAGAAGAAAATGAATGCGGCCCAGATCAACAACATGGTCTTCGGGCGGAAGCTGCGCGCAGTATCGCGGCGGCTGGCCCAGATGCTTTGCGCCAGCACGCCGAGCCACGGCAAGATGCCGACCATCAGGATCGGGACGAAGTAATACAGCGGGCCTTCGCGGTGATGCACCTTGCTGGTAAAGCGTTCGAAATTTTCATGGATGAAAAAGAAATGCGGGTGTTCCGGGTTCTTCAGCGCAACCAGCACGAACCACGGCGCGGCGATTGCGGCAAACAGGATCAAGCCGGAAACCAGATGCAGCCGCTTCCAAATACTCCATTCGCGCGTGACCAGCGTGTACAGCACCAAGACCGCGCCCGGCAACACGATGCCGACCGGCCCCTTGGACAGGAACGCCAGCGCCATGCCGGCCCAGCAGACCAGCATCCAGTTGCGCCGTGCGCTACTGCTCGCGCCGTCGTGCTGCGCCAAAATCACGCCGCATAGCGAGAGCGTCATCATGCCGGACAAACCCATGTCCAGCACGTTGACGTGGCTCAATCCGGCCCACCAGAAACTCGATGCCAGCACCAGTGCCGCCGTGGTGCCGACCCACGGGTTGAACACGCGCCGCCCGGTGTAGGCGACCAGCCCGATGCCGAGCAAGCCGCACAGCCCCGACCATAAGCGCGCCTGCCATTCGCCCAGGCCGAACAGCTTGAAGGTCAGCGCATTCATCCAGGTTTGCAGCGGCGGCTTTTCAAAGTATTTGATGGCGTTCAGGCGCGGCGTGATCCAGTCGCCGGTGGCGGCCATTTCGCGCGCCATTTCGGCGTAGCGGCCTTCGTCGCTGGGCACCAGCGTGCGGGCGTCGAGCGCGTAAAACCAGACCAGCAGGAACAGGATCAGCAGAATCCAGATAAAAGACTTCGTTTTGTACAGTTCGCGCATCGGCCCGAGTCGATTCAAGATTGGTTTTCGATAATCAGGGCCAGCACTACCTTGCGTCCCTCTGCCATCAAAATGTTGTAGGTGCGGCAGGCGGCGCGGTTATCCATGCATTCGACGCCGATGCGGCGCCCGGTCAATGCCGAGGTCAATCGCGGATGCGCGAAGCGTTGCTTGCTGCCCGTGCCGAGGATCACGACGTCGGGATTGATGGCGTCGATTTGCGCGAAATGTTCGGCGGTCAGCGCGTCGAAACTGGCGACCGGCCAAGCGACCGGCTCCACTTCGGGCAGCACGACCAGGCTGTAGTTGAATTGCACGGCGTTGATTTCGACGCCGCTGTCGTCGTAGCCGGTGACGGTTTGGTATTGCTTGGTGACGGTAGGTTGCAGCTTCATGGCTATGCGCGAATCTCTTATATTTGCAACGGAAAGATGCTGCATTGTAGCGTTTTCAGTGTATCGCCGTTCCGAATCGGCGCTTTGGTTGATAAAACCGCCTATTTTGTGCAGAATGTTCTTTTTTGCGGCGCAGCAGCGGTTTCCAACAGGAAGTGGCTTGATCTGGTCGGCCCGAATGGTTGCGCAGTTAGTCGGACTACAGTCCAGGATTCGCTGCAATGCCTTGCACTATGCAGCGGAAGTTTGCCCCAAGCGGAAAATAAAGCCCGCGAACCCGCGGTCATTGCGCGTAAACTTGGCTTCGATCCTGCTCCTAGCCTTAATTTCAGATTCAACCAGAAGGAAAAGCTGTGCAACCGATTCAAAAGTCGAAAAAACTGGCCGACGTGTGTTACGACATTCGCGGCCCGGTGTTGGAAAAAGCCAAGCAGATGGAGGATGACGGTCACAAGATCATCAAACTCAACATCGGCAACCTGGGCGTGTTCGGTTTCGACGCGCCCGAAGAGATCGTGCAAGACATGATCCACAACATGCAAAGCGCGTCGGCCTATACCGATTCCAAGGGCTTGTTCGCGCCGCGCAAGGCGATCATGCATTACAGCCAGCAAAAGAACGTCGCCGGCGTGACCATCGACGATATCTACCTCGGCAACGGCGCGTCGGAATTGATCGTGATGAGCATGAATGCGCTGCTCAATAGCGGCGACGAAGTGCTGGTGCCGGCGCCCGACTATCCGTTGTGGACGGCGGCGGTCAGCCTGTCCGGCGGCAAGCCGGTGCATTACATCTGCGACGAGCAAGCCGGCTGGATGCCCGACATCGACGACATCAAGGGCAAGATCAACGCCAACACGCGCGCCATCGTCGTCATCAATCCGAACAATCCGACCGGCGCATTGTATTCGGTCGAGGTGTTGAAGCAAATCGTCGAAGTGGCGCGGCAACACCAGTTGATCGTGTTCGCCGACGAAATCTACGACAAGGTGTTGTACGACGGCGCTACCCATACCTCGCTGGCTTCGCTGGCCGACGACGTGCTGTTCATCACCTTCAATGGCTTGTCGAAAAACTATCGCGCCTGCGGCTACCGTGCAGGCTGGATGGTGGTGTCCGGTGAAAAGAAACATGCGAAGGATTACATCGAAGGCTTGAACATGCTGACTTCGATGCGGCTGTGCGCGAATGCACCGGGTCAATATGCGATTCAAACCGCGCTCGGCGGTTATCAAAGCATTAACGACCTGGTCGGGCCGGGCGGCAGGCTGACGCGTCAGCGCGATCTGGCGCACAAGCTGTTGACCGATATTCCGGGCGTGACTTGCGTCAAGCCTAGCGCAGCGCTGTACATGTTCCCACGCCTGGACCCGAAAATGTATCCGATCGACGACGATCAGGAATTCGCCTACGAATTGCTGGCCGAAGAGCGGGTCTTGATCGTTCAGGGCACCGGCTTCAATTGCCCGACCCCGGATCATTTCCGCGTGGTGTTCTTGCCCAATACCGACGATCTGGCCGAAGCGTTTGGCCGCATCCGGCGTTTCCTCGACAACTACCGCAAACGCCACGGGACCTACTAAGCGAAGTGTGATTGGCATGACTATGTATCAAATTGCAAGGATATCCCCTCTCCCGCCTGCGGGAGAGGGGAGAACCGACCGTCATAGGATTGCCCTGATCGGCATGGTATAAATACGGCTTTCCGTATAAATACACATTAACACGCATTACAATCCAAAATCGGCAGCGCGAGGCTGCCGATTTTAATCTTGACTTAAAGAAACTATCGAACTTATGAAACCCATCAAAGTAGGTCTCCTTGGCATCGGCACCGTAGGCGCCGGCACGTTCAACGTCCTCCAGCGCAATCAAGAAGAGATTATGCGCCGTGCCGGTCGTGCCATTCAGATTACGATGGTGGCGGATCTGAACGTCGAGCGCGCCAGGGAATTGACCGGCGGCGCCTGCGAAGTGGTGAGCGACGCCAACCTGGTGGTCAGCAACCCGGATATCGACATCGTCATCGAATTGATCGGCGGCTACGGCATCGCCAAGGAATTGGTGTTGAAGGCCATCGCCAACGGCAAGCACGTGGTGACCGCCAACAAGGCCTTGCTGGCGACGCATGGCAACGAATTGTTCAAGGCGGCGCAAGACAAGGGCGTGATGATTGCGTTTGAAGCGGCAGTGGCCGGCGGCATCCCGATCATCAAGGCGCTGCGCGAAGGCTTGACCGCCAACCGGATTCAATGGATCGCCGGCATCATCAACGGCACCACCACTTTCATCTTGTCCGAGATGCGCGACAAGGGCCTCGATTTTGCGACCGTGCTGAAAGAAGCGCAGCGCCTGGGCTATGCGGAAGCCGATCCGACCTTCGATATCGAAGGCGTCGACGCCGCGCACAAGGCCACCATCATGTCGGCCATTGCGTTCGGCATCCCTGTGCAGTTCGACAAGGCACACGTCGAAGGCATCACCAAGCTGCAGGCGACCGATATCCGCTATGCGGAACAACTCGGCTATCGGATCAAGCTGCTCGGCATCACCAAGCGCACCGACAAGGGCATCGAGCTGCGCGTGCATCCGACCTTGATCCCGGCCAAGCGCCTGATCGCCAATGTCGAAGGCGCGATGAACGCGGTGCTGGTGCAGGGCGATGCCGTCGGCGCCACGCTGTATTACGGCAAGGGCGCCGGTTCGGAGCCGACTGCATCGGCAGTGATCGCCGACCTGGTCGACATCACCCGCCTGGCGACCGCCGACCCGGAACACCGCGTGCCGCATCTGGCATTCCAGCCGAACGCGATGGCCGACACGCCGATCTTGCCGATGTCGGAAATCACCACCAGCTATTACCTGCGCATGCATGTTGCCGACCAACCCGGCGTGCTGGCCGACGTGACCCGCATCCTGGCCGACTCGACCATTTCCATCGACGCCATGCTGCAAAAGGAACCGGCGGATGGCGAAACCCAGACCGACATCATCATGCTGACGCACCAGACGCAGGAAAAATTCGTCGAAGCGGCAATTGCCAAGATCGAAGCCTTGCCGACCGTGATGGGGCAAGTGACCAAGATTCGACTGGAAGAGTTGAGCTAAATCGACAGCGGGTGTCACTCTCCGGTGGTGCCCGCAACATCAAACCGTCGCTACTTGTTTTCTTTCTTCTGCGGTTTGTCCGGTACCGGTTGCATGCCGTTTTCCGCATTCCATTCCTTGATGATTTCACCCAGCGCCTGCATGCTTTTTTTGGTCGCTTCCTTGTCCTGGCCGCTGGTCAAGGTGGCGGTGCCGCGAACCAGTTTGGTTTCGGCAGGCGCGCTTGACGCCGCTTGAGCTGGTGGCTTGGCATCGACCGCCTTTGTAGGAACGGCAGGAGCAGCGACAACTGCGGCAGGCTTGGCAGCCGCCTCAGCCGGAGCCGGTTGGGCAAGCGCTGCGTCCGGTTTCGACGGCAGCGCTGCACTTGGCGGTTTGGCGCTCTCCAGCTTCACGCTTTCCGCCGGCGGTTTTGGGCGCGCCAATTCAGCTGCCACATCGGCGTCGTGCCGCTTCTTCAATGCGTAACCGACCACGACGATTGCCACCGAAATCAACAAGACTACGACGATCAAGATATTTCTGGTCGTCAGCAACCGCTCGATCCAGGCTTGCCGCAGATGCGCTTTGTATGCTTTTAGCAGAGCCGTCAATTCTTGCGTGCGGAGATCCATCTCCGCAGTCAACGCCTGCGCTTTCGCCGCGAATTTCTCCGCCGAGTCGGCGGACTTCTCGTCGTTGGCATCCTTGAGCGCGTGGTTGATGAGATCATCCAGCGCTTCCAGCACCTTGGATTTGACATCGCGCGCACTCGATCCTATCGAGGGGTCGAGCCCGTCCAGCGTAGCCAAGGACTCGTCGACCGATTTCTTGACCGGATGATCGGGATCGAGCGCTTCCTTGGCCGCCGCGAAGACCGCATCCCGACGCTGGCCATGTCGTTTGCTGATCTCCTTTTGCGTATCCTTTTCGCTATCCGCTTCCTGGAAGGGTTCCGACAAGTGCTGGAGCAATTCGCGGGCATGCTCGACCGCGCGCAGCAGCGCGGAGACGATGCCGATCGAGCGCCGCAAGAGTTGGAATTGCATGGCGCGTTCGTCGGGCACGCTTTCCGCTGCGGGTGGCGCTTCGACCGCTGGCGGCGCGCCGGGACTTGATTTGATGTTCTTATTCATCGCGGGTCCGAAGTTGCCATGCAGTCGATTCTAGGCTTTTCTAGTGAATAGGCAATCCCCGGCAAACAACGCCGCCCTGCCCTACGACCGATGGATCACCACCAGCAGCGCCCTGGCCTCGGTCTTCCCGGTATTGCGTATCGCATGGCTGCGGTCGGCGTTATAACGCGCCGTGCCGCCGAGTTTCAGCTTGCGCTTGCTGCCGTCTACCTCGACTTCCATGCTGCCCTGCAACACGGTCAAATGCTCGGTCGCGCCCGGATCGTGCGGTTGCGACACCAGTTCGCCGCCTGCCGCCAGGGTCAACTCGTACCACTCGAATTTGCCGGCCAATTCCATCGGGCCGAGAATGCGCAGCACATAGCCGGCATGGTCGCCCGGCAGGGTCGGCGTTTCGTGCGGCTCCAGGACCCGGATCGCTTCGACTTCCTTGTTGTCGTCGGACAGCAATTCGCCGATGCCGACGCCCAGCGCATTCGACAAGCGCCAAGCGACAGCAATGGTCGGATTGGCTTTTTCGCGCTCGATTTGCGACAGCATCGATTTCGACACGCCGGCGGCGCGCGACAAGTCTTCCAGCGTCAAGCCGCGCGCCAGACGCATTTTCTGCAAGGTGGCGCCGACTTCTGGCGGTGACTTTTGTACAACAAGATTTTTCATGGCAGTGGCTTGCAATGTTTTATGAGAATCTGTAATATCCATTATATCGAACTGAAGTTCGCAATAATGGATTTTGTAAGAGTTACTGAATAAATGCTTTAAATTGAATTTTAGCGCGGAATATTCAACTTCTTGCAATTAAATCGCGCAGACAAAGCCTCCCGTCATTCCCGCGAAGGCGGGAATCCATAAGGCGTTAGCTCGATTTAGCTCCCGATGGATTCCCGCCTTCGCGGGAACGACGGGGAATGATGTTTGCTGGGTCTGCTTGAAAACGTGTTTTACCAACAAAGAAGTCGGAAAAATCCAAACAAAAGGATTGCCATGAGTGCAACGAATACCACGAACGCAACGAACGCAAAAACCGCCTTTTTCGCCGGCTTGGAACAAAATCTGGCCAATCTGCGGCGCGACGGCTTGTTCAAGCCGGAACGCGTGATCGCCTCGCGCCAGGGCGCAGAAGTGGTGTGCGACGATGGTCGCACGCTGATTAATATGTGCGCCAATAATTACCTGGGATTGTCCGGCGACGAAGCGCTGGTGCAGGCATCGATTGCAGCGACCGAGCAATACGGTTACGGCTTGTCGTCGGTGCGCTTCATTTGCGGCACGCAAACCGTGCATAAGCAATTGGAAAAAGCGCTGTCCGAATTCCTCGGCATGGAAGACACGATCCTGTACGCCGCTGCATTCGATGCCAACGGCGGCGTGTTCGAGCCTTTGTTCGACACCGAAGACGCCATTATTTCCGACGCCTTGAATCATGCATCGATCATCGACGGCATCCGCTTGTCGAAAGCGGCGCGCTATCGCTATCGACACAACGACATGGCCGACCTGGAAGTGCAATTGCAAGCCGCTGCCGGCAAGCGCCACAAGGTAATCGTCACCGACGGCGTGTTTTCGATGGATGGCACGATTGCGCAACTGGACAAGATTTGCGACCTGGCCGACCGCTACGGCGCGCTGGTGATGATCGATGAATGCCATGCATCCGGCTTCATGGGCGCGACCGGACGCGGCACGCACGAGCATCACGGCGTGATGGGCCGCATCGACATCATTACCGGCACGCTCGGCAAGGCGCTGGGCGGTGCCATGGGCGGCTTCACGGCGGCGCGGCGCGAAGTGGTGCAGACCTTGCGGCAGAAATCGCGCCCTTACCTGTTTTCCAATTCGCTGGCGCCGTCGATTGCCGGCGCTTCGCTGTCGGTATTGCAGCGCCTGGCATCGTCGACCGAGTTGCGCGACCGCCTGCATGCCAATACCGCGCACTTCCGCCGCTCGATCGCCGCGCTCGGTTTCACCATCAAGCCGGGCACGCATCCTGTGGTGCCGGTGATGTTATTCGACGCGCCGGTGGCGCAACAATTCGCGCAGCGCCTGTATGAATTGGGCGTGCTGGTGAGCGGCTTCTTTTATCCGGTGGTGCCGATGGGACAAGCGCGCGTGCGCGTGCAATTGTCGGCTGCGCACAGCACCGAGCAAATCGACCGCGCGCTGGCCGCTTTCGCGCAAGCGGGGCGCGAGTTGAATATTTTAAAGAATTAAGGAGGCGGCAATGGAACGGATTCTAGTAATCGGCGCCAACGGCCAGATCGGCAGCGAATTGGTCGACGCCTTGACCGCGCAACACGGCGCGGAAAACGTGATTGCCGCCGATATCGGCCCGCGCAGCGGCTTCGGCGTCAAGCGTTACGAACCGATCGACGTGCTGGACCGCAAAGGCGTGGCCCACATCGTCGAAACCTATCATGTCACGCAAGTGTATCAACTGGCCGCGCTATTGTCGGTGACCGGCGAGCAAGCGCCGCTGAAAGCCTGGGACTTGAACATGAACGGCTTGTTGAACATCCTCGAAATCGCCCGCGAGCGCGGACAAGCGGGCAAGCCGTTGCGCGTGTTCTGGCCGTCGTCGATTGCCGCCTTCGGCCCGAATACGCCGCGCGTCGCGACGCCGCAAACCACAGTGATGGACCCGACCACGATCTACGGCATCAGCAAGCTGGCCGGCGAACGCCTGTGCGAATACTATTTCTCGAAATTCGGCGTCGATGTGCGCAGCATCCGTTATCCGGGCATCATCAGCTACAAGTCGCCGCCCGGCGGCGGCACCACCGATTACGCGATTGCGATTTTCCACGCCGCCCAGCGCGGCCAGCGTTACAGCTGCTTCCTCGGCCCGGAAACCGGCTTGCCGATGATTTACATGCCCGACGCGATCCGCGCCACCATCGAATTGATGGATGCGCCAGCCGCCAAGGTCAAGGTGCGCTCGTCGTACAACGTCGCCGGCCTCAGCTTCACCCCGCGCGAACTGGCGCAACAAATCACGCGCTACCTGCCGGATTTCGAGATCGTCTACGCGCCGGACAGCCGCCAGGCGATTGCCGACAGTTGGCCGCAAAGCCTGGACGACAGCATCGCCGCCGCCGATTGGAGCTGGCAAGCCAGGATCGGCCTGGACGACCTGGTGCGCGACATGCTGGCAAACATCAAGGTGCCGCTGGAATTGCTGAATCGGGCTGCCTGAGGCGGTAAAAGCAGGCTAAACAGCCTAGCGTGGCGGCGCTTCGATATAATGGCGGAATATCGAAGCCAACCATCCCTATTTCCGATCCCATGCAATACATTTCCACGCGCGGGCAAGCCGCCCCCCAATCGTTTTCCGAAATCCTGCTGGGCGGCCTGGCGCCTGACGGCGGCCTGTACCTGCCAACCGCCTATCCGCAAGTGACCGGCGCCGAACTCGACGCCTGGCGCGGCTTGTCCTATGCCGACCTGGCCTTGCAAGTCTTGAAAAAATTCGCCACCGACATCCCGCAAGCGGATTTGCAGGCACTGACGGACAAGACCTATACCGCCGAGGTGTACCGCAACGTGCGCAAGGGCGAAGACGCTGCGCAAATCACGCCCTTGCGCGTGCTGGAACAAACCGATGGCGGCACATTGCTGTTGCAATCCTTGTCCAACGGCCCGACGCTGGCGTTCAAGGACATGGCGATGCAATTGCTGGGCAACCTGTTTGAATACACGTTGGCAAAACAACATGCCGAATTGAACATCTTCGGCGCGACATCCGGCGACACCGGCAGCGCCGCCGAATACGCGATGCGCGGCAAGCGCGGCATCCGCGTCTTCATGCTGTCGCCGCACAAGAAGATGAGCGCCTTCCAGACTGCGCAAATGTTCAGCCTGCAAGACCCGAATATCTACAACATCGCCATCGAGGGCGTATTTGACGATTGCCAGGACATGGTTAAGGCTGTTTCCAACGATCTCGACTTCAAGGCCAGGCAAAAAATCGGCACCGTCAATTCGATCAACTGGGCGCGCGTGGTGGCGCAAGTGGTCTACTACTTCCGTGGCTATCTGGCGGCAACCAGTGAGAACAGCCAAAAAGTATCGTTCACAGTGCCGTCCGGCAATTTCGGCAATATCTGCGCCGGCCACATCGCCCGCATGATGGGCTTGCCGATCGACCGGCTGGTGGTGGCGACCAACGAAAACGACGTGCTGGACGAATTTTTCCGCACCGGCGTCTACCGCGTGCGCAAGTCGGCGGAAACCTACCATACCACCAGCCCCAGCATGGATATCAGCAAAGCCTCCAACTTCGAGCGCTTCATCTACGATTTGCTGGATCGCGATGGCGAGCGCGTGCGCGCCTTGTTCAAGAAAGTGGAAACGCAGGGCGGCTTCGACCTCTCCGGCAAGCCGGGCAGCGACGGCGACGAATTCGCCAAGATCGCCCAATTCGGCTTCGAGTCCGGCAAATCGGTGCATGCTGACCGCATCCGCACCATCCGCGATATCGAAGCAAAATACGGCGTCACCATCGACACCCACACCGCCGACGGCGTCAAGGTCGCGCGCGAATACGTGCAGCCAGGCGTGCCGATGATCGTGCTGGAAACCGCGCTACCGGCCAAGTTCAATGAAACCATCCGCGAAGCGCTCGGGCGCGACGCCGAGCGTCCGGCGGGATTTGAAAATATCGAGGCGTTGCCGCAGCGGTTTGAGGTGATGGCTGCTGATGTGGCGGGGGTGAAGGCGTATATTGCGGGGCGCACGGGGATTTGAGGAGGCGGCACTTCCGTTGTGGCGTTGGGCGATGAAACAAGGTGGCCCCAATGGATTGTCGTCGCCGTTGTCCCTTTGACAGGACAAACAATGTCTATTTCTGACAACGACTACAAGATTTTATGGGGACGAGCTGCGGGAATCTGTTCAAATCCCTCGTGCGACGAAGACTTGACAGTTATGCTAAACGGAGGTGGTGGGTACAACGTCGGCGAAATGGCCCATGTCATTGCGAGGAGTCCGGGCGGCCCAAGAGGGCAAGCAGATGGTGGCGCTGATACCTATGACAATCTAATACTTCTTTGTCCAACTTGCCACCGCAAGATCGACAAAGCACCGGAAGGCACGTACCCCGAAGAAATGATTTTCCGTTGGAAGGCAGAGCATGAAGGCTCCATCAGGTCTGCTGGGACGGCACTTAAATTTACAACCTTCACCGACTTGAAGAAGTACGTTGGACGGTTGCTGATAGAGAACAACTCAGTGTGGGCAACGTTTGGGCCTCGCTCGGACATTGCACAAACAGACCCAGGTTCAAATCTTCACGAGGTATGGACATTGCGTAAATTGAGCACTATCGTTCCAAACAATCAGTGCGTTGTGAACGCCATTGAATCCAATTTCGACCTCCTTCCACCCGAAAGTGTTTCTGCCTTTTATGAGTTCAAGATGCATGCGAGCGGCTTTGAGCAACACCAGTATCGCCGGCTTGACGCGTACCCATTGTACCCCTCGAATTTTCAGACTTATTTCTTATCATGAACAATGGAACGAACACTTGGAATGTCAGCTTCGCTCACATTTCATGGTTTGAAAATCTCTTAAATGGTCACGGCAACGTCAAAGCGCTTTCTCGACACGATGACCTCGTCTTTGAAGTTGACCGCAAACAGCAAGCCGATCATTTGAAGATAATTTGCCTAAATGAGTACACAATGGGCTTGACTGCTGCGCAGCGCGTAATTCACGAGTTCGGCAAACCAAACCTGATCTACATCGGCGGTGGTTGGTGTGGTTATACACCACAAGCCCACAAATTCTGTTTGAGTGAAAGGATCGGCCTTTATGTTACCGATGAGATGTCTGGAGCACTCTGGAAAGCCGATGCCTGGAATTACTATAAACGAAATAAGGAAGGTGATTCAATCTATAACGTCAGAGATGGTGGGGCTTGAATCCGTATATGGATTTGGATCGTTCTTTCGAGGTGGAAAATTCAACGATATTGACCTAGTTGCAATAACGACGCCATCCAATCGCGACACCTTGAGTACGTATTATGCGCTTGCAGATGCAATTGCAAAAGTTAGCGAGAACCTCCGTGTCAAGTTTCATTTGACGATGTTGACACCGGACGAGTTGTTACAGAGCCCATTTCGCGACATGCATGAAATGCAATTACTTACAGAAAAATCCGCTTTGTGGGAAGCAAAACCGAAGTCAGGGTTATAGCCCCAGCACACATCGTGCGGTGTTTTCTGGAATCATAATAATAATCCAGACTACAACACCAATCATCAACGCGACAACTGCTCGACCGGAACCGGTTTGCGGCCCTTCTTGTGTAATACGCCCGCCAATTCAGTAACGCTCTTGGTCTTCACGCGCATGACGACTGTGGAATCCGGCATCAACGTAAACGTCATTCGGTCTCCGGTCTTCATCGAAAGGCTATCCCGAATTTCCTTGGGAATTGTTGTTTGACCCTTGCTGGTAAGTGTGGCATCGTATGACATTTCAATCTCCTTGTATCCATACACTTCGCATTATAGTAAGGCGACCGATTATTGGCAATGTGTCGGTGATTGGCAGTCTGGAAGGTAATGTTGAAGCAAAGCACATGGATTTCTAGCTGTTATTAAAATCGCTTACTGATTCGGGCGACGACGTAATTGACGCCTGAATTGGGTTCGGCAATGCCGCCGTTTGAGAAATGCTGAATTTTTAATCCTGCATCCCAGGCTTTAGAGAATCGATACCCGATGCCCAGGCTGTCTCCAAATTCAAATCTCGTGGATAATTTCCGACCATTGTTATCGTAATTGTCCGACAGCTGGTGAACACCGATTGCCGCTTCAAAATACGGGCCGCTTCCATCATTGCGCTGCAAGCGAAACACTGGCGTGATGCCAATATCAAAGATATTTTGTATGTTTCCCGGTGTGTTGCGGTAATGAGTGCCACGCCAATCCGCTACCGTCAGATCCCAATAGCCGCCCAAGAAAGAGTTTTCGCTTTGAAACCATTTCTGCTGCCAATCCCATTGCGCGCCCAGTCGGATCATTTGGGTGAAATTTCCAGTTGAAAATTCGAACGAACCGGAATCGACGGCATAGGAACAGGGGTGCGCTGTCGATAAAATTATTCCTGCCGCTAGCGTTCTAAGAGCCTGTTTACGATCTCTTCAATAGCAGAGCCAAAAACGCCAATGAAACAAACTGCAAGCTGGTATTGAGCTTTCGTTCGCAGTTTTTCCATAACCGCCGACATTTTTCGAGCCATGCGAAAGAACGCTCTAC
>JARLJG010000073.1 GCA_031291325.1 Burkholderiaceae bacterium
ATAATCACCGCCTACATTTGGTTAGGGTGGCCAGGGTTTTGTGCCCACGTTTTTGTCAGGGCCGCGTGGGAAAAAAAGCGGCCCCACCCTACTTTTTTGTGTCATCACCAATCCTCCCGCACAGCCTGCACCGCGCTGCCCGACACCGCATAGCGGCCCGATATCAAGGCCGTCAGCGCCGCCGACACCAGCAACGCCAACGCGACATTACCCAGCAGCGGCCACGGCATATGCAATTGCATGCTCCAATGGAACGATTGCGGATTGACGATGAACACCAGGATCAAGCTGATGCACCAACCCAGCGCGAAGCCGGCGACGATGCCGATTGCGGTCAGCAAGCCGCCTTCCAGCGCCAGCATCGCCAGGATTTGGCGGCGCGTGACGCCGATATGGCGCAGCATGCCGAATTCCTTGGCGCGCGCGAAGGTTTGCGCGGAAAAGGTGGCGGCGATGCCGAACAAGCCGATCACGATAGCCACCATTTCCAGCAAATAGGTGACCGCAAAGCTGCGGTCGAACACCTTCAGGCTGCGCGCGCGGATGTCGCCGGTTTCGGCAATTTCCAGCACGCTGCCAAACGGCAGCGCGCGCAACGCGGCAATCGCCTGTTGCGTGCTGACGCCGTTACGCAAGCGCAGCGCCACGTCGTTGACGCCGATGTCGCCGGTCAGTGCGCGGTAGTCGGCCAGACGCATCTGGATGGTGCCGGTCTGGCGCGCATAATCGCGCCAGACACCGGCCACGATGGCGTCGCGCGGCTGGCCGCCGAGCGGCAATTGCACGCGCTTGCCGGGTGCCCATTGATACAGGTCGAGCATCGATTCCGAGACCCAGATCGGCACGGCGTCCGGCGGCAACTGGTTAGTCGCAAGCGACGCGCCGATCAGCGGCAATACCTTGCCCGGATTGGCGATATCGATATCGCGCGCCACCAGCGCGACGTTGGGACGCTCCGGGTCGAGATTCACTTGCGTATTGCGCACGAAATTGGCGTTGGCAAGCTCCGGCAGCGCGGCGATGCGGCGCTGTTCGTCCGGCGTCAGCCCGCCGCTGCCGGCACTGCCGCCGCCGCCCGCTGTCGAGCGCGCGTAGACATCGAACACCAGCACGTTTTGCAGCCAATCGTCGACCGACACGCGAAAGCTCGCCACCATGATCGCCATCGCCACCATCAGGCTGAAGCTCGACAGCACGCCGCCCAATGCAATCGACGCCTGGTTCGGCGTATTCGCCAGCCGCGCCAGCGTCAGCGTCGCCACCACGTTCGCGCCGTGCTTCGGTGTGCGCGCCGCCAATGCGGAAAAGATCAACGCCGACAAGCGCGGCATCAACGCGATGCCGCCGATCAGCAGCAGGGCGACCGCCAGATAGCCGAATAAAGGCAGGTCCAATATCGGCGGCAATTGCGTCAACGCCGCGCCTGTAGCCAGGCAAGCCAGTGCCGGCCACGGCGACGCCAGTTTGTTCAATGCGCCGTCTTCGCTGCCGGACTTCAGCGCGGCGGCAGGCTTGGCGCGCGCCGCCTCCCAGGCTGGGCCGGCGCTGCCGATCAGCGCAATGCCGGTGCCGAGCGCAAAGAATACCGCTGCGGCCACCGGCGCAAATTGCACGCTCGGCTTGATGCCGGGAAAATAGCCGCCGCCCAAATCGCCGCCGAAAAAGTGCAAGGCCACCGCCGCCAGTAGATAGCCTAGCGCAATGCCGAGCAGCGAGCCGAGCACGCCCAGCACACCGCCTTCGAGCAGAATCTGCAGCAGCAATTGCCGCCGCGTCACGCCCATCACGCGCAGGAAGGCGAATTGTTGGCGGCGCCGGATCACCGACAAGGCTTGCGTCGAAAACACCAGGAAGGCGCCGGTGAACAAGGCCACCAGCGCCAGCACGTTCAGGTTGACGCGGTAGGCGCGCGACATGTTGGCGGTGCGCGCTTCCTGATCCTCGGTTTCGCTGACCACATTGCGTCCGCGCAACTCTTGCGCCAGCGCACGCTTGAACGCCGCGCGGTCGATGCCGTCGTTCAGTTTCAGGTCGATGCGCGTCACGCGCCCCAGTCGCTGGAAGCGCCATTGCGCAGCGCCGATGTCCATTACGGCGATGCGTTGCCCGACGCGCGCATGGGTGATGCCGCCGCCCACGCGCAGCGTCACCGTCTGCGTGCCTGCCAGCAGGCGCAGCGTGTCGCCCGGCTTGACGCGCAACCACTCCATCGCCGCCGCCGAGAGAAAGATCGCGTCGTCGGCCAGCGTATCGAATGGCTTGCCGTCCGCCGGCACGCCGACCAGATCGGGCGCGATCTGCGCCGCGCGGAAAATGTCGATGCCGAGCAGCGTCAGCGGCGTGCGCTCGCCGGGCACCGCCGCGTCGATTTCCAATACCGGGTTGGCCAGCGCCACGCCTGCGTGCTGCGCCAAGAGCGGATACAGCGCCTCGTCGAAGCTCGGTTCGACCCCGCGCACCTGCAAGTCCGACAGGCCCGACAAGCTCTTTTGCGCCGCCGAAAATTCGTTGAAGGCTGCGCCGTTAATCAGGTCTACCGCGAAGCCGAGCGCCACGCCCAACGCGATTGCGGCAATCGCCATCAGCGCGCGCAGCGGATGGGCGCGCCATTCGCCGCCGATCAGCCAGCGCATCGAAGTCCAGAAGCGCCGGCTGCGTGTAATCGGCAACGCGGCAGCACCGATCGCAGCGCTCATGCGAAGTGCCCGTCGGGGGCTGCCTGCAAGCCGTCCTTGGTCAACAGCAAGATGCGGTCGGCGGTAACGGCGGCGGCATGCGAATGCGTGACCAGGATGGCCGACGCGCCATTGGCCTTGATCTCTTCGCGCAACAGCGACAAGATGCCTTGCGCGGTGTCGGGGTCGAGGTTGCCGGTCGGCTCGTCCGCCAGCAGCAGCTTGGGACGGTGCACCAGCGCGCGGGCGATGGCGACCCGCTGCAATTCGCCGCCCGATAGCTGGCGCGGGAAGTCGCGCTCGCGCCCGTGCAGGCCGACTGCATCCAGCATGCGTTGTGCAGGCTCGCTGCCCATGCCGTTGAGCAACAGCGGCAGCGCGACATTTTGCAACAGGGTCAAATGCGGCAACACATGGAAGGCTTGAAAGATGAAACCGAACTTTTGCCGCCGCAGGCGCGTCGCCGCATCGTCACCCTGCGACGACATGGCCACGCCATCGATCAGGATCTCGCCGCTGTCCTGGCTGTCGAGGCCGGCGATCAGGTTCAGCAGCGTCGACTTGCCGACCCCGGATTCGCCCATGATGGCGACGTATTCGCCTTCCCGGAGCGTATATGAAAGGGCCGACAGCACGCGCCGGCCGTTGCTATAGGATTTGCTGACTTCACGTAGTTCTAGCATGTTTGCGTCATCTGTTTGTTACATTGATACAGTATTGTGGGATGGCGCCGGCAATTGCGGCGAGCGGCAAACAGCTTAATCGACTATGATAGTCAAAAATCGTGCCGATTGCAGTCGATTTTGTTCGACGCCGCCGCAGTTCCCGCGCAGTTACCGTGCAGTTCCCGAAGCAGCGCCCATGAATTCGATACGGACAAGCATATGCTGACACATGACACAGCAAGGCTTTCGACAGATGAATTTTCCGAACCGGGCGATCAGGCGGCGGACGATCTCCGCTCGGAACTCATCGCCGGACTGCTGTGTCGGCAGGCGCACACTTCACCCAAATATTTCTACGATGCGCTCGGCTCGAAGTTGTTCGAGGCAATTTGCGAACTTTCTGAATATTATCCGACGCGCACCGAAGCGGCGATTTTCGACGCGCATGCCGACGACATCGCAAAGTCGGTCGGGCGCGGTTGCACCATGATCGATTTGGGCGCAGGCAATTGCGAGAAAGCGGCGCAACTGTTTCCGGCCCTGCGCCCGGCGCAATATGTCGCCGTCGATATCTCTCTCGACTTTTTGCGCAGTGCCGTCAAGCAATTGCGACCGCGTTTTCCGCAAGTGGCGATGACCGAACTGGGGATGGATTTTTCCGAGTCGCTGGAATTGCCGCAACGTGTCAAGCGCGATAAGCGCCTGTTCTTTTATCCGGGATCGTCGATCGGCAACTTCACGCCGGAACAAACTTTGCAATTCCTGCAGCGCATCCGCCGCCAATGCCATGTGTCGGGGCGCGCCGACGGCGGCTTGCTGATCGGCGTCGATCTGGTCAAGGATAAAGCGGTGCTGGATGCGGCCTACGACGACGCGCTCGGCGTCACCGCTTCCTTCAATCTGAATCTGCTGTTGCATTTGAACCGCATGCTGAACGCCGATTTCAATCCGCGCCAATGGCAGCATCGCGGATTTTTCAATGGCGCACAGAGCCGGATCGAAATGCATCTGGTCGCGCGCGAAGCGCTGACGGTCAACTGGCCGGGCGGCCAGCGGCATTTTGCGCAAGGCGAAAGCATCCATACCGAGAACAGCTACAAATATACGCAGGCGAGATTTCTGGCGCTGCTGGCCGAAGCGGGATTTCGCAAGCCGCGCGTGTGGACCGATCCCAAAAACTGGTTCCTGGTGTGCCATGCGCGCGCGGCCTAACGGCGGTCGGGAGTAAGGCGATGCAAACGCAAATCGACGCCGCCTTGCACAACCTGCTGCAGCGTTTCAACGCAGTGCGCAAACGCTCGGTCGGTTTGGCGGAGGGCTTGTCGGAAGAGGATTGCTGCGTGCAATCGATGGCCGACGCCAGCCCGTTCAAATGGCATTTGGCGCATACCACCTGGTTTTTCGAGACCTTCATCTTGGAGCGTTGGGAGACGGACTTTCGCCCGCATCATCCGGCGTTCCGGGTGCTGTTCAATTCCTATTACAACGGCATTGGGGAAAAACATCCGCGCGCGCAACGCGGTTTGCTGACGCGACCGTCGACCGACGAAGTGCTGTCCTATCGGCACAACGTCGATGCGCGCATGGGCGTCTTGCTGGGAAAATGCGTTGCGGGCGACGAAGCACAAGAATTGGCGACGCTGACCGAACTCGGCATCCAGCACGAACAGCAGCATCAGGAATTGATGCTCACCGACATCAAGCATTTGCTGTCGATGAATCCCTTGTTCCCCGCCTACGCGAATGCCGACGAATGCAGTGAACCCATCGCCGCGCAATCGTTGACATGGATGGCGATCGATGCCGGCGTGGTCGAAATCGGTCACGACAACGATGGCTTTTGCTTCGACAACGAATTGCCGCGCCATCGACAATTTGTCGAGGCGTTTGCATTGGCGTCGCGGCTGGTGACAAATGCCGAATATGCGGCCTTCGTCGCCGACGGCGGCTATCGCAACCCGGCGCTGTGGCTGGCCGAAGGCTGGGACTGGCTGCGCAGCCAGAATTTGACGCAGCCGCTGTACTGGCATCGTGCCGACGATGCTCAGTGGCATGAATTCACGCTGCACGGCTTGCAGCGCATCGAGCCGCTGCAACCGGCCATCCACTTGTCGTATTACGAGGCGGACGCCTATGCGCATTGGGCCGGCGCGCGCCTGCCGACCGAATTCGAGTGGGAAGCGGCGGCTTGCGGTTGCCAGCCGACCGACGCCTGCGAATTGCATCCTCAGCCTGCGCGCGGGAGCGGATTGACGCAACTGTTCGGCGCCGCCTGGCAATGGACCGCCAGCAGTTATGCGCCGTATCCCGGTTTCGCCGCCACCGGCGGCGCGGTCGGCGAATACAACGGCAAGTTCATGGTCAATCAATACGTCTTGCGCGGATCCTCCTGCGTAACGCCGCCGGGCCATGCGCGCGCCACCTACCGCAATTTTTTTCCGACGGGCGCGCGCTGGCAATTCAGCGGAATTCGCCTGGCGAAGTCTGGGCCGCGCTAGACGCTTGCCTCATAAATTGATGCGGGGCGATCGCATGAAGCTCCTTCCCTCTTGCAGGGGCGCCCGGCGTAGGGGGGAAGGTTGGGATGGGGTTAGAGCGTCCAAATTACCGCATCACGTATTTCGACCGCTCTACCCCCTCCCTAACCCTCACCCCTGCAAGGGGGAGGGGACGTTCACTCATTTGCATGAGCTATCCTTCATGCAATCGCCCTGTAAATTGATACTTGCGTCGCAATGACCAAGATGTTACTTTTCGTTTTCTCAAACCTCAATCCTTTCGCACGGGAGACAGATGTACTCGGCCACCTTCATTTTCGATGCCAGGCAATTCGACGAGGAATTTCATCGGCTCGACGCCTTGATCGCGGCGGCGGCGAAGGAAACCACCGGCTACCTTGGCGAAGAAGCGTGGGAAGACCCCAAGAGTGGGCGCGTCGCCAATGTCTACTACTGGGAATCGGAATCGGGCTTGAAGGAATTGATGAACCACCCCAGCCACCTGCTGGCGAAAAGCCGCTACAGCGAATGGATCAGCGGCTATCAAGTGGTGATATCGGAAGTGATTCGCTCCTATGGCGACCGCACGATTACGCATCCTAGTGTAGTGCTTCGCAATTGATGAAACAAAATAAGCGTGTCTTTTCGCGCCATGCGTCGTTGCAAATCCTCGCGATAGTTCACTATCGCTCCGGCGTGCGCCTTGCCTGACGCAAAAATACATCGCTTCTTTTGCTCCACCAATTACGAAGCACTACACTAGCGCCGGATTCCAATCTTCCGTATCATAGGCTGCTTCAAATAAACTGACGACGAATATCTATCGATGACGAACCAGGTCCTGCAAACCGAACGCTTGATTTTGAGACGCTTCACCGCAGAAGATGCGGAAGAATATTTTCCTCTGGTATCCGATCCCGAGATCTTGCGCTACGCGGGTGGCTTGCCGGTGAAAACGATCGATGAAACGCGGCAAATGCTGTTGAAGCTGCCGATTCGCGACTATGAATTGCATGGTTACGGGCGCATGGCCTGTATCGAGAAAAGTTCGGGCCGCTTGATCGGTTTTTCCGGCATCAAGTACCTGCCCGGCATGCAGGAAACCGATGTCGGCTACCGCTTTTTGAAAGATTGCTGGGGCAAGGGCTACGCGACCGAGAGCGCGCGCCCGCTGATGCGCGAAGGCATACGCGAACACGGCTTGAAGCGCATCATCGGCCTGGCCGAAAGCGCAAATGCCGCCTCCACGCATGTGCTGGAAAAGCTCGGCCTGGTTTTCGAGCGCACCATCATGCTCGACGATCATCCCAACGAGTTGGAATTGTATGGGATCGATACGAGGAATTTCACCTAGTGCGATCGGCCACCCGGAGGTGGCCGGCTTCGCTACGCCGCAGCCAGTTCCTGCCCATCTGCGCCCTGGCCGCGCGCGCCGCTGGCGATGTTGCGGTTCAACGCGCTGACGATGGCCTTGAACGACGCCGTGACGATATTGGCGTCGATTGCGGCGCCGAAGCGGGTCGGGCCGTTGTTGACGCGCAGTTCGACATAGCTGGCGGCTTGCGCGCCGGCGCCACGACCGATTGCGTGTTCATGAAAATCCATCAGCCGGATATCGAGGCCGATAGCCTGGATAAATGCATCGATCGGGCCGTTGCCGCTGCCGCGCAAGCTCAGCGCTTGGCCGTGGTGCAGCAAATCGACCTCGACTTTGACCGCGTCCCGGCTGGCCCCGCCCATGCGGTGGCCGACATACGCATACGGCGACAGGATGTCGAAATACTCGCGCTGGAATAGCCGATAGATGTCGGCAGCGGCCAGTTCCTTGCCGGTCTCGTCGGTCATCTTCTGCACCGCGCGGCTGAACTCGATCTGCAGGCGGCGCGGCAAGGCAAGGCCATATTCCTGCTCCAACAGGTAGGCGATGCCGCCCTTGCCGGATTGGCTGTTGACGCGGATCACCGCATCGTAGTTGCGGCCCAGATCGGCCGGGTCGATCGGCAGATACGGCACTTCCCATTTGGCGTCCGGCTTTTGCTGGGCGAAACCTTTTTTGATCGCATCCTGGTGCGAACCGGAAAACGCCGTGAACACCAGGTCGCCGACATACGGGTGGCGCGGATGCACCGGCAATTGGTTGCATTCTTCCACGCATTGCCGCACCGTATCGATGTCGGAGAAATCCAGTCCGGGAGCCACGCCTTGCGAATGCAGATTCAAGGCCAGCGTGACCAGGTCGACGTTGCCGGTGCGCTCGCCGTTGCCGAACAAGCAGCCTTCGACGCGGTCGGCGCCGGCCATGATCGCCAGTTCCGCCGAGGCCACCGCCGTGCCGCGATCGTTATGCGGATGCACCGACAGCACGATCGCATCGCGCCGCGCCAGATGTCGGTGCATCCATTCGATCTGGTCCGCATACACGTTGGGCGTGCTGCACTCGACGGTGGACGGCAAATTGATGATCATCTTGCGCGCCGCAGTCGGCTGCCAGATGGCCGACACCGCGTCGCACACCTTCTTGGAGAAATCCAGTTCCGCCATGCTGAAGGTTTCCGCCGAATATTCGAACACCCATTCGGTTTCCGGCCTTTCGGCGGTCAATTGCTTGATCAGGCGGGTGCCGTTCTCGGCGATGGTCTGCACTTCTTCGCGCGACATGCCGAACACGATGCGGCGAAAGGCCGGCGCGATCGGATTGTACAAATGGATGATTGCGCGTTTGGCGCCGCGCACCGAGTCGATGGTGCGGCGGATCAAGTCTTCGCGCGATTGCGTCAAGACTTCGATGGCGACATCGTCGGGGATGCGGTCTTCGTCGATCAACTTGCGCACGAAATCGAAATCGGTCTGCGACGCCGACGGGAAGGCGACTTCTATCTCCTTCAAGCCGATGTCGACCAGCATCTCGAAAAAGCGCAGCTTGCGCTCGGGATTCATCGGCTCGATCAGCGCTTGGTTGCCGTCGCGCAGATCGGTGCTCATCCAGATCGGCGCTTGCGTAATCGTGCGGTCGGGCCAGGTGCGGCTATTCATCGGAACGGCAGGGAAGGCGCGATATTTCGCGGCCGGATTTTGCAACATCATTGGAAACCTCATTGTTTAGTTTGCGTCTGGACAAGCCCTGATGTGGCGAAGGGCTGCCTGACTGCCACTAACGCGAGGCCAGGCAACCGATCGGTAGCAGTAGCAGCACCAGCAGGCGAGCACGATTCATCGCGGCGAGCGTTTCGCCTTCGATGTAATCTGCAAGTGTCGACTGATGATGCATGGCAGTGTTATTTCTGAAAAGTTGGCGGTGAAACTGGTGAAACGGAACAGCGGGGGAATTCAGCGGGCGCAGGCTAGCAGCAGCGCGCGGGCGCCGGATAGCAGGACTGGTAGCAGGGAAGAGAGGTGAGTCATGCAGATGACTTTAATGGTTGCAGGTATCGTTTGTCAACCGATTTTTTGCAAAACCGTCGCCGCCCAGCCTGCGTCGCCAGGCCGATCGGCGATGGCGCCAGCAAAAGTTTGAGTGTCGTTTGAGTGTCGGCAGCAGGCAGTGGATTGAATGCGTTTATTCATTCGGCGGATTTCGACATCAGATTGGCATGGCCCGCTGCAAGGTCGTCTGGCTGGGAATAATTCAACTCGATCGTCACGCCGTCCGGGTCTTCGACGAACAATTGATGCAGCTCCATATTCGGCACTTTGCGCTCGCGATACGCGATGCCGTGCCGCGCCAATCGCAGATAAGCGTCGGCGATATTGGTCGCGACGAATGCAACGTGGTCGACCGCGCCGGTGTCCCCTTGCGCGGACAGCGGCTTGTCGCCCAGATAGTCGTTCAAGCCGCTGGCGTCGTGTGGATCGACGCCAACCAGATGCACGAGCGCGGTGCCGACGGTTTCGCCACTTGGCGCCGCTCCGTACAGCCAGGCGCCGGGGAACGCAAACGGCGGACGCTGCCCGGCACGAAATCCCAGCGCGTCCTCATAAAAACGCACGGCGCGTTGAACGTCGGTGGTGCGTACTGAATAGTGGTCGAGTTTCTCGATGCTCATGGCAGACCTCAATGAAATGCAAACGAATCGCCGGAGCGGGCAGGTGGCGGCGCGCGCAACCTGTTCACCCCCGATGCGCTATTGTAACGCGCAGGCGCGACCGCGCACGCGCACGGGATTGATCGCCGGCGCAGGACGCGCCATTTCGTCAGATCGGATTTCCTGCGCGATTACGCGTTGTGCGCGACGACCGCGCTCTTGCGCTTCAACACGCGGCGCACTACCAGCGCAATCGCCGCGACGACGATCCAGAACGGCCAGATCTCGATGGCCCCGATCGACCAATCCAGCAAACGATCCCAGCCGCCGATGGCAGCTTCGGCCAGGCGGCCGAAGAAACCGGGGCGATTTTGGCGGAATACGGCGTCGATGTCCTTGACTTCGGTCTCGACGATATTGGGCAACTGGTAGATCGAGAGATTGACGGTGCTGAAGGCAACCTGATCGTCGAATTCCTTTTTCTGCACTTTGGCCTCGTCTCGTGCTGCCTTCGATTGGTTGCGCGCATCGATCGCATCGGTGCGTTGCGACAGTTTGCCGCCGTCCTTGATAGCCTGCCCCAATTCTTCCTGGGTCTCCTGATTCCTGCTGTATTCGAGTTGCTTGCGCAGCATATCGAATTGGGCATCGCGGGCGGCGAAATTGCGTTGATCGAGGAAGGCGATCTGGTTGGCGATGGCGCGCAGGAATTCCTGCGTCTTGGCGCTCGGCACGCGCACGATCAAGTCGCTCTGCACCGTGTATTCCGTCAATTCCATCAGTTTGCCGTCGCCGATCGGACGGCGCTGGCTTCCCTGTGCGCGCGAAGCGATATTGTTTTGCACGACGAAGCCGCCCAGGCCGGCCACCACGTCTTCTATCGCATTGGCGCTCTGATAGACATCCTTGACGCGGAAATTCATGTTTGCGGTGCGAATGAATTTGCGTTCGCCGTCGGTATAGGTGAGCGCGCCGGACCTTAATTGCGCGCTCCGGTCTACTCCGGTCGCCGCCGCCGTGGTGCCCGGCTCTGGCGCCTTGTCGGTCATTTCTTTTCTTTGTTCCTCGAAAGGAGCGGCGTTGCGTGCCTTCGCTGCATCCGGCGCCGGCGCCTGAGTCAGCATCGGCGTCGCAGCGGGTGCCAGCTCGGAGGCGACCGGCCCCTTGGCGGCGGCGGGTTCGGAATCCGATTTCCTGCTGCAAGCGACAGCGAGCGCCAGCATGGCGACACAGACGGCGGCGCGCGCCGGAAATTTCAGTGACATGGCTTGTTCTCCCTCGGAATGTTGAGCATCTCGACCATGCGCAGATGGTCGACGCATTGGTTAAACGCGCGAGCCGGGAGAATGGGGTTAAAGCCGCGAGGGATTTCGCCGTCGGCGGTCGGGACGCCACGCCCGCCCTTTTGCAGGGTCGGGCGATTTGCAAATCCTTGAACTACGCTAGATCGTATGCATCCAGTGATGCGTATCCGGCGCGGTGCCGTGCTGGATGCCGAGCAGCGCGGCGCGCAGCGCCATCGTGACCGGGCCGTTTTCCAGATTGTTGATGCGCATCTCGAAGCCGTTGGCCTTGGCTTCGCCGACCGGTGTGATGACGGCGGCAGTGCCGCAGGCGAACACTTCGGTCATGCGGCCGGCGGCGATGTCGTCGCGCCATTGCTGAACCGTGAGCTTGCGTTCCTGCGCTTCGTAGCCGAGGTCCCTGGCCAATTCCAGCAGGCTGCGGCGGGTGATGCCGGGCAGCAGCGTGCCGGTCAATTCCGGCGTGACGATGACGGTCTTGCCGTTTTCCTTGTACACGAAAAACAGGTTCATGCCGCCCATTTCCTCGATGTATTGGCGATGCACCGCGTCCAGCCAGACCACCTGGTCGCAGCCCTTTTCCTGCGCCTGCGCTTGCGCCACCAGGCTGGCCGCGTAGTTGCCCGCGCACTTCGCTTCGCCGGTGCCGCCGGGCGCGGCGCGCACGAAGTCTTCGCTGATCCACACCGTCACCGGTTTGACGCCTTTCGGGAAGTAAGCGCCGGCCGGCGAGGCGAACAATACGAACAGGTATTCATTCGATGGGCGCACGCCCAGGAAGGGGTCGGTGGCGATCATCAAGGGGCGCAGGTACAGGCTTTCGCCGACGTTTTTCGGCACCCAGGCTTGATCGAGACGGATCAGTTCGTCCGCCGCCTTCAAGAACAATTCAGGCGGAATGGCCGGCATCGCCAGCCGCGCGGCGCTGCGGTTGAAGCGTTCGGCGTTGGCTTCCGGGCGGAAGGTCTTGACGCTGCCGTCGGGCTGCGAAAATGCCTTGAACCCCTCGAAAATGGCTTGCCCGTAGTGCAGCGAAGACGCCGAAGGGTCCAGGCTCAAGGGTCCGTAGGCCTTGACTTCGCCCTGTTGCCAAGCGCCGTCGCGATACGGGATGACGACCATGTGATCGGTAAAGGTGCGGCCAAAACTGAGGCTGGCCATGCGTTCGGCGCGTTCGGCGGCGCTCAATGCGGTGGCCGACGGTTTGATCAGCAGTGGGGGAAGAGTAGAAGTCATGGATAGGTTCCGTGAAAGTGGTGACTGAAAATAGGTGGCATGGATCGATCGGGCCGTGCTCGCACATGGATTATGGAATCTTATACCAAGCTCGGCAGGTAAGCCTGGAAACCGCAATTGGACGGCGCGGCAAAATTCCAGCAATAGTTGCTCTGATGCACAAAATTTCACCATTTGTATCAAGTTGTATCAAAGTGGGGAGCGATTTGCACACTAATCGCGCGTATCCTCGCGCGAATTTTTCTTCGCGTGAAACGATCGCTTCTTCCCGCTTAATGATCGGCACATCTGGAAAATCGGTGCAAACCGGGAATTTTAGAGTGGAGAGTTCCGGTTGTGCGGCCACTGCGGGCAATCAAGACCTTGCGCGAGGAGGCTTTGAAGTATCCATGGCATGGATTGTGCATTATCGTCGATGGGTAGAAATGGTGGCGTTTGACCTTAAAGTGGTCAAACGACCAAATCATGTGACTAAATAGTGTCTTAATTATAATTTTGCCGACTGGCAGGGGGAAGCGTCAATGCAGCGAGTCTTCGGAACGACCATAGCGATGGCAGTCAGCGCCATCTGGATTTCTCAACCCGTGATGGCGCAGCAAACCGGCGCGCCAGCTGCGCCGCCGGCGTCCGATGCCGCAACGGCGAGCGTCGACTCTTCGTCGCAGATCACCGAAGTCGTCGTCACCGCGCAAAAGCGCGGGCAAAAATTGAGCGAAGTGCCGCTCAGTATCACGGCGCTGACTGCGGAAGCGATGGAAGACCAGGGCGTGAAGGGCATCGACGACATCGCCCGCCTGACGCCCGGACTCAATTTCCAGACCGCCAATTCGCTCGGCACCACCGATATATCGATACGCGGAGTCCAATCCCTGGTGGGCACGCCCACCACGGGCGTTTATCTTGACGAAGTGCCGATTCAAGGCTTGAGCCTGGCCGGCTTGGCCAGCAACACCTATCCCAAAGTGTTCGACCTGGATCGCGTCGAAGTGCTGCGCGGCCCGCAAGGCACATTGTTCGGCGCGGGAGCGGAAGGCGGAGTGGTCCGCTTTATCCCGACGCCGCCGAGTTTGACGACCAGCTCGGGCGTGGTTTCTTCGGAACTGGCCTTCACCGATGGCGGCGCGCCCAGCTACGAGTTCGGCGGCGCGGTTGGCGGGCCGATCGTCGACGGCGTGCTCGGTTATCGGGCCAGCCTGTGGGGGCGCGAAGACGGCGGCTATGTCAGCAGAGTGGACCCCAGCACCGGCGAAGTGATCGACAAGAATTCCAATTCCGCGCATACGCAAATCGGGCAATTGGCATTTCTCGCAGCGCCCGTTCACGGCTTGACGATCGCGCCTTCCATTTTCTTTCAATTGAGCGATACCCACGACAAGAGCTTTACCTGGGAAAATTCGTCCTTGTCGCCTTACCAGGCGCTGCCGCGATTCCAGTCGGAAAGCAAGATTCGCCAGCCGCAGTCGGACAAATTTTATCTGCCCAGCCTCAGCGTCCAATACGACATGGACTCGATGTACCTGAAATCGATCACTTCTTATTTTCATCGGGATAATCAGCGCACCGACGACTACAGTTACTTCGAGACAGCCTCCTACTCGGGGGGGAAATATATCAACCTGCCCGGTGCGCCGAACAATGTGATCGCAAATCAATTGTCGACCGGCCAGAGAGACTGGAATCAGGAGCTGCGTCTGGGTTCCAATCCCGGCGACAAGAGTCCGCTGACCTGGGTTGGCGGCATGTTTTTCCAGCACACCAGCCGCACTTACGACCAAGCGGTGGCACAGAATTTCGACACGCTGTCGAACGCCCTGTTCGGTGCGCCGGCAGTGGCTGTTTTCGGCGAAGCGCCGTTGGGACCCGGCGGCATCTATTCCTACCTGGAACATGGCGTCTTCGACGTGCAGCAGACTGCGTTATTCGGCCAGGCCGACTATAAGTTGAGCAAGGCACTGACAGCGACGGTCGGGCTGCGGGTTGCGCGCACCAGCTTTTCGTTTACCGACCATCAGGACGGCCCGGACGGCCCGGGAGCGCCGACCGATTTCAGCGGCTCCAACACGGAAACGCCGGTCACGCCGAAGTTTGCGCTCAAGTATGATCTGGCGCCGGGTGAAATGGTTTATGCGTCGGCCAGCAAGGGATATCGTATTGGCGGCGCCAACGAGAATCTGGGCAGCGAGACGGCTTGCAAGGGCGACTTGGCCAACCTGAACCTCTCCAATAATCCGACAACCTACGGTTCCGACTCGGTCTGGAGCTACGAAGTCGGGTCGAAGAATCGCTTCCTCAACAACCGGGTCTCGCTCGATGCCAGCGCGTTCTGGATCAATTGGAACAACATCCAGGGCAACGTCTTCCTGCCGACTTGCGCGCTCTCGTACACCACCGATTTCGGCAAGGCGGTCAGCCGTGGCTTCGATTTGCAGACTTCGGCACGCATCGGCGGCAACTTCACGCTGTCGGGTTCGGTCGGCTACACCGACGCGCGCTATTCGCGCACCACGCTCGATTCGGCTGGCGGAGTTCTGGCCAAATCCGGCGACGAGATTGGAACGCCGCCATGGCAGGGATCGGTGGGCGTTCTGTATCACTTCAATCTCGATTCTGAGGCGTATGCCTTCGTGCGCTTCGACGCACAGTTCGCCAGTTCCTACGACCGCACCGGTTCTGCCGGCGTGATCGGCTACGATCCGACGGTGCGCGTCGCGCCGGCCACGCAAACCGCGAGCTTGCGCGGCGGCTACGAGTTGAATCGCTGGAAATTCGCTCTGTTCGTCAACAATCTGTTCAACTCGAAGACTTCGCTGCTGCGTGCGCACGATAACACTGCGACCACCGAAGGTTACACCAACCTGACCTATCGGCCATTGACGATAGGCGCAGACGCAGAATATCGGTTCTGAAGATGAAAATGAAAAAAGTCCCGAACAAGCTGATCCGGTGCGGCCTTGCCGCCGCCGCGTTGACTCTCGGCGCGGTCTCGCACGCGTCTTCGCCGGTTGCGGCAGATGCGGTGTTTCGCAACGGCCACGTCTATACCGTCGATGCGAAAAACACGGTTGCCCAGGCACTCGCCGTCAAGGATGGAAAAATCGTCTATGTCGGCTCCGACGCCGGCGTGGCGCGCCTGATCGGCAAGAAGACGCAGGTCACCGATCTGGCCGGCCGCGTGCTGATGCCCGGCCTGGTCGACGGTCACATGCATCCGGTCGGCGGCGGCGCCCAATTGCTGACCTGTAACCTGAACTATTTGCCACTGACCGTGGCCCAGTTCCAGGCCCGCATCCAGGCTTGCCTGGACGAAGCCCCGGCTTCCGACGATACCTGGCTGCAGGTGTCGAACTGGTACCGGCAATTCATGCGCCCGGCAGGCGCGGACGCCAGCCGCGCCACGCTCGACGCGCTCCAGACCAAGCGCCCGATCCTGGTGACATCGAGCGACTTTCACTCGATGCTGGTCAATTCGCGCGGACTGAAAATCGCCGGTATCGGCGCCCAGACGCAGGACCCGCCGGGCGGAAGCATCGCCCACGATCCACAGCATGAGCCGACCGGCATCCTCGAAGACGATGCCCGCAGCCTGGTGTTCTCGACCTTGCCGCCGCCGCGTCCCGAACAACAGGTGGCGGCAGCGGCGGCCGCGCTGGATGCGATGCGCAAGCAGGGAGTTACCAGCTTCCTCGACGCTGCCGCTTCGCCCGATACCATCGAGCCCTTCGTGGCATTGCAAAAACAGGGCAAGCTCACCGCGCGCGCGCATTTCGCGCCGGTGGTCGATGCCGATGCCGCCCGCGACCCCGGCAAGGTCATTGCCTGGCTGCGGACCCTGGTGCGGCAGTTCGACCAAGGGGCGTCGAAGCCTGCGCCCGGCATCACCGTGCGCAACGCCAAGATCTTCATGGACGGCGTGCTTGAAGCGCCGGCCCAAACGGCTGGCATGCTGGAACCCTACCTGGTCAACCAGGGCACAGCCGAGCAGCCGAAATGGCAGCCCGGCACCAAAAGCGGGCAAATTTATGTTGTGCCCGAGGTGCTCAATCCATTGATGGCGGCCTTGGGCAAGGCGGGATTCGATCCGCATGTGCATGCCATTGGCGATCGCGCGGTGCGTCAAACCCTCGATGCAATGGAGGGTATGCGCAAGGCGACGCCAGGCAAGGACATTCGCGCCGCAATTGCGCATGACGAATCGGTGGACCCAGCCGATTACGCCCGCTTCAGGAAACTTAATGTTATTCCGGTCATGTCGTATCAATGGGCCAAGCGCGGCCCGGACTCGATCGACAATGCCAAGGATTTCCTGGGGCCGGCCCGCTTCGACCGGATGGAGCCGGAAGGCAGCCTTTACGAAAACGGCGCGCGGATCGCGTTCGGCAGCGATTGGCCGGTCGATGCGCTGGACGAATGGTTTGCATTTAAAGTGGGCGTGACCAGAACCGGCGACGGCACGCTCGGTCCGGCCTACGACGGCACGTTCAATTCGCAGGCCGGGTTGCCGCGCGAACTGGTCTTGCGTTCGGCAACGATGAACGCAGCGTACGAATTGCACCAGGAAACCAGCACCGGATCGCTGGAGCGGGGGAAGCTGGCCGATCTGATCGTGCTCGATCGCAATCCCCTGACGATCTCCGCCGACGACATTGCGAAGGTCAAGGTGCTGTTGACGATGGTCGGCGGCAAGGTGGTCTGGGATGCAGCGCATGATCGTTAATGGGAAAAACGCAGTGCTTCGGTAGCGGCAGGAGCGATGAATGATTTCCCCCGATGGAAAAGCGCAAGCTGGAGTAAAATCGGGCTAGAACAATCTAGCCCAAATTCATCCGGGATTTGGCGTACGGGAATTCATCTTCATGCATCGCTCCAACAGCGCAGGAAAGCGCGAGCAAATCATCGCGGCCGCCAAGACAGTCGTCATACGCGAGGGTATCTGGAATACGACGACGCGCAAGATTGCCGAAGAGGCATCCATCACGCTGGCGAGCATTCACTACCATTTCGAAAATAAAGAGGCCTTGCTGCTAGCCGTATTCGAAGAAATGCTCGATAGCATCATGGGGGCGGCGTTCGAATATTTCGCCCGCGCGAGTTCGCTGGCGCAGCGTATCGAGCACGCGCTGCTGTTGACGTGGGAGTATTCGGAGGAGCATGGCTCCGAGCAATTTCTCCTCTTCGAGCTGACCGTCTACGCGCTGCGCACCGAAGGGTCTGCCTGGCTCGCGCGGCGGCAAATCGATGGCTTCCTCGCTTTCTACATGGAAATTTTCCGCAACGCATCGGACTTGACGGGGCTGCAAGATATCGACATCGAGGGACTTACCCGGATGATCGTCGCGGGCGTCGACGGCATCCTTCTTCAGCATTATGCCGATCCTGATTTGGCGCGCTCCAGGGAGGCCATACGCAAGCTCGTTTTTCTTGCGCAGCGATATCCATTGACCGATGCGGAACCGCCGCTGACGGCGCGGAGTTTAAGTCGAGAGAAGCGATAGGGTGAACACCCCCGATATAACAGGGTGTAATTCAAGCTATGGAAAAATATCAATTCAATGCGCAAAACCTCCGTCTTTCCCGCGAAGGCGGGAATCCATAGTGACGTAGCTCGGACGAATTTCCTATGGATTCCCGCCTTCGCGGGAACGACTAGGTTTTTGCAAATTGCGCGCTTGCCCCGTTGAATCCCGCTATGCAGGCTTCCTTTTACGCGGCGGCTTGTCGTTAGCCGGCGCTGCCGATGCGGACGCCCGCTTCGCTTGCGGCTTCGCCTTTGGTTTGCCGCCGGCGGATGGCTTGGCAGCGCTGGCGTCGGCCTTGGGTGCGGTCGCGTCCAGGCCGAGCGCGTCGGCGACCCGCTGCAGGCGACCTTCTTTTTCGGCGCTGATCGGCCCGCTCATCGCCAGAAGCTCGCGCGCCAGATTGAGCGCGCGTTCCCGTTCTTCCTTGGTGGTCAACAGCTTGGTCAGACTCGACAGTGCGCGTTGCTCGTCCATGCGCACCAGGAAGGTTTGCTGCCTGGCAGTCTCTTTCAATTGCTGCAGGCTGACCGTGTGGTCCAATCCACTCTCCAGCATCACGCGCCGGATGCCGTTGAACGGCCTTTCGTCGACCACGCCGTTGCCGGCGGCGACAAAGATCAACAGTCGCAGGAAGCCGGTTTCCGGGCTGCCGTGGTCGAACCAGGTCTCGTGTTCGGCGCGGCGGGCGCGCAGGATCTCTTCCTGTGCGGCGCTATGGTTGTTTGCATGCGCGCGCCGCGCCATGTCCAGCTCCGGCTTGAATCCGGTCATCGCAGCCAGCAGCGGCGATTCGTAGATGGCCTTGAAGGTGCGCTCGTAGATGGCGTCGCGGGCGTCGCGGTAGCTGTCCCAGCCCTTGCGGATGGCCTCGTCCGCTTGATGCTCCAGCGCCAGCAAGGGGTTGTCGGCAGATACCGGCTTGCGATTGGCGCGCACCAGTTGCGCCAGCGGTTTCATTGCTTTTAGCAACGGATTGGAATCCGACAGCAACAGGCGGTCGTAGCGCGCGGGATTGAGATTGCGCAAGCTTATTGCGGTCAATTCGCTGGAAAACATTTGCACCACCGGCGACACGTATTTGTCGTACACCGCCTGGTTTCTGCGCGAGACGTGGCGCACCAGCTCGAACGGACGTTCGCTCTCGCGGCCATGGCCGAGCGCCAGGATGTCGGCGATGTCGCGCGGCTCGAAGCGGATCACATGGCGGTCGTCGCTGCCCACAAGTCCCGGCATGTCGGGCGTGGTGTCGCGGATGATCGCCTCGTACAGTCCGGGCGGCAGCACGTCGATCAAATCGAGCGCGCTGGCAAATTCCGCGTGTTCGCGGTTGGCGACGCCGGCGGAAACGAAGATGCCGAGATGGCCGATTTGTTCATGCAAAAAATAGACGATGGTCTGTTCGTTGTCCTGGATTTCCTGCACGCTGTCGTACAGGTCGGGTATCCAGTACAAGGCTTGCTGCGGCGGCGTGATATTGTCGCCCCAGGACGCGAACACCACGATCGGCGAGCGGATATTGCGCAAGTTGACGGCAGCGCCGTCGATGCGGATTTCGCCTGCGCTCAAGCGATTGCCGACGAACAGGTTTTGCGAGATCCATTCCATTTCCGCCTTGTTCAGCAGGAAATGGCCGCCCCACCAGCGCTCGAATTCCAGATAGCGCTCGCGCTCGGTGTCGACGCCGGCATACAGGCCGTACAATTTGCTCCAGTAGGTGTTGGCGGGGTCGAGTTTCTCGAAGTTGTTGACCAGGTTGGCGCCGTCGAACCTGCCATTGCCGAGGTCGCCCGCCAGCGACGCGGTCCAGGTGCCGCCCAGCAAGACGCCGGTATAGCGCATCGGATGTTTGCCTTCGACCCCGGCCCAATACGAAATGGGCGAGCCGGCCAGCAAAATCGGGCCGACCGACTGCGGCGCCAGCGCCGCCAGGATCATCAAGGCCCAGCCGCCCTGGCAATTGCCGATCACAAACGGCTTGGAGGCATTCGGATGCCGCTCGTTGATTTTTTCCAGGAAGATGCGTTCGGCGCGCGTCACGCATTCTATCGTCTGGCCGGGCACCGGCTGTGGAAAGAACATCACGAAATAGCACGGATGGCCGGCCTTGAGCGCGATGCCGATTTCGCTATCCATCTTGAAGCCGCCGATGCCGGGGCCGTGTCCGGCGCGCGGGTCGATCACCACGAACGGGCGCTTGCCGGGATCGGTCGGGGCGCAGCCGGCGGGCGGTTCGATGGCGGCTAGCGCATAATTGGCAGGCGGGTCGAAACGGCGCGCATCCAACACGATTTGAAAATCGAATACCAATACCGGCGGCTTGCCGGACTGTTCGTGCTCGATGTATTGGTTGCCGCGTTCGCGCAAGATATCCCAGAACAAGATCGAACGCTGCCAGGCGTCAAGCCAATATTCGGCTGCCGCCGCGCTCGAAGCAATCCAGGGAAGGACGGGAAGGGTGGCGGCGCTGGTTTCGGTGGACATAGGCACTCTCGATGGGCAGATTTTTTGCGGCTACGCTTAGCGGCAAAATCAATCGATCAAAATAGCGTAATGACTACATTGGATAGTACACCCTGACCGTGCGACATAGAAGACAATTGGATTACATCCGCGCGCGGGTTGATGGTTGTCAACTTTCAAAGCCGCGCCGGCGCGGCATGCGCCCGCTCCAGGATGAAATCGATGAAGGTGCGCGCGGCACGCGTTTGGTAGCGGTTGGGCATGTACAACATGTACATCTGGGTGCCGAAGATGCTGAGTCGGTATTCGTCCAAGGTGGTCACGATCTGGCCGGCTTGCACCGCTTCCTGCACCACGTAGTCCGGCACCAATCCGACCCCCAATCCGGCCAGGATCGCTTGTTGCAGGAACGGGAAATGTTCCGAGATCAGGGTAGGCTCCAGCGTGATTTCCTCGCGTTGCAGGCCCAGATAAGCCGATACGCGCAACTGCCGGCCAATGACTGCCGAAGTCACCAGCGGCACCGTGCGCAACTGCGCCAATGCGGTCGGCAAGCCGTGCGCAGCGACGTAGGAAAGCGCGGCGCAGGCGACATAGCGCACCGGGCCAAGCTCGCGCGCCACCAGCGTTTGCGGCGGTTCGGGGATCACTCGGATGGCAATGTCGATGTCGTCGCGCATCAAGTCTTGCACGCGGTTTTCAAACAACACATCGAGCACGATATCGGGGTAGAGCCGCTTGAAGTCGATCAGCCAGGGCGACATCACCATCTGCCCGTAGCCGCTGGGCACGCTCAGGCGCACCCGCCCTTGCAGGCTTTGGCCTAGCGTCTGGATGGTTTCGCGCGCTGCGCGCAGTTCGTTCTGGATCGCAAGACCGTGCTGATACAGGCGCAATCCGACCTCGGTCGGCGCCACGCTGCGGGTAGTGCGGCGCACCAATTGCGCGCCGACAGCGCGCTCCAACTGGGTCAGGTGATAGCTGACGTTGGCGCGCGTCATCTTCAGGTTGCGCGCGGCCTGGCTCAAATTGCCGGCATCGAGGATTTCGACCAGCAGGGTGAGGCCGTTAATGTCCATGATCTATTGTCAAATAAATTTTTACACAATGTCATTTAAATCTGTAATTGTCAAGAATGGCATAACAAACGAGAATGGAAAACTAATATTGGCGCGCGTGGGCCGGCGCGGCCTTCCCCCTAATTTTCAGAGAAATTCTTATGAATCAAGTCGGTAGCGTAGTGTCTGGACAAGTCGAGCCGCGTCCGCTCGCCTCGGTGGGCGTGGTCGGCGGCGGCACGATGGGCGCGGGCATCGCCGTCGCGCTGCTCGATGCCGGCTTGCCGGTGGTGATGATCGAGCGCGACGCCGAGAATCTGGCGCGTGGCCGCGCCAATGTCGAGAAGGTGTATGACGCGTCGATTGCCAAAGGGCGCTTGACGCCGGCGGGCAAGGAAGCGGTGCTGGCGCGGTATGCCGGCTCGACAGACTACGCGGCGCTCGCTCAAGTCGACCTGGTGGTGGAAGCGGTATTCGAGGACATGGCCGTCAAGCAGGCGGTGTTCGCCGAACTGGATCGCGTCTGCAAGCCGGGCGCGGTGCTGGCGACCAATACCTCGTACCTCGACATCGACCTATTGGCGGCAGGCACCAGCCGCCCCGCCGACGTGCTGGGGCTGCACTTCTTTTCGCCCGCCCATATCATGAAGCTGCTGGAAGTGGTGGTGCCGGCGCGCACCGCCGCCGATGTGGTCGCCACCGGCTTTGCGCTGGCCCAGCGCTTGAACAAGGTGGCGGTGCGCGCGGGCGTGTGCGACGGCTTCATCGGCAACCGCATCCTGGCAGTGTACCGGCAAGCCGCCGATGCGATGCTGGAAGACGGCGCATCGCCGTACCAGATCGATGCCGCAGTGCGCGAATTCGGCTACCCGATGGGGCCGTATCAAGTGACCGACCTGGCCGGCGGCGATATCGGCTGGGCCACCCGCAAACGCCGCGCCGCCACGCGCGACCCGCGCGCCCGCTACGTGCAGATAGCCGACCGCCTGTGCGAGCGCGGCTGGTTCGGGCAAAAGACCGGGCGCGGCTATTATCGCTACGAAGCCGGCAGCCGCGTTGGCGCGCCCGATCCCGAAGTGCTGGCGATTGTCGAGCAGGAACGCGCGCGCGCCGGGGTCACGACTCGCGCTTTCGACAACGAGGAAATCATGCGGCGCTATCTGGCGGCGATGATTAACGAAGGCGCCAACGTCGTCCATCAGGGCATTGCGCAATGCCCGGCGGATGTGGACTTGACGCTGGTCGCCGGCTACGGCTTTCCGCGTGAGCGCGGCGGGCCGATGCAATATGCCGACACCGTGGGCCTGGACAAGGTGCTGGCCGATATCCGCGCCTACGCGCAACAGGAGCCATTGTTTTGGCAAGCGTCGCCGCTGTTGGTCGAACTCGTCGAGCGCGGTGCTAATTTTGCCAGTTTGAATCGTTCTTGAAATGTCGGTTCATACAGGTGTTTAGTGAATGAAAAATCTTGCGGCAACATAACCCTCCGTCGTTCCCGCGAAGGCGGGAACCCATAGTGAGTGAGATCGAG